>DASPTK010000041.1:0-46259 GCA_035623475.1 Gemmatimonadaceae bacterium | reverse complement strand
ACGGAGCGATACACGCCGCCGCCGGCCCCGAGTTGCTCGAGGCATGCCTGGCGGTGACCGAAGTCCGGTCGGGGATCCGTTGCCCGACCGGCGAAGCTCGCATCACTCCGGCCTTCCGGCTCCCGGCACGCTTCGTGGTGCACACGGTCGGACCGGTGTGGCGCGGAGGGACGCACGGCGAGGTCGAGCTGCTGGCGTCCTGTTACCGGGCCTCCCTCACCCTCGCCACGGAGCACGGCGCGCGGTCGATTGCCTTCCCGGCGATCAGCACCGGCATCTATGGATTCCCGATGAAAGAGGCGAGCCGGGTGGCGGCGAGGGAGGCGACGTCGTTTCTCGCCAGCCGTCCCGGTCTCGATCGGATCGTGCTGGTCGCCTTTCGGCCCGACGACGCGCGCATCCTCGAAAGTGCCGCCCGCGAGGCCGCCCGACGAATCGAGGGGCGTGACCCTGCCGCCTAACTCGTCGGCGCCGCCGCCGGAGGACGACGGAGCTGCACTCCGACCATGATGAGCCACACGGCCTGAGCCAGAATGACCGCGCCGAAACCGTGAACGCCGAGACGGAGCTTTCCGGAGAGAACGGCCACCAGGGCGAGCGTGGCGACGGTCACACCGACGTATCCTGAGGCGCGGCTCACGCCGCCCTGGCGCAGAATCGTCAGCGACCAGAGGCCGATCGCGATCGATGACGCTGCCGCGTACACCCGGGCGAATGCCTGATTGATCTCGAAGGAGTAGTGAAGCAGTGCGCCGGCGACGTCCCGCTCCTCACCGGTGAGCGAGACCATGCGCGTGATGATGTCGGTCGAGAGAAAGCCGCTCACCGTCGCCGCGAGGATCGTGGCGACTGCCGCGACACCGTAGAAGGAGAGGGCCAGCTCGGGGAGCACGCCGCCTTCGTTCGAGAGGCGACGCGTGAGGACCCATAGGCCGTACAGTAGGATCGGCACCGCCGCGAGCGCGAGCGCATGCACGGCCATCGACAGCGCACCCTGCGTGCTCGCATCGCGAGCGATGTCGCTCCCCGTCGGGTGGAGGGCCATGGTGACGAGACCCATGATCGCGCCTGCGATCAGAGACGCTCCGCCGGCCGCATCACGTTGCATTGACCCTCCTGGTCACTGGTGGCAGCTTGCACGAGCCAGTGTACGGTACGGACCCCATGAGCGTCACCCGCTTGCGCGGAGCGCATCGACGATGGCGAACAAGCCGCAGGGAGTTGTTCGGAAAGTGCGCTCCGCACCACGCCGCGCCGCGCGCCCGGACCGCCGCGTCGTGCGCACGCGGCGGGCCCTCGGCAGGGCCCTCGTCGACTTGATGGTTGCGCGCGACTTCCGCGACATCAGCGTTCGGCAGCTGCTCGAGCGGGCCAAAGTCGGACGCGCGACGTTCTACGCCCACTTCCGCAACAAGCAGGACCTTCTTCTCAGCGACACGGAGCGCTTCTGGGCGCTCTTCGAGGAGCACTTTCTGGCACGCGCGGCGGGGAGTATGCGCGTCGCACCGGTGAGAGAGCTCTTCGCCCACGTGGCAGACTACCACGCCTTCCAGCACTCGCTCACCCGGTCGGGGATGCACGAACCGGTCTACGACCTCCTCCTCGGGCACACCGCCCGCCTCATTGAGCGACGCGTTGCCGAGCTGCGCCCCGGAGCGGCGATGACGGCCCGGTGGAGGACGGTCACGGCGCGCGTCCTCGCCGCGGCGCTCTTCGAGATGATGCGCTGGTGGCTCGACCACGGCTGCCAGCCCTCGGCGCAGGAGATGGACGACCGATTCCACGAGATCGTGTGGAACGGCGTCGCGCGTGCCTCCGGCTAGCCTGACATCGGCGAGGCGAACGCCCCGGTTCTAGCTTATTCGGCGCGCAGGGTCGACATCGGGTCGACCCTCGCCGCGCGCCATGCCGGAACCCAACACGCGGCGATCGCGACGACCAGGAGCGCGGCGACCACGGCGACGTAGGTCACGGTGTCGAGCGGAGAGACCGAGTAGAGCAGCGCGGTGAGCGTCTGCGTCGCGAGGCCGGCGGCGACGAGCCCGATCGCGAGGCCCAGGCCGGCGAGCCCGAGTCCGTGCCGCACGACCATGGCGACGATGTCGGTTCGCGTTGCGCCGAGGGCCGACCGCACGCCGATCTCCGACGTTCGCTCCGCTACCGTCCCCGCCAGCACGCCGTAGATCCCCGCTGCCGCCAAGAGCAGGGCGACGAGCGCGAAGACCTCGAAGAGGAGGAGGACGAACCGCCGCTGGATCGCGCTCGAGCGCACCAACTCTTCCATCGTGGCGATGCGCACGATCGGTTGGTCCTTGTCGACCGACCAGACCGCGTCCCGCACCGCGCGAACGAGGGCCGTCGGGTCGCCGGCGCCGCGCACGACGAGTGACATCGCTCCATCCGCGAACGGCCACTGCTCCTCGGGAACGTAGATGGCGTCCGAGGCGTCGCCGGCGAGCGACACCTGCCTCACATCGCCGACGATGCCGACGATCGTGCGCCAGGGGCCATCCGAGGCGCCGCCTACCCGCACCCGCTGCCCGATCGGATCCTCACCCGGCCATTCGCGGCGGGCGAAGCTCGCGTTGACGATCACGACCGGCGCGCTCCCCGCGCCGTCGCTCGCCTGGAAGGTACGGCCTCGCGCGAGAGGGATCCCCATCGCCTCGAAGTACCCTGGGCTCACCGCATAACGAAAAGCCGAAGGGTCCGCCTCGGGGTTGGCACGCGGGTGCGACTCGCTGTGCACCCCGTAGCCGTCGAAGTCTCCGCTCAAGGGCAGCTGGCTCGTGAGCGCGGCGGCATGCACTCCGGGGACGCGGCGTACGGCGTCGAGGACGTCGGCGAAGTAGGTCTGGGTGACCGTGTCGTTGTTGAAGCGGAGACCGCTCGCCTGCACCTGCATCGTGAGGACCCCGCTGGGGTCGATGCCTGGGGAGACCGCCAGCAGCCGATTCATGCTCCGGAAGAGAAGGCCAAAACCGATCAGCAGCACGACGGCCAGGGCGACCTCCGAGACCACGAGTGCCCCTCGAGTGAGGCGGCGCGTACCGCCGGAGCGACGGCTCAACTGCTTGAGTGTGATGTTGAGGTCGCTGCGCGAGGCGTGGAGCGCCGGCGCCATCCCGAACGCAAGGCCGACCAACGCCGTCAGCGTCAGGGCGAAGATGAGCACCGGCGCGTCGACGCGGATCGCCTCAAGACGCGGAAGCCCTGGCGGCGCGAGCGCCACCACCGCCCGTACGCCGAGAACAGCGACGCCGACTCCGAGCGCCCCGCCGATGGTGGCGAGAAGGAGGCTCTCTGTGAGCAGCTGCCTGACGACGCGGCCGCCGGCGGCGCCCAAGGCCGATCGAAGGGCGAACTCCCCCTGGCGTTGCGCGCCGCGGGAGAGAAGAAGGTTCGTGACGTTGGCGCAGGCGATCAGCAAGACGAGGCTGACGGCGACGAGCACGGCGAGGAGAGCGCCGCGGACGTCCTTGGTGACGTCCGCTTGCAGCGGTGGCACGAGAGCACCGGCCTGCGAGTACTCGGTCGGGTGCTCCGCCATCAGGCCCTTCACGATCCCATCGAGCTCTCGTTGCGCTTGGGCCGCGCTCACCCCCGGGCGCAGGCGGGCGACGGCGCGGAGATGTCGGCACGTGCGGCACGCCCAGGGGAGGGAGAGGTTGTAGCGAAGCGGGGTCCAGAGCTCGTCCGCCGGAGCCAACACGTTCTCGAAGCCCTTCGGCATGACACCGATCACCGTAAACGCGATGCCGTCGAGCGTGATCTGCCGGCCGACGATGCTCGAGTCGCTCCCGAACCGCGAGCTCCAGAGACCGTAGCTGAGGATCGTTACGCGGGGCGCTGATCGGTCATCGTCCGCTGACAGGAAGTCACGTCCCAGCGCAGGCGCGATACCGAGGACCCGGAAGTAGCTCGCCGACACCCGATCCCCTTGGAGTCGCGTCGGTACCCCCTGACCCGTCATGGTCGGGAGCCAACTGCCGAGTGCGGCCGACGATTCGATCGTCCGGTGTCGCTCGGCGAGATCCAGGTATGTCGCGTAGCCGAGATTCGACCTCTCTCCGGTCGCCTCGCGCTCCCAGACCATGACCAGTCGATCCGCGTGCGGGTAGGGGAGGGACTGGAAGAGAATCGGGTTCACCGCGCTGAAGATCGTCGTCGTCGCACCGATGCCGACGGCGAGCGTCATGACGGTGACGAGGGTAAAGCCGGGGCGGCGGGCGAAGAGGCGCGCCGCGAAGCGGAGATCGGCCAGCGTCGTGGACACCATGCCGTCTCCCTGCCTCTCGACCGTGTGGGAGGAGGATCGGAGAGGGACCGACAGCGCGATCGCGGCCCGGAGTGCTTCGCGCCAATACCAGCGCCGCGCGGCACGCTCTCCTCGCTCGGACTGAAGCTCGGCCTGGAAGGTCTCCTCGAGATCGCCGAGCAGCGCCTCGCGGATCTCGACTCGCGCGAACCTGCTGATCAGCCATCGGGCCAGGCGTGGCGGCTCTGGCCGCGGGAGCGGTGCGCTCACGTCAGCTCCAGCGAAGGGTCGAGCCCCTGGGTCATCGTCCGGAGCGTACGGAGGTTCTGCTCGAGCGCCCGGCGGCCGGCAGGCGCCAGCGTGAAGTGCTTCTTCCGTCGTCCGCCGCGCTCGGGAGTAGGCTCGCCGAGTCGCGAGACGACGAGCCCCTTTTCCTCGAGGCGCGCCAGAGTGGAGTAGATGGCGCCAAGACTCGCCGAGCGGCCAGTGCGGCGCACGACCTCGCGACGGACGGAAACGCCGTAGGCCTCGTCGCCCAGACGGACGAGGGCGAGGAGGAGTAGTTGCTCGAGGGCACCGAGATTGGGCGTGGCCATGGGGGGATATTTGTTCGACTTTTCAGAATATAATGCCGGCGCGGCGCGAATGGAAACCCCCACGCGCGGACGGCACGCTCCCCGTCGTTGGGGGAGGGAACCGGTGCGGCCGCTCGGGTGTTGGCCGGAAAGCCACCCGCATTCCGTCCCTCCGGAGCCGATAGTGACGCGTAGAATCTCGATCGGTGCTGCCGCTCTCGCCCTCGTGCTCGTCGCCTGCAGCGATGCGGCGGGGCCCGCGTCGACACCCGTCGCCCAACCGGGTCGCTACGTCATAACGAGCGTCGACGGGAGTGCGGCGCCCTTCCTGCTCGCCGATGAAACCGATGGGCGAGGGACGCGTCTCCTGGAGACGCTGGTGGCCGATACAATCGAGCTGCTGCCCAAGCACAAGGCGCGGAAGGCGCGTCTCACGGAGCAGCACTACTTCGCCGCCGACGGGCACGAGGTCGGCTTCGGGTCGCAGATCGGCGTCGAGGACACTGGCGAGTACCTCCAGGACGAGGAGAATCTCGTGGTGACCTGGCGAGGACTCGTCAGCCCCTACACCGACACTCTCGTAGTTCTCGAGGGCGAGCTCGAGCACCGGGTCGACGTGACGCGTGTCTGCGCGGCGTGTGTCGGGTCCCGGTCGATCACACTCCGCTACGCTTTGCAGCCGGACGGGTGATGCGGGACACCGGTCCCGCGGCCAGATTGGCGTCGGTGCGCTGACGGGATTCGGAATGTCGGATCGGGTAGTGGTGATCACGGGCGCGAGCGGTGGGATCGGCGCCGCGCTGGCGGAGGAGTTGGGACGACGCGGTGCCACGCTATCGTTGGTGGCGCGTCGCGCGGATGCGCTGAGCGATGTGGCGGCTCGCTCCGGCCCTCGCGCGCAGGCGATAGTCGGGGACATGACCAAGCGACTGGACGCGCGGCGTGTGGTCGACGAAACGCTGCGGCGCTGCGGCCGCGTGGACGTGTGGGTGAACAACGTCGGCCAAGGGATCACGCGCCCTCCCTCTCAGCTGACCGACGACGACATCGACGCGATGATGCTGACCAACGTCAAGTCGGCCCTGTATGGAATCCAGGAGATCCTCCCGCATTTCACATCGCGAGGGGAGGGCCAGATCATCAATATCTCGTCGATGCTGGGGCGTGTTCCCTGGGCGATTCCCCGGTCGGCCTATAGCGGCGCGAAGCACTTCCTGAACGCGCTCACCGCCTCGCTGCGCGCGGAGCTCAAGGATGCGTATCCGGGGATCGTCGTGACGCTGGTCTCCCCCGGCGTCGTCCGTACCGAGTTTGGGCTGCACTCCCTGCACGGGGGTATCGATTCCCGGCAGCTCCCCGATTCGCAGAGTGCCGAGGAGGTGGCAGTGGTGATCGCCGATGCCATCGAGTCGCGCCGCGCAGACATCTACACGCGCAAGGGCGCGCGCGATCGGGTGTTGGGCTACTTCGGGTCGGTCGGCGAGGATCCGTGACGTCCTGGCCCCTCGTGGGCCGCCTCTCGACCTAATCCCCGCACGGCTGGTTCTCGACCTCGTCCTGCATTCTTGCCTAGCGCCCCTTGCGCGTATTCACTTTGCAATGCAAAGTACTTTCCAAATCGGAGCAGGACAGGAGGCTCGCCCGTGTCGACACTCACTCGGTTCTTCTTCACCCCCGCACCCGCTCCTCGCGATCCGTGGATCACCCTCGCTTGGTGGGAAGCGCGACGCCCCGCCTACAACCTCTTCGTCGGCGCCGCGGGCGCTGTCACGATCGTGATCATGACCGTCGTCGACTTTCTCCCTCCGCGCGGCCTCTTGTATGGCGTCCCCTTCATGCCCCCTCTCGCGCTCATCGGCCTCTATGCCGTGCTGGCGAACGCCTTCTACTCCCTCGGCGCACTCGTCGAATACGCCGTTCGACGCTCGTGGGGCGAGGACTACGCCCCGGTCGGCCCGGCACTCCTGCGTTACGGATTCGCCTTCTCCGTCGGCCTCACCCTGCTCCCCATCACGGTCGCCGCCCTCGCCTGGGGAGCCCGTCTGTTGGCGGCGCTGGGACTCTCTTCGCTGGGACGCTAGGCGATCCTCCTCCCCCTGCCTCAGCCGGGGCGATGCCTCCTCGCCACGTCATCGAGCCACGCCAACTCCAGCTCCATCTGGCGGATCGAGAGCGTCACCACCATCGCGGCGTCGGACGACGGTGATGTCTCTGCGATGACCGCCACCAAGGCCTCTCGATCCTCCGCGAGCTGGGCTTCGAGATAGCGCCGTCGTCGAAGCACCTGCGCACTGAAATCACGCGGACGAGCCTGCCATGACAGGGTCAGCCAGGTGAGGAAAGGGGGCGGCGGTCGTTGCGTCGCCCACGTTGCGCGCGCGAGCATGTCGCCAACGGCACGTCGGCCGTCGGGGGTGGGCCGAAAGACGCGACGCTCCGGGCCGAGCGACGGGTCGTCGTCGCTCGTCGGCTCGATATCACCCGCCGACTCGAGCTTCCGCAGCGAGTAGTAGACCTGCGGCTTCGAGATCGCGGCCCACTTGTGCACTTGCCGGCGCGCGAGCTCGGCCCAGAGCTCGTAGCCGTGCATCGGGCGCTCGATGAGGAGGCTGAGGACGACGGTATCGGCGAGGGTGAGTGTCGCGTGGCGTGGGATGGCGAGGGCCTCGGGAGAAGGGGTTGACGTCCACCGGTCGTCTAATTTAGACTAGTCGCCAACACAAGCGCCAGTGCGTTTCTGGAGGATACTCCCATGGTTGCCGCAGCGCCGACGAACGCGAAGGATCGCACGCTCCCCCGTCTCGAGCAGCTCACCCCCGTGATGGTGGTGGAGAGCATCGAGCCCTGCATTCAATTTTGGGTGGATCGGTTCGGCTTCACCGCCGAGAATCAGGTGCCCGGCCCGAACGGGAAGCTGATCTTCGCCAGCGCCAAGAAGGGGGGCGTGGAAGTGATGTATCAGACGCGAGCCAGCGTCATCGAGCAGTCCCCTGCACAGGCCAACGAGCTCGATGGCCATTCCATCGCCCTCTTCATTCGAGTCGCGGACCTCGATGCCGTTGAGCGCGCGGTGCAGGGGGCTCCGGTCGTCCTCGCGAGGCACGAGACCTTCTACGGCACGACCGAGCTGTACGTGAAGGAGCCGGGTGGCAACACCGTCGGCTTCGCTCAGCACGTGGGGAGCGGATCATGAGTCACCGAGGAGCAGCGCGATCGCGCGCGGGGCGAGAGCCCAAGGTGCGAGACCACCGCGAAGCGGCGGTGCTCGAGCAGCTACCGAACATCGGACCGTCCCTGGCTACGGATCTGAGGCGCCTCGGAATCCGCGCGCCGGCCGAGCTCGCCGGTCGCGATCCGTACGCACTCTACGAGTCGCTCTGCCACCTCATGGGGACGCGACAGGATCCGTGCGTGCTCGACGTCTTCATCGCCTCGGTGCGTTTCATGGAGGGTGCTCCGCCGCGTCCCTGGTGGCACTACACGCCGGAGAGGAAGCGGACCCTCGCGGCGCGGGAGGGAGCCGATCATCGTCCGGCCTCCCGCGCCGGCGAGCGCCGCCGTGGCGGCTCGATCCCTCTCGTCGGACGGCCCCCTTCGCGTCGCCGCAAGAGAGCGACAACGGCCTGATTGCCATGCTGACTAGCTTTCAGAAGGGATCGAAGCACTCAGCATGGAGGAGAGATGTCGATTCGACCGGTCAAGCGCGTCATTCATACGACGCCGACGATAGAGGGGGCGGGGGTCAAGTTGCAGCGCGCGTTCGGATTCGGAGAGACGACCGACTTCGACCCCTTCCTGCTGCTCGACGATTTTCGGAATGATCGCCCCGAGGACTACCGGGCTGGATTCCCGTGGCACCCACACCGAGGGATCGAGACGATCACGTACGTTCTCGCCGGCGAGGTTAATCACGGCGACAGTTTGGGGAATCGTGGGACGTTGGGCGCGGGCGATGTGCAGTGGATGACGGCAGGGAGTGGCATCCTCCATCAAGAGATGCCTCGCGGCGACGCGAAGGGGAGGATGCACGGCTTCCAGCTCTGGGCGAACCTGCCGTCATCGCTCAAGATGACCGCGCCTCGCTACCAGGATGTGGGAGCAGCCGACATCCCGGAGGTCGTCGAGGACGACGGCACGCGCGTGCGCGTGGTGTGCGGTTCTTTCGGTGGCGCGACGGGCCCGGTCGACGGCGTGGCCGCCGACCCGCGGTACCTCGATGTGTGGGTGCCGGGTGGACAGCGAACGACGCTGCCGGTGGAGACCTCGCGCAACGCCTTCGCCTACATTTTCGAGGGGACGGGAAATTTTCGCGGCGCCTCTCACCCGCAACCGGTGCGCACGGACGTCGTCGGCGGTGACAGTGGCGGCCCGGCGGAGATCGGGAATCGCTCGCTCGTTCTCTTTGATCGAGGCGATGAGGTGACGGTGCAGGCGGGAGAGGAGGGCCTCCGATTCTTGCTCGTATCGGGGAAGCCGATCGAGGAGCCGGTGGCCTGGTACGGCCCCATCGTGATGAACACCGAGGACGAACTGGTGAAGGCATACACGGAGCTTCAGAACGGAACCTTCATCAAGCGCTGATCTTTCGGCGGCAGGGGATGGCGCCGAGTCGCGTCGGGTGGTCGAGCGCTTCGTCGCGGCGATCAATGATCGCGACGTCGCTCAGCTGTCGGCACTGATGTCCGACGACCATCGCTTTGTCGACGCGACCGGCGCTGTGCACGAAGGGCGGGCGACGATGACGGAGGGGTGGAAGCAGTATTTCGCCTCGTTCCCCGTCTATCGGATCGATGCCGAGTCGACCGTCGCGAGTGGAAGCGCGGTGATGATCTTCGGCTGGGCGAGCGGAACCGCCCGCGCCGATCCGGGTGGCGGCCGTGGGCAATCGTGGCGCTTTCCCGCGGCCTGGAAGGGGATCGTCCGCGGAGGAAGGGTGGCGGAGTGGCACGTGTGCGGTGACATCGAGCCGATGATCCGCAGCATGGGATTGAACCGGTGGTGACATCGGCCACGGAGTGGCGCCTGAGCGTTGGAGGCCGAGAAACGACTGCGCTCTTCGAGCCGGCCTCCGGACGAGCATCGGCCGTGACCTTCGTCTGCGCCCACGGCGCCGGCGGGCACATGGCCGATGGAGGGATGCGACGCCTGGCGGAGCTCTACCGCGCGCGCGGGCTCAACGTCGTTCGCTTCAACTTCTTCTATCGCGAGAGCCGATCGAGCCGGCCCGATCCGATGCCGCTCCTCGAGAACTGCACCGCCGCGGTCGTGGCGAAGGTGCGCGAAGAGATCCGGCCGGGTCTCCTCCTGTTAGGTGGCCGATCGATGGGCGGGCGGGTCGCATCGATGCTGGCGGCGCGCGACTTCCCCTGCGACGGCCTCATCCTGCTCGCCTATCCGCTCCATCCTGCCGGTCGTCCGGAGCAGATGCGCGATGCGCACCTGGCCGACATTCGGGTCCCGGTCCTCTGCGTGAACGGGACGCGCGATTCCCTCTGCCGCCGCGATCTCATGGAGGCCGTGGTGGGCCGGCTGCCACGCGGGTGGACGATGCGCTGGCTGGAGGGGGCCGACCACAGCTTCCATGTGCTCAAGTCGTCCGGCCGCACGGATTCTCAGGTGCTGGCGGAGATCGGCGATGCGTCGGAGCAGTGGCTCGCCGCGCTCGGGACCACGGGGCGCGTTGCCTGACGATCGTGCCCACGAGCGGAGGCGCGCGCGACGCGCACCAGGCTGCGCTCAGGCGGGTCGGGGCCGACCACCCGGAAGCGACGCGACTCATCGCTGAGCTGGATGGCGAGCTGGACGAGATCTATCCGGGCGGAATCATTCACGGCCTCCACCCGAACGAGGCACTAGATCCACGGCTTCGCTTCTATCTACTCGAGTTGGATGGACGCGTGGTCGGCTGCGGCGCTCTTCGCGTCCTCGGTCCGGGGGTGGCAGAGCTCAAGCGCATGTTCGTCCGCCGGCCATTCAGGGGTCGTGGGGCGGGGAGCCGGCTCCTCGCCGAGCTCGAGACGGCGGCTCGCGCCGACTCCATTGCCACGCTGCGACTCGAGACCGGTCCGGGAAGCCTGGCGGCACTCGGACTCTATCGTGCGCGCGGCTATCGAGACACCCCCCCTACGGCGAATACATTGGCGATCCGCGGAGTATCTGCCTCGAGAAAGAGCTCGGCTCGGAGGCTCGGCCCGGAGCAGTCGCCCTTTCGCCGGAAGGGAACTAAGAGCGCGCCGACACGCTTCGATCCGGAGGAGCAGGAGGAGCCTTCCATGACCGCACCGACGTCGTTCCCCTACGCCACACATCTCAATGTCCTCCACGGCCCACTCGAGGTGGTGGACGTTCAGGCCCTGGTCGACGCCTGCAACGATCGCTGGTACAACCAGACGCTCGTCCGCGTCAACGACAGCGTCGTGCGGGTGGGGATCGTCCAGGGAGAGTATCACTGGCACAAGCACGACAATGACGACGAGTTCTTCTACGTCGTCGAGGGAAGATTCCTGATCGACCTCGCCGACGGTCGGACGGTCGAGCTCGGGCCCCGGCAGGGCTTCACCGTTCCCAAGGGGGTTCGTCATCGGACGCGCGCTCCGGAGCGAGTGGTCGTACTGATGGTCGAGCCGGCGACGGTTGTCCCGACCGGGGACTGGCGCAGGTGACAAGCGTGCCCACTGTGCCGGTCGGGTGGCCGGCGACCTCACAACTCGCGCGCACTGGGGAAACGGATAGCGCGACTCACCGCAAGGGCGTACCATGACACGCATCGGCGTTCTCGGCTCTGGTACGGTCGGCCAGACACTCGCGAAGGGGCTCAAGGCAAAGGGCAACGAGGTGCGCATCGGCTCTCGCACGCCTGACAAGCTCGCCGCATTCGCCAAACAGGAGGGGGTCGCCACCGGGTCGTTCGGCGATGTCGGCGGGTGGGCGGAAGTGCTGGTGCTGGCGACGAAGGGAACGGCGGCGCGCGAGGCGCTCGATCTCGTGGGCCGGGCGAAGCTCGCCGGCAAGGTCATCATGGACGTCACGAACCCGATCGCCGACGAGCCGCCCCAAGACGGGGTGCTGAAGTTCTTCACCGGCCCGAATTCGTCACTCATGGAGACCTTGCAGGCCGCGTATCCGGACGCCCGGTTCGTGAAGGCGTTCAACTCCATCGGCCACGCCCAGATGGTGTCTCCGAAGCTCCAGGGCGGGCCGCCGACGATGTTCTACTGCGGAAACGACGAGGGGGCGAAGGCGCTGGTGGCCAAGATCATCTCGCAGTTCGGTTGGGAGGGGGCGGACATGGGGACGGCCGCCGCCGCCCGCGCGATCGAGCCCCTCTGCCAGCTCTGGTGCATCCCCGGCTTCCGGCAGAACAGCTGGACGCACGCCTTCAAAGTCCTGTGGAAGTAGGCGATGTCCGAGGCCAGCGGCTGCTGGCATCGATGGACTCGGCGACGATCGTCAGGCACTGAGGCGCTGGTGCCAGGCACGACTCGGCCGACGGCGTTCGAGAGCGCCGGCCACTTCCAGCGGTGGCTCGAGCGCAATCACGCCGAGGCGCCGGAGCTCGTCGTCCGCTGCTTCAAGGTGCATGCGGCGCACCGCGGGATCACCTACAAGGCGGCGCTCGATGAGGCGCTCTGCTTCGGTTGGATCGATGGAGTCCGGCACGCCCACGACGAGGACAGCTTCACCGTGCGCTTCACGCGGCGGAAGGCGCTGAGCGTCTGGAGCGCCGTCAACATCAAGCGCATGGGGGAGCTGGTGGCCGAAGGACGAGTCAGGCCGCCGGGGGAAGCCGCCTTTCGCGCGCGGCGCGAGGATCGGTCGCGCATCTACTCTTTCGAGAACGAGCCGCGCCACCTCGACCCCGCCCGGGTGCGCCGCTTTCGGGCGAACCGCCGCGCCTGGGCGTTCTACGCATCTCAGGCGCCGTGGTATCGCCGCACGAGCGCCTTCTGGGTCATGAGCGCAAAGAAGGAGGAGACGCGCGACCGCCGTCTCGCGAAGCTCATCGAATGCAGTGCGGCCGAGATCCCCATCCATGAACTGGACCGCTCGGACCGGGCGAAGCGTGCACGGCGGCCACGCCGCGCGACGTAGCCGCCGGACGGGGCTCTCGGCATGATCGCGCGCCTCTGGAGGGGATGGACCCCTCTCGCCAACGCCGACGCGTACGAGCAGTTGTTACGGAACGAGATTCTTCCGGGCATCGTACGCCGTGGGATGGCCGGGTTCCGACGGATCGACTTGCTCAGGCGAGACGGCGCTTCCGAGAGTGAGTTCCTGACCATCATGTGGTTCGAGTCGCTGGACGCCGTGCGAGCGTTCGCCGGGAGCGACTACGAGGTGGCGGTCATTCCGCCTACCGCTCGAGCACTGCTTTCGCGCTTCGACGCGCGATCGCTGCACTACACCGCGGTCGACCACCGTGAGCCCTGACGTGCCCGGCGCCCACCGGGAGGGAGAGTGACGCGTTCGCGGTGGTTCGTCGGTGCCGTGGCCTTCGTTGGCATCAGCGCCGTTGGCGGATTGGTGAACGGGATCGTCGATTGGACGAGCGGCACCAACGCCTTCCAGCGCTCGGTACACATAGCGGATCTGATCTTCGGACTCGCCGGAGTAATCGGTGTCGGCGGCCTTTGGATGGGGCGACGGTGGTCGATTGGAGTGCTCGCCACCTGGGCTGCGGCCTTCGTGTACGCGGCGGGCGCGGCGCCACTCGCGTTCGCGCCGGAGGACGTTACCGCGTGGGAGGCGCTGGTCCCCGCCGGACTCATCGCCGTGGGTCTGGTGGCGCTCGTTCGCTACCTCGCCCGGTCGATCACGCGGACCAGCGACGGTGTCGAGGCACAGCGGTGAATCCCAATTTTTCGCGTCCGACTTTCTGGCGGATGGTGAGCGGCAGATGCAGCTTCGGTGAGCCGCTCACCATCCCCACAGCCAGGAGAGCTCATGTCCCTCTACATCGCCCTGCTTCGCTGGACCGACAAGGGAATCGCCGACCTCAAGAAGAGCCCCGCGCGCGTCGACGCCGCCAAGGAGGCGTACAAGAAGGCCGGGGGAGAGCTCAAGGCCATCTACCTGACGATGGGGCAGTACGACCTGGTGACCATCGCCGAGGCGCCGAGTGACGAGGTGGCGGCGCGGCTCGGCCTCTCGCTGGGCGCGCTCGGCAACGTCCGGAGTGAGACGCTGAAGGCGTACTCCGAGGCGGACTTCCGGAAGATCGTCGCGTCGCTGCCGTAGCGCCCCGCGGGCAGCTCGGTGCGGGCCTCCCGCAGGGGGCCGCCGCGTTAGGCACTCGGCGCACCCAGAGTCGGCGCCGATACGGACTCCGGCGGTCGGTGCGCGCGCCGGATTGTCCGAGAACCGTCCGACGCGGCCGGATACCTTGACATTCGACAACACGAAACCGTTCATTGTGTCGAATGTCGAGGTATCCCGCGCCACTCCCGGAGAGCCGATGAACGACCGCGCCGATCTTCTGCAGGGCACGCTCGATCTCCTCATCCTCAAGACGCTGATCCTGGGCCCCCTCCACGGATGGGGGATCTCGAAGCGGTTGCGCGAGCTCTCCGACGAGGTGCTGGCAGTGGGGCAGGGGAGTCTCTATCCCGCGCTCTACCGCCTCGAGGACCGCGGGTGGATCGCCGCCGAGTGGCGGGTGAGCCCCGAAGGGCGCCGAGCGAAGTTCTACACGCTCACCCGCGATGGCCGGAAGCAGTTCGCCGCCCAGCGCTCCCAGTGGCGCCTGTTCGCGACGGCGGTCGAGCAGGTGCTGGCAGCCGGCTGATCGCGATGAGCGGCCTGATGCAACGGATCGCGCGCTGGTTCCGCGCGCTCGTCTCGGGAGCAACGATCGACCACGAGCTGGACGAGGAAATGCGTCTCCACATCCAGATGGAGGCGGAGGATCTCGTGCGCACCCGCGGTCTCGATCCGGAGGAGGCGCGGCGTCAGGCGGCGATCGCCTTTGGGGGGCTCGAGCGGCACAAGGAGGCCCACCGCGACGCACGGGGCGTGCGTTGGGTGGAGGGGTTCACCCAGGACGTTCGCTACGCGGCCCGCAGTCTCAGGCGCAACCCCGGCTTTTCCCTGGCCGCCGTGCTCGTGCTGGCGTTGGGCATTGGAGCGACGACTGCCGTGTTCAGCGCCGTCGACGCCGTGCTGATCGACCCTGGCGCGCGCGACGTGGTCGTGATCTACGAGCAGAACTCCCCCACGAATCGCTGGACGCTCTCGACGGTCGACTACCGAGCGGTCGAGGCGCAGAGCCAGAGCTTCACTGCCGTCGGGGCCGTGCGACATCGCGAGGTGAGTCTCTTCGCCGGCGGTGATGCGAAGCGGGTGGTGACCGGCTTCGCGACCGCCGGCTTCTTCCGCGCCCTCAACGCCTCGATCGTGCGCGGGCGAGGGTTCGATCGGAGCGACGAGCGGGTCGGCGCCGCGCCCGTGGTGCTCGTCGGCCAGGCGTTCGCGCAGCGCGAGCTCGGTGGCGAGGCGAGCGCGCTCGGGCGAAGCCTCGTCATTGATGGGATCTCGCACACCGTCGTCGGCATCCTGTCGCCTAACGCGAAGGAGCTGGCGGGGATCCGGGCTCAGGTGTGGCCGGTCCTGCAGCTCGCGCAGCCCACCCGGCGTGGCCCCTTCGGGCTCCGCGTCGTCGGCCGACTCAAGCCCGGTGTCACACTCGAGGAGGCGCGGCGTGACCTGAGACAGGTCAGCGACGCGATCTTCCCCATATGGCAGGCCGGATTCCAGGATAGCACGGCGAAGCTCACCCCGGTGCCGCAGCGGGAGGCGATCATCGGTGGTGCCGGCCGGATGCTCGGGATCTTCTCCGGCGCAGTCGGTCTGGTGCTGCTGATCGCGGTCGCCAACGTGGCCGGGCTGATGCTCGTGCGGATTTCACGACGGTGGCGCGAGATCTCCCTCCGAACGGTTCTCGGGGCCACGCGCGCACGCGTCGTCAGGCTCCTGGTGACGGAGAGCGTCGTCCTGGCCGCCGTCGGCGGCGGTCTCGGAATCGGATTCGGCGTCCTGGGCGTGCGACTCTTTGCCGCCATCGGCCCGCGGATGCCACGGATCGGTGAGGCGCATCTCGACGCCCGGGCGGCCCTGTTCGCGGCCGCCGTCACCCTCTTCTCCGGCATCGTCGTCGGGATCCTTCCCGTCGTGCTCCTCCAGGGACGGGAGGCGGCGCGGGGACTGAACGAAGGAGCGCGGACGGTCGGCGGGAGCCGAAGAACCCGGACACTTCGCGCTGCATTCGTGGTGGCCGAGTTCGCTCTCGCACTCCCGCTCCTCGCCGCGGCTGGGCTGCTCATGAACAGCTTCCTCCGACTCCAGCGCGTCGACCCGGGCTTCGATCCCCGGCCGGTCCTGGCCATCAACGTCGAGCTGCCCTCAGGCACGTACCCTAACGATTCGGCGATCGCGAAGTACTGGGCGATCGCGCTCCCACGCGTGCGAAACGTTCCCGGGGTGATCGAGGCGAGTCTCGGCACGGACCTGCCGCCTGACAACGACGGGAACAGCAACAACTTCGACCTCGTCGACCACCCGGTCGGCGCCGGCAACGCCGAGCCGACATCGCCCTGGCCATCGGTCTCCGGGGAATTCTTCGCGACTCTGCGCGTCCCTCTCCTCGAGGGGCGCACCTTCACCGTCGGCGACAGCGCGGATGCACCGCCGGTGCTCGTCGTCAGTCGATCGTGGGCCCGGCACTACTTCCCCGAGGGGAGCGTGATTGGTCGCAGGCTTGTCTCCGGCGGCTGCTATCAATGCCCGCTCACCACCATCGTGGGAGTGGTCGGCGATGTGAAGTACATGGGGTTGGACGGGGCGTCAGACGCAGCCTACGAGCCGGTGACCCAGGCGTCGTTCCGTGGCGCCTATGTCTTCGTGCGCACGGATCGCCCGGCGGCGCAGATGATCGGCCCGGTGCGCGAAGCGTTGCGCTCCGTCGACCCTGGGGTGCCGCTCGATGATGCCGCGCCGATGGAGGAGCGCCTCTACGACGCGATCACCCAGCCGCGACACTGGGTGATGCTCCTGAGCGGGTTCGCCGCCGCAGCGCTCGCCCTCGCGGCCGTAGGAATCTTCGGTCTGCTGACCTACACGGTGAACGCGCGACGTCGCGAGATCGGTGTCCGGATGGCGCTCGGCGAGCAGCAATCCTCGGTGGTGGCGATGGTCGTGCGCCGGGGGATGGGCCACGCCGTCGCCGGTGCCGCGATCGGCCTCGCCGCGGCTCTCGTGGCTGGGCGATGGTTGGCGAGCGCGCTGTTCGACGTGAGTCCAGCGGATCCGGCGACTCTCCTCGTCGTGACCGCCATCCTCCTCGGCGTCGCGTTTCTCGCCTGCTGGCTCCCCGCACGACGCGCCGCCTCCATCGACGCCGCCGAGGCCCTGCGACTGGACTGATCTCGGAGCGACGTGCATCCTCCCCTCGGCGGCACGCTCCGTGCACTGGCGGGAGGAGCTCGATGGGAAGGCGGAATCCGCGAGTCGACGCGTACATTGCACAATCAGCCGGCTTCGCGCGGCCGATCCTCGAGCACCTCCGCGACGTCGTCCACGACGCCTGCCCGAGCGTCGAGGAGGAGATGAAGTGGCGTTGTCCTCACTTCATGTACCACGGCATGTTGTGCAGCATGGCGTCCTTCGCCGAGCACTGCACCTTTAGCTTCTGGAAGGAGTCGCTCATCGTCGGCGAGGAAGAGCGGCGCGATGGAGCGATGGGTCAATTCGGGTGCCTCCGCCACATCTCGGACCTCCCTTCCAAGAGGGCCCTGACCGGCTACATCAAGAAGGGGATGCGGCTCAACGAGAAGGGCGTGACGGTGCCGCGGGCGAAGCCGCGGGCACGGAGAGACGTGGCCATCCCGATCGAGTTGCAACACGCGCTTGGCGGGAACAAGCAGGCTCTGGCCACTTTCGAGGGATTCAGTCCGAGTGCCAAGCGCGAGTACTGTGAGTGGATCGCCGAGGCGAAGACGGAGGGGACGCGCCAGCGCCGGTTGGAGACGGCCCTCGAGTGGATGGCGGAAGGAAAGCCGCGCAATTGGAAGTACATGAAGCGTTCATGATTGCCGCCGCGTGAAGCGACCGACGTCCCACACGATCATTGCAGTCGTGCTCGGCCTGACGGGCGTCTGCGGCCTGTCGCCGGGGATCTGGTCCTCGTCGGCTGCGCTCCCGTTCCCTCTGTCGTCGACCGCAAGAGCTCTCATCATCGGCACCAGTCTCGCCGCGCTGGTGGCAGCCGTCGGCATCTGGGGGGTGCGGCCGTGGGGGCGCCGGTCGTATGTGATCTGGGCTGTGCTCACCTTGGCTACCACCGTGTACTTCCAGCTGTACGTGATGCCGGAGATGCTCGCATTTGTCGGCGAGCAGATCGGCGTGACCGATCTGAAGGCATCTCCGGTAGTCGAGGGCGTCGCGTTGCTCATACACGCGGGATTCCTCTGGCTCGGCTACTGGTATCTCCGCCCCCGAGCACCGGCCACGAGCGAGACCCCTGCCTGACGCGAATCGAGATCTCGACGTCGGCGCGGGTCGACCACCCGGGCGAGCCCCGGACCGGCCCGGGTGGGAACTTCCTTGTCGTTGCGGCGGGTCGCTCCCGACGTCATCCTGAGAGCGGCCGTGGTCCGAGCGTCGTTCGGCCAGGGTGCGCGTACTGGGCTAGGGCCCGGTGACCTTCCTTCATCGGAGTAGTGACCGAATGGACGACAAGAAGATTCGCGCGCTTGCCCTGAAGAATGCGGCCAAGGCGAAGGCGCAAGCGAAGCCACGCAAGGCATTCGACGCGACGATCGATGCCACGCGTCCGCCGGACAGCGACGAGGCAGCCGAGGCGGAGCGCCTCTTCAAGGAGATGAAGAAGCGCGAGTTCTGATCCGGCACGCGCCCGCGGGGCGCGTGCACTCGGGTGACGACGGAGAGGAGATGGCGGGAGCGCCCACGATCACCCGTATGCTCGAAACGGCGCTCTATGTCGACGACATAGAGCGCGCCACAGCGTTCTATCGGGACGTCATGGGGTTTCGAGTGCTCGACGCCGGGCCGCGGCTGGTTGCACTCGATGCTGGCCAGGGGACCCTCCTTCTTCTCTTCCGACGCGGTGCGACGGTCACCGGCGCGCAGACGCCGGGCGGCTGGATCCCGCCGCACGACGGCACCGGCGATGCGCATATCGCGTTCGCAGTTCCGGCCGACGACTTGGCGCGGTGGGAGTCGCAGCTGAGCGCGCACGGCGTGGCGATCGAAAGCCGCGTGAGCTGGGGGCGCGGTGGCCGGAGCATCTACTTCCGCGATCCGGACGGCCACTCGCTCGAGTTGGCGACTCCCGGCACCTGGCCCACCTACTGACGTCTGACGTCGCCGCGAGACTCTCGCCGGGGCGACTTCGAACAGCCACGGATCGACGCCTCAACGGGGTGTGTCCGTCGTACCGGGAGTTCTACTCCTTCGATTGGTACGCCTGCTCCATTTGCGCGCGGAGCTCCGTCAGGTCCCTCTGGAGCGCATCGCGCAGACCACCTTCGACCCTTCCCTTCAGGCTGATGAAGCCTGTCTTGAGCTTGTCGAATCGGAAGCGGCGCACGGTGAGGAGATAGATGCTCGGCGCCTCACCGGCACGGTCGACCAACGCGATGAGATCGAGCCCGGCCTGGTAGTAGTGGTCGGCGTAGATAAGCTTGAGGCCAATCAAGGTGATGTTCGACTGACCTGGCGAGGTGTACGTGGCGAATTGCGTGGCTGTGATGACAGGCTTGAGCGGGGAGTTCGCATCCTTCGTCCAGTAGAACTTGCTCGCCGCGCCGGGGAGTTCGCGGTTCGGATAGTCGTGGAGGTAGCCCTGAAACGATGAATCGAGGGCGAAGAGGTACTTCGATTGTGCGAGCAGGCTGTCGAACGCTGCTGCCGCGCTCACCGCGGTGCTCCGATCGGCATAGTCCAGCATTGCCGCGTTGCCCCGACGCTGGTATGCGGCCACGTACCGAACGAGGGCCGCGCGCGCGAGGGAGTCCACCTGAGCGTTGACGTTGGGACCCGACCAATTCACGGCATCACGCAAGCTCGTGATCTGTGCGGCGGGGAGCTTGATCCCGCAATCTCCCGGCTTGCACTGCTTGAGCTGATCCACGTCATCCTGCTCGGCGGTGAGCGCGGTGACGTCAGCGGTGGTGGGGGGAGTGGAGAAGACGCCGAACGCCATCCGCGTGGTGCGGGGGAGGGAGGTCTTGAGGTCCTCGAAGCGGTGAAGGAAGAACTCGCGCGGGACACGGACGGTCGTGCCGCCGAAGACGGCGATGTCGAGATCTCCCGCGGCCGGGAGCGACTTGACCACGACATCGCCGCGCTCGATCGCCTGCACTTGATCGGCGCTGAGACCGACGACGTTCTGGAGGTAGCCTGCTACGTCGGCGGGAGCCTGTCCCAGCGCCTGACGAACGAGCGCCAGGGTGCCGAGGCCGGCGAGGCCGACGGCGGCCGCGAGACGACGCAGCAACGCGGGGAGCCGAGAAGCGTGGCGAGGCACCACGGGCCGAACCTACGCCCATCGGTGTGGGGTGCAAGGGGCCGCGACAGGGGAGCGGGCGGGCCCGGCCGGCGCGCGAGGATGCCCCTGATCGCACTCTCCCTGAGCGGGCTGGCCATCGCCCTGACGGCGGCACCGGCGCTCGCCTGGGATGCCACCGGTCACGAAGTCGTGGCACGGATCGCCTGGAACGCGATGTCGCAGACGACGCGGCAAAGAGTGATCGATCTCCTCGAGCGCGCCCCGGCGGACTCGCGCATCGCCGACCTCGAGCCGAATTCGGGACCCCGAACGGTGCGAGACCGCACCTTCTTCTCTCTGGCGAGCACCTGGGCCGATGCCGCGAGCCGGTCTCAGGGGAGCGATGCTCCCGCGAAGGGCTATGGGCACCCGAACTGGCACTACATCAACATCGCCTGGTCTCGCACCGCTGCCGGTCGCGCCGTGGCGGACACCTTTATCCGAGCGAACGAGCCGAACGTCGTCGAGCGGCTGGCCGCTCTCGAGCGATCGGTTGTCGATCCGGCGCGACCAGCGAGCCAGCGGGCGGTGGATCTCGCGTGGATCCTGCACCTGGTGGGCGACGTCCACCAACCGTTGCACGCCAGCACGTTCGTTTCGGCCGAGTTCCCCGACGGGGATCGGGGTGGGACGCGGGTCCGACTCCGGCATGGGACCCTGCACTCGTGGTGGGACCACGCCCTCACCGATGGCGATCGGCGTCGGCAGAACGAGAGTCGCGACGACTACATCGAGCGCGTCGCCAATGCCATCGCCGAGCGCTATCCTCGCGCGGCGCTCGCGGCGGTGGTCGAAGACGCGCGTCCGATCGCCTGGGCGCGCGAGTCGCTCGAGACGGCGGAGGACTCCGTGTACACCAGCGAGGTGGTGCCCTTCGGCAAGCCGCCGGCGGCCTATCGCCAACGTACGACGCGGACAGCCGAGCTCCGCTGCGCGCTCGCCGGCTACCGTCTGGCCGCGCTCCTCGACCAGCTCTTCGGATCGGCGCGCTAGGTCGGCGTGTCGTCCGCGGACGTCTGTCGCGCCGGACTGCGCAGCCAACGCATGAAGAAGAACGCCCCGACAAGAAGCACCAGGGCGAGGATGACCACCCCGGCGAGCCCCAGGGCGTGCTCGATGACTGGCAGGCTGTTGCCGAAGAAGTAGCCGACCAGGCCGATTGCCACGGACCACCCGAAGGCCCCGATCGCATTGGCGAGCTCGAATTGCCCCAGGGGCATGAGGCTGATCCCGGCGAGCCAGCCGGCGATCACACGCAAGACCGGAAGGAAACGCGAGAGGAGCACGGTGCGGAAACCATGCGTCGCGAAGAGCTGGCGCAGGTGCTGGATGTGATCGTCGCTAATGTGGAGAAGTCCTCCGTACCGCTGCAGCAGGGGGGCTCCGCCTCGAAAGCCAAGCCAATAGCCGCCGGTGCCTCCGGCGATCCCTCCGATCGTGCTGGCGAGAATCACGCCGACCAGAGTGAGCCGGTGCTGCACGGCGTACGGGTGGGCCGTCAGCGCGCCGGCGGTGAGCAGCGCCGTCTCACCGGGAAGTGGAAGACCGAGCCCCTCGGCGAACACGAGGAGCGCGACGACGGCATAGCCGTACTGCGAGACCAGCTCGACGACTCTCACCCCATCTCCCTCTTTCGCACGCGACCCTTGGCTCTCGCAATCGCGCGGGTCATATTTCGCAGTCGATGTCCCGCAACCAGTCTCTCATTATGGACGCGCGCGCGGTGGATCGCACGCTGCGGCGCATGGCCGACGAAATCGTCGAGCTGACGGACGGCACCGACAACCTGATCATCGTCGGGATTCAGCGACGGGGCGTACAGCTCGCCGAGCGGATCGCGCGCACGATCAAGGAGCGGGATGGCATCGACGTCGCCCGCGGCGCGCTGGACATTACGCTGTATCGCGACGATCTCCAAACTGTCGGTCCGCGGCCCGTCGTCGGTCCCACCGATCTCCCCTGGAATCTCGACGGGAAACGGGTGGTGATCGTCGACGATGTGCTCTACACCGGCCGCACCGTGCGGGCGGCGCTCGATGAGCTGGCCGACTTCGGCCGCGCGGCGCGCATCGCGCTGGCGGTGCTCGTCGATCGCGGCGGGCGCGAGCTTCCCATCCGCGCCGACGTCGTCGGGAAGAGCGTGTCGGTCGACCCCGGCGATCGGGTCGACGTCTTCGTACAGGAGCTCGATGGCCGCGACGGCGTGGTGGTCGTGAGGCGGGGGGAGGAGTGACGAGCGCTCTGGGCAAGGACCTCCTCGCCCTCGAGCCGCTTTCATCCGATCAGATCAGACTCATTCTCGACACCGCCGAGCCCTTCAAGGAGATCAGCGAGCGGGCTATCAAGAAAGTCCCCACGCTCCGGGGGCAGACGATCGTCAACCTCTTCTTCGAAGCGTCCACCCGCACCCGCATTTCCTTCGAGTTCGCCGAGAAGCGCCTCTCTGCCGACACCGTGAATGTGGCCGCGTCGGGATCGAGCGTGGCCAAGGGGGAGACCCTGGTCGACACCGCGCGCAATCTCGAGGCGATGCGCATCGACATGGTGGTGATTCGCCACGGTGCGTCGGGGGCGGCGCAGTTCCTGGCCGAGCGGATCGAGAGCAATGTGATCAACGCCGGCGACGGCACGCACGAGCATCCGACGCAGGGCCTACTCGACCTCCTCACCCTCCGTGACCACTTCGGTTCTCTCGAGGGTCTGCGGGTCTGCATCGTCGGCGACGTCCTCCATTCGCGCGTGGCCCGCTCGAACATCTGGGGGCTGCAGAAGATGGGCGCGTCGGTGGCTGTCTGCGGACCGCGGTCGCTCCTCCCGTACTCGATCGCCGACTTCGGCGTGCAGGTCTTCAAGCGGATCGAAGAGGCGATCGAGTGGGCGCAGGCGATCAACATTCTGCGGCTGCAGCTGGAGCGGATGACGGCGGGCTACATTCCGTCGCTTCGCGAGTACAATCGCGTCTTCGGTGTGACGCGTGAGCGTCTCGAGCGCGCGCCGCGGGATGTGCTGATCCTGCACCCCGGCCCGATGAATCGTGGCGTCGAGATAGACTCCGATGTCGCCGACGGCCCGCACAGCGTGATCCTCAATCAGGTGACCAACGGCGTCGCCGTGCGCATGGCGGTGCTCTATCTACTCGCCGGGGGGCGTCCGGAGCTGGCGGAAGCAGCGAAGAGCGGGGGAGAGCGGTGACGCGGGCGATCCTCCTCCGCGGCGGCCGGCTGATCGATCCCTCCGAGCGGCTCGATCAGGTGGGCGACCTGCTCCTCGCCGGCGGGGCGATCGCGCAGCGCGGGGGTACGATCGAGGCACCGGCCGACGCCGAAATCATCGAGTGTCGCGGCGCCTTCGTGACTCCGGGATTCGTCGACGTGCACACGCACCTCCGCGAGCCGGGGCGCGAGGACGTGGAGACGATCGCGACCGGGGCCCGGGCGGCGGCCGCTGGAGGCTTCACCGCCATCTGCGCCATGCCGAACACCGACCCGGTGACCGACAATCAAGCGGCGGTCGGGTTCATCATTCGTCAGGCACTGCGCGCCGGTGGCGCGCGGGTGCACCCGATCGGGGCGATCTCAGTCGGACAGAAGGGAGAATCGCTGGCCGAATTCGGCGAGATGGTGGGAGCCGGGGCGGTGGCGGTGAGCGACGATGGGAGGCCGGTGGCGAGCGCCCACCTCATGCGCACAGCGCTCGAGTACGCACAGGCTTTCGGGATCCCGGTGATCGATCATTGCGAGGAGCTCACCCTCGCGAACGGTGGCTCGATGAACGAGGGCGTCGTGAGCGCGCGACTCGGCCTCAAGGGGATCCCCTCCGAGGCCGAGGAGATCATGGTGATTCGCGACATCCTTCTCGCTCGGCGCGCCGGCGGCCACGTCCACCTGGCGCACATGAGCACGCGCGGGAGCGTCGAGCTGATCCGGTGGGGGAAGGAGCGCGGCATCAACGTCACCGCCGAGGTGACACCGCACCACCTGACGCTCACCGAGGAGGCGGTGGGCGGATACGACACGCACGCGAAAATGAATCCGCCCCTCCGGACCGCCGCCGACGTCGAGGCGCTGCGCCACGCGGTGCGCGACGGCACGATCGACGTGATCGCCACCGATCACGCGCCGCACCACTACGACGCCAAGGAGCGGGAGTTCGCCGACGCGCCCTTCGGGATCGTCGGCTTGGAGACCGCCCTGGCGCTGGTCGTCACCGAGCTGGTGGACTCGGGCGTGCTCGACTTCCCCATGCTCGTCGAGCGGATGGCGACGCACCCGGCGAAGCTCTTCAACCTCCCCGGCGGGACGCTCAAGGTGGGGGCGCCCGCCGACGTCACGATTTTCGACCCGAAGCGCGAGTGGGTGGTGGACCCAACCACCTTTCTCTCGAAGGGGAGGAACACCCCCTACGCGGGGCGAAGGCTGCGTGGTCGCGCGGTGGGGACGATCGTCGCCGGCAAAGTCGTCTACCGTCTCGATCCGCCGGTCCCGAGCGGGCGCACAAAGTGACGCGTCGGACGCGCACTCTGCTGCAGACGGCCGTATCGAAAACGACCGATAACGTGATAGTTGGCGACCGCTCCGTGAGGACCGAACGTTACCCATCCTCCCGCGCGACGGTCCACCTTAAGATTCCCTCAGCATTCCCGCGGGGTCGTGCACCGGTGGCATACTGCTTCGTGTGCCGAACCTGGGTCGCGTGGCGGAGCGAGTGATGACCTACACGAGCACCCAATTCGAGCAAGTCATTGCGCTCTTCGAGGAGCGGCGCCGATTCGAGGACTGGCTCGCGACGCTGGAGGCGAAGCGCGCGGCCACCCCGCCGCACATTTACACGCGGGTGCACGCCGACTACACCGCGCGCCTCCAGCGGGTGATCGAGGAGCTGGGCACGCACCGCTCCGGGCTTCAGGACATGGAACGGACGCTCCTCGATCGCGTCGGCGCGCTCGACGTCGATGAGGCGAAGCGGCGCGACGAGGCCGCCGAGGCGGAGCTCCGAGCGAACGTGGGCGAGCTCTCGGGGGACCAACACCGCGACATCCGCGAGGGGGCGCAGCAGGCGATCACCGCCGCGCAGGCGGAGCGCGCGAAGCTGAACGAGGAGCTGGCCCGCGTGCGACAGATGCTGGATGCCACGCGTCCGGCGGGGGCACCGGCGGCGGCACAGACCGCCGCAGCGGCGCCGGCCGCCAAGGTCGAGCCCGCGGCGCGCCCCGCGCCCGCTCCGGGCCGCGGCGCGCGCAGCGATGGGAAGGATGAGTGGGACCTGGCCTTCGAGGATCCGCTCGTGACCCGCGCCCCGGCACGCCCGAGCGCCCCGGCGACACAACCTGCCACCTTCGACGACCTCGAGTTCCTCAAGTCGCTGCGTGATTCGCAGCATTCCGGCGACCACCCGGCGGTCACCCCGCCGGCTCCGGCGCCGAGCCGCAGCGCGCCCTCGCGGACGGCCTCGTCAGGCGCCTCGGCGTCGTCCGCCGGCACCGCGGCCGCATCGGCAGCGATGGATCGCTCCCCCGGGGGCGGTGGGAGCGCGACCGCGGTCTCGACGCCGACCCCGAGCGTGCCGGAGATCGTCGCTGTGCCATCCGCTCCGACGACGGTCGTCCCGAGTCCGACGGTCGCCGCCCCCAGCGTCGCCCAGACTCCCGCCCCCGAGGTCGCGCCTCCTCCGCCAGCGCCGTCCGCGCCGGAGCCCTCGCGCCCGGCGGCGCTCGACTCGCTCCCCTTGATCGATCCCGACGAGCTCTCGGAGAAGGCGCCGCGCGAGCGGACGCCGGCCTACCTTCGCGAGTCGCCCCCCGAGCAGGTCAAGACGCTCAAGTGCCAGGAGTGCGGGACGCTGAACTACCCCACCGAGTGGTACTGCGAGCGTTGCGGCGCGGAGCTGGCGGCGCTCTAGTCGTCAGGCAGCGGCCGCAACACGGATGCGAGAGGGGCCCGGCGCGATGCCGGGCCCCTCGTGTCTTGCGTGGCGGGCAGAAGTCAGCCGGCGAGCTTGGAGAGCCGGCTCTTCCGGCGGGCGGCGGCGTTCTTGTGGATCAGTCCCTTGCGCGCCGAACGGTCGAGGAGCTGGACGGCCAGGCGACGCTCGGCCGGCGTGGCCTCGGGCGACAGGGCCTTCTTCACCGCGGTCTTGAGCGCCGAGCGCTGGGCGCGGTTACGAACGGCGGCCGCGCGCGACTTGCGCATGTTCTTCTTGCCGGAGGCGATATTGGGCACGGATCTGTCCGAGAAAAGATCGACGGGGGTAGGAGGAATTTGGGAGGCGGAAAGCTAGGCCTGACAATCACGGATGTCAAGGCGCCACAGCACTTTGACACACGTTGGCGGTGACACTAGTTTACGGCCGGAGACGGACGCTCGCAGGCGCTGCCCGCGAGCCAATCCTGGCGCCCTCAACCTCAATCCGCGGCCAAAGACGTTGGATCGCGAAATCCTCGCCAGAATTCTTCTCGTCGCGCCGGTGCTGCTCTTCTCGCTCGTGGCGCACGAGTGGGCGCACGCGTACGCGGCGCTGAAGCAAGGCGACCCCACCGCCTACCAGCTCGGGCGCCTGACGTTCAATCCGATCAAGCACATCGACCCGTTCATGACGATCATCTTGCCGACGCTGATGCTCGTCCAGTCGGGCGGGACGACGGCGCTCGGCGGGGCGAAGCCCTGTCCGGTGAATCCCCGAAACTACAAGAACTACAAGCGCGGGGACATCATTGTGTCGCTGGCCGGTGTGACGATGAACGCTCTGCTGGGCGTGGCCTGCGCGATGCTGATCGGTCTCTTCGGGCTCCTCGGCCAAGCGGTCCCGGGTGCGGCGTCGGTGCTCAAGGTCGGCCAGGAAATGATGTACTGGGGCGTGCAGACGAACATGCTCCTCGTCTTCTTCAACCTGCTCCCGATTCCGCCACTCGATGGGTCGCACGTGGTGAAGCACTTTCTGCCGCCCTCCCTGAGCATCGCCTACCAGCGGGTCGGACGGTACGGCTTCCTCATCCTCATCGCGCTGCTCTACTTCGGCGGCCCCGTGCTGCGCTTTTGGCTGGCTCCGGGGTCGGCGATCGGGAACTGGCTCGTGCGCGGGGTGGCGCCCCTGATCCTGGCGATGCGATGACGGCCGCGCTCGCGCCGATCGCCTTCGAACCGACCGACGGCGGATTCGTCGTCGAGCTCGACCAATTCTCCGGTCCTCTCGATCTCCTCCTCACCCTGATCCGTGAGGAGCAGCTCGACATCGCCGACCTCCCGATCGCTCGGGTGTGCGAGCAGTTCCTCGCGCGCATTCACTCGTTAGGCCTGAGCGAGGCAGCGGAGTACCTCGAGATGGCGGCGCGGCTCATCCGCATCAAGGTCCAGATGCTGCTCCCGCAGCGCGCCGAGGACGAGGCGTGGGAGGACCCGCGGGCCGAGCTGGTGCGCCGGCTCCTCGAGTACCAGCAGATGCGGGAGGTGGTGGACCTGCTGGCCCGGCGCGGGGAGGAGAGGCGGTGGCGCTTGACGAGGGGCTACCTCCCGGAGCCCACCGCCGCGCCCTCGGCCCCCCTCGCGCTGAGCCTCCCCGAGCTCCTCGCCGCGGTGGACCGGGTCCTCCGCATGGTGCGGGAGCCCGACCTGCACGACGTCGTCCCCCGGCCGCTCGATGTCGACGGCGCCATGGCCACCATCCGCGCCGTGCTCGCCCTCCGCGCGAAGGTGCGGTGGGGCGACGTCGTCGCCCGGGAAGCCGCGCCGTGGGAAGTCCTGAGTGCGCTCCTGGCGCTCCTCGAGTTGGCCCGCCGCGGCGAGCTGAAGCTCCGCCAGCGCCGCCCCTTCTCCCCTATGGAGATCTCGCGTGAGACCGCTGGCTAGCCTGCTCGAAGCGGCGCTCTTCGCCGGCAGCCGCCCCCTATCGCTCGACGAGCTGTCGGCGCTCGACCCCGACGCCTCGCCCGAGGAACTGCGCGCGGCCATCGACGAGCTCAAGGAGTGCTACGACAGCGGCTCGCACGGCATCGAGCTGGTGGAGATCGCGGGTGGCTGGCAGATCCTGACCCGTCCCGAGTACACGGAGACGATCGAGCACGCCCAACTCGCCGCGCGACCGCATCGTCTCTCGGCCGCGGCACTCGAGACGCTCGCCATTATCGCCTACCGGCAGCCGATCGGGCGGGCCGACATCGAGGAGATCCGCGGCGTCTCCGTCGGGGGGATGCTCAAGACGCTCCTCGAGCGTGGACTGGTCGATGTCGTGGGACGGGCTGAAGGGATCGGCCGGCCGCTGCTCTACGGCACCACCCCGGTCTTCCTCGAGCAGTTCGCCCTGCGCCATCTCGGGGAACTGCCGCGAGCCGACGAACTCGCGGTCGCGCTGAGGGCCGAGCCGCGGTTCTTGTGACGCGATGCCGATGCGTATTCACCGCGCCTTGGCTCGCGCCGGGGTCGCGTCGCGGCGCAGCGCCGAGGAGCTGGTGGCGGCCGGACGGGTGTTGGTGAACGGCACCGCCGCGTCGATCGGACAAATCGTCGATCTCGATCATGATGCCATCACCGTGGATGGCCGCCCGATCGCGGCGCCCGTCCCCGATCAGTGGATCGTCCTCAACAAGCCGGCCGGCGTCATGACGACCCGCGCCGACCCCCGAGGCCGACCGACCGTCTTCGACCTGGTCCCGCGGATCCCCGGCCTCACGTATGTTGGACGCCTCGACCTTCTCACCGAGGGCGTGCTGCTCTTCACCACCGATGGTGCGCTGGCGCACGAGCTGCTTCATCCGCGCGCGGGGCTGGAGCGTGCCTACACGGCGACGGTCACCGGTGATGCTCCGGCGGCGGTCAGGGCTGCCCGGCGGGGCGTGATGCTCGACGATGGTCCGGTGCGCGTGGCCGACGCTGAGGCGTCGCCGATCGGTCAGGGACGCTGGGCATTCACGGTGACGATCACCGAAGGACGCCGCCGCGAGGTGCGCCGACTCTGCAAGGCGCTCGGCCTCTTCGTCGAGCGCCTCGTTCGCATCCGCTTCGGGCCGGTCACCATCGGAGCCCTCCCCGTCGGGAGGACACGACCCGTCACGGCACGCGAGCTTGAGCTTCTCAAGGCGCTGGCCCACGCTCCCGCCTAACGCCAATGGAGCTTCGTGGCACGACGGCGCTGCTCCTCGGGGGGAGCGGATTGGTCGGGATGTCGGTGGCCCGCCGGCTCCTGCACTTCGCCCCGGCGAAGATCATCGTGGCCGGCCTCGGAGAGGGGGAGGTGGAGAAGAGCGTCCGTGCCCTCCAATCGGAGCGGGGATCGACGATCGTCGAGGGAGTGTGGGGGAACATCTTCCACCCCGCGCCGCTGGCCCAGCGCACCCGCGCATCGATCCTGGCGGACAAGCAAGCGCGCCGCCGCCTGGTGGAGGAGTACCTCAGCCCGGCGAGCGCCACGGCGCTCGAGCAGAACCTGCTCCACAACTGGCTGGTCCAGTACGCCCCGAAGCTGGTCGTCGACTGCGTCAACACGGCCACCGCTGTGGCCTACCAGGACGGATTCGCCAGCGCCTACGAGCTGCTCGACGCGGCCGACGCGGGGAGGGTGGTGCCGGAACTGGTCGAGCGGCATCTGCTCACGCTCCCGCTCCCGCAGCTCATCCGACACCTCGAGGTGCTCGCCGACGGCATGCGCCGCGCGGGGACGCAGGTCTACATCAAGATCGGGACGAGTGGCACCGGCGGCATGGGGCTCAACATCCCCTACACCCACAGCGAGGAGAAGCCGTCGCGCACCCTGATGTCGAAGTCGGCGGTCGCCGGTGCACAGACGATGTTCCTCTTCCTGCTCGGCAGGACTCCTGGGGCCCCGGCGACAATCGAGATCAAGCCGACGGCGGCGATCGCCTGGAAGGAGATCGCCTATGGGCCTGTTCGGCGCGGGGACCGACCGATCCCGTTGGTCGATTGCGCCAATCCTCTTCCTCTCGCCTCCGCCTTCGACGAGGACGCGAAGGGGTGGACTGCGCTGGGCAAACCCGTCGAGAGCGTCTTCATCGACGTCGGCGAGAATGGAGTCTTCGCACGCGATGAGTTCGATACCGTGAGCGCGCTCGGCCAGATGGAGATCGTCACGCCGGAGGAGATCGCGGAAGCCGTCGTCATGGAGGCCACCGGTCACCCGACCGGCAAAGACATCGTCGCGGCGCTCGACGCATCGACATTCGGCCCGACGTATCGGGGCGGCTACCTTCGCGCGGTCGCTCTGCGCGAGCTCGACGCGCTGGAGTCACGACACGGCGTGCGATCGGTCGCCTTCGAGATGCTCGGGCCGCCGCGGCTCACGAAGCTGCTCTACGAGGGCGAGATCCTGCGGCGGCTCTATCCGAGCCTGAAAGATCTGGCGGCCGCCGACCCGGCCTGCGTCGCTCGCGATAGCGCGGTGCTGGTGCGGGAGCGCGAGCCGGCGCTGCGTCGCCTGATTCTGAGCGTCGGGTTGCCGATCCTCCTTCCCGACGGCGTGTCGGTGTTGCGCGGCGAGACGGTGGTCGTGCAGCCCGGATCGCGCGGGGCCGAGATCGCGCCGCGAGGTTGGGTGGACCTACGCGTCGAGAACTGCGCGCTCTGGACCCGGCGTGCCGCGTCGATCTGCGCCGCTCCGCCGAGTGCGGGGACGGGATCGAACGCAGCGTGGACGGCGATCGATCCGAGCGCGGCGATCGCTCCGGCACCTCTGGCGGTGTGGGTGTTCGAGCACGAAGACGGCGGCTTCCGCGTAAAGCGGTAAGGGGCCGCTCGCCGGAGCCCGGCGCGCGGGCGGCGCCGGCGAGCCGTGGCTTGAACCTCGCTCGTCTCTATCGGTATAACTCCCATTCACCCTCGTCCGTGGAGCAAGTGTGGCGACACGCGTGATGCCGGCGTCGGATACGGCCCTCGTGCAAGGAATTCTCGACCAGGTCGCGCGGCGAGTGGTCGGGCAGGAGTACATGGTGGAGCGTCTGCTGATCGGCCTCCTCACGGGCGGACACGTGCTGCTCGAGGGAGTGCCGGGTCTCGCCAAGACGCTCACGGTGAAGACGCTGGCCGAGGCGATCCACACCTCCTTCCAGCGCATCCAGTTCACTCCCGACCTGCTCCCCGCTGACGTCATCGGCACACAGATCTTCGATCAGCAGACGGGGCAGTTCCGCCCGAAGCCCGGCCCGATCTTCGCCAACGTCATCCTCGCCGACGAGATCAATCGCGCGCCGGCCAAGGTGCAATCGGCGCTCCTCGAGGCGATGCAGGAGAAGCAGGTGACGATCGGCGGAGTGACCTACAAGCTCGAGGAGCCCTTCCTCGTGCTCGCCACCCAGAACCCGATCGAGCAGGAGGGCACGTACGCGCTTCCCGAAGCGCAGGTCGACCGTTTCATGCTGAAGCTCAACGTCAGCTATCCGTCCCGCTCCGAAGAGAAGGAGATCATGCGCCGAATGGCGGGGGGCCAGGCGATTCCGATCACACCGGTCGCGACACCCGCCGCCATCCTCGAGGCCCGTCAGCGGATCACCGAGTTGTATCTGGACGACCGCGTAGTCGACTACATCGTCGACATCGTACACGCCACGCGCTCGCCGAAGGAAGCGGGAATCAAGGAGCTGGAGCCGCTCATCGAGTACGGCGCCAGTCCTCGGGCGACCATCTACCTCGCCCAGGCGGGGCGGGCGCACGCCTTCCTGCGCGGGCGGAGCTTCGTCACCCCCGACGACGTGAAGGCGATCGCCCCCGATGTTCTTCGCCACCGCGTGCTCATCACCTACGAGGCGGAGGCCGAGGACGTGACGAGTGACGAGATCGTGCGCCGCGTGCTGGCGGCCGTCGAGAGCCCCTGATGGCGCTCCTCACGCCGCGCACCGGTCGTCAGGCGAAGCGGGCGACCGGTCGGCAGCGGGCCGTGGGAACGGCCGAAACGCGCGCTGGGGAAAGTGCGCGCGACCGGCGCACGGTCGGTGTCCCACCGGAGATCCTGCGCCAGGTGAAGCTCCTGGAGCTGCGGACGCGGGGACTCGTGAACTCGCTCTTCACCGGCGAGTACCACTCGGTGTTCAAGGGGCAGGGGATGGAATTCTCCGAGGTCCGCGAGTACGAGCCAGGGGACGAGGTCCGCTCGATCGACTGGAACGTCACCGCGCGCATGGGGAGTCCGTACGTCAAGCGCTACATCGAGGAGCGCGAGCTGACGGTGATGCTGGTGGTCGACCACAGCGGCTCGGAGCGGTTCGGAACGGTCTCGCGCTTCAAGAGCGAGCTGGCGACCGAGGTCGGCGCGGTGCTGGCCATGTCGGCGATCCGCAACAACGACCGCGTCGGCGCGCTCCTCTTCACCGATCGGGTGGAGCACGTCGTGCCACCCGGGAAGGGGCGCCGCCACGTGCTCCGGCTCATTCGCGATCTCCTGGTGCACGAGCCGGAGGGCAGGGGGACGAACATCCCGGAGGCGATCGACTACCTGGCGCGGATGCTCCCGCACCGGTCGATCATCTTCCTCATCTCGGACTTTCTCGACCCGCGCATCGAACGTCCGATCAAGATTCTCGGACAGCGGCACGACCTCGTCGCCGTGACGATCGAGGACCCGCGGGAGCGCGCACTTCCGAACGTCGGTCTGGCCCGATTCGCCGATCCCGAGACCGGTGTGACGGTGAACGTCGATACGGGGAGCAAGGCGGTGCGCGATCGATTCGAGCGCGCCGTGCGGACGGAGCGTGAAGCACGCACGCACCTCTTCCGGCGCCTGGCGATCGATGAGATCGCGGTGCGCACGGACAAGAGCTACGTCGAGCCTCTCCTGCGCTTCTTCCGGCTTCGGGCCACTCGGGGGATGCGCCGGTGATCACGCTCGTCGCTCTCGCACTGCTTCAGGGAACGATACCGCCGATCCCTGTCGGTATCACGGTCGCCCCCGAGACGGTGACGGTCGGCGACCACGTCACGCTTCGCGTCACCGTGCGCGCGCCCAAGGGTGCGCGGATCACCTTCCCCGTGGGCCCGGACAGCGGCCAGATCGAGGCGGTCGATCCGGTGGCGATCGCGACCTCGCCCGAGACCACTGTCGTTATGCAGACGGCCTCGTACGTGATCACCGCCTGGGAGCCGCATCCCCTCACCGTTCCCCTCGGGGACGTCACGGTCACCGTGGGCTCGCAGGTCGAGCGGGTGCCCGTGCCCGAGGCGCACGTCGCCGTTCGCAGCGTGCTGCCGCGCGACACGTCGCTCCGCATTCCCAAGCCGGCGCGCGACCTGTTGACCGCCCCCCGACCCTGGTGGCCCTGGCTCTTGGCGGCTCTCGCCGCCGTCGGCCTGGTGTGGTGGTTCCTCTGGTGGTGGCGTCGCCGACGACAGCGGGAGCCGGCCGCGGCTCCCGCCGCTGTCGCCGCGGAGCGGGAGTTCGCCCGCATCGATGCCCTCGCCCTGCTCGACGCCGGCGAGTGCGGACGGCACCAGACGCTCTACGTCGACGCCTTCCGTGACTACCTGGCGGCGCGCATTCCCGCGGCTGAGCGGCACCTCACCACGGGTGAGCTCCTCACCGCTCTGGCGGAGACACCGCGCCTTCCGATGTCCAGGATCGAGGCTCTGCTCGTCGAGACCGATCTGGTGAAGTTCGCGCAGCGCGGCGTGACCCGCGACACGGCGGTCAAGATCGCCGCCGCGGCGCGAGAGCTGGTGCCGGCGATCGAGAAGGTGCTCCTCGCCGCCGCCGCGGGCGCCGCGGCGGCGGATGCGGCGGCGAAGAAGAAGGCGGAGAAGGCCGCGTGATCGACATCCCGGTCGTCCACTTCGGCGCCCCGTGGGCGCTGCTTCTCCTCCTGCTCTTCCCGGCATGGTGGCTCTGGCGTCGGCGCCGGCGTCCGGCGGCGATCGTCTTCTCGCGCGCCGATGTCCTCGCGCAGGGGCCGAAGTCGGGCCGCGCCATCACGGCCACCCTGCTCGTCATGCGCAACGTCCTTCTGGCGGGTCTCATCATCGCCCTCGCTCGGCCGCGGACCGGTGCCCGGGCCGAGAGCGTCACCAGCGAGGGGATCAACATCGTCCTCCTCATCGACCTCTCGAGCTCGATGCTCTCGGAGGACTTTCAGCCGCAGAACCGGCTCGAGGTGGCGAAGGACAAGGTGAAGCAGTTCATCGCCGGACGGCGTACCGACCGGATCGGCCTCGTCGCCTTCGCCGGTGAAGCGCTCACTCAAGTGCCGCTCACCGTCGATTACGCCGTCCTCTTCGCCGCGGTGGACAATCTCCAGGCGGGCCAGCTCGAGGACGGGACGGCGATCGGCACGGCGATCGCCACCGGCGCCAATCGCTTGCGGAACGCCCCCGGGCGCACGCGCGTCATGATCCTTCTCACCGACGGCGAGAACAATCGCGGCGCCATCGACCCGCGCACGGCCGCGCAGGCCGCGGCCGCGGTAGGCGTCAAGATCTACACGATCGGCGCCGGCACCACCGGGATGGCTCCGGTGCCGGTCGGGCGCGGACTCATGGGCCTTCGCTACGAGTACCGGCCGGTGGACATCGACGAGAGCCTGCTCCGCGACGTGGCCCACATGACCGGCGGCCGCTACTTCCGGGCCGTCGACGGCGCGGCGCTGCAGAGAATCTACGAGCAGATCGATCAGCTCGAGCGGGAGCCGGTGCGGACGCGGTCGTACGTGCGATACACGGAGCAGTTCCGCTGGCCTCTCGCGGCGGCCCTGATCGCGCTCGCGGGGGAAGTGCTGCTTCTCGCCTGGCGAGGACCGCTCCCGTGATTCCGTTCTTCGACTATCCGTGGGCGCTGATCGCGGCGCCCCTTCTGGGGCTGGGCGTCGCCGCGCTCCTGATCTTCGCCGTCCATCAGCGCACACGGCGCCTGCATCGGCTGGGCGCCGACTCGCTGGTGGCGCGGCTCCTGCCGGCGGCGATGTCGCGTCGCCAGTGGTGGAGGGCGATCCTGCTCGGGACAGCGGCCATGCTCGGCGGTGTCGCTTTCGCCGGACCGAAGTGGGGGACCGAGGAGCTCGTCGAGCGCGGAACGGGGGTGGACGTCGTCCTCGCCCTCGACGCGTCGCTCTCGATGCTCGCCACCGACGAGCGGCCGAATCGGCTCCAGCGGATGAAGGACGAAGCGCGGCGCCTGCTCGCCCTCTCGGGGGGTGATCGCTTCGGCTTGCTCGCCTTCGCCGGCCACAGCTACATCCTCACCCCGCTCACCGTCGATCATGGCGCGCTCGAGCTCTTCCTCGACAACCTCGATCCCACTGTCGTCGGTCAGGCCGGCACATCGGTCGCGCGGGCGATTCGTCAGGGGACCGACCTCCTCGGAGGGACGCCGACGGGCAGCGATCGCGCCCTCGTCATCATGAGCGATGGCGAGGCCTTCGAGTCGGACGACGACATCGTCGCGGAAGCGAAGCGCGCGGCGGAGGCGGGGATCACGCTCATCACCGTCGGCTTCGGCACCGTCCAGGGCTCGACGATCCCGATCCGTACTCCCGAGGGGGTCACGGTGAAGCGCGATCAGGATGGGCAAGTGGTGGTGACGCAGTATACGCCGAAGACGCTGAGCGAGGCGGCGAGCGCGGGGAACGGGACTTTCATCGACGCCGGGTCGACCGACAAGGCGGCGCGCATCCGTCACGCCCTGTCGGCGCTCCGGGCACAGGGGAGAACGGCGTCCAGCGGGAGCGAGCGCAAACCACGCTTCCAGCTCTTTCTCATTCCGGCGCTCTTGCTCGTGCTCGCCGAGACGGTGCTGGTCGAGCGACGCGGGCGCATGCGACCGATGCCGGCGGCTTCACGATCTGCGCTCGCTGCCGCGCTCCTGCTCCTGCTCGCCGTACCGCGCGCCGCTCGCGCGGACCAGGGCGAGGAAGGGGACCGCCTCTTCAAGGACAAGAAGTACAAGGAAGCCGCCGCGGCGTACGAGCGGGCAATCCGGTCCGGCAGCGATACTCCACGCCTCGAGTACAACCTCGGGACGGCTCTCCTGGCGGCGGGGAGGCTCGACGACGCCATCACCGCGCTCGAGCGGGCTGCCACGCAATCGCGCGATCTCGACATCCGCTTCCGTGCCCTCTTCAACCTCGGCCTCGTCAACCTCACACAGGCGCGCGCGGCCAAGGGGCCCGACGCGGCACCGCTCTTCGGGGCCGCTGAGGACGCCTACAAGAGAGCGCTCCGCGTCCGGCCGACCGACCCCGATGCCAAGTGGAACTACGAGCTGGCGCTCATCTCGAAGCGCAAGGCGTCGGGTGGTGGGGGTGGCGGCGGAGGAACCGGTGGCAGCCAGGATGCGAACCGGACGCCGAGGCCGCCCGGCGACCAGGCGCAGCAGCCGGCCGGCGGACTCGATCCTCGTCAGGCGGAACAGCTGCTGAGCAGCGCCGAGCGCGAGGAGCGGGAAGTGCAGGCGAAGAAGCAGCTGCAGAACCAGCCGGAGCACCCGCCCGGAGGGAAGGACTGGTGAGGCGACGCCCGTGTGGCTCTCCGCCCGCGCAGGTGCTGGCGCTCTCCGCGTTCCTGGCGGTCGGCGCGGGCGTCGCCCACGCCCAGCGCCCCAGCGAACAGACCCGCAAGGAGGGGCCGGCCCCGGCGATCGTGACCCGCGCCCCGCTCGACACCGCTCAAGCGGTGAACTTCCGCGTCCTCGTCCAGCCCGAAACGCTCTACGTCGGCCAGCAGGCCACGTACCAGCTCGGCGTCTTCCTCGACGAGTCGGTGCGCGATCGACTCCGCCGCATGGAAGCGCTCGCGCCCGAGATGCGCTCGATGATGGCGTACGAGCCTCCGGCGCCCTTGAGCGGCTTCCCGATGCGAGCCGCGGCCCACCACCGCTACGAGGCGCACGTCTACCAGCGGCCGATCTTTCCGCTCGCCGCGGGGCGATTCGCCATTCCCCCCGCGCGCCTCGTCTACGCGCTGCCACTCTCGTACAGCTTCTTCAGTCGCGAGGAGAGCTACGAGCTCCGGAGCGACAGCGCCGTTCTGGTGGCCATCGATCCGCCCGCGGCCGGCCGGCCGACCGACTACGCCGGCGCGGTGGGAGTCCTCCAGGTGACGGCGCGATTCGACACGACTCCGGCGCGCGTCGGCGATCCGATCACGCTGACGGTGAGCGTCTCGGGGCAGGGAAATGTGAAGCTCTTCCCGCGGCCCGCTCTCGACGTCTCCTGGGCGTCGATGGTGCGTGCCGACGAGCGTGTGCGCCTCTCCACGGACTCGCTGGTGATCGCCGGCGACAAGGAGTTCGACTGGGTGCTCACGCCGAGGAGCGCGGGACGCCTCGAGCTTCCGGCGATTCGCTATCCGTTCTTCGATCCGTACGCGCGGCGCTACGAGACGGCATCCACCAACCCCTTGGCGCTGCTCGTGGCGCCGGGGCTGCTGACGGCGCTCGATACCAGCGCCGCCTCCACTCGTCCGCGCTGGGCCGTGCGTGCAACGTCTCGTGGCGAGATCCCGCAGCCGATCTACCGCGAGCCGCTTCTCCTGCTTGCCCTCCTCGCCGTTCCGGTGCCCGCTCTTGCCCTGCTCGCCAGCGGGCGCCCGCGCCGGCAGCGGCGGGCGACCTCGCGTCGCGCCGCGCTGGCGATTCTGGCCAAGAAGAGCATCAACGAACCCCGCACCGTTCGCCGTGCCTACCTCGGCGCCCTCGCCGAACGACTACACGTGCCGGCCGTCGAGATCGCCGAGCCGTCGGCGCTGGCTCGGATCGCTCGCCGCTCCGGTGTCTCGACGCCGACGGCGGCGGCCGCCGCCAAGCTGCTCGGCGATCTCGGCGTCGCCGCCTTCAGCGCCGAGCGCCGGCCGCTGGCCGACGCGGCGACGCGCGCCCACGCGATGCTACGCGATGTCGATCGTGAGGCGCGCCGCCTCCGCCGCGCCTCGGCTCCCACGGTAGCGATCGCGATCCTCCTCGGGGCGGTGGCGGTGGCCCGCGCCGCCGAGCCGCACGACGATGCGGCCCAATTTGCCCGCGGGGTCGAGGCGTACGCACAGGGACAGTTCGCCGCCGCGGCCCACGAGTTCGCCGCTGTCACCGTGCGGAGTCCGCGCGCAGCGGATGCCTGGGCCAACCTCGGGACCGCCGCTTTCGCCGCCGGAGACACGGCCCGCGCCATCCTCGGCTGGCAGCGCGCGCTCCGGCTCGAGCCGCTCGCCTCGGATGCACGCGCCCGACTCGACTTCATCCAGCCGCTCACCGCCTCTGCGCCTGGCAACGTGCTCCCCATCCCGCCCGAGTATCCCGCGGTCGCGGCGATCTTCCTCTGGGTCGTCGGGTGGATCGCGCTCGCGCTCCGCTCGCGCCGTCGCGACTCGAGCATCGGCCCCGCGCTCACGGCGCTCGGCGTGGCCGTCCTGCTCGGCGGCGCTACCGTCGTCCTCGACAGGCTGCTCGATCCGTCGAACCTCGCCGTCGTTCGCGCCGACTCGCCGCTCCGGATCATCCCGGCGCTCGCCGCCGAGCGCACCGGATTGGGGCGCACCGCCGAAGTCGCACGCGTCGTCGAGCGCGCGGGACTCTGGCAGCGGGTCTCCTTCGGCGACGATCGCGACGGCTGGGTCGAGTCGTCCGCGCTCTTGCCACTCGACACCGATTGACGCTTCTCCGGCGGCCCCGGTAGCTTAGCCGCCATGTCCCGCATCGCCGTTCTCGAGAGCGCCGTCGTCGACCAGATCGCTGCCGGCGAAGTCGTCGAGCGTCCGGCGTCGGTGGTGAAGGAACTGGTGGAGAACGCGCTGGACGCCGGCGCCTCGACGATCGACATCACCGTGGACGATGGCGGACGCGGTCGCGTGCGCGTCGCCGACGACGGTTGTGGAATGGTGCCGGAGGACGCGCGACTGGCCTTGGCGCGGCACGCGACGTCGAAGATCCGCTCGGCTGATGACCTGGTCGGCGTCGACAGCTTCGGATTTCGCGGGGAGGCATTGCCCGCCATCGCCTCGGTGAGCGAGCTCGAGCTGGAAACCGCGGCGGCCGATGGCGCGGGCACGCGAATCCGAGCGCTCGGCGGCGAAGTGGCGCTCGAGGGCCCGGCCGCGCGCCGCCGTGGCACGACCGTCACGATTTCACGGCTCTTCTTCAACGCGCCGGCGCGCCAGCGATTTCTTCGCTCGGCGCGCGCCGAATGGCGGGGGATCATCGAGCAGCTCACACCCCTCGCCCTTACTCGGCGAGATGTGCGGCTCACGGTGACTCACGATGGGAAGCCCGTGCTCTCGCTTCCCCCGGCCAGCTCGCTCCGCGCCCGAGTCGCGGGCCTCTGGGGAGGAGCGTTCGCCGAGCGTCTGGTGGATGTGAACGATGTGAGCGGCGCGATCCACGTCCGGGGACTGGTCGAGCGGCCGGCCGACGTCGGCACGTCAGGTCGTCGCGTTTGCATCGGCGTGAACGGTCGCGCGATTCGCGATATGGGAATCGTGCGCAGCGCGGAGGCCGCCTACCGGTCGACGATTCCGGCAGGGATGCGCCCGACCCTCCTCCTCGAGATCGTGATGCCGGCAGACGTCGTGGATGTGAACGTGCACCCCGCCAAGGCCGAAGTGCGCTTCCGCGACCGGTGGACACTCGAGCGGGCCGTGGAGCACGCGGTGCGCCGTGCGCTCGGCGCCGGCGCGAGTGCCGCGTCGTTCGGCGGCGCCTCGTGGACGCGGAGCCTCGGCGCGACGGAGGCCGTGCGCGCGGCGGATGTCGAGGTGCTGCGCCCGGTAGTGGGGGGAGACGCACTCTCCGGCTTCGAGGAACCCGAGTCGGCGTCGACGGACGCGCCGCCCGCCGATGCCGAGGTGTCGGTGCCGCCCCTGGTCCAGCTCGGCCGAACGTACCTGCTCTTCGAGCGCGCCGATGGACTCGTTTTGATCGATCAGCATTCGGCCCACGAGCGCGTGCTCTACGAGCGATTCATGGCGACGCTGGAGCGGGGGGAGGCTCCGTCACAGCGCCTCCTCTTCCCGATCACCTTGCACTTGGGTCCCGCGGAGGCGGAGGCGTTCGAGGCGAACCGTGAGTATCTCGAGCGCCTCGGCTTCGAGATCGAGGGGTTCGGCGGGCACACCTTGATCGTGAGCGCGGTCCCGATGCCGCACCCGCGCTTCGATGCCCCGCGCTGTCTTCGCGACACGCTGGATGCGCTGACGGGAGACCGGGACGCCGGTACGACGACTCGACACGAGCGGCTGGCCGCCACGCTCGCGTGCAAGGCCGCCATCAAGGCGGGGGACGACCTCTCGCCGGGCGAGATGCGGGCCCTCTACGTGGCGCTCGCGCGCACCACGCTTCCCGCCCACGACGTGCACGGGCGCGCGACCATCGTCCATCTGTCGTGGGACGAGGTCGAGCGCCGGTTTGGCCGTCGTTAGGCTCCGGGTCATCTGCGGTCCCACGGCCGCGGGGAAGTCGGCGCTCGTCTGGCGACTGGCCGAGCGCTTCCCCCTGGCGGTGGTCAGCGCCGACTCCCGACAGATCTATCGCGGGTTCGACATCGGAACCGGGAAGCCGACGGCAGCCGAGCAGGCGCGCGTGCCGCATTTTGGCATCGATGTGGCCGAGCCTGAAGAGCGCTACTCGGCGGCGCGGTGGGCGGAGTCGGCCCGAGCCTGGATGAGCGAGGCGCGCGCCGCGGGACGCACGCCGGTCATCGTCGGAGGGACCGGCTTCTATATCCGCGCGCTGACGGCGCCACTGTTCGCCCAGCCGCCGATGGATGAGGGCCGGAGGCGCTCCCTTGCGGCCTGGTCACGCTCGCTGACGGTGGACCAGCTTCGCGCCTGGATCGCCCGGCTCGATCCGGAGCGCGCCCATCTCGGGCGAGCACAGCTCCTGCGAGCGATCGAGGTGGCCCTGCTCACTGGCGTGCCTCTCTCGAGGTGGCACGCCGAGGGAGCGCGCGCGGCGGTGCTTCCCGCGCGGTATCTTCTCGTGGACCCGGGCGCTCCGTTGCGAGGAGCGATCGTCGAGCGTGCCGAGAGGATGCTCGAAGGTGGGTGGGTGGAGGAGGCGGAGGCGCTCGCCAGGCGTGTGACCGAGGACGCCCCGGCCTGGAACGCCACCGGGTACCGCGCCGTTCGAGAACTGGCGCGCCACCGCTCCGAGGTGCGCACGGTTCTGGAGCGGGTCGTGGTGTCGACGCGGCAGTACGCCAAGAGGCAGCGAACCTGGTTCCGTCACCAGTTGCCCGCCGGCACGGTGACGCGGCTCGATCCGGTGGCTCCCGATGCGCTCGAGCGAGCGGTCGCGTGGTGGACGCAGGCGGAGGAGGACGAGGACGGGCGATGAAGATCGGAATCACCTGCTACCCGACGTACGGCGGATCCGGTGCGCTCGCCACCGAGCTGGGGATCGCGCTCGCCGAGCGCGGGCACGAGGTGCACTTCATCACCTACCAGCAGCCCTTCCGGCTCCCCGCCTTCCTCCCACGAATTTTCTTTCACGAGGTCGACGTCGTCCGCTATCCGCTCTTCGAGTATCCCCCCTACGATCTGGCGCTCGCGGTACGGATGCACGAGGTGGCGCGCGATCACGCGCTCGATCTCCTGCACGCCCACTACGCCATCCCGCACGCCACCAGCGCCTGGATCGCACGCGCCATGCTCGAGGATGCGGGCGAGTCGGTGAAGATCATCACCACCCTGCACGGCACCGACATCACGCTCATCGGTCAGGATCCTTCCTTCCGCGCGATCACGAAGTTTTCCATCGAGCGATCGGACGGACTCACGGCGGTGTCCGAGTACCTGCGCCGCGAGACCGTGAGCGCCTTCGGCTGCACCGGTTGCACGGTGGACGTCATTCACAACTTCGTCGACCCGACCGTATTCGACCGCTCGCGCTATCGGCCGGTGCTCAAGGAGCAGCTGGGCAACCACAATCGGGTGCTCATCCACGTCTCCAATTTCCGCCCTGTGAAGCGGGTGCGGGACATCGTCCGGATCTTCGCGCTCGTGCGGAAGTCCGTTCCGAGTGTGCTCGTCATGGTGGGCGACGGCCCCGACCGCGTCGAGGCGGAGCAGGAGGCGCGCGACCTCGGCGTGCACGACGCCACCTACTTCCTCGGGAAGATCGACGCCGTCGCCCCGCTCCTCGCGAGCGCCGACCTCTTCCTGCTTCCGAGCCAGAGCGAGTCATTCGGGCTGAGCGCGCTCGAGGCGCTGGCCTGCGGCGTGCCCGTGGTCGCCTCTCGAGCGGGTGGTCTCCCCGAAGTCATCAGAGATGGCGTGACCGGCGCTCTCCGCCCGGTGGGCGACGTCGACGCGATGGCGACGGCGGCGTCCGAGATTCTGAGCGACGCGCAACGCTGGCGCCGGATGAGCGACGCCGCCGCCGAGGATGCGCGCGCGCGATTCTCGCGAGATGACGTGGTGGCGCAGTACGAAGCCTACTATGTCAAGACTCTCGGCTAGGGCGCTGGCCGATGTGGCACGGTGGCCGAACGCCCTCATCGCTGCGGCGGCGGTCGTCGTGAGCGCTGCCTGGGTCGGAGCGGCGCGCTGGCGCGCGCCGGCACTCGCAGCGTTGGCCGCGGTCGCTCTCACTGTGACGGCGAACGCCTGGAACGATGCCGCCGATCTGGAGATCGACCGCATCGCCCACCCGCGCCGCCCGATTCCTGCCGGACGCCTGACGATCCGTCAGGCGCGAGCTCTCGCCCTGTGCGCCGCCGTCGCGGGAGTCGCTCTCTCGTTCCTGGCGCTACCGGCGCTCGGGTGGATCAGCCTGGGAGCGGTGATGGTCATGCTCTCATACAGCCCGTGGCTCAAGCGTCTCGGTCTCGCCGGAAACATCGTCGTCGCGATCCTGGCGTCGCTCCCCTTCCTGTACGGCGCTGCCGCGGCGGGGTGGTGGCGCGAAGGCCTGGCGTTGGTCGCCGTGGCGGCCCCGCTCCACCTGGCGCGCGAGCTGACCAAGGACCTCGACGATGCCCCTGGCGATGCGAGGCTGCGGCGAACGCTCCCGGTGACGATCGGGGCCGCCACCACGCGTCGCCTCGCGGCGGCTGCGCTCGTGCTCTTCGTGCTGGCGGCGCTCGCGCTGGCGGTCGGTCGGCCCCGGCTTGCCCTGGCGCTCATTCCGGCGATCGCACTCTCTGCCTGGGCCGGCGCGATCGTCCTCGGGGGACGGCGCGGCGGCGCCCAGATGCTCAAGCTCGCCATGCTCTGCGCCATCGCCGGCCTCGCCGTCACCCACGCCTAAGTGTCCCTCTTTCACGCCCTCGTTCTCGGTCTCGTCCAGGGGCTCTCGGAGTTCCTTCCGATCAGCAGCTCGGCGCACCTCGCTCTCCTCCCGTGGATCTTCGGATGGGATGAGCCGGGGCTCGCGTTCGACGTCGCCTTGCACGTGGGCACGTTGGTCGCCGTCCTCGCGTACTTTCGCGACGAGTGGGGGCGGCTGATCGTCGCCGCCTGGGAGGTGCTGCGCACGAGACGCCTGACAACGGTGGAGCAGCGGCGCGTTCTCTACCTCCTGATCGCCACGATCCCGGGCGGCGTCGGGGGTCTGCTCCTGGAGAAGCAGGCCGAATCGACCTTCCGCTCCCCCGTACTCATAGCGCTCATGCTCATCGTGATGGGCGCGGTGCTCTGGCTGGTCGATCGCTACGCTTCGCAGCGACGATCGCTCGATGCCATCGGCGCGCGCGACGCCATCCTCATCGGCGTCGCGCAGGTTGCCGCGCTCATCCCGGGCGTCTCGAGGTCGGGCGCCACCATCACGGCGGGACGGGCCCTGTCAATCGATCGGCCGGGCGCGGCGACCTTCAGCTTCCTCATGAGCATGCCCATCATCGCGGCCGCGTCCGTGCTGAAGGTGCCCGGGCTCATTCGGATGCACGGTGTCACGGGAGCGACGATCGTCGGCGTGCTGGCGGCGGCGGCGAGTGGTTGGTTCGCCATCGCCACGCTTCTTCGATACGTCTCACACCGGAGCTACGGTATCTTCGCGATCTATCGCTTCGCGCTCGGCGTCGCCGTCCTCCTCCTGGCGGCGTCTCGTGCGTGAGCCGTTGTTCGAAGGGCGGAGCGCAGAGGCTCTCGCCTCGCTCCTCGACTTGCCGCGGGTCGACCTTCGCGACAGTGTGAGCTCGACAATGACGGTCGCGCACGACCTGGCGGCAGCGGGAGCACCGGCGGGGACGCTCGTGCTGGCCGAGGAGCAGACGGCGGGGCGGGGACGAGAGGGTCGCGCCTGGGCCTCCGAGCGCGGCACCGGAGTCTGGATGACTCTCGTCGAGCGGCCGATCGATCCGACGGCGCTCGAGGTCCTCTCCCTCCGCATCGGGCTGCGGGCGGCCCGCGTTCTCGACAGATTCGCCAGCCAACGGGTGTCGCTCAAATGGCCGAACGATCTCTATATCGCATCCGGGAAGCTCGGTGGGGTGCTCATCGAGTGTCGCTGGAGAGGCAAGGCCGTCGATTGGGTGGCGATCGGGCTTGGGGTCAACGTGACTCCGCCGCGCGACGTCCCGTGGGCGGCGGCACTGCTGGCCGGCACGGATCGCCTGGAGCTACTGGGTGAGATCGTTCCGGCTGTCCGAGCCGCGTCAACGGCCCGCGGTCCACTTACCGACGCGGAGCTCGAGGGCTTTGCCGCCCGCGATCTGGCGCGCGGGAGACGGTGCACGGCGCCGGCGGTGGGCGTCGTGAAGGGGATCGACGCAGGCGGCGCGCTGCTCGTTCAGGTGAATGGAGCGACCGAGGCGCGGCGCTCCGGCTCTCTCGTGCTGACGGAGGAGCGTGAGCGATGATCTTGGTCTTCGACGTCGGCAATACCGAGACGACCGTCGGCCTCTTCGAGGGAGATAGCCTCGAGGCACACTGGCGCGTCGGCACCGACGCGCACACCCCTGATGAGTTCGCGCTCCTCATCCACGGGCTCCTTCAAGCGGGCAGCGTCGCCGCACCAGCGATCGCTGGAGTGGCGATCGGCTCGGTGGTGCCGCCCGTGACGGGCGCCCTCGTCGAGGCATGCCGGGCGGTATTCAACCGCGACGTGATTGTCGTCGACGCGCGCGCTCCTCTCCCGATCAGGCTCGAGGTGGACGAGCCGCTCACGGTGGGAGCCGACCGAATCATCAACACCCTCGCGGCGAGTCGGCTGCTCAAGGCCGACACGATCGTGGTCGACTTCGGGACCGCGACCACATTCGACTGTATCACGGCCGATGGCGTCTTCCTCGGCGGGATCATCGCCCCTGGCCTGAGAAGCTCCGCGGAGACCCTGGTCCGGCGCACCTCTCAGCTGCCGGCGACCGCCCTCGTCCCGCCCGCGCGTGCTCTCGGGAAGCGGACGGACGAATGCATCCGTGCTGGTGTGATGTTCGGCGCAGCGGACTCGATCGACGGCCTGGTTCGCCGGCTCAAGGCGGAGTGGCCGACGCCACGCGAGCCGGTGGTCATCGCGACCGGGGGGCTGGCGGAGGTCGTGGCGCCGCTCTGCCAGGAAGTGCAGCTCGTCGACGCGCACCTGACCCTCAAGGGGCTCCAGATCGCGTACGATCTTTTGGCCACTGCCTGACGCGGCGCTCTCGCGGAGCGAGGCACGGATCTCGCATCCGAGATCGCTGCGCGGCGCCCCGATCGTCACCGCGCGGCGGCGGAATCCCCCAATTGCGAGCTCGTCTGAGCTGACGAGCGTAAGTAACGCCATTGTAACGCGTTAGTTACATGCTCCTCATGGATCGTCGAGGGTTGACTCTCGCTCCAGCAGGGGGTAACTTTTTGATGTTAGCACTCAGCTGTCGACAGTGCTAACAGCCGCTCTCAATGGCTTTTGTGCAACCCATACGTGGAGGAGGCAGGTCATGGCCACCAAGAACGCCACCTCGGTCAAGGTCAGTCCGTTGGCCGATCGTGTCGTGGTCAAGCCGCTCGAGGAGTCGGAGCAGATGCGCGGTGGGCTCTACATCCCC
>DASPTK010000040.1:0-10854 GCA_035623475.1 Gemmatimonadaceae bacterium | reverse complement strand
ACGTCGAGCGATGTCCACGTCGATCTCGCCGACCGCGTGCTGCGCTACGAGGTTGACGAGACGTTCGTCAATCAGGGCGGCGGCCTCGGGGAGGCGGACTACTATTTCCCGCTCCCCCCCGATGCGGCCTTTCAGGACCTCAAGCTCTCAGTGAACGGGGAGATGGTTGCGGGCGAGACGATGAACGCCGACCAGGCGCGACGCGTGTATGAGACCATCGTGAGGCAGCGCCGGGATCCCGCACTGGTGGAGTGGATGGGGCATGGGCTTCTCCACGCGCGCATCTTCCCGATCTTGGCTGGCGAAAGGAAGCGGGTCGTGGTGCGATTCCAGGCGGTGGCCCTCCGCGAGGGGGATGCGATTCGCCTCGACTATCACCGTGGACATGGCGCCCTCTTGCGCGACGAGCGGGGTGGTCGCGATGGCGAATCGTCGTTCACGATCGCCTACCCCGAGCAGAGCGCGTACGGCGAACCCTACTCGCCCACGCACACGCTCCGCACGCGCGACTCGCAGGGGCGCCGCACCGTGGACGTGCAGGGGGACAATCCCGACGTGACCGTGCTTCTCCCGATGCGGACGAGCCGCGAGCCGGCCATTTCCGTGCTTGCCAACGCGGCAAGCCGGGATGAAGGATTCGCGCTGATCACGCTCTCGCCGCCATCGAGCGTCGTGCGCGCGACACCGCGCGACATCACGCTCGTCATCGACGTCAGTGGATCGATGAGCGGAGAGAAGATCCGCCAGGCGCGGGCCGCCGGGGAGCAGCTGCTGGCCACCCTCGGTCCGCGCGACCGCTTCCGGCTGATCGACTTCTCCACCGACGTGCGCACCTTCCGTGATGACTTTGCCGCGGCGACGCCGGAGAATCTGGCGGCCGCTCGGCGGTATCTCGACGCGCTCGAAGCGAACGGCTCGACGAACATCGCCGGTGCATTGCGCGCCGCACTGGCCCCCGCCGATGGAGAGGGGCAGCGGCTCGGCCTCGTGCTCTTCATCACCGATGGCGAGCCGACGGTGGGCGAGCAGAATCCGGACGCGATCGCGCGCATCGCTTCATCGATGCGCGGCGACCGCCGTGTCTTCACCTTCGGCCTTGGCGCCGACGTGAACGCGGGGCTTCTGGAGGACCTGGCGCTCGATGGACGAGGTACGGCGCAGTTCGTCCGGCCGGATGAGAACGTGGAGCGGGCGGTCCAGCTCGTCGCCCAGCGGCTCACCAACCCGGTGCTGACGAACGTGCGGGTGCGCGTCGAAGGTCGCGGGGACCCCGGCGTGCGCCTCGCCAAGATGATGCCGGCCGACCCCGCTGATGTATTCGCGGGTCAGGATCTCGTGCTCTTCGCGCAATACTCGGGAAGTGGCCCGGCGCGGATCAGGTTCGAGGGCGATACACCGAACGGCCCGGTGAATTGGAGCGACACAGTGACTTTCCCCGAGCATCAGCTCGACAATGCCTTCGTTCCGCGCCTGTGGGCGGCGCAACGGCTCGGATGGCTGAGCGCCGAGAAGCGCCGGCACGGTGCGTCGTCGGAGATCGACGCCGAGATCCGCGAGCTGGGGGAGCGCTACGGCATTCCGACGGAGTTCACGTCGTACCTGGTTCAAGAACCCCAGGCAACCGCGTCGCTCAGGCGCATGCCGTCGGACATGGCCAGCAACTTCTCCGGCGCCCGAGGCGCAGCGGCTCCGGCGCCCGCCCTTGAACGCTTCGAGGCCGCGAAGATGGCCACGGCGCAGCGCGATGCGAAGTCGCTCGCTTCCCTCGACAGTCTGAGCGGCTCGGCCGGCGGGTCCGCCTGGCCGATCAAGGGCGCGGGTTCTCACCTCTTCGTGATGCGCGACAGCGTCTGGACGGATTCCCGGTACTCCGTGCAGGCGGGCTTGCCGGTCGTCGTCGTGCGTCCGTTCACTCCCGGCTACTTCAAGCTCATTGCCGCCATCCCCGATCTTCGGGAGGCGCTGGCCCTGGGGGAGCGCGTCAGAGTGGTGGGTCGGCATATTGTGATCGAAACAGGTCCGAACGGAGTGACCGAATTGAGCGATGCTCAGCTCACCGCGGCACGCGAGCAGTGGTGACGGCGTGGACGACGTCGACCGGCTGTTCCGTTCCTATAACGAGATGCTGGTGCGGTATCTGACGCGCCGGCTCGGCGACCGCGACTGGGCGGAGGAGGTTGCGCAGGAGACATTCGTGCGCGCCCTTCGGCAGGAGGGAGAGATCGTGAACGAGCGGGCCTGGCTCTTTACCGTCGCGAACAATCTGGTGCGGGACGAAGCGCGCAAGGACTCGCGCCGCCGGCGGCACCTCTCGCTCCTGTACGAGGAGCAGAAGGACGCCGTCGTGGAGCCGGAGCCGACATCGCTCGAGCGCGCGCAGGAGGCGGCGATGGCGCGCCGGGCCATCGAGACTCTCTCCGAGCGTGATCGTCTGGCGCTCCTGATGCGCGAGGAAGGGCTCGACTACAATGAGATCGCCGCGGCGCTCGGGCTCTCGGTGGGATCGGTCGGCACGACGCTATCGCGTGCCCGGCGACGGTTGGTGGAGAGCTACGAAGCCGCGCAGCAGGAGCGGAGTCGGAGGGAAGGCAATGCAGCATCTTGACGAAGGGACAATTCACGCGTGGCTCGACCACGCGCTGAGCGACGCCGACGCGAAGGACGTAGAGGCCCATGTCGCTTCCTGTCCGGCGTGCGCGGCGCTCGTCGGCGAGGCGCGCGGGCTCGTCGCAGCCGCTTCGAGGATCGTGTCCGCGCTCGACAATGTGCCGGCGGCAGTCATCCCGACGGCTGCCGCGCACGAGGGTGCCGTTCCCCTGGCCCAGCATCGGGGAGAGCCGGCCGCCGGCGGGCGACGCCGCTGGAGCACCGCCACGGTCGCACGGATCGCGGCGGTCATCGTCGTAGCCGGGAGCGGCGCCGTGCTCATCGGCCGCCGTGGCTTCACGCCGCATAACGACGTCGCGACATCCACCGAGGTGGCGCGGGCGGAGCCAGCGGATCGCGCTCAGGCGCCGACTCCGCCAGAAGGACTGCAGGCGACTCCCCAGGCGAGTCCCCAGGCGACTCCGCAGTCCCCGCCCCCGGCGCGGCAGATGCCGTCCGCCATCGCTGCTGCGCCGGCTGCCCCTGCCGGAGCGCCGGCGGCGCTGGCGAAGAAGGCTCCCCCGAGCGATCGGGTCGCCGACGCGAGCGCGCTGAACGCGAAGACGGAAGCGGAGCAGAGGGACGCCGCCGCAGCCACCCGGCAGGAGGCGCTTGCACAGAAATCGGAGCTCTCGGTAGCTCAGGCACCGGCGGCGCGGACGGATTCCCTCTCGCGAGAGAAGGCGAAGGCTCTCCCCGCCAGCGAGCCCACTGCACCGAGCGCAGACGCGCGACCCTCTCCGGCTACGCCGGGAGCGATGGGCGGGGCGGCGGTGAGTGCGCGGGGGGTGGCCCCGGCTGCGCAATCGAACATGCTACGTCGCGCCAGCCCCGCTGCGGCAACCGGCTCGACCCTCACGTTGGTGGACAGCGCGACGCTGTCCGATGCGCATGGGATCGCCCGTCGGCGGGTCTACGAGGTGCGTCCGGGCGTGCGGGTTGTACTCGACGCTGCTCCCTCGTCGGGCGATCGCAAGGCAGCGGATCAGCCGGTTGCTGTGGCGGCCACCGATTCGGCGCTCAGGGACTCGGCACTCCGAGCCGGGGCGCCCGTGCTCAACGTCATCCGCTGGTCGGATTCCACCGGCACCCGCTACACCCTGAGTGGTCCGCTCTCCGTCGCAGAGCTGGAGCAGCTCAAGGCGAGCGTCGCCGCTACGCCCTAGCCGCTCACCTCGAGCCCCGGGCCTGCGGCACGGGCCTGGCCATCTGCCTCGTCAGGCAGAGGCAATTCGTCATCCTTCGCCTCCCGCAGGGCGCGAAGGACGGTCCCACCCGCGGCAAGAGCCCCTAACAGGATGAAGAAGTAGAAGGTGTAGAAGCGCCACCAGATGAGCGATGCACCGAAGATGTGGGGCGGTATCGTGCTTCCGAGAGCGAACTTGAACGCGACCTCGATCACCCCGCCGCCGCCGGGCATCGGCGCGAGCACGCTGCCGTAGGTGAGGGCGATCGGCCAGAGAATGAGTGGCGCGATCGGCGGCCGCTCGCCGAAGGCGTAGACGATGATCGGCAGGATGGCGAGCCGCAGGGCGATGTGGAGGATCGAGCAGAGAAGGGAGGCCGCGGCGGCACCGAGACGCAGGTCGCGGATCCCTTCGATCCCTTCCCGTAGCTGCCGGAGGCCGCGCTGTATGGCACGCCAGCGCCCAGCGTGGAGCCCGATCCTCTCCGCCCACTGCGGCGGCGGCCCGGTCGATCGCCGTCGCGCGAGGACCACCAGGATCGCGCCGCCGCCGAGGACGAAGGCGGCGTACAGCGCCACCAGCCCGACCATCCCCATGATCTGCGAACCCGAGTTGCGGAAGACGAGGAACATCGCGGCCGCGACGACCGCCAGCGACAGCATCTCGAGAAAGAGCTCGGCGTAGATGATGAGGAGGATCGCCGCCGAGTGCATGCCGGCCTCGGTCATGATCAGGTAGCGAGCCGGCTCGGCCCCCGTACGCCACGGGGTGATGGCGGCACCGAAGTCACCTCCCGCGCTCGCGCGCAGGCCGGTGCCGAACGACATCCGGAATCGCAGGGAGGCGGCGCTGAAGTGCATCTTGCCGGCGCGCGCGGCGAGCTCCAGCAGCGACACGACGAGCAGCAGCAGGTGGGCGAGCGGTGGGACCGACACCGCACGCTCGTGCGGCCACGACGTGAACACGATGTACAGCGAGACCGCGATCGCCGCGGCGAATGACAGGCCGGCCAGGAGCCAACGAAAAGGAGTCACGGCGGATCGGGCCGAACGTTGTGGCGGCGAGCCTGCATCGCCGGACTCGAGTCAGCGCGCTCGGCGCGCCTCGAGTGCGCTCATGCGAGTGGCGGCGGGATACGGCACCCGGTCTCCCTTGATCGCCGCCCACAGAATGCGATTGAAGGTCTCGTCGTCGATACGGTCCTCCAGACGGAGGTCGAGCCCCTTCGACTCTCGCAGCGCCCCAGTGGTTGTGGGGTTGCGCTCGTCCAAACTTACTGCCGGCGTCTGCGCTACGTAGGGGGTCGTGTCGGCGGTGGACGCAAAGATACCGCGGAGTGGCCGCCCGTAGAAATCGAATTGCGACAGCGACCCCAATCGCAGGATCTCGGCGATCGTCGCGATCACATCGGTCGTGTTGGCGAATCGATGCACGACGCCCGGCTTGTTGTATGGCGAGATCACGAGGAGAGGCGAACGGTGCGAGTCGACGTGATCGGGGCCGTTCTGCGAGTCATCCTCGAGCACGAACATCACCGTGCTCTTCCAGAAGCGCGATCGCGAGAGCGCCTCGACCACTCGGCCCAGCGCGAGATCGTTATCGGCGAAGCAGGCGCGCGGAGTGGGGAGCCCGGGCCGGCGAGCGGCTGTGTGGTCATTGGGGAGCCGCAGAATCTGGAGCTGCGGCATCGAGCCCTGCTTCTCGAACTCGCCGAGATCGGCGATCCAGAGATCGGCGCGCCGCTGATCGGGAATGGCGAGGTCGAAGCCGGGAAAGTTGTGCGCGGTGTGGGCGTGGAGATACGGCTTCGTTCCGCGATAGCCGACGGGAAGGTCCTTCGTGCGCAGCGACGAGTCCTCAACCACGTATTCCCCGTAGTTCCGGAAGGAGATCTTCGCGGCCTGGGCAAGCGTCCAGAGATAGCCGTTGGCCGGCTCGTCGACATCGTCGTCCGGGATGGCCTCGACCGTCTCTCCGCGGTTCAACCCCTCGAAGTCGTAGTCACGCCCGTTGCCCGAATAGTTCGGCTGAACCGTCTTCTCCACGTAGTCCGGCGCGTAGGCCGCCGTCGCCCAGTTGTGTCCGTCGGCGCTCGTCTCGGAGTTGACGAAGAATCGGTCGAAGATGCCGAACCGCTCAGCCAGCGCGTGGTGATTCGGCCCGACCGCTCGAGGGAAGAAGACGAGCGAGGTGTCGCCATCGCCCCGCGGAAGATCGCCGAGCACCTGATCGTAGGTGCGGTTCTCTTTGATGACGTAGATGACGTGCTCGAAGGGCGGATAGGCCGGACCCGCGCGGCTGCGCGTCCAGCCATTGGCTGCGGCGACCCGCGCGGTGAGCGCGGGGAGCTTGTCGGGCGCGAGGTCGGTGCCGATAACCGTCGTTAGGCTCCCGGTGAGCTGGCCGAGGGTGTAGTCGCGCGGGGAGGCGTAGTAGCCGCGCAAGGGATTGGGACCTGCCGGGTTGGCCGCCGTCCCGTGCCCCTTGGCGTTCGCCACGATCAGGGAATCGCCGGAGGCCGCCAACGCAGCGGGATACCACTCCACCGGGACGCGGGCCACGAGACGATCGGAGTCGGGAGCGGCGCCGGCCGTCGTCAGGCCCGCGGTGCGGGAGGAGAGCGCGAAGACGGCGACTGCGTTGTTGTCGGCCTCTGCCACGTACAGCCGGCGCCCATCCGGCGCCAGTGCGAGCGCGTTCGGCGTGCTCCCCTCGCCGGGCCCTGACGGCGGCGGGTCGCGGAGCTCCGTCACGACCGTGCGGGCGCGGGTGTCGACGACGGCGACGCGGTCGGTGCTCGCCGATGCGACGAAGAGGCGGGAGCCATCCCGCGAGAGCAGAAGCGCCGAGGGGTGGCGACCGGCTGCGATACGAGTGACTTCCGTCAGGCGACCGCCGGACCCAGGGGAGAAGACAGAGACGGTGTTGCCCCCCCAGGCGCTGACATACACCGTCCCGTCGGGCGCGACGACGACGGCGTACGGATATCGCTGCGTCGGCAGGCGTTGCACCACACGCCGCTCGGCGATGCTCAGCACGGCCACGTCATCGCTCAGGTTCTCGGCGACGTAAAGCATGGCGCCGTCGTTCGACGGGGCGATGCCGGCAGGGTAGTGAATCCCCGACGCGTGCGGGGCAGGCGGCGGACCGAGTGGGATGCTGTCGGACAGCGTGGCGCGGCCGTCGGCCCAGGCGTACCGGTAGACGAGCTCGAGGTTTCCCCCAGACGCCCAGAGCCATCGGCCGTCGGGGCTGAAGGCGAGCCCGAGAAAGGCCGTTCGCTGGGGGAGCGTTTGGCCGACCCTCCCCGACGACCTGTCGACGATCTGCACGCCGGTCTGCAGGTAGCCGTTGAGGAGGAGCACCACCTGTCGCCCGTCAGGCGAGAGTGTCATCGCCAGGGGCATCTGGCCGACCGTCACCGCGGTCCCGGCGGGGTCGAGATTGAGGCCGGTGGGAAGCCGCCGTGACGAGTCGTTAGGTGCGTCGGGTGTGTTCGGGGAGGAGTGACAACCGCCGCACGCCGCAACGGCGAAGGCGGTCGAGAGAAGGCGTGCTACTCGCATGACCACTCGGCGTGCGCGGCGAGGTTGGCGCCGCGCTTGGCATGTTTCTTCACGCCGATCTTGGTGAAGCTCTTGGCGTTGAACGATCCGCGCCGGCCGAGCGGATCGGTGATCGTCGCCGATCCCCCACCACCCACATAGCTCTGCCCGTTGACCGCCACCTGAACGCCGGTCACGCGCGTTGCCCCGTGCCGGCTGACGGCGCCGAGGCTGATCGGAAAGGTCCCCTCGCGGGGACTGAGGATGGTGAAGTTGAGTTGGGCATTGCGCCCGAAGCCCTCTACCTGGAGCACCTGCTGACCGTTGCTCTCGCTGAAGGTGCAGGTCGCGCGTTCGTCGAGCGGACCATCGAATCGCGCCGCGCCCGCGACGGTGAGCGATATCGTCGCGCTTGGGAGCGGCGGCGCAACCGGTGCTCTGGCCGCGCCGGCGCCCTGTCCCGAGGCCGGAGGCTTGGGCCTCGAGTCGCCCGAGCAGGCGAGGGAGAGCCCCGCGCAGAGGGCGACCAACCGGGCGGAGAGCGAGGGCATCCTGCCGTTACTGCTTCTGCATCGGCGGAATCGAGAAGATCTCGACCCGGTCGCGCATGAGGAGCGGCACGGCGACGTGGAGGCGGCGCGTGTCGATTCCAACGTCGGCGGGGGAGGGGAGATTCCCGATCGACGTCGAGACGTTGCCGCTGCGTATCGTCACCGACGAGTCTGCCCAGCTCGACACGAGGAGTCGTCCGTCAGGAAGCACCTCGACGCCGTCGAATCGGCCGGCGCCGAAACCGATCGGCGTCACTTGCTTCTCACCGGGGCGCCAGCCGAAGATTCGCTTGCTTCCGCCGTAGGGGACCACAATGAATCGCTTTCCCCGCAGGTCCCAGGTGATGCCGTTCGGCCGATCGAGCGAGTCCGACTTGAGCGCCACCGTCACCGTATGGTCCGGGGCGATCTTGAAGATCCGATCCGTACTCGGCGGATGCTTCGCAGTCCCGTCAGTGAACTCCAAGCCGGTGTCGGTGATGTAGAGGGCGCCGTCGGGCCCGACGGCGATGTCATTCAGAAAGAGCGCGTGCTGCGGCTTGAGACTGACCGTCGCCACCGGCGCGCCGGTTCGCCGGTCGAAGCCACGCACCACGTCGATGTCGGTCACCCAGAGCGTGTCACCGAGAATGACCATCCCCTTTGGAGCATCGAGGGTGACGCCATTCCGGCCTCCGGCGATGAAAGCGAGCGAATCGATCGTGCCGTCCGGCCGCATGCGGCTAATAAAGCCGTTGTTGTCATGCTCGGTCAGCTTGCCGTTGATGTTCGAGATGAAGAAAACGTCGGCCAGCGAGTCGTAACGTGCAGATTCGGGCTGCTTGAAGCCGGTCGCGGTAGCAGCGCGTCCCGGGACATCTTCTGCGGTGGGTCGCGGGGTGGATGCGGGTTTCTCGGTGTCCTTCGCCTCCTCACCACACGCGATAAGCAGGGCGAGGAGCGCGATCCACCTGCGTGAAGGTCGAGTTCGAACGTTGGCGAACGTGAAGGTCAAAGACACTTGTCTCCTGGTAGAAGCGCACGGCACTCTACCTGAGCGCGCCCATTTCCGTCAAGCGTAGGTCAGTCGGGGTGCGGGGCGCACCGCCCGACTGTACGTTAGAGAAAACGAGTGCGTTGTGCTGTCTCGAATGTCTCGGACCCGCTCTTCACCGGTGCCCCTCTCGGGAGGGCCGATGTCGGTACGTCACCATCTTCTCCTGTCGGCCACCGAAAAGGACCGCCCCGGTCTCGTTGCGGAATTGTCCGGGTATATCGCCGAACGAGGGTGCAACGTGGAGGACAGCCGCGTTGCGGTTCTCGGAGGATATGCCGGTCTCTTCTTCTTGATCTCGGGGGACGCTTCGGAGATCGATGCTGCGATCGAGGGCCTCGACGCCTTCGAGAGCCGAACCAGCATCCGGGCGATGGCGCGGCGACTCGAGGCGGTCTCCCCCGATGACAAGGCGCCGGAGAGTGCGCCCGCCTACGTCGTCACGGCCAGCGCGATGGATCACGAGGGGATCATCCACGCGATCACCGACGTGGTGAGGGCCCACGGGGCGAACATTCTCGAGCTCGAGACGTCGACCGAGTCGGCGCCGATGACGGGTTCGCCGCTCTTCGCCCTTCGGATGACCATTACTCTGTCGGATCGTGCCGCCGGAGCCGACCGATTGCGCGGTGCGCTCGAGTCGATGGCACGGGCCGAGGCGATCGACCTTGATGTGCAGCCGATGGCGGGGCGGGAGCCCAGCCCGCGCTCGATGCGACAGGCATAGCGCAGTGCGGCGACCCCACGCTCGCCGCCGCGCCGTCGAGTCGGTCCTCGCCATCGGGTCGTTTCTCGCCGTCGGGTTGCTTCTCGCCACCGGACTCGGCGCGCCCCCCGCGCGCGCGCAGGCGACCTGCGCCGTCGCCCGGGATTACTGGCCCACCGATGGATGGCGCGCGGCCACCCCTGCGTCGCAGAAAGTGGACAGCGCGATGATCGACAGCGCGCTCGTTCACTTCGAACGCGAGTACCCGGCGCTCTGGAGCGTGATGGTCATACGTCACGGCTACGTGGTGGCCGAGCGGTACTTCGAGGGCCACGACAGCACGGAGATCTACGACCTCCGATCGGCCACCAAGAGCATCACCTCCATTCTGGTGGGGCTCGCCATCGCCGAGAAGGGGCTACGCGGCCTCGATCAGACGGTGGGGGACCTCTTTCCCGAGTACTTCGCCGGCGACGACGCCGACTCGCGCAAGCGAGCGATCACCGTCCGAAACCTCCTCACGATGACGTCGGGCCTCGACTGGAACGAGATGGTGGCCCAGAGCTACTTCGCCGGCAAACGCGATTGGGTTCGGGCGGTGCTCGATCGTCCGATGGCGAGCGCTCCCGGCCAGCGATTCATCTACAACACGGGCAATGCGTATCTGCTCTCCGTCGCGATAAGCCGGCGAATGCACGAGACGCCGTTGGAGCTGGCCAATGCGAAGCTCTTCGGTCCGCTCGGCTTCAAAGTTTTCGTCCCCGACTGGGCGACCGATGGGTCGGGCGTAAACGCCGGCGGCGGTGGCCTCCGCCTAACGACTCGCCAGATGGCGAAAATCGGGTGGCTCTACCTCAACCACGGCTGCTGGGACGGAAATCAGGTCGTTCCCGCCGACTGGGTGGCGGCGTCGACGAAGAAGTGGAGCGACCCGGGGCCGACCGTCCGCGGGTACGGCTTCCTCTGGTGGCTGTCGGCGGCCATCCCGAACGCCTTCAGCGCGATCGGGTATGGCGGCCAGTACATCATCGTCATGCCCGACCAAGATGCGGTGATCGCGATGACCGCCGACCCCTACGACCAGGGGAACTCGCGCCACTTCGAGGTCGCGCCCAAGTACCTCGTGCCGGCGATGCACTGATCGCCGGCACCGGCTCCGCAACCGTTCTTCACTTGGGCCGGAGCA
>DASPTK010000039.1:0-71590 GCA_035623475.1 Gemmatimonadaceae bacterium | reverse complement strand
TCTACGGCTCGAGCACGCGAAATGGCGGCCGAGCCCTGCTGGCGTGCGTGCGAGAGCTCACCGCCGGGCACGCGGTCGCCATCACCCCTGACGGTCCGCAGGGACCCCAGGGGTCGTTCTCCGGCGGTGCACTGGTGGCCGCAGCGCGCTCACAGGCGCCCCTTCTCTACGTCGCTGCCGCGGCCGACCGCGCCTGGCGGCTCCCGACCTGGGACGGGTTGCTCATCCCGAAGCCCTTCGCGCGCGTCGTCGTCGCCTACGGGGGCCCGGAGGTCGTTCGCGCGGACACCCGTGATGCCGGCCCGTACGCTGCCGCGCTCGATCAGCTCTCGGCATCCACCCAACGCACCGCCACGACCAGCGCCTGACGAGAGCGCCCCGTTGCGGGGCCGCTCGACCACATCCCGGATGCACTTCAGGCCAGGCAGCGCTCGCCTGGCCTGAAGGATTCAGCCACAACTCCCTGTCGTGTTACGGATCGCAGCTGATGATCCCGTCCGTCAGGGTCGACGCGGCAGCCGTCCCGAACGCCACGTGGCAGGCACGGGTCGTCGCGGGATTGGTCGCATCCGCCTTCCAGCCCGTCGCCGACGCGTTGGCGGCGACGATCGTGTTGCCCTGCGACGCGACAAAATTCATCGCCGTCTGGTCGGTCGTGTAGGTCTGGTTGTCCGAGAAGTACGCCTCTTCGGCGGTCGCCATGTTGCGGAGGTCGGACTTCATCGACGCGAGGTACGCCTTCTCCTTCGTGTTGGCGAACTTCGGAATCGCAATCGCGGCCAAGATGCCGATGATCACGACCACGATCAGAAGCTCGATCAGGGTAAAGCCCTTCTTGGCGTGCGAAAGCATTGAAGCCCTCCAAGGCGGTTGATGTCGGGCGCGTCCTGCTTCGATGCGAGGCGCGGCCGTGTAGCCGCCCCGCCATTAAGCACCCTTTGTGCCCAAATTTCTTTGTGTCGTAAGTCATTGAAGTACAATGAGTTGCCAACAACTGCCTCTTTGCTTGGCGCCGAACTCTGTGGCGAAATGCGAGCGTGGACGGAATTTGCGATTGAACGCTGCCGAGCTCGACTGAGGGGGTGGCCTGTTCCCGGGTGAGCGCACTCGGCTGGGTCGGCGGCGAATTTGGCGCCGAGCGCCTTGAATTCCGTGACCGTTTTCTTGCGGCCCGAAGCGGTGCGCGCGGGCCGGACGGCGCTCTGCAACTGGCGCCTTTTGTTAACTTTGACCCATGCCGCCGCTTCCCATTTCGTCGCCCTTCAACGACGCGTACGTCGCCGAGCGCTACGAGGCGTACCGGCAGGATCCGTCCTCTGTTGACGAGTCCTGGCGGCAATACTTCGAGCTGATCGGCGCACTGGCCGGCACGAGCATCGCCGCGCCGACGCCGACCAGTGCGCCGGACCCTGCATTTTTGCGCAAGGTGGCGGGTGCTGCCGGCCTCGTGCAGGCGATTCGCCAGTACGGCCACCTGGCGGCGCAGATCGACCCGCTGGGCACACCGCCACGCGGGGCGCCCGAGCTGACGGCGGAGTTCCATGGGATCAGCGCGGACGACCTGACGCTCATTCCCGGCGCGGCGCTCGGCTTCGATCGAGATGGGAGCGCCGCCGACGCGGTCGCGCGCCTTCGCGCGATCTACTCGTCGACCATCGGCTTCGAGTTCGAGCACATCGAGCAGGAGGCGGAGCGCGACTGGTTTCGTCGGGTGATCGAGCACGGGGAAATTCGCCGCACGCTGGACGCCGACGAGAAGCAGGCGGTCCTCCGACGCCTGACGTCGGTGGATGGACTCGAGCGCTTCCTTGGCCGAGCCTACCAGGGCTACAAGCGCTTCTCCATCGAGGGAACGGACGCCCTCGTGCCGATGCTCGATGCGGCCGTCGAGGGGGCGGCGGCGGGTGGGGCGCACGAGGTCGCGATCGCGATGGCGCATCGCGGGCGGATCAACGTGCTCGCGCACGTGCTCGACAAGCCGGTGGAGGCAATTTTCAGCGAGTTCGAGGGGAAGCACGCGGTGAACGCGGCCAGCGACACCGGCGACGTGAAATATCACCTCGGCTCGAGCACCCAGAAGACGCTGCCTAACGGTGCCGCGATCAAAGTGCAGCTGGTGCCGAACCCGAGCCACCTGGAGTTCGTGAACCCGGTGCTCGAGGGAGTGGCGCGGGCCCTGCAGCGCGTCCCCGGCGGGTGGGACGAGACGCGGGTGTTGCCGATCGCCGTCCATGGTGATGCCGCCTTCCCGGGCGAGGGAGTGGTGGCGGAAACCTTCAACCTCTCGAATCTCCGCGGTTACCGCACTGGTGGCACGCTGCACATCATCGTCAACAACCAGATCGGCTTCACCACCGATCCCCGCGACGGCCGCTCGACGCACTACGCCAGCGATCTCGCCAAGGGGTTCGAGGTGCCGATCGTCCACGTCAACGGCGATGACCCCGAGGCCTGCGTGGCGCTCGTCCGACTTGCGCTCGCCTATCGCGAGCGATTCGGCAAGGACTTCCTCATCGACCTCGTCGGCTATCGGCGGTGGGGACATAACGAGGCGGACGAGCCGGCGTACACCCAGCCGACGCTCTACTCCCAGATCAAGTCGCACCCGACGCCGCGTGAGGTGTGGGCCGCGCGCCTGGTGAGTGATGGGGTGATCGCCGCTGCCGATGCGGAGCGCCTCGACAAGGAGGCGCAGGGGCACTTCGAGCGCGTGCACGCGGCGGTGAAGCGGGCCACCGCCGAGCCGGCGAGCAGCGAGCCGCCGGCGACGGAGATCGAGACGAGCAGGCCCGAGACGGCGGTCAAGGGGGAGGAATTGATCGCGCTCAACGAGCGCCTCCTCGCCTGGCCGAGCGAGTTCAAGCATCTCCCGAAGCTTGCGAAGCTGCTTGAGCGGCGGCGTCCGGCGCTGGGTGAAAAGGGCGAGATCGATTGGGGGCACGCCGAAGCGCTGGCCTGGGCGTCACTCCTCATGCAGGGGATCTCGGTGCGCATCAGCGGGCAGGATGCCGAACGCGGCACGTTCTCCCATCGTCAGGCGGTGCTGCACGACTACGAGAACGGCGATACCTTCACGCCGCTGCAAAGGCTCCCGGGGGCCACCGGCGTCTTCGAGATCTACAACTCACCGCTCTCCGAGGTCGCCGTTCTTGGCTTCGAGTACGGCTACTCGGTGGCTGCACCCGACAGCCTGGTGCTCTGGGAGGCGCAGTTCGGGGACTTCGCCAACGTCGCCCAGCCGATCATCGATCAGTTCATCGCCCCGGATCGTGCCAAGTGGGGGCAGGATTCGGCGGTGGTGCTCCTGCTCCCGCATGGATACGAAGGACAGGGGCCCGAGCACTCGAGCGCCCGGTTGGAGCGGTTCCTGCAGCTGTGTGCGGAGGACAATCTGCGGGTGGCCTACCCCTCCTCCCCGGCGCAGTACTTCCACATCCTCCGTCGTCAGGCAATGCTCGCGGAGCGCCGGCCGCTGGTGCTGATGCAGCCGAAGAGCTTGCTGCGGCTGCCGGCCGCGGCCTCACGGCTCTCCGATCTGGTGAGCGGGCGCTTCCACCCGGTGCTCGACGACCCGGCCGCTCCCACGCCCCGCGACAATATCCGGCGTGTCGTCTTCTGCACGGGGAAGATCTACTACGATCTATCGTCGCGAGAGAGAACGACACCCGTGGCGTTGGTGCGAGTGGAGGAGCTCTATCCCTGGCCGCATCAGGAGATCGCCCGCGTCCTCGATCTCTATCCCGGCGTCGAGGAGGTGGTCTGGGCCCAGGAAGAGCCGAGGAACATGGGGGCGTGGAGCTTCGTGTCCCCGCGCCTGCGCGGGGCGGTCGGCAACGCCATGCCGATCCGGTACGTCGGGCGCCCGGAACGGGCGAGCCCGGCCGAGGGGTACGCGTCCACGCACGCCGAGCAGCAGGCGCGCATCGTGACCGAGGCGCTGACGGTGCCCTCGGTCGAGGCTCGGACGGCCCGAGTAGGGGCGTGATCGTCTAGTGCGCCGCGCTCTCGTCGGCTGCCTGGCGATCGCCGCACTGACGGCCGCTCCGCGCGCCGTCCGGGCGCAGGCGCGCGGCGCCACGGCGCTCGGCGATGTCCTGGCCGGCCTCGGCAACACTGCCCGCGTCCTCCTGATCGCCGCCCATCCTGATGATGAGGACACCCGGCTCATCACCTGGCTCACCCGCGGCCACCACGTCGACGTCGCCTACCTCTCGCTCACCCGCGGCGACGGCGGCCAGAATCTGATCGGCAACGAGCTGGGAGAGGCGCTCGGCGTCATCCGTACCGAGGAGCTGCTGGCCGCACGACGCATCGACGGCGCGCACCAGTACTTCACCCGCGCCTACGACTTCGGCTTCTCGAAGACGGCCGCGGAATCGTTCGAGCACTGGCCGCACGACTCGCTCCTCAAGGATGTCGTGACGGTGATTCGCGCCTTCAAGCCGCTGGTCGTGGTGGCGGTCTTCTCTGGCACGCCGCGCGACGGCCACGGGCAGCATCAGGTGTCCGGAATTCTGGCGCGCGAGGCGTACGATGTGGCCGGCGATGCCAAGCGGTTCCCGGCCAGCGCAACGCAGGGGCTCCCGCCCTGGACGCCGCTCAAGTTCTATCGGACGACGACCTACTGGGGGGGCGAGGGGGCGACGTTCAGCTACAACTCGGGCGAGTACAACGCCCTCCTCGGCGTGAGCTACGCCGAGATCGCGGCCATGAGTCGCTCGCAGCACAAGTCGCAGGGCTTCGGGATGATCCAGCGGAAGGGGGCGGTGCAGGGCTCGCTCCGGCGCGAGGCATCGCGAGTGAACGAGGCCGCCGATCCATCGAAGGAGACATCGATCTTCGACGGGATCGACACGACGTGGGCGGGGTTGGTGAAGCGGGAAGGAGGCATGGCGTGGCCTCGGGACAAGCTGGACTCGATCGGGACGCTCCTTGCGCGGGCGCGGCAGGCCTTCGACCCGTACGCTCCCGACCGCACGATCGCCCCCTTGAGCGCGACGTACGCGGCCGCCGCCCGCCTGTCGAGTTGCGTCGCCACCGATCAAGAGCTGGCGGAGGTGGCGTCGCGGCGGAACGCCCCCACCGGCTCCGGATCGTGCACGCGCGTGCTCCCCAGCGACGTGGCGCTCGTCTTGGAGCGGCTGGCGAGGGAGAGCGGGCAAGCCTTGTTGCTCGCCTCGGGCACGGCGGTCGACGCGATCTCCGATCGCGAGCTGGTGAGCGTCGCCGATACGGCGGGAGCCGCGGTCACCGTCTTCCGGCGCGGAGCGCGGACGCTGGACATGAACGGACCGACTGCGGGCGGGGCGGACGTCATCTCCGCTCGTGCGGAATCGGCGGTTGGCGCGTTGCCGCAGCCCGATACGTCGCAGGCGAAGCACCTGGTCGTGAAGGGGGTCAAGGTCACGCAGCCATGGTGGCTCGTGACCCCACGCCGCGGAGACCTGTTCACTCAACCGGTGTCGCTGACAGCGGAGGATCGGCGGCCGGCGCCGGCCGAGGCGCGGTTCCTCGAACCGGAGACGGACGTTCCGATCGTCGATCGGCGTGCGGACCCGGTGCGCGGCGAGGTCAATCATCCGTTGGCCGTTGCTCCAGCGATCTCGGTCACCCTGGACCGCGCCGTCGAATACGTCCCCGCCAACAGCGCGATCGATCGCACAGTGCGCGTCTCACTCCGCTCGGCCTGGACGTCGCCGCTCACGGCGCGGGTGTCGCTCTCGCTGCCGAGAGGGCTCACGGCCGACAGCGCGTCCCGGTCGGTGAGCCTGACGGGATTCGGTGCCACCGCCGACGTCGATTTCCGCCTTCGCGGCAAGCTTCCCGCGGGGCGTCACACCCTCGCGGCGAGCGTCGAGAGCGGCGGCAAGACGTTCGCGACCGGCTACCAACTCATCGAGTACGATCACATTCGGCCGCAGCGTCTCTACCGCGATGCCGCGGTGACGCTGCAGGCGGTGGATGTCGCGCTCCCCCCCGGCGCGAACATCGCCTACATCCCGGGCGTCGGCGACAACGTGGCGCCGATGCTCCAGGAGCTCGGCCTTCCGGTGACGGTGCTCGATGCCAACAAGCTCGCTGGAGCCGACCTCACGCCGTACACGGCGATCGTCATCGGGACGCGAGCCTACGAGTCACAGCCGGCGCTCGTCGCCAACAACGCCCGCCTCCTCGACTGGGCGCGGAACGGGGGCACGCTGGTGGTGCAGTACGGACAGTACGAAATGACGCAGCCGGGAATCATGCCCTTTCCGATCACCCTCGGTCGTCCGGCGTCGCGGGTGACCGACGAGAACGCGGTGGTGCGCGTCGTGAGCCCTGGCGACCGCCTGCTCACCACGCCGAACAAGATCGGCGACAGCGACTGGAGCGGGTGGGTGCAGGAGCGGTCGTTGTACATGCCATCGACCTTCGACTCGCACTGGAAGGCCTTCGTGTCGATGAACGATCCGGGAGAGCCGGCCAACGAGGGCGGAATCCTGGTCGCGCCGTACGGCCGCGGCACCTACGTCTACACGACGCTCTCCCTCTTCCGGCAGCTCCCCGCGGGTGTGCCGGGAGCCGCGCGGCTCTTCGTCAACCTCGTCGCGGCGCGGCAGCCGGACGCGCCGGTCGCATCGCCGTGAGGGTAGGCGGCGTCGCGGCGCTCGCCCTCGCCGTCGTGGTAGGGTGCGGGCGCGGCGACGGCCGGACGGTCCTCACCGTCTACTCGCCGCACGGGAAGGACCTCCTCCAGTACTTCGAGACGGCGTTCGAGCAGGCTCACCCCACCATCGATGTGCAGTGGGTGGACATGGGGTCGCAGGATGTGCTCGACCGGCTGCGCAGCGAAGCCGCGAACCCGCAGGCCGATCTCTGGTTCGGAGCGCCGGCGGACATCTTCGCCCGGGCGGCCGGCGAGGGACTCCTCGCGCCGTACACGCCCACCTGGGCGGCGGCTGTGCCTGACGAGGCGAAGGACCCGCAGAGCCTCTGGTTCGGCACCTACCTCACCCCCGAGGTCATCGCCTACAACAGCGAGGCGGTGACGGCTGCCGACGCGCCCAAGGATTGGGACGACGTGCTCGATCCGAGGTGGAAGGGGAAGGTGCTCATCCGGGATCCCCTGGCGAGCGGGAGCATGCGCGCCATCTTCGGCGCGATGATCCTCCGGGGGTGGAACGCCACCAACGGTCCCGACTCCGGCTACGCGTGGCTCCGGCGGCTCGATGCGAATACCAAGGAATACACTCTCAATCCCGCCATCCTCTATCAGAAGCTCGCCCGCCAGGAAGGGCTGATCTCGCTCTACGACATGCCCGACATCGCCACGATCCACGATCGTCTGCACATGCCGGTCGCGTACGTGATCCCGAAGAGCGGCACACCGATCCTGGTCGACGCGATCGCCATCGTCCACGGCTCGCGGCACCCGCGCGAGGCCGAGTCGTTCTACGAGTTCGTCACCACGCCCGGCGCGCTCGAGGTGGCAGCGCAGAAGTTCTTCCGTATTCCGGTCCGCACCGACGTGCCGCTGCAGGCGCTTCCGGAGTGGGTTCGTCAGGCGAAAACAGACATCACCCCCCTACCCATGGATCGGACGCTGCTGGCGCGCCACCTGGACGAGTGGATGAAGTACTGGGACGCCAACATCCGGAACCGCGGCCGCGGCTCGTGAGCGCGGGAACGCTGTCGCTGGACGGCCTCACGAGGCGGTTCGGTGCTCGGGCGGCGGTGGAGGGGCTGTCGCTCGAGGTGGCGCGCGGCGAGCTGCTGGCGCTGGTGGGTGCGAGCGGTTCGGGGAAGACGACCACGCTCCGCATGATCGCGGGCTACGAGCGCCCCGACGCTGGCCGCGTGCGGCTCGATGGCGCGGACATCACCGCCGAGCCTCCCCAGAAGCGGAACTTCGGGATGGTGTTTCAGCACTACGCGCTCTTTCCGCACATGACGGTGGGAGAGAACGTCGGCTTCGGCCTCGAAGCCCGAGGCTTCGCCCGCCGCGATCGGGAGGAGCGAGCCGGCGCGGCGCTGGCCAGCGTCGGACTCGCGGGCGCCGAACAGCGGGCCGTGCAGTCGCTCTCGGGCGGCGAGCAGCAGCGTGTCGCCCTGGCGCGGGCGCTGGTCATCCAGCCCCGCGTGCTCCTCCTCGACGAGCCGCTGTCGAACCTCGATCCGACGCTCCGCCGCGCGACCCGTGAGGAGCTGCGGGCCACTCTCCACCACCTCGGCGTGACCGCGGTCTTCGTGACCCACGACCAGGAGGATGCCTTCGCCATCGCCGATCGGGTGGCGCTGCTCCAGGCGGGGCATCTCCTCCAGGTCGGTGCGCCTGACGAGTTATACGATGCGCCGGCGTCGCGCGCGGTAGCGGAGTTCATTGGACGGGCCACGCTGGTGCCGGCAATGCTGACGGACGGCGAAGTGATGTTGGCGCTCGGGGGCGTGACCTGTTCGTGCATCGCCCGGGTGCCAGAGTCGCTCGCCGGCGCGCGCGAGGTGCTGGCGGTGCTCCGGCCGGAAGCGCTGACCCTGGCGTCGCCCGATGATAACGACGCGTGGATCGGCGAGGTGGTCGAGCGGCGCTTCGCCGGCGCTCTCACCGCCGTCCGCGTGCGGCTCGTCGGCGGTGGAGAGCTCGAGCTGGCGAGCCCGGACCGGCTCGTGCGCGTGGGCGACCATGTGGCGGTGCGCGTTGCGCGGGAGCCGGTTGCGGTGGTCGCTCCATGACGACCCGGCGCCGCGGCATCTGGCTCGTGGCTGCGCCGCTGCTGGCACTCCTGCTCTGGGCCGTGGTCTATCCGAACATCGCGATCGTCACCGGCAGCCTCGTCGATGGCGCGTCGCATTGGGGCGAGTTCATCGCCAGCCCGAGTGATCGCGAGGCGTTGTGGGCGACCCTGATAGTCGCAGTCGGCTCCGTGGTCGCGGCAGTGATCGTTGGCGTGCCACTGGCTTTCCTCCTCACGCGGGTCGAGTTTCGCGGCCGGCGCGCGCTGGCCGCCGTCGCCACCCTGCCGGCCGCTCTTCCGCCGCTGGTCGGCGTGATCGCCTTCCTCTTCCTCTATGGAGAGAGTGGCGTCATCACCCGAGGAGTCCAGGCCGCCCTCCATCTCCAACACGCCCCGTGGACACTCACCGGCGTGCCGGCGATCATCTTCGTTCACGCGTACACGATGTATGTGTACGTCTTCCTCCTCGTGTCGGCGGGCCTCGAGCGCCTCGACACGACCCTCGAGGAGGCAGCCGACGGCCTTGGAGCGACGCGATGGATGCGACTCCGCCGAGTGACGCTGCCGCTCCTGACGCCGGCGCTCGCCGGCTCGATGCTCCTCGTCTTCATGAACGCGCTCGGCAGCTTCTCGGCGCCCTACGTCTTCGGCGGTGGGGTGCGAGTGCTCTCCACCCAGATCGTGGCGTCCAAGCTCAACGGATCACTACCGCTCGCGTATGTCGAGACGACGGTCATGGCCTTGGGGGCCATCGCCGCGCTCGGGCTCTTCCGTGCTCTGGAGCGGAAGCGAAGCTACGCGATGGTCGGGAAAGGGCGCGGTGACCGTCTCGTGCCACGCAGCGGTGCGCTGCGGTCCCTGACACCGGTGCTGAGCCTCCTCGCCGTCGTCTTTCTCGTGCTTCCCCATGCGATGGTCGTTCTCGTCTCCTTCGCCACCGATGGCGCGTGGACGACGCAGGTGCTCCCACCATCGTACACCATCGAGAATTACACCCGACTGGCGACCGACGCCCAACTGCTCCTGCCGATCAGGAACAGCATCGCGATGTCGGCGCTGGCAACCGCCGCCGACGTCGTGGTGTGCTTCGTGGCGGCGTACCTGGTGGCGTTGCGTCGTTTCCCCGGGCGCGGGCTCCTGGCGGTTCTGATCGCGCTCCCCTGGGCGATCCCCGGCACGGCGATCGGGCTCGGGCTCGCGTCGACCTTCGACCGGAACGACCCGGCGACGCTCAGGCTGCTTCTCGTCGGCACTTTCTGGATCCTCCCGCTGGCGTACTTCGTGCGCGGCATCCCTCTCGTGGCGACCGGAGTGGAGGGGTCCTTGAAGCAGATGGACCCGTCGCTGGAGGAGGCGGCACGGGGATTGGGGGCCGGCTGGTGGCTCACCTTTCGTCGCGTGATTCTGCCGGCGGCGCGTCCCGGACTGGTGGCGGGAGCGATGCTCGCGGCCGTCACTGCGGTCGGCGAGTTCGTCGCCAGCGTCGTGCTCTACACGAACGCCAACCGCCCGATCTCGATGGAGATATTGGCGCAAATCCGCAACCTCTCCTTCGGGACCGCCGCCGCGTACAGCGTCCTGCTCATCCTGCTGGTGCTCCTGATCACGGTGGCCGGCAGGCTGGCCGAGGGCCGTCTGCCTAACGCCGAGGGAGTGACGACCGGGTGAGTGCGGCGACCCGGCTGGGCGACACCCGCGTCGTGGTCGTGGGTGGCGGATTCGCCGGCCTGTACGCCGCGCGAGCCCTGCGGACCGCGCCGGCTCAGGTCACGGTCGTCGACCGCCAGAATCATCACCTCTTTCAACCGCTCCTCTATCAGGTGGCGACAGCGGTGCTCTCGCCGGCCGACATCGCCTCGCCGCTTCGCTGGCTTCTGCGCCGCCAGCGCGACACATCGATCTTGCTGGGGGAGGCGACGTCGGTGGACACGACGAGGCGCACTGTACAGCTCGATGGCGGCCAGGAGCTGCCGTACGACTACCTGATCCTGGCGACCGGCGCTCGGCACTCGTACTTCGGGAAGCCGGAGTGGGAGTCGCTGGCGCCGGGACTCAAAGACCTCGATGACGCGCGGGAGATGCGGCGGAGGTGGTTACTGGCGTTCGAGGAGGCTGAGCGCACTGACGATCCCGAGGATCGCCGCGCGGCGCTCACGTTCGTCATCGTGGGCGGCGGGCCGACGGGAGTGGAGCTCGCCGGCATGCTCCCGGAGGTCGCGCGCTTCTCCATGCGAGACGACTTTCGCCGCTTCGACATCGACCAAACGCGCGTCATTCTTCTGGAGGGCGGCCCTCGGATCCTCGCCACCTACCCGCCGGATCTCTCCGCGCGCGCCCAGCGCGATCTGGAGTCGCTCGGTGTGGAAGTGCGGACGGGCGCATACGTGACGGGGATCGAGCGGGACCATGTGTGCGTCGGAGCGGAGCGCATTCCGACGAAAACTGTATTCTGGGCGGCCGGCAACGAGGCTTCGCCGCTCGGGCGCTCGCTCGGCGTTCCCGTCGATCGGACCGGTCGCGTCCTCGTCGAGCCGGATCTCTCGATCCCGGGTCACCCCGAGGTCTTCGTGTGCGGGGATCTCGCCGCGGTGAAGAATTCAGCTGGGAGTTGGGTGCCAGCGGTGGCGCCTGCAGCGCTCCAGATGGGGAAGTGGGCGGCGCGCAACGTGAAACGTCTTCTCGCGGGCGAGCAGACGCAACCGTTCCACTATCGGAACAAGGGCGACCTCGCGACGATCGGGCGGCATCGCGGCATCGCCTACGTCGGCGGCGTGAAGCTGACCGGCCCGCTCGCGTGGCTCTTCTGGCTGTTCGTGCACATCATGTATCTCGCCGGATTCCGCAACAGGCTGCTGGTGCTCGTCGAGTGGGCGTTCGCGTACTTCACCTACCAGCGTGGGGCGCGGATAATCACCGACCGCGATTGGGAGGGGACAGGGCGCTCGCTGTAGCGCGCCCGAGCGGGAAGAGCTCGAGCTTCTCCTCCTCGAAGAGATACGGCACGCGATCGGGAAGGCGCTGCATGAGCTGGGTATCCGCCGGCCCCAGATCATAGGCGGTGAGCACGTGGGCCGCGGTCGGGTCCGCGACATTTCCGACCAGACTGATGTGCCCACTATGGTGCGGGGCGTAGCGGACGAAGACGAGGGCCCGCGGCGCCGGGATCTGGTTGATCACCTCGCGGAAGTAGCGGTGCCGGAGCGTCCACTCCCTCTTGTTGTCGCGCTCCTCGATGATGTCGAGGATGGCGGGGAGGACGCCGGCGGCGACCAGCAGGATCGCCGCCACACCGAGCCGCCGCCGAGCCTCGCTGGCGTCCACTCCCGCCCCGGAGATCCATCCGATCGTGCGGCCGATGCCTAACGCGGTGACGAGGCAGAGGGCGGGGAGCATCTCGACGTAGTAGACCGTCCACCCCGGTCCCTGGGCGTAGGCGAGATAGACCACGAGCACGAGCAGCGCCGACGCGAGAGCGAACGCCGCTTCGGTGGACAGGGCGAACAGGCCGATTCCGAAGAAGAGAATGAGGCCGGCGCGCCATTGGTGCCCCCAGACATCGGTGGCGATGTGCAGCGACCGTTCACGGAGAGAGCCCGGCACCTCGGAGGGGACGTAGCCCTGGTGCAGGCCACGGAACCCATTCGCCACCGCCGCCAGGTCGGGCGGGAGAGCGCGGGTGGGAGACTCGGCCACGTCGCCGAAGCCGAGTCGCTCCCAGGGCATGTAGATCTGCGTGTACGTGGTGATCGGCATCTGACGCCAGTTGCCGGTCGTCTCGTAGGCGTGCAGCGGAAGGAGCGCCAGCATCGCCGCCCCGACCGCCGCCGCCCGCACCAGCGGCCGCCACTCGCGCCCAGCGATCGTGAGGCGGAGCACCACCACGGCGATCGGCACACCGATGGCAAGCATGGTGAGCGGGCGCGTGATCGCGCCGAAGCCCACGCTCGCCGCCGTCACGAGCAACGCGCCGACGCGGCGCGTGTCGCGCCACTCGAGCAACCCCCACCAGGCGAGAAGCATCGCCGCCGCCGTCGTCGGCTCGGACATGTACGTCGCATGCCAGGCGAGCGTTCCCGGCGCGGTGGTCCAGAGAAACCAGGTGAGGAGCGCGATCCAGGTATCCGAGATCCGCCTGACGAGCGCGAAGATCAAGCCGCCGGCGAGCCCCGTGAGGACGACGGGGATGAGGCCGGGGAGGCCGATGAGGGTCCCGGGGAGCAGGATGAGGGAGTGTCCGGGCGGGTACTTCGACGCCACCACCGGGGTGACGAAGACATGCATCTGCTCGAAAAACGCGGGGAGCGGCGGCGACGGCGCGACCCAGTGCCCGGAGGCGAAGATCTCCGATTGCAGCAGGTATGCCCGCTCGTCGTGCACCACACCGACTTGCCGAAGCGAGTCGAAGACGATCAGAATCACCAGCGCCGAGAGCGCCCCGAGCACGATCGGGGCTCTCCGGCTCGACAGCGCCGATTCCGCACGCTCGAGAGACCAGGCGGGAAGCGCCTTCGCGATCACCGCGGCGAGGACCACCGCCGCCGGCGGCAGGCCGTACATGAGGAAGAAGTCCCTCACGAGCGGGGCCCGCGCCGGGCGATGAGCCGGGCGATGAAGTGCAGCGACCGATCGAATACCAGCGAGGCGGGCGAGGGATAGAGCGAGAGACGTTCCCGCCAGGCGTCGATCGCCAGCCCGGTCGCCATGAAGGCCGAATTCCACTCATCACGCGACCAATAGCTGTACGGCAGCGACACCCCGTGCCTCGCGTTCCCCACCCAGTCCATGAGCCGCAGGGTCGGTGTGGAGAGAAACCCCTCATCGAGATGATCCTTCAGCACCACGGCCTGACGCGCGACGCGTGCCGCTTCGCGCAAAAGGACCAGGGGATGGTGAGTGTGGTGCAGCACGTCGACGAACATGACGACGTCGACGAAGTGGTCGGGAAGGGGGATGGTGGAGCCGTCGAAGGGGGTCACCTCGATCGCTGCGTTCGGCCGGACCATCACGTCGAGACCCGAGAGGGAGAGGTCGGGGCGGACCTGCGCCAGGCGATGGGCGAGCTGTCCGTCGCCGCACCCGACGTCGAGCACGCGCGCTCCGGCCGGAATGAGCGACGCCAGGTGATCCGCCAGAACGCGGACCCGTCGCGGATGAATGCTTTGCTCATGCAACGTGCCGAGCAATGTCACCGGCGGCGCATGCCCAGGAGGCTCACGAAGAAGCTGGAGAGGATCGTCTGGAAGCCGAGCGTCGTGAGTGTCACGCCCGGGATCACGATGCGCATGGTCGCCGCGTAGTCGAGCGGCCCGAAGTGTTGCACTCTCCAGGTGTTGACCGCCACCGCCAGCAAGATCATGCCCGCCATCATGGCGACGACGCCGGCGGCGAGTCCGCTCTCCAGCGTGAAGATCTGGAAGAGCCTCGTTAGGCGGGCATCCTCCGGCAGCAGCCCCTCGGCGATCGCGAAGACCTTGGTCATTACCGCGAAGAGCACCGATTGGTACCCGCAGATGATTGCCAGGCTGGCGAAGAGGAGGGTATGGGCGTCGAAGGTGACGCCGAAGGCGCTCAGGCGCGGCATTGCGATCGCATAGCCCGCGAGACCGGCGAGGATGAGCAGCATGCCCGGAATGAGGAACAACCACCGCGGGCTGTAGAGGAGGAAGAAGCGGAGCGTCCGCCACCCGTCACGAAAGGTCTTCAGGTGCGGCGCATGGGTTTTGCGCCCGTCCGGGTGCAGCGTGATCGGAACTTCGGCGATGCGCGCCCGTGTCAGGCTCGCCTTGATGATCATCTCGGTGGCGAACTCCATACCGGTGCAGCGCTGGTCGAGCGTGTTGTACCAGGCGCGGCGAAAGCCGCGGAGGCCACAATAGACGTCGTGAATCGGCGCCCGGAACCAGCGCCGCGCGAGCGCCGAGAACATCGGATTCCCCCACCACCGGTGGAGGAGCGGCATCGCTCCGGGGGCCACCGTTCCACCGCCCGACGGCAGGCGGCATCCCTGCACGAGGTCGGCGCCGGCGCGAAGCGATGTGAGGAAGCGCGGGATCTCGCCGAAGTCGTAGCTGTCGTCGGCGTCGCCCATGACGACAAAGGTGCCGCGTGCCGCCGCGATGCCCCCCATCAGGGCACTGCCGTAACCCTTGCGCGCCACCGGCACGACGAGCGCACCGTGGCGCGCGGCGATCTCCCGGGAGCCATCGGAACTCCCATTGTCGGCCACGATGAGCTCACCGGCGATCCCGTGCTCCCTGAGCGCGCGCGCGGCCTTGTCCAGACAGGTCGCGAGCGTGTCCGCTTCGTTGAGGCAGGGCATCACGACCGAGAGCTCGCAGGCATCCGCCCGCGCGCCTCCGGCCGATCGGACGCTCGCCGGTTGGGGCGACGCGTCAGGCGTCTGCGAGGTGGGTGTGACGAGACCAGCCATGGAGAGAGATGGCGGCAACCAGCGAACTGAAGTCAAGGACCCCGCTGGGGACGGGAGGTGCCACTCGGCGATCGACCTTCTCGAGAGCAACGTCGCTGCCCTTCCTAGACGACGGAGCGGCGCCGCGCGGAACGCGCGTGCCCCTCAATCCGCCACAACCGCCTCCTCCCCCGTCCCTTCCACGACCGGGGGGATCGGGTGCTCGCCCGTGCGCCGGCTGTACCGCTCTAGACCGGTGCCCATCACGATGGTACTGGCCACGAGGGCACCGGAGAGCCAGAAGGGCGCCCCGATGCCGAAATGGTCCGACGCGCTTCCGGCCACCAGAGGGTAGAGAACTCGCGCCAAGCCGCCGTACGTCTGCTGGACGCCCATGTACAACCCGCGCTCGTGCTCACCGACAACCCGAGAGAGTAGGGCGGTCACGCAAGGAAAATTGAGCGCCGCGCCGAGCGGGATGAGAGCGACGACGATCGCCAATGGGAGGAGGGAGAGCCCCGGGATTCCCAGCGGCGATGTGAAGGGGACGAGCGCGAGTCCAAGCGCGAGCGACGTGGCGCCCAATCGCGACGTCCGGCGCTCACCCAATCGATCCACCGTCCGCCCCAGAACGCCGATGCGGAAAATGATGCCGAGGATCCCGATATAGGAATAGAACCATCCGATCGTGTGCACTGTGACGTCGAAGACGCGATTGAGATACAACACGAGGAGCACGTTCACGCCGTAGAACGCGCCGATCCCTACCGCGTACATCCAGATGAGCCGCGTGGATGGTGCGCTGAAGTTCCCCCACGCGACGCGCCGAACGGCTTGTAGCGGAGTGAGCGACCCGGCGTGTTTGGCACGAGCGCTCTCGCCGCGCGATTCCGCCAGATACTTGGATGCGAAGACGATGTTGAGGAGGCAGAGCGAGGCGGCGAGGATTCCCGGCGTCCACCCACGGAGCTCCGAAGCGAGCGAGCCGATCGCCGGCCCGAGCACCACGCCGGCGTTGGTGGAAGCGGAGAGCCAGCCGAGCGCGCGAGCACGGTTCTTCGGCGCGACGCTGTCGGCCACGTACGCCTGGATGACACCCGTGGTCCCCCCGCCTGCGCCCTGCACGATGCGGGAGAGGAGCAAGACCCAATAGTTATGCGCGAACGCGAACACGACGTACGCGAGCGCCGAGGCCCCGAGGCCGATGAGGAGGACCGGCTTCCGACCATAGCGATCCGACACGCGTCCCCACACCGGCGCGGTCAAGAGTTGCATCGCCGAGAATGACGACACTAGCACGGTGACGAGAAAGTCGCTCGCGCCGAAGCTCTTCGCGTAAAACGGCATGAGCGGCAGAATCATCAACGCGCCGACCATGTCGATGAACGCCGTGGCCATGAGCGCGCCGAGCTTACCGGCTTCGCCCGCTTTCAACGTGTCGAGACGTCGATTGAGCGAGTCGATCACGAGGACAATCTACGCGAAATGCCCACGCGGTCGGTTCCTTGCATCGCCAAAGGGTCGGCCATGGTCGGGGAAAGATGGGCGTGGTGGAGACGGCAGCAAAGGTACGCCTTCGTCCGCTTTCCGTCCGGGTTCGCGGTTGCGCAACCCACAATTGCGCCTCACCTTAGCCATGAGCTCCGGCCAGCGCCGCCGGGGCCAGTCCGGAGGCCACGCATGGAAACTCCCCAACGCTTCGACGAGCGTGGCGGCGAGGAGCGACGCATAGGCGACCGACGCCGATCGCGCACCATCACCCCTCACCTTGGTACGCCGATAGCGGCCGACGACCGGCTCGGCTTTCCGCTGCGGTCGCACGAGCTCGATGCGCGTGTGCGAGAGGCGCTGAGCGAAGATGGCGCGTTCGGCGACGTCACGACCATCGCCTGCATTCGCTCGGACCGGCGCGCTCATGCGGCGATCATCGCTCGGGCCGCCGGTGTGATTTCCGGCGTCCCGCTCGCTGTGTGCGCGTTCCGGCTGCTCGATCCTGACGTCGCCATACGCGTGGATGTGGACGACGGCGCGCCGGTGACCGCCGGGGGTGCGGTCATGCGGATCACCGGGCTCGCGCGTGCCATGCTGAGCGCCGAGCGCGTCGCATTGAATTTTCTTCAGCGGCTCTCGGGGATCTCGACGCTCACCGCCCGCTATGTCGACGCGATTCGCGGCACCGGGGCGGCCATCGTCGATACCCGAAAGACGATTCCGGGGTTCCGGGCCCTCGAGAAGTACGCCGTGCGCGCGGCCGGCGCGACCAACGATCGGCTGAGCCTCGCCGAGACCGTGGTCATCAAGGACAACCATCTCGCAGCTGCCGGACGGGACATCGCCTTCGCCGTCCGCCGTGTGCGTGAGTACTTCGACCACAGCGTGAGAGTCGAAGTCGAATGCACCTCGGTTCGGCAGGTCGGAGCGGCCCTCGATGCCGGCGCAGACATCATCCTCATCGATGGATTCTCCCTCGATCAGATTCGCGATTGCGCGGAGATTGTCGCCGGCCGGGCCGCCCTCGAGGTGAGTGGCCCGCTCGGCGTCGACGGCATTCGTGCCGTGGCCAACGCCGGCGCCCAAAGAGTTTCAGTGGCGGCCCTCACGCAAGCCGCCCAACCCCTCGATCTGACGCTCACTCTGGAACCGAGTTGATGAGCGATCTCCTCGCCGCTCGGTCGCAGATGTCGATGTCGCTCGGGTTCCACATCCTCTTCGCCGCCGTCGGAATAGGCCTCCCCGCCCTCATGGTAGTGGCCGAGCTGCGGTGGCGACGCACGAAGGATCCGATCTATCTCGAGTTGGCAAAGCAGTGGTCTCACGGAGCGGCGATTCTCTTCGCCGTCGGTGCCGTCTCGGGCACGGCACTCAGCTTCGAGCTGGGGCTGCTCTGGCCGCGCTTCATGCAGTATGCCGGACCGATCATCGGCATGCCCTTCTCGCTCGAGGGATTCGCCTTCTTCACCGAGGCGATCTTTCTCGGGATCTACCTCTACGGCTGGAATCGCATCAGCGCACGAGCGCACATCCGGGCGGGGATCATCGTTGCCGTGAGCGGAGCCGTGTCGGGGATCTTCGTCGTCCTCGCCAATGCCTGGATGAACAGCCCGACAGGATTCGATCTCGTGAACGGGCAGCCGGCGAACATCGACCCTCTGCGCGCAATGGCAAGCGCCTCGGCATTCGAGCAGACGCTCCACATGACGCTTGCCGCCTATGCGGCGACCGGCTTCGCGGTGGCTGGGATTCACGCATTGATGCTGCTCCGTCGTCCGGGGAGCGCCTTTCACAGCCGGGCGCTCCGCGTCGCGCTCGTCGTTGCTGCGCCGACCGCAATGCTGATGCCGATCTCCGGCGACGTGAGCGCCCGACACGTCGCGCACGATCAGCCGGTGAAGTTGGCGGCGTTGGAAGGCCAGTTCGTGACCGAAGCGGGAGCGCCGCTGCGCATCGGTGGCCTACCGGACGTCACCGCTCGGCGAACACGCGGAGCGATCGAGCTTCCCTACGGTCTCTCGCTCCTGGCCTTCCACGATCCGCGGGCGACGGTGAGGGGCCTGGACGACTTCCCCGAGGACGAGTGGCCACCCGTGCCGATCGTGCACGTGGCCTTTCAGGTAATGGTGCTTCTGGGGAGCTTCATGGCGCTCGTCGGCGCCTGGGCGGCCGTTCAATCGTGGCGAGGCCGCGATGTCGCGGGGAATCGACGCTTGCTCCAGGCGATCGCCGTCACCGCGCCGATGGGATTTCTGTGCATGGAGGCCGGCTGGGTCGTCACAGAGGTTGGACGCCAGCCGTGGATCATCTACGGCGTCATGCGAACGGCCGATGCAGTAACTCCGATGCCGGGACTGATCGTGCCCTTCGCGGTCTTCACCGCGCTCTATTGCTTCCTCGGCGTCATCGTGGTCTGGCTCCTCTTCCACAGAGTGGTTCGCAGCCCTCACACCGCCGAGATCGCGCGCCCCAGCGCCCCACTTGATCGGGCGGCGTGAGCGGCCTGCTCACACTGCCGAACATTCTCGCCGGCGCCGTCATCCTGGCGCTGAATGTGTATGTCCTGCTCGGCGGCGCCGACTTCGGCGGCGGCGTCTGGGACCTTCTCGCGTCCGGCGAGCGGCGGAGCCGGCAGCGCGAGCTGATTGCGCACGCCATCGGGCCGATCTGGGAGGCGAACAACGTCTGGCTGATCGTCGTGGTCGTTCTGCTCTTCTCCTGCTTTCCTCTCGCGTTCAGCAGACTGGCGATCTCTCTCCACGTTCCCCTCAGTCTGATGCTCATCGGCATCGTGCTGCGCGGCTCCGCCTTCACCTTCCGCAGCTACGGGATGGAGGATGATGCCGCGCAGGCGCGCTGGGGCCGCGTCTTCGCTATCGCCAGCACCGCGACACCAGTGTTGCTCGGGATCTGCCTGGGCGCGGTCGCGACCGGGAGACTCCCGAGCGTGTGGAATGGCGGCTTCGTGCGCACCTTCGTTCAACCGTGGCTGACAGCCTTCGGCGTCGGCGTCGGTCTCCTGGCGTTGGCCCTCTTTTCGTTCCTGGCCGCGGTCTATCTCACTGTGGAGGCGCCTGACGACGCGCTGCGAGACGATTTCCGACGGCGGGCGCTCTGGGCGGCGGTAGCCCTGTTCGCGACCGCGTTCGGCACACTCTTCCTCTCGCTGCGCACGGCGCCCTTGATGTGGCGTGGCCTCGTCGCCAGCCCGTTCGCCCTGGCGCTGCAGATCGCGACGGCGGTTGCGGCGCTGACGGCGATCGGAGCGCTCTGGACACGTCGCTATCGGCTCGCACGCGGGGCGGCGGTGGCGCAGGTGTCGCTCATTCTTTGGGGGTGGGCGCTCTCCCAATACCCGTACATGATTCCCCCCACGCTCACCGTCGCCGGAGCGGCCGCCCCGGAGCGAACGCTCGCCCTCGTCCTCGGCGTGCTCGCGATCGGCGCGCTCGTGCTTCTGCCGTCGCTCTCGTACCTCTTTCGAATCTTCAAGGCAGGCTGACGCCAGGCCGAGGACGGCGGTGCGCCCGCCGGTGCGATGCTACGAACGGAAGGGCCCGTCAGCTAGACTGTAAGCGTCCGAGGGTTCCGACTCCATCAGCTCGAGGCCGCGCGATGCCTCACCAGACTGCCGATATCGATTACCCCTCGGTGCCGCGACTCCCATCCGGAGCGCGGGATCCCGCGCAGACGTGCGATGTGTGCGGATCGACGGACACTACGTGGGTGAAGTGCAAGCGCCTGTGCCGGGGATGTCGAGCGATCCTCATGACGTGCGGGGATCTGTGAGCTGCGCGAGAAGGCCGGAGGGGTCGGTCACCGGTTCACCACACACCGATCTTCGGCACACGTAGGCGGTCGCCAAGCCCTGTCGCATCGGTCGCTGCGCCAGGAGCGCGATGCCGTTTGCCTGCTCGCCCATCCCTCCCGCCATGATGAGCGCGGGCAAGTAGCGCGAGGAGACGGCGTGGGCGAGATGTTGGAAGTCCTCGCGCGACGGATCTCCCACGATCGCGACTTCCAGCGCGCCCCGAATCGCCAGGTCCGCCGCGCCGAGGAGGTGACCGAACGCCGGAGCCCAACGCGCCATCGGCTCGGCGAGCGTCTCGAGCACCCACCGTGCGCGCTCGCCCAGCGCCGGGTCGTCGCCGACTGCCCCCACGCGGAGGAGGAGCTCCACGGCCAGCGAGCTGCCGGATGGAGTCGCATTGTCGGTGACCTCTCGCGGGCGCGTGATGAGCGCCTCCTGATCGCTCGCCGTGTCGAAGAACATTCTCGTGTTCTCGTCCCAGAACCAGCGAACGATGGCCTGTGCCAGCCCGCGCGCCCTCTCGATCCAGACCGGGTCGAAGGTGGCCTCATAGAGGGCGAGCGCTCCCAGCGCGACAGCGGCGTGGTCCTCGAGATAGCCGGCGATCTGTGCCGTCCCCGCGGTGTAGGTGCGGAGCACCCTGTTGTCGCGAACGAGCTCGCGGAAGAGGAACTCGCCGTTGCGCCGTGCCAACTCGAGGTAGTCGCCTCGTCCGAGCGATCGGGCGCACTCCGCTACTGCGCGGAGCATGAGGCCATTCCACGAGGCGAGTATCTTCTCATCGCGCGCCGGGCGCACGCGCTGGGCGCGAACGCCGGCGAGCGCAGCGCGTGAGCGAGCGACGACCCCCTCGAGCTCCTCGAGAGAAATGTGAAGGCGCGATGCCACCACCGCTGGCTCGTTCGGCACATGGAGGATGTTGTGTCCCTCGAAGTTTCCGCCCGGTGTGACTCCCCAATACGCCGCCGCGGCCGTGGCATCGTCTCTTAGCGTGACGGTCAGTTCCTGCGCCGACCAGACGTAGAAGCGCCCCTCTTCTCCTTCACTGTCCGCATCGAGCGAGGAGTAGAAGCCGCCCGTGGCGTCGGTCATCTCGCGCGACACCCAGTCGACCGTCTCCTCGATCACGCGTCGAGTCTCCCCGTCTCGCGTCACCAGGAAGAGGCGGCATCCGAGCTGCACGAGAAGTGCGTTGTCATAGAGCATCTTCTCGAAGTGCGGCACCAGCCATCGATCGTCGACGCTGTAGCGATGGAATCCGCCGCCGATCTGGTCGTAGATTCCGCCGCGCGCCATCGAGCGAAATGAGGTGCGCGCCATGTCGAGGACCGACTCGTTCTCCGTGCGGTAGGACGTACGCAGGAGATAGTCGAGGGCCATTGCTTGGGGGAACTTGGGCGCGCCGTTGAATCCCCCGTGGCGGGGATCATAGCGCTGCGCGATCCCCCTCCATGCCCGCTCGAGAAGTTGCGGCTCGAGTGCGCCCGTCGACTCCGCTGGTTGCTGTGCGTGGGCGTACAGCTCCCTCACCTGAGACGTGGCACGCTCGATGTCCGCGCGGCGATTCTGATAAGCGTCGGCGGCGACCCGCAGGACCCGCCGAAAGGAGGGCATTCCGTGCCGGTCCTCCGGGGGGAAGTACGTGCCACCGAGGTAGGGCGCGCCATCGGGGGTAAGGAAGATGGTGAGCGGCCATCCTCCCTGTCCCGTCATCGCCTGCACGGCGCTCATGTAGATGGCATCGATGTCCGGGCGCTCCTCTCGATCGACCTTGATGCAGATGAAAAGCTCGTTCATCAGGCGCGCCGTCTCATCGTTCTCGAACGACTCGCGCTCCATTACGTGGCACCAGTGGCAAGCGGAGTATCCGATGCTGAGACAGATCGGTTTGTCCTCCGCACGTGCTCGTGCCAGCGCCTCCGGCCCCCAGGGATACCAATCCACCGGATTGTAGGCGTGCTGCAGGAGATAGGGACTGGTCTGCGTAGCGAGTCGGTTCATGCGCGCAATAAAGTGTTCGGCAGTGTGGTCGTGAGGTAAACGAATACTAGCCCGAGGGCGACCACGCGAGCATCATTGCCACGTGACCTCACCATCGGAGCCGCCGGGGCGGCGGCGGACGCCCTGGCAGGTCGCGCTCGCTCTCGTGGCCGCCGCGACACTCGTGCGCCTGGCGATCGGCGGAATCCTCCCCCTCGTGCCTGACGAAGCGTACTACTGGGATTGGTCGCGCCGCCTCGCCCCGGGGTACTTCGACCATCCTCCAGCGATCGCGTTGCTCATCCGCTCGGGGACTTTCCTCTTCGGGCCGACGTCCCTCGGCGTGCGCCTCTGGCCGATAATGGCAGCCGGGGCCACGCTAGTGGTCGTGGCGACGATGGCCCGTGAGCTCGACGGCGAGCGGGCCGTGGTATGGACCGCTCTTCTCTTCGTCTGCATGCCGCTCTCCGCCGTCGGCTCGATGATCGCGACGCCCGATGCCCCCGCACTCCTCGCGACCTCGCTCACCCTCCTCGCCGTCATGCGGGCCCTCTCGTCCGACACTGCCGAGCGGGCAGTGCGCTGGTGGCTTCTCGCCGGCCTCGCCTTGGGCGCCGGACTGGCCTCGAAGTATACGGTCGTGCTCGTGGCCGCCGGAGTCTTGGTGGCGATCATCGCTCGCCCGAGGCTGCGGCCCGTCTTGTCGACTCCTGGCCCGTACCTTGGAGCCGGCGTCGCTCTGGCGCTCTTCGCGCCAGTCGTCCTCTGGAACGCCTCTCATCACTATGCCTCCTTTCGCTTCCAGCTCGGTCATGGCTTGGGATCCGGCGGTGGTAGCGCGCTCGGGCGAGAGATGGAGCTTCTGGCGGGTCAGCTGGCGTTAGCGTCGCCCATCCTCTTCCCGCTCATGGCGCTCGCCGTGGTCCGCTCTCTGCGGCGCAACCAACCGGACGATCGCCAGGCGCTCCTCGCCATCGTTTCGCTCGTCGTTTTTCTCTTCTTCTGCGCGAGCGCGATGCGAAAGCGGGTCGAGGCCAATTGGCCGGCCCTCGCCTATATCCCTGCTGCCGCACTACTCGGCGCATGGCCGAGCACGGAGCGAGAGCGTCGTTGGCTTGCTGTCGGCTGTGCAGTGGCCGGTGCCATATCCGTGATGCTCCTTGCTCACATCATCCATCCATTCACTTTCGTGCCCGCGGGGGAGGACCCCACCGCTCAGCTGAGGGGGTGGGACTCGCTGGCGGTCGCGGTCGCCGCGGCCCGAGCAGGCCCTGACAGCGACCGGATCTGGGTCGGTGCGGGGCGCTATCAGGATGCGGCAGAGCTGGCCTTCAATCTGAGGAGCCATCCAACCGTGTTCGTGCCGAACTCGGGCGGGCGGCTCAATCAGTACGACATCTGGCCCGGCTTCTTCGAGCGAGGGCATCGGGGCGATGGGCTGGTGCTGGCGACCGCCGTTGCTCAGACGACGGAGGAGCCATCTATCGTGCGGACGCTCCGGCCGCATTTCGACAGCGTGTCGCTCCGGTCCTCAGTGGCGGTCGAGCGGCGCGGGGATGTCTTCTTCAAACGCGCGGTCTGGGTTCTTGTCGGCTGGCGGGGGACCTGGCCGGCGACCACGGCCAAAGCACCATGAGGAGGCTGGAAGCTCTCCTGCTCATGGCCGTCATTCCGCCGAATGCCGCGCGAGCGTGGGCGCAGGACTCCCTCACACTCATGGCGGCCCGCGAACGGGTGCGCGACGGGAGTCCCCTCGTCATCGCCGCGCGCGGTGACTCAGCCGCCATCGTGAATCGCGGTCGTCAGGCGAGCCTTCGGCCACCGGGAGACCTCTCGCTCGATGTCGGCGGTGAAGGGCCGTTCAAGCGCCCGCGCGCGTCGCTCGAGTACGTCGAGCCACTTCGGGTCGGCAGCAGGACGGATGCCCTCAAGGCGATCGGCGCGGCCGACGAGGCACGCGAGGGGCGGCGTGTCCAGGTCGGCATCGCTGCCGCCCAACTGGCCGTCACTCGCGCGTTCGCGCGCAGCGCCCTCCTCCAGCGCCGCCTCGCCGTGGACAGCGAAGACGCCGCCGCGGTCTCGGACCTCGCCGCCGAGTCGCGGCGCCGTCGTGAGATGGGCTTCGCCACCGACATCGACGTCCTCCGCCTCGAGGCCGAGGCGGGGGCCGCCCAACGTCGAGTGACACGCGATCGCTACTCGCTCGTGGCCGCCCGTTCGACGCTCGCCGCCGAGCTTGGTCTCTCCGGCGACTCGCTCCCCCCGCTCGCGCTCGACGCGCGCGCGCCGCTCGAGGACAGCACCGCGCTCTCCCTCATCGCCGCGATCAATGGCGCCGGCGTGGAAGCGGCGGAGCAGGCGGTGGCTCGGGCCGCGGCGTCGACCTCCCTCGCCGCGCACTCGAAGTGGACGGATCCCGGTGTAGGCGGCGGCGTGGGGTACGAGGAGGGCGAGCCGATCCTTCTCGCCCTCGTGAGAATCCCGATTCCGGCGCGCAACGGAAACGCCGATGCGATCGCCGCCGCCGAGGGAGAGCGCCGGGCCGCTGACGCGCGACTGATTGCCGCCCGTCGGCGCGCCGCGGCGCTGCTGGCGGAAGCTCGCGCCCAGCGCGCCTCCGCTCTCGAGCAAATGCACATGCTCGAGCGCGACCTCGAGACGCGGCGCACCGCGGAGAGCCTGGCGCGGCGCCGCCTCGAGGAGGGCGGCCCGTTCCTTCAAATCTGGCTCGACGTTCGGCGCGATCGACTCGCCCTGGAACGCGAGCGGCTCGACCTCGAGCTTGCCCTCCTCAGCGCCAAGGCTCCGGGTGCCCTCGATGAGGCGACGCGAGATCCGCTCTCGGCCACTGCGGGGGAAGGGGAGACCGGGGAGGCGCCGTGACAACCCGAGCGACGCACGCGCTGGCGTTTCTCCTCCTCCTCGGCGCCTGCGGCCGAGCCGCCGATCGCCCGCCACCACGCGGGTCGCCTGACAAGAGAGGGCAGGCCGGCGATGCCATCGTCGTCGGCGATCGCGCTCGTGTCTTCGCCGGTCTGCAATTCGCCGAAGCGCGGCCGACGATGCTCGAGCGGCAGATCCGCACGACCGGCGTTCTGGCCTGGGACCCCTCGGGCGTGATCGACGTGACAGCGCCGGTTCGCGGTCGCATCCTCGAGCTTCGCGGCACGGTGGGTGACCGCGTTGCCGCGGGTGCCGTGGTCGCGGTGCTCGACAATCCGGACAACCTCAATGGACGCTTCGAGGTTCACGCGGCGAGTGGTGGCGTGATCGCGGAGCGAGCGACCAGCGTCGGCAGCGTCGTCGACGCCGGAACCCGCCTCCTTCGCGTCGTGGACGACGCGCGTATCTGGCTGCTCGTCGACATTCCGCCCACGACACAGGATCGGCCGCGCATCGGGAGCGAGGTGTCGGCCAGTGTGCCGGCGGCGGGGGCCACCATCGGGGGAAGGATCGATGCGATCCTCCCACAGGCGGACAGCACATCGCACGTGGTTCGTGGGCGGGTACCGATCGCCAACCCGCGCGGCTCGCTCACGGCGGGAATGTCGGCGCTCGTCACCGCGAGCACGGGTGCGCGCGTCGCCGGCGTCGTCATCCCGCGATCGGCGGTCGTGTACGCAGCGGGCCGTCAGATCGTGTTCGTCCCGGACAGTGGCAGTGCGTTTCACGCCGTGGCGGTGCAGACCGGGATGCCGGTAGCACCGGACGACGTGTCCGTCCTTCGGGGTCTAGCGGCGGGCACGCGCGTCGTCTCCGTCGGCGCGCAGCAGCTGGCCAATCAGGGCTTCAACTTCAAGGGACTCGGCGACGACGAGGAGGACGAGGAGACACCGTGATCGCTCGGATCGTCCGGTTCTCGCTCTCCCACCGATTCGTCGTTTTCTACACGACGGCGTTGCTCGGGGCGCTCGGCATTCTCGCTGCTCGCACTCTTCCGGCGGACCTGCTCCCCGAGCTCTCGACCCCGATCGTCACGGTGCTCGTCGAGAGTCCCAGCCTCGCGCCGCAGGAGGTGGAAGCTCTGATTACACGCCCCCTCGAGGGGGCGCTACGCGGACTGCCCCGTGTGGTCAACACACGTTCGGCGAGTGTGCAGGGTCTCGCCACGGTGGTGGTTGAGTTCGAGTGGGGCACCGACTACAACCGAGCGATCCAACAGATCAGCAGCCAGATCGGAACCGTCTCCGCCACCCTGCCACCCGGGTCGCGTCCCCCGACGATCGCCAGCGCCACGAGCCGACTGGGTCAGGTGCTCGAGTACTACGTGCGGCGAACGCCGTCCGCGGACAGCAGCCCGCTGTCGCCCCGTGAGGAGCGGACCCTGCGGGACATCGCGGACTACGACGTCCGCTACGCCGTACTCGGAGCGCCCGGCGTCCAGAAAGTGACGACGATGGGCGGAGCTCAACGCCAGTACGAGGTGGCGATCGACCCCGCGCGTCTCGCCGCCGCGGGCTTCTCGGTCACCGATGTCGTCGACGCCGTGGCCAAGGCGAACGTCTCGTTCAGCGGTGGGTTCGTGGCCGAAGGTGCCGCAGAGTATTTCGTCCGCGGACTTGGACGCATCGAGAGGCTCGACGACTTGCGATCGGTGAGCCTCGGGGTGCGGCACGGCGTCCCGGTGACCCTGGGTCAGGTGGCGGACGTGCACGTCGCCAGCGCCACGCGTCGCGGCATCGCGTCACTCAACGGGGGACCCGAGGAGGTCGTCACCGGAACCGTCTCGAAGCAGTACGGCGCAAGCTCTCACGCGGTGGCCGACGCGGCCACGGCGGCGCTCGAGGAGGTGCGACCGTACCTCCCCGCCGGCGTCTCGATGCGGACCTTCTTCAATCAGGCCGAGCTGATCGACGTCGCCATCCGCAACTTGCAGGAGGCGCTCCTGATCGGCGCGGTCGCGGTGGTCGCGGTGATCTTCCTGCTGCTCTGGGATGTCCGCGCCACCATGGTCATCGGCGCCGTGATTCCCATGGCCGTGATCATCGCCTTCATCCCGATGCGGCTCGCGGGAGTCGGCCTCAACACGATGAGCCTGGGCGGAATTGCCGTCGGCCTCGGGATCATGATCGACGCGGCGATCGTCGATACCGAGAACATCGTCAGGCACCTCCGACTCACGCCGACCGACGCCATCGGCGCCACCGTGCGCGGGACCCTCGAAGTCCGCCGCCCCGTCACCTACGCCACTCTCATCATCACGGCGGTCTTCGTCCCCCTCTTCTTCCTCCGCGGGATCGTGGGGACGCTCTTCGCGCCGTTCGGGTTTACCGTGATCGCCACCATGGTGAGCGGGTATCTGCTCTCGCTGACTCTGACCCCCGCCTTGGCCTTCACCGTGCTCGCGCCGCGCAGGGTGGGTACGACCGCCGAGAGCCCGGTCGTCCGAGGACTCGAGCGCGCCTACCACCCGGCGCTCCGCGGCGCGCTCAAGCACCCCTGGCCGGTGGTGGGAACGGCGGTGGCGGCGCTCGTGGCTGCGGTCGCGCTCCTCCCACTCGTCGGCGCGGATTTTCTTCCACCCTGGGATGAGGGCGCCCTGCTGGTGAAGGTCCTCACACCTCCCGGGACGGCGCTGACGGAGACCGACCGCATCGCGCGCGCCGTCGCCCGCGCGGCATTCACCGCGCCTGACGTGGAGGAGATCATCGTCCGATCGGGTCGCGCCGATGCGTCAGAGGATGTGGAAGGGGTGAACAATGTCGAGATGCTCGTGCGGCTGGTGCCGTTCGAACGGCGTACGACTCGCGCGGCCGCAATCAAACGAGTCATTCGCGCGCGCGCGGCCGGGATGCCGGGGGCGCGAGTGAGCGTCACATCGCCGCTGGTGGAACGGATCGATGAGATGCTCGCCGGCTCGAGCGGCCAGCTGGCTGTCAAGGTCTTCGGGGACGACCTCAACGCCATCGGCGACCTTGCGGCACAGATCGCCCGCGTGATGGCCGCCACTCCTGGCGTGGTGGATGTGAATCCGGAGCAGGCGACGGGCGTGCCGCAGCTGGCGGTGGAAATCGATCGCGGCGCGGCGGCCCGTTACGGGATCGATCCCGAGCGCATTGCGGCGACAGTGGAGATTGCCTTTGCCGGGCGCGTCGCCACGACCGTGCTCCGCGGGCAGCGAAAAGCCTACGACGTGGTGGTGAGATTGGCGCAGGCTGATCGCGCCTCGCTGGCCGCGGTGAGCGACCTCTCCGTGACCGGGGCGGATGGAGTGCGGGTTCCTCTGTCGGCCGTCGCGCGAATCCGTCTCGACGAGGGGCCAGCCCAGATCCGGCGCGATAACGGCAGACGTCGCGTTCAGGTGACGGCAAACCTGTCGGGCCGCGATGTCGGCTCGGTGGTTCACGACCTTCGTCAACGCTTCCAGACTCTGGGTTTGCCGCCGGGGTCGTACATCGAATTTGGTGGCAACTACGCCAACCAACGATCGGTCGAGGAGCAGCTCGGGATCGCGTTCGTCGTGGCCGCGGCAATCATTCTCCTCGTTCTTCAGATCGCGTTCGGCTCGTTCCTGCGCGCCCTTCTGGTCCTGGCGATGATTCCGCTCGCGCTGGTCGGCGGGATCGTCGCCCTTTTCGTCACCGGCCTGACCCTGAACGTGAGCTCGGCCATCGGACTCCTCGCGCACTTCGGTCTCGCGGTGCAGAAGGCGGTCATCCTGGTGGACTACGCCGATGATCGCCTCGACGCGGGGGCCTCGCCCCCCGATGCCGCGTGGGAGGCGGGGGTGGTCCGATTCCGACCCGTCCTCATGACGGCGCTTGCCGCCTCCCTTGCCGTCCTCCCCCTTGCCCTCGGCTATGGGGCGGGGGCCGAGCTGCAGCAGCCGCTGGCGGTGGTGCTCATCGGGGGTCTCCTGACCTCGACGCTCCTGACACTCCTGGTGATCCCCGCCGTCTACGCGCGAGTCGTTCGACCGCGGCCCGCCGCCGAGAAACAACCGCAGGATCTTCCCTTGCCAACGGAACGCGGACAATCGACCTTCTCGGCACCTCTGCGCCGATCCTGATGCCGACCGACCTCGATACCTTCCTCGCCGCCAACGACCGGCGCATCCACGACGAGCTGTTCGAATTCCTGCGTATTCCCAGCGTGAGCGCACGCTCCGAGCATCGCCCGGACATGCAGCGAGCAGCCGAGTGGTTGATGGGCGCGATGCGGACAGCGGGACTCCGCTCGCAGATCATGCCGACGGGCGGCCATCCCGTCGTGCTCGGAGAGTGGCGGGATGCGGGACGGCACGCGCCCACGGTGCTCGTGTACGGCCACTACGATGTCCAGCCGGCCGAACCGCTCGATCTGTGGACGTCGCCGCCTTTCGAGCCGACGATTCGTGACGGGCGCATCTACGCGCGGGGCTCGGTCGACGACAAGGGGCAACTCTTCCTCCACCTGAAGGCTGTGGAGGCGCATCTGGAGACTCGCGGCACTCTCCCCGTGAACATGATCGTGCTGGCCGAGGGGGAAGAGGAAGTCGGGAGCGACAATCTCGAGCGCTTCGTCGCCACCAACGCAAACCGCCTGGCGTGCGACGCCGTCGTGATCTCGGACTCGTCGATGTTCGCGCCCGGGCTCCCGTCGATACTGTCGTCGCTGCGCGGGCTCGCCTACTTCGAGATCAACGTGCAGGGTCCTGCATCCGATCTGCACTCGGGGAGCTACGGCGGCGCGGTGGTGAACCCGGCGATGGCGTTGGCGCGCATCCTGGCGACCTTCCACGATGCGAATGGCAGGATCGCGATCCCCGGCTTCTACGATTCGGTGCGCGAGTGGGAGGCGAGCGATCGGGCGCACATCAAGGCTCTCCCCTTCGATGAGGGGGAGCTCAAGAGAGAGACAGGGGTGCCGGCGCTGGGAGGTGAGGCGGGCTATTCCACGCTCGAGCGCCTCTGGATCCGACCGACGTGCGAGGTCAACGGGTTGCTGAGCGGATACACCGGCGAAGGCGCTAAGACGGTTCTGCCGGCGAAGGCGATGGCCAAGGTCAGCTGCCGGCTCGTTCCCGATCAGGCCCCCGAGGTGATCGAATCGTTGATGCGCGCGCACGTGGAGCGGGTGGCGCCCACAGGAGTGTCGGTGACGGTGCAACACCTGCACGGCGGCCGCCCGTGGCGCGCCGCGCCCACGGGCCCACTCTTCGAGGCCGCGCGTCAGGCCTTGAAGACCGCCTTCGGGCGGGACCCCGTGGTGATCGGGGAGGGGGGCTCGATCCCCGTCGTTGGGGACTTCACCCGAATCCTCAAGGCCCCGGTGCTGCTCATCGGCTTCGGCCTACCGGGAGAGAACGCTCACGCGCCTGACGAGTGGATGAGCGACGAGAACTTCGTCAAGGGCGCGCGCGCCATCGCCGCGCTCTGGGATGAGCTCCCCCGGGCGATGGAAGAGCAGCGATAGGAGCGAGCGACAGCGCCGATGCTACGAGCGCCGAGCCGGCGCCTCACAGCCCGGCGAGCAGGGCGTCGTTGTTCTGGGTGCTGCCGATCCGCCTGATCAGCCACTCCATGGCGGCCTGCGGCGGCATCTGCTGAAGTCCGCGCCGAAGGGTGAAGACGGCCTCGATCTGTTCCGGGCGGAAGAGTTTCTCTTCGTGGCGCGTTCCGCTGGTGGCGACATCGATCGCCGGATAGATCCGCTTGTCGGCGAGCGAGCGGTCGAGCTTGATCTCGCAGTTGCCGGTCCCCTTGAACTCTTCGAAGATCACGTCGTCCATCCGCGAGCCGGTTTCGACGAGGGCGGTGGCGATGATGGTGAGCGAGCCGCCGCCATGGTGGGGAGCCACGCAGCGCGCGGAACCGAAGAAGGCTTTCGGCTTGGCCATGGCGGTGGCGTCGAGGCCGCCGCTCAGAGTGCGGCCGGTGCCACGCTCCACGGTGTTGTGGGCCCGCGCGAGGCGGGTGAGCGAATCGAGGACGATCACGACGTCCTTCCCGCTCTCGACGAGGCGCCGTGCGCGCTCGAGCACCATATCGGCGACATCGACGTGACGCTCGGCCGGCTGATCGAAGCTCGATGCCACGACCTCGCCGCGTCCCCAGGAGATCATCTCGCTCACCTCTTCGGGACGCTCGTCTACGAGGAGCACGAGGAGCGTCGCCGCGGGATGGTTTATCGCGATCCCCTCGGTAATCGCCTGGAGGAGCATCGTCTTCCCGGCGCGGGCCGGGGCGACGATGAGGGCGCGCTGGCCGTAGCCGATCGGGGCGATCAGATCGATGGCACGCCGCGTGAGCTCCGGCCCACCCTTGGCCGGCCGCCCGGTCTCGAGCACAAGCTTGCGCTCCGGGTAGGAGGCGATGAGGGAGCTGAAGTCGGGGCGGGGTCCGGTGAGTGCGGGCTCGGTGCCATTGAGACGCGTCACCTCGACGACCGTCGTGCGGCCGCGATGATCGCGACCGGTGGTCGCCTCCACGAGATCGCCGCGGCGCAGCGCGAACTGGCGGACGAGGTGCGGTGGGACGAAGGCGTCGCCGGGAAGGGGGAGGTAACTCTCGACTGCCCGGCGAACGAAGCCGCCATCGCGAGCAGCGTCGAACCATCCTTCGGTGCTTCCGTCGGCGACTACCGCCGCCGGCGGGGCGTTGTGGTGCTCGGGGCGAGGTCCGCCTCTCTGGCGCCCGCGGCGCCCGCGTCGTCCGTTGTTGTTGAAACGGCCGTCGCGAGGGCGGTGGTGCTGTTGGTTGGGGTGGTGCTGTTGCGGCTGCGAGGGCTGGGATGGAACAGCCGGACTCGAAGCCGGGGTGGCGCTCGTCACTTCGGGCTCTCCGTCCGGAGGCGGCCCCGTCACGTCGGCGCTCACGATAGGCGCCTGCTCGTGCATGAGCGGCGCGGGATACTCATCTCGGTACGGACTCGCATCGGTCGGGGGAGGAGAAGGTGTGTCGAGGGGACCACGGGGAGGGGGTCGGTGGCCACGGCCGCGACGAGGCGGACGGCGACGGTCATTCATGCAAGCGTTCGTGTCATGGGTGAAGGATTGCGCACACACGCTCGCACGTCGCGAGCGATTGACGCATCTGTCGAAACCTGTCGTGGATCTGGCGGCCGCCTTACGCGGCCCGCACTGCGAATTCGGTGCGCGGACGCAACACGCGCGCTCCGGTCAGACGGCCCACAGGGGCTGGGCGGGCGCTCTCGCATGCCGGCCCGTCTACGACGCCTCTAGGGCGGCCCTCTTGTCACTGGGGGTTGCCCGCGAACTGCCGCGGACCCCTCGATTATCGCTTCACGGCCACCGAAGCGCAACCTCCGCGCCATGGGCGCCGGGCGGTTGCGGCTCGGAAGCGTCTATTGCCTGAGTGCCCGCTCCGTCGCCTCGTCGAGCGTGCGCACGAGCTTGATCACTCGGCGAACGAGCTCGGTAATCCGGTCGAGCGCTTCCTTATGCTGCGGAGCCAGGGTCGGCTCCAAGCCGAGCAGCTGCGTCTCGACGAGCAGGGCAGCGAGCGGATTGTTGAGCTGGTGTTGGGCGACGGCGGTGACGTGCTGGATGGCACTCGCGCCGTCCGCCTCTCTGGCCGACGACGACCCGCTCGCGGCGTTCGTCACGATCCTGTCCAATGGCTCTGCATGACTATCTTAATCTAACGATGTCGAGACCACCGATCGACCCGGCGAGCGCACTCGCTCTTGCGGTTTCGGCCTATCGAGAAGGCAACGACTACGGCGTTCTGCTGGAGCGGCTGCGCGCCGTATGCGAACAAGTTCCGATCGAGGCCCTGGTGGGGGCCGCCGAAGCGTATCGGGAGATACCGGAGGTCGCCGGGCCGATCTACGAGTACGTCGTCGCGCATCGGCCAGATGACGCGCGCGCTCTCGTGATACTCGGCAACGCGTATTGGCTCACCGGCCGGGGGAGCGAGGCGGCGGGGGAGATGGCGTCGCGGGCGATCGCGGCGGATCCATCGAGCCGCGGGGCATGGCACCTCTGGGCCATCGCGGAGCGGACGCCTCGCGAGCGGATGACGAGGTGGAAGCAGGTTGTCGAGCGCTTCCCGAGCGATGACTTGGCGCGCGCGAATCTGGGAGACATCGCGGCGAGCGTCGGCGCGACGGAGCATGATCGCGAGGCCCGGCAGCTCGCCATCCGCTGCTTCGAGCATCTGGAGCGAACGGCGACGCGCATGGAACAGAAGGCGGCACTTGGGAAGGCGTTGGAGACGCTTCGGAGCTGGCGCGAGTAGGGGCGAGTCGAGGGTGCGGCAAAGGGCTATGAGGGCAGCCGTCGTGGCCGGCGGCCAGATGAGAATCGCTATCATATAGCGCTTGACAGCCCAAGCGGGTCGCAAGTACGTTGCGCCGCAATGCTGATAAGTTCTCTCGGAATTATCGCACTGGTCCGCGCCCCATTCTCGGGCAGTTCCCTAGCGGGTCGAGGGGCCGCTCGGTGCCACGCCGCGCGGCGTGCCTTCCTCTGGCTCTCCATGGCGTTCGTCGCTCTGTTCCTTTCGGCGCCGCGCGCCTCGGCGCAGGAGCCGGTGGCGCGAGACAGCGGCGGAATCGCCGGCCATGTTCGCACATCCGGTGGCCGGCCGGTCGCCGGCGCGAGCGTCGCGCTCGCCGGGAGCCCGTCCCGTGCGATCACCGACTCCGTGGGCGCGTTCGCCATGCCTAACGTGGCGCCCGGCACGTACACGCTCATCGTCGTCGGCCCCACGATCGCCATGAGGACGGAGACGATCACCGTCCTCGCCGCCGGGGTCACCCGCATCGACGTCACAGTCGAGCGGGCGACCGGTGACACGGTGGCCCGCGGTCCGCAGCAGCTCCCGGAAGTCGTCATTCGCGCCGGTCCTCCCGCCCCCGTCGTGGGACCGCTCCCCGAGGTGCGCGGCACGCTGGTCTTCAGCGGCAAGAAGACCGAGAGCCTCCAGGTCGACAGCGTCCCGGCGAACACCGCCCAGAACATCACCCGCGAGGTCTACAGCCGCATCCCCGGCCTCAATGTCAGCGAGAGCGAGAACAGCGGCTTCCCTTCGAACGGCATCGGGTTCCGCGGGCTGAACCCGATTCAGTCGATCGAGATGAACACGCGCCAGAACGGCGTGAACATCGTCGCCGATCTCTATGGCTACCCCGAGACCTACTACGCCCCGCCCACCGAAGCGCTGGCGCGCGTCGAGTTCGTGCGTGGAAGCTCGTCGCTCCAGTTCGGCCCCCAGTTTGGCGGCGTGGTCAACTATGTGTTGCGCGACGGACAGCCGAACACGGCGCCGACCTTCGACGTGCGGCAGAGCTTCGGGAGCTTCGCCATGTTCGATTCGTACGGGTCGCTGTCGGGCGGCTCCGAGCACTGGACCTACTTCGCCTACGCCCAGTACCGCGGGCAGACCGGATACCGTCCCAACTCCGACCTCTCGCAGCTGTCGGCGGCGGCCACGATTGCCTACGCACCTAACGACAATCTCAAGTTCCGGCTCGAATACTCCCTCCTCCGCAATCGCATTCACATGCCCGGCGGATTGGACAACGAGGAGTTCAACGAGGATCCGGAACAGTCGTTCCGCGCCCGCAACTGGCTCTCCAGCCCGTGGAACATCATCGACGCCTCGGTGCTGGCCAAGCTCTCGCCCTCCACCACGCTGACATCCTCGCTCTCGTTCATGTTCAGCCAGCGCTACCTCGTCTGGCGTAACGAGGATGGCGGTGCCTCGGCCCCTGACACGATCGATCCGGTCACGCTCGCCCACACGCCCCGCGAAGTGGAATGGGAGTACTTCGACAACGTCACCAACGAGACGCGCCTCTCCCACTCGTACCAGCTCCTGGGCGGCACGAGTAGCCTGGCGACGGGCATCCGGATCTTCGCCGGCGACATGCGCCGCCAGGAGGGGGGCGAGGGCACGACCGGCTCGGACTTCGACATGACACTCGTCGGGCCCTACGAGACGGACATGAAGTTCCGCAGCGCCAACGTCGCTGTCTTCGCCGAAAACGTCTTCCGGATCACCTCACGTCTGTCGATCACTCCCGGCGTGCGAGCCGAGTACCTCCGCTCGACTGCCGAGGGCTACACCGCCGACACCACGGTGGCCCCCTTGGCGAACAATCGCACCTTCCCGCTCGCGGGCATCGGCGCGCAGTTCCACGCCACGGTTGCCTCGGACATCTACGCCAACATCACACAGGCGTACCGGCCGATCGAGTACTCCTTTCTCACGCCCTTCGGCAGCACGAGTCGCGTCGACCCCAATCTCCACGATCCGAAGGGATACAACGCCGATATCGGGTGGCGTGGATCGCTAGGCAGGGGCGGTGGCGTGAGCTTCGACGTCGGCGCCTTCTACCTCGCCTACAACGGCCGCATCGGCCTCGTCTCGGGAGTCGATTCCACCGGCGCGCCGTACACGGAGTGGCGCAACGTCGCCGACGCCGTCAACACCGGGGTCGAGGCGTACGTCCAGGTGCAGCCTTTCGCGCTCCTCGGCGCCCCATACGCCTGGGGGACGCTCACCATCTTCGATGCGCTCGGCTACACTCACGCGCGCTATACCAGCGGCGAGTTCGACGGCAACACGGTCGAGTTCGCGCCCGCGGTAGTCAACCGCGTCGGGGTCTCGTACGAGATCACCCGCTTCTCCACGAGCTTCCTCGCCAGCACGGTGACGCAGCAATTCAGCGATGCGAACAACACCGTCGCGAGCTATGACGCCGACGTCGGAATCATCCCGGGTTATACGGTGCTCGACTGGTCCGCAACGTTCCGCCCCACGCGTCGCACCAGCATTCGCGCCGGAGTCAACAACCTGGCGAACATCAGCTACTTCACCTTCCGCACCACCGAGTACCCTGGGCCGGGGATCATTCCGGCGATCGGCCGAAGTGTCTACGTCAGCCTCGGCGCGGGATTTTGATGATGACGGCCCGAGCCGCTAGTCGACCGACCGCGCCCCTCACCCCGCTTCTCCTCTCGGCCTGCATCGGCCTGACGATGGCCGCCTGCGAGTCGGTCACCGTTCCTCTCCCCACCTCGCCCAGTCCGGTCATCTCCGCGGTCGTCTCCAACATCTATCTGGCGACGTTCGACAGCCTCGACGCGCGAGCGGCACGCTTGCAGAGCGCCCTCGACGCGCTCGCCGCCTCGCCGAGCGATGAAACGCTGGCGGCCGCGCAGTCGGCGTGGCGGTCAGCCCGCCAACCGTACGAGAACAACGAGGCCTTCGCCTTCGGGCCGCTCGTCACCGAGGGCTTCGATCCACAGATGGACACGTGGCCGATCGATCGGGCCGGGATCGATGCGTTGCTCGCTGGCCCCGCGCCGATTACCCAGGCGCTCGTCGACGGGCTGGATGGCAGCCTGAAGGGCTTCCACGGGGTCGAGTATCTCCTCTTCGGCCTGAATGGACGGACGACCCCGGAGGCGCTCGGCGTGCGCGAGCGCGATTATCTCACATCGGCGGGAGCGAGCCTCGCCGCCGCGGCGTCGCGACTGCACGACGCCTGGGCACCGACCGGCGGAAACTTCGCCGGGCAGCTCACGACCGCGGGACAGTCGGGGAGTGTGTACCCGTCGATGGGCGCCGCCCTCCAGGACGTCGTGGGGGGCCTGGTCGAGTGCACTGACGAGGTAGCGAACTCGAAGCTGGCCGGTCCGCTCACCACGGGAAGCGCGGACTACGAGGAGTCGCGCTTCAGCGACAACACCCTGGCCGATCTAGAGAACGACGTCGGCGGCGTGCAGCTGGTGTATCTGGGTGGGGTGAGCTCGCTCATCGCGGCCGCCGACCCAGCGACCGATCAACTCGTCAGGCAGCAAATCTCGGCCGCGCTCGCGGCCTTGGCCGCTGTGCGCCCCAGCTTCGACGCTGCGCTCCACCATGATCCCGCGCTCCTGCGCTCCGCGCAGCAGGCGGTCCTCACGCTCAACCAAACACTGACCAACCGGATCGTGCCGCTGGTGGGCGGCATCGCCGACGCGGACTGAGGCCGGGCGGGTGCGGTCGCTTCCCCTTCTGCTGGCCGTCGTGGCCGCGACCGTGGCCTGCGATGGCGCGCCGTCGGCGCCGACGCCGCCGGAGCCGACAATCGATGCCCGCCTCGGCGGCGCGATGACGGTTTTCGACGCCAGCAGCCGTGCCTTCGGGCAGCCGGCGCCGACCCTCTCCACGGATCGGCTGACCCTCTTCGAGAGCGGCGATGGCGTCTTCGACGCGACCTTCGTTCCCGCGCCGGCGCCGGTCAACGCCGGCCTCGGTCCGCGCTTCGACAACGTGTCGTGCGGCGGCTGCCACGTCGGCGACGGGCGCGGACGGCCGCCCGCGCCCGGCGAGGCATTCAACTCGATGCTCTTTCGCGTGAGCGTCCCTGGAATCGATGCCCATGGCGGTCCCGCGCCGGTTCCGGGCGTCGGCACTCAGCTGGAGCTCCGAGCGGTGGTCGGTCTGACACCCATCGCGACCGTTGCGATCGCCTATCATGACACCGCCGGCACCTTCAGCGACGGCACGCCGTACGCGCTCGCCGTGCCCACGTACACGGTCGTGTCGCAGGCGGGTCCCCTGCCCTCGTCGATGATGCTCTCGCCCCGGGTGGCGCCACCGAATTTCGGGTTGGGGCTGCTCGAGGCGGTGCCGGAGGCGACCATCGTCTCGCTCGCGTCCGCGCCTGACGCGACTGCCGCGGGTGTCGCGGGACACCCCAACTACGTCTGGGACCCGGTGGCGCAAGGCACCGCCCTCGGTCGCTTCGGGCTCAAGGCGAACACCGCTACGCTGCTCGTGCAGAGCGCTGGGGCGTTCAACGCCGACATGGGCGTCACGAGCTCGGTCTTCCCGGCGGAGCCGTGTCAGGACCCCATTCCGGCGTGCGCCGCACATCCCCCGGACTTGAGCGGCGCGCAGCTCGGCGCGGTCGCCGCGTACGTCCATACGCTCGCCGTCCCCGCGCGGCGGAACATCGACGCCGCCGATGTGCGGCGCGGCGAGCAGCTATTCGTCAGCGCGGGGTGTGCGCTCTGTCACGTCGTCACCCTGCAAACGGGCTCCGTGGCTAACGCGCCCGAGGCCTCGAACCAGACGATTCACCCGTTCACCGATCTCCTCCTGCACGACATGGGGCCCGGACTGGCGGACAATCGGCCGGACTTTCTCGCCACCGGTCGCGAATGGCGCACCCCGCCGCTCTGGGGGCTGGGCCTCACCGGCGTGGTAAATGGGCACACGACATTCCTCCACGATGGCCGCGCGCGGAGCGTGATGGAGGCCATCCTCTGGCACGGTGGGCAAGGGACCGCGGCTCGCGAAAGCGTACGTCATCTCTCGGCGAGCGACCGCGAGGCGCTGCTCGCCTTTCTCAACTCGCTGTGATGGATCTGTCCGTCGCGTCGGAAGGCGCGCGACGGTAGCGGCTCGTCATGCGCTGACGTCCGTTCGCTCCTGACCGTCGTCGCCGATCAAGTCGAGAAGCTCGGCCAGGTCGAACGGCTTGGTCAGGACGGGACAGTGACAGGCCGTGATGAGTGCTTGCGCGCGCTCGCTGGCGTCGCCGGTCGTGAAGATCGTTCGGTCGCGCAGGTGCGGTTGCGCGGCCGCGGCGAGCTCGAACAGTACGTCACCGCGCATGTCGGGGATCCGCAGATCGACCACCAGGACATCGAAGTGCTCGGCTCGAACGAGCGAGTGGGCGAGCTCGCCGGACTCCACGGCGCGCACCTCGTATCCCGCGCGCGAGAGGGCGATCGTGAGCGCGCGGCAGATGGATGCCTCGTCATCGACCACGAGCACGCGTCGACGATCAGCGTACGGTGCCATGCGACTCACCTCCGCGGCGGCAGAGCATCGCCGCGAGACGCTCCGTGAATTCCTCCGGCAGGATCGATTCCCGCAGGGCCGTCGGCGTGAGGCCGGTTGCCGCGCGAATCTGCCGCGCCAACAGCCGCGGCGAGGGCAACCCCACCTTTCGCGTGACGTCACTCAGCTGATACGCGGGGTCGCGCAAAAAATAGAAGGCGCGCGCGAGACGCGCGCCAAGCACGATCTTGCGAGCGGAGGCGAGGCCGGCCCGGTCGAGCCAGCGGTCGAAGCTGCGCCGGGTCATCCCCGCCGCCTGCGCGACCGCCTCGACGTCCTCGAACCGGTGGGGTGCGTCGAAGAGTCGCCAGAGCGCCCGTTCCAGAAGCGGCGGTGAGCCGGCGAGGCAGGGCGCGACCTTGGCCCAGACCATGTCGCTCACCTGACGTGCCGGCAGTTCCAGGAGCAGCTCCCGGAACCGTCGAGGGTTGTCATCGAATCCTCGCAACACCACATGCCGTACTCCGTGCTTGGCCAGCTCCACCATTGCCTTGACGCTGTCCGGTGACAACGCGGTGTACAGCACCACCGGTAGCGCCGGAAACCGACCGAGGAGCGCCTCCAACGGCTCCAGGTCCATCCCTCCATCGATCCGGGGATCGACGACGATCGCGTCCACCGGACGCTGGTGCACTACGTCGACCAGCTCGCTCCACGAGTGGGTGACGGTGAGATCGTGCTCATCGCCGAGGACGGTGCGCAGGTGCAGCAGCAGCGGATTGGAAAGGCGTGTGGCAACTTCCACGAGGGCGGGCGCATTTTGTCCGAGAAATGCACATCAGTGTCCTAAAATGTGCATTTACCGATGGACGCGCCACCGTACCTTGCGTGACGACTTCACCGTTCCCCCTCGTCACGTGAGGTTTCCCATGCTCAGTCGCCGCGCATCGCTGATCATCGCCGTCGTTGCCGCAGCGCTCCTGTCAGCTTGTTCGATGCCCACGGCTCCGAAGGCAGCATGCCAAACGACGGTCGGAGGCAGTGGCACCTGTCGTTGACGGCAGTATTCGTTAGGCAGATGGGTTGAGCGGTCGGGGGCGCGATCATCGGCTCGCCGGCGCGGGTCACGGCGCCACGCCGGCCAGGGAGCGCATTTCGCGCAGCGCGTCCGCCACTGCCCTGACATCCGGGGAGAGCTCTGTCGTCGGCTGCGCCTCTTGGACGCGACCGGCGCGGACGCCCTCCAGGCACTGCTCGGCCTCGATCAAGATCTGGTTGAGCCTGTGGGCCGATCCGATGTCCACCGCGCGCTCGAACATCGCCAGCGCTTGGGTGTCGCGCTCGAAAATCTGATAGCCGCGACCGGTTGCGAGCGCTGCGTAGCCAGCCAGCACGGGGGGGAGTGCGGCGCTCGACAGCTCGCGCCGGTATTGCTCGAAGACCAACTCGCGGTGATCTCGCGCCGCGACTTCCAGCAGGTTGATCGTCGCGAGCCAGCGCGTGTATTGCTCTTGCGCTGTCGCGGCGAGCACCAGGTACGCATCCTGTGCGGCCGAGTGCGCACCGAGCTCGAAGAAGCTGCCGGCGAGGTCGAGGAGCACGCGGTCTCGAGCGACCTGATCGCGCATCGCGCTCAATGCGGCGTATTGAAGACGCACCGCGAGCTGAAAGTCGCCGCGCCGATGCGCGGCCGCGGCGCGGTCCTGCAGTGCCACCGCGCGAATCTCTCCCAACTGTAGTTCCTCGGCGCGGCGAATCGTCTCGTCGAGGATCGTTTCCGCCTCAGGCAGGTTGCCGCGATCGATCGCCAGGTTGGCCACGCCGATGCGGGAGCGGAGCGCAGTCGTCTGATCGCCGGTTGCCTCCGCCAACGCCGAGGCCGCGCCGTACGCGGAGGCCGCCTCACTCCAGCGCGCGAGTACACGCGAGCACCGGCCGAGCTGCATGTAGGCGGAAATCAGGACGTCGGCGTCGTGCTCCGGTCGAGCTACTGACACCAGAGTCTGGTAGACATCGGCCGCCAGCTCCCAGCGTGCGTCGAACTGGAGGGCCCTGGCGTACGCCAACAGGCGTGGGGCGATTGTCGCCACGTCGCCCTCACGCGCCGAAACGATCGAATCTACGATCCGCACCAGCAGCTGCCGCTGCGCATCGCGCGCCGGCATCGCCCCGATCGTCTCGCGCACCGCACGCACGCTCCACTCGTCCGGCGTGCCCGAGCGCACCCATTCGTCGAAGAGTCGGAGCACCACCAGGCCGGCGCTCATCGGGCGCCAGTCAGGCGATGACTCATCGAGTTGTGCGAGATGCTCGAAGAAGGGGAGATGTCCCAGTGTTCCATCCGAGCCGCTCATGCCACCCCCGCGGGCGCGAGACAGATTCCGCACGAGCGCTCAAGTTGCCTCACGAGCCACGGCCGATCAAGCACTGTTTTCGGACAGCGAGGGACGATTTTCGGACAAATCACGCGCGATGGCGAGCTGCTCACTGGCCGATGGCGGTGCCTCGCGAGGAGACCTTCGGATGGGCCACGGTCGCAGGGTCTCCGTCGCTGACATAGCGCGAGGCGGTACGGTCGAGGTGATCGAGTGTTTTCTCGAGCTCATCCCCAAACACTTCGACTCGCGTCAGGCGATGCGGGTCGAACAATGGATCGAACGGGCTTCGCGCCGGGCCGCCGGCCACCTCCAGGATCGCATCGAAGTCGTAAGGCACCGTGCGGCCCGAGTGCGGGTCACGCCACGCGCCGCTCCGGGCCAGCGCCGCGTTGCGCGGCCAGATGCCCAGGGGGAGAGCGAACGTCCTCACCTTGTAACCGGCCACAGCGGAGTCGATCGCCAGGACCCCGCGCGCGATCTGCTCCTGAACCTCCGCATCGCCGTACTTGGCGAGGTTCGCGTGCCAGAGCGTGTGCGCGCACAGCTCGAAACCCTCCTTGGCCAGGAACTGGACCTTCTGAAAGCGCCACGCGCTCTCCTGTCCGTCGATCCCCTTCTCGCCGAAGAAGGCATGGCCCGCGGCTGCTGCCGGGAGCATGCAGAACACTGCCCGATTTCCCCAGTCGGGGTGTCGGCGGTGGAAGTCCAACAGGATTCCGACGGCGCTCATCGAGTCGATCTCGAGCTTCCCATTTCGCTCGATGTAGCGGAACTGAGAGGGCGAGGCGTCGTCGAAGGTCAGGACGACCGGCGAGAGTCCCGCCGGGAGGTCGAGCTTGTGATCGATCAGCTCGGCAACCGTAACCGGCCTGTACCCTCTCTCATACAGTAGCTCGAGCTGTCTCCGGAAATGGCCTCGCTCCACCGTCCAGCGACTCTCGTGGTCACCAATGATGTGGTATTCGAGGATAGGAATTCGGCCGAGCTCGTTTGGCTCCCGATCACCCTTTGCCTTGGAAATGGCTGCCCCTCTGGTGATGGCCCCGCCGGCGCTGTCTGGGGTAGTCGAGTTGTTCACCCCGCCGGGTTCTCGCGAGCGGCATCCGGCGGCGAGCAGGAGGGGGAGGGCAAACAAAGCGACACGAGGGACTTGCGTCACACGTAGTGCGAAGAGGCGCGCCCACATTGTGGGCGCAAGGTTTGGTGAGCTCATGCGACGTCTTGCCCTGAAGATAGCCAACGCCAGCGATGGTCGCCGGCTCGCGACAGCGCGCCGCGCGCTCTCATGCGACGTCCGCCCTGAGGCGGCGCCACGCCGATCGCTGTCCTGATGCAGATGCGCCAAGCTGCGCTCACGCAACATTTTCGGTCTGCGATGCGGCTTCTGCGCGCCGACCCTGCGCGTCCGGCCCGGGTGTGGATGCGGCAGCGCCGGGCCTCCCTCCTCGCTTTGGGCTTCGGCGCCGTCGGCGTGATGGCGTTCGACGCATGGCTCGGTAGCTGCGGCTTCGACGGCTGCCCGTCGGCCGCGCAGATCCGAGCCTACCGTCCGTCGGAGGGAAGCGCCGTCCTCGACCGCAACGGCCGCCTCCTCGGACACCTGTCGGTGGTTCGGCGGGTGAACGTGTCGCTCGCCCGGGTCCCGCTCCACGTCAGGCAGGCCTTCGTCGCCACCGAAGACAGGCGATTCTACTCGCACGATGGCGTCGACTGGCACGCCGCGTTTCGGGCCGCCGCGCATAACGCGGCCGCGATGGCCGTACGCGAGGGCTTCAGCACGATCACGATGCAGGTCGCGCGCAACACCTTCACCAGCCGCTCCGGCGGCGATCGGTCCCTACGCCGTAAGCTCCTGGAGCTGCGCCTCGCGCGTCTGATCGAGCGGAATCTCCGCAAGGACGAGATCCTCGAGCTCTACCTGAACGTCATTTACCTCGGAGACGGCGCGTATGGCGTGGAGGCGGCCAGTCGAGACCTCTTCGGCAAGAGCGTCTCGGCGCTGACCCTTCCGGAGGGGGCGGTGCTGGCCGCTCTCCCCAAGGGGCCGTCGGCGTACACGCCGCGCCGAAGCCCCGAGCGGTCGCGCGAGCGGCGAGATCTCGTGCTCGGCTTGATGCGCCGCGAAGGCTTTGTGACTCCCGACGCCGCCCGAGCGGCAGCCGCTCTCCCGCTCGTGGTGTCGGGCGAACCCTGGCACCCATTGCGGGCGAACGCTTGGGCCGTCGGCGCGGTCAAGGATATGGTCGATTCGCTGCTCGGTGCACGCGGCCTCGACGAGGGGGATGTCACCGTCTATACGACGCTCGACGCGCCCGCTCAACGCGCGGCCGAGCGCTCGATCGCCGCACACGCCGCCCAGATAGATCGGGAGTCCCACGGGATCGACGCAGGACAGGATGGCGACGAAGTTCAGGGTGCGCTCGTCGCCATCGACCCGCGCTCGGGAGACATCCGCGCGCTCGTCGGCGGCCGACGTGAGGAGCCCCGCGGCTTCGATCGTGCCCTGTTCGCGCGGCGTCAGCCCGGCTCGGCGTTCAAGCCGTTCGTCTATGCCGCTGCGATGGCTGCCGGCTACACGCCGGCGACCCTGGTCGCCGACGATCCGGTCGAGATCGAGGACGGCGGGCGCATCTGGACCCCGCAGAACTTCGGCGGCGCGTACGGTGGCATCATGACGCTACGGCGCGCGCTGATGCGCTCCGCCAACGCTGCGACAGTTCGCGTGAGTCGCGCTGTCGGCGAGCAGCCGATCGTCGACCTCGCCACCCGTCAGGGAATCGAGAGCCCGCTTCGAGCCCTCCCCTCGATCGCCCTCGGCGCGTTCGAGGTGACTCCGTTGGAGCTGGTGACCGCTTACGCGCCATTCGCCAATGGTGGGATGCGCGTGCACCCTCGCCTGGTGACCGGAATTGTGGCGGCCGACGGCACGGTGCTCTGGCACGCGGAGACGGTGGTGCCGACCCGCGTGCTCGATGCACGCGATGCGTTTCAGATCACCTCGATGCTTCAGTCGGTGGTCGACGCAGGAACGGGTCGCGCCGTCCGCGACCGGGGAGCTCGCGGTGCCATTGCGGGGAAGACGGGGACGACGAACGACGGTGATGACGTCTGGTTTGTCGGCTACACGCCGACCCTCGCCGCCGTCGTCTGGTTCGGCTACGACCATCCACACCCACTCGGAGGGGAGGCGGCCGGCGGCCGACTCGCCGCCCCGGCGTGGGCGGACTTCTACGTCAGTGGTTGGCGCGAGCCGCGCGGGGTCGACTGGCAGCCGCCAAGCGGGCTGGTCGAGCGCGTCATCGACGCCGAGAACGGGGAGCTCGCCGGAGAGTGGTGTCCGGTGACGCAACGCGAATGGTTCAAGGCGGGCACCGAGCCTCACGAGTATTGCCGTGAGCACCTGGCGCCGGCGGAAAACGCCTTCAGCGACCTCGGACGGCGGATCGCTGCCGGGCTGCGACGACTCCTACGCTTCTGATCGACGCTAGGCCAGCAGGCCGAGGCGCGACGAGCCGGCCACGTATCCCGGAAAGAGCCTGTCGAGACTCGTCGCGCCGAGGTGGCCCTGCACCACTTCGCCGAAGAGGCAACGGAAGTCGGTGGTGAGCGCCAGGTCGCGCCCCTCGAAGAGGTTCTCACGCGCCAGGCCCGGCCAACGCCCATACACCTTGTGGCCGCGCAGGTGGCCGCCGATGACGAACATGGCGCTGGCGTGCCCGTGGTCGGTGCCGCCATTGCCGTTCTGTTTCGTCGTGCGGCCGAACTCCGACATCGTCAGGATCACCACGTCGTCCATTCGATCGCCGAGGTCGGTGACGAGCGCCGCGATCGACTGACCGAAGTCGGTGAGCCTGTTGGCGAGCTGTCCGTTCGCGCCCCCTTGATTGACGTGCGTGTCCCACCCACCGACATCGGCGAAGGCGACCTCGAGCCCCACGTTGCTCTTGATCAGCTGCGCGATCTGCATGAGGCTCTGGCCGAATCCGGACTTCGGATAGGATGCGCCGTGCTCGGGGAGATACTGCTGCGGATTCGCTGCCTTCAGCATCTTCACCGCGTCGAATGTCTCGGCCCCGGCGCCGTGAATGATGTCCGCCGACCCGGTGCGGTAGAGCGCCTCGAGCCGCTCGACATCCGTCCCCGTGGCGCGAATGGTGAAGTCGCCCAGCGTCTGCATGGCGATCGTGGGCGCGGGGCCTTCCATGATGCGCGGGGTTTGAGCGGAGAAGGCCACGGCGCGGAAGGGGGAGGGCTTGGCACACTCGGCGCAAGTCCCCTGCATCGCCAGGTAGCGATTCAACCAGCCGTCGGGCGTTCCCTTCACGTCCGGCGTGCCCGTCTCCATGTAGTCCTGGGCGTCGAAGTGCGAGCGCGTGTTGCTCGGACTGCCGACCGCGTGCACCGGAACGAGGAGCCCGCTGTCCCAGAGGGGCTTGAGGGGCGAGAGGGCTGGGTGGAGACCGAAGAAGCCGTCGAGGTCGATCGCCGTCCCCTCCTTTCCCGCAGCCGGGCGAGGAATCGCGATGTTCGGGCGGAGCGCGTAGTAGTCAGACTCGGCGTGCGGCACGACGATGTTGAGGGCATCGGCGGCGCCCCGTTGAAAGAGGCAGATCAGGATCTTCCCCTTCTGTCCTCCCAACAGCGGTTGAGCGAACACGGTTCGGCGGAGGAACGTGGGGCTCAGCCCCATCGTCACCAGCGCCAGCGCTCCAGACTTGAGAAAGACCCGTCTCTGCATGGTGACCTCGCTACCGCCGCTGAAACTCTGGCGCGCCCAGGGCGAGGCCGACGACGAGCGCCAACCCGTCGAGCTCCGCCGGCCGTCCCAGGGGATCTGCCTGACGACGCGCGCCCTTCTTCCCCGCCTTGACTCCCGGCACCGACACCATCGGCGTCGTCACGGTGTCGAGAGGCGGTGCCATGGAGTCGGAGAGGGCCATCTCGGCCAGCGTGTCCTCCTCAGACGCCGTGGCGAGCAGGGGGTTCTCGCCGGACTCGAGCACCTTCCGCGTGTCCGGCGATGCCTCGCCACCGAGGATCGCCTTCACGACGCCATCCACGTCGGCGTCGCGGTCCCCGTCCTCGAGCCCCTCTCCCTCGGCCCAGAGTGAGAGCGAGACGCCGGGGACGCGGCCCCCCGCGACGGCGAGGCCGAAGTTGATGCGATTGATGATCGCTCCGGTGTTGATCCAGGCGCTTCCGACCTCGGGGTAGCCGTTCGGCGCCTGGTGGCCGTAGAGCGGCTGCCCGAGGCGGGCGATGATCTGTGCCGTTCGCGGCGTCGTGTCCGGCTCGGCGTCCATGGCGCGGAGAGCGCTCACCACCAGCTCGAAGGGGGACTTCACCTTGCTCCTGTACGCGTCGCGCGAGAAGAACTCGTCCGACACCAAGATCGTGCGGAGGCACTCGCGGATGTCGCCGTCGGTGCGCGTGAATGTCGCCGCTACGCGCGCGACGAGCGCCGGCGGCACGGAGTCGCCGACGAACCGCCTGACGAGCTTGGTGGCGATGTAGCGGGCGGTCGCCGGGTGGTGGGCGACGATGTCGAGCACCTGCTCGCCGTCTTCCATCCCCCGGTCGCTCGCCAGCGAATGACCGAGAACGACCTTCGGACCGGCATCGTGCATCGCCGGCCGGAAGATGAAGCCACCGCCCTGCCGCGGCCGATCGACCGTCCACCCGGTGAAGGCGCGGGCGACATTGATCACATCCTGCTGCGTGTAGCCGCCGTCGACGCCGAGCGTGTGCAGCTCGAGCAGCTCGCGCCCGTAGTTCTCGTTGAGTCCGCGAGGCCGCCGCTTCTGAAGCGTGTCGTTGATCGGAGTCCTGAGAGCGCGCCGCGCGGCGACCAGACGGGCGCGATTCCCCGCCAGAGCCGGGCGGTCGGGCTCCACGGTGCTCTCCCAATTGTCCAGGTAGAAGAGCATCGCCGGGCTCTTGGCCACCGCTTCGAGCAGGTCGCGGAAACGGCCCATCGCGTACGGGCGGATCGCGTCGCGCTCGTACGCCGCCAACATGTAGCGCTCCGGACCCTTCCCGGCGAAGACGTTGAAGTGATTCTCCCAGAAGTCGACCATGACCTCCTGGAGTTGGCGCTGCGAGATGAGCGCGCGTCCGACCTTGGCGGTCTGCAACTCGACGAGCACCCGGCGCGACTGCTGGGCCATGCGCTTGAGATCCATCGAGTCCGCCGCGGTGGGCGTGCCATTCTTCCCGCCCTTGAGCGCGGCCTGCACCTGTTGTGGCGGCGGGAATTCGGCCAGCGCCTGCGCGGTCGACATTCCCACGACCCTGAATTGCGCGATGAATCGGTCGGTGGCGCCGTCCTCGACCTTGTCAGGCGTCAGCTGAAGGGCGATCCATCGATCGACTCCCATTGCGCGAACGCGCTCGTAGTCCCCAGGCCTGGCGCCGAAGGCGACACGATCGAGTGCATGCCGCACTTGCTCATCTGCCGTCTGCTCGCGGGCCGCAACATCAGCGGCCGACGGGAGCGGCGCCGATGCGGATGCCGGATGCCCAACCGCGCACGCGGCCAGCGCGACGAAGGCGGCGGCCACGAGGGCGAGCGAGAGCGTGAGGCGACGACGGTGCATGTCGAACGGAGAGTGTTGGGGGAGAACGAGATAGCCGCGAACCCGGCTGGCCCGCCGGCTCTCCTGGTAGACGCCTCGCCGGGGTGGACGTTAACGGGCGGCCCGTCGATCACTCCTGACGCGCATCTATAATGAAGATGCGAGATTGACGCAGTCCGATGGAGAAGGCCGACATGAAGAAGCATGAATGCCGCTCGGCGAACGAGTCCGCTCAAGCCACCGGGTGCTGGTCTAGATGACGTCACCGCTGCCGCGCGCGCACCCGCCCGTCCGACCGAGGAAATCCCCCCGGGATCCTGACGCCGCGCCCACCTGGCGTGAGCGCGTCGCCGCCCTCCGCTACGTGCCGCGGCTGCTGCGCATGGTGTGGAGCACGCATCGCGGATTCAGCAGCGCGATGCTCTTCTTCCGCCTCGGGCGCGCCTTCATCCCGGTGGCCACCCTTTCGGTCGGGAAGCTGATCATCGATGCGGTGGTCGCGCTCCGCCCCGATGGCGGTCAGCACGGTTCCATAACGCACCTCTGGCAGCTAGTCGGGATAGAGATCGTGATCGTGCTGGTTGGAGAGGCGCTCGCCCGTGTCTCGGCGCTCGTGGAGAGCCTGCTCGGCGACCTCTTCTCCAACCGCACAAGCATCCTGCTGATGGAGCACGCCTCGACCCTCGACCTGGAGCAGTTCGAGGATCCGGCATTCTACGACCAACTCGAGCGGGCCCGTCGGCAAACAGTCGGACGCATCGGACTCCTTTCGCAGCTGCTCACCATGGGGCAGGACGCGATCACGCTGCTGACGCTGGGCACCGTGCTCTTCGTGTACAGCCCGTGGCTTCTTCTGCTCCTCGCCGTGGCTGTCTTCCCGTCCTTCCTCGGCGAAACGCACTACGCCTCGCTCGAGTACTCGCTGCTCTATCGCTGGACGCCCGAACGGCGACAGCTCGACTATCTGCGATACCTGGGCGCGAGCGACAAGACGGCGAAGGAAGTGCAGATGTTCGGCCTCGCCGACTGGCTCGTGGCGCGCTACCGAGTGCTCGCCGACCGGTTCTACGAGGAGAACAAGCGCCTCTCGATCCGGAAGGGGATCGTGAGCACCGGGCTCTCGGTGTTGGGAACGCTCGGATACTACTCGGCGTACGTCATCATCCTGCTCCGCGCCGTGCGGGGAACGATCACCATCGGCTCGCTCACCCTGCTCGCCGCCGCGTTCTCGAGGAGCCGCGACATCATTCAGCGCCTCTTGATGACAGCGAGCGACATCTACGAACAGAGCCTCTACCTCAAGGATCTCTTCGACTTCTTCGAGATGAGGCCGACGATCACGACCAAGCCCGGTGCGCGCCAAGTGCCGGTGCCGATTCGAGAGGGGTTCAGGTTCGAGAACGTGGGCTTCACCTATCCGGGGAGCGATCGCTGGGCCGTGCGTGGGGTGAGCTTCGTTCTCCGGCCCGGAGAGCGGCTGGCGTTCGTGGGAGAGAATGGAGCGGGGAAGACGACACTGACTAAGCTGCTGGCGCGCCTCTACGACCCGACCGAGGGGAGAATCCTCCTCGACGGCGTCGATCTGCGCGACTACGACCTGTCCTCTCTCCGGCGGGCGATCGGCGTGATCTTCCAGGATTTCGTGCGCTTCGACATGCGCTTCGACGAGAACATCGGGGTGGGACAGATCGATCGCGTGCGCTCGTACCTCGATCGCGACGGCGCCAGGGGCGCGGTGGAGTCGATGCCACCCGAGTGGGCGTTCGAGAAGAGCCCCCTGCTCCTCTCGCGCAGCGGCAACGGGAGCAATGGGGATGCGCGGGGAGACGGGCCGAACGAGGGAGTACCCGAACCGCTGGCGACGGCTGCCGAAAAGTCCCTGGCCGCTTCACTCCTCGCGCGATTTCAGGCGGGATATAGGCAGATGCTCGGCAGGCGCTTCGAGGGGGGAGTGGACCTGTCGGGAGGCGAGTGGCAGAAGGTGGCTCTCGGACGCGCCTACATGCGTGACGCCCAGGTTCTCATCCTCGACGAGCCGACAGCGGCCCTCGATGCGCGCGCGGAGTACGACGTCTTTCTGCGCTTCTCCGAGCTCGTCGCGGGGCGGATGGCCGTCTTGATCTCGCACCGGTTCTCGACGGTGCGGATGGCGGATCGGATCGTCGTTCTCCAGCACGGCGTCGTGGTCGAGGAGGGGACTCACCACGAGCTGGTAGCACGCGGCGGGTTGTACGCGGAGCTCTTCGCGCTGCAGGCGGCCGGCTACAGGTAGCCGCCAGCCGCTTCAGGCCCTGACGCGATAGCCTCTTCCCTTGACCGTCTCGATCGGGGACTGGCCGCTTCCATCGTCGAGCTTGCGACGCAGATAGCTGATGTAGACGTCGATGATGTTGGTGTCGGGATCGAGTGCCTGTCTCCAGACGTGCTCGGCGATCATTCGACGTGTGACGGTCCGCCCGGCGTTTTTCACGAGATACGTAAGAAGGACGTATTCCTTTTGGGTGAGGTGCACTGGCTCACCCCTCTGCTCCACACGCCTCGCGATCGTGTCGACCGTCAGGTCCCCGGCGCGGAGGGTGAGGCTGCTTGGGCCGAGTGACGCGCGACGCAGCAGGGCCTTCACCCGGGCGAGAAGCTCCTGAAACTCGAAAGGCTTGGGGAGGTAGTCGTCTGCTCCGGCGTCCAGTCCGCTGACCTTGTCGGACACCGAGCTGCGCGCGGTGAGCATCAGGACCGGCGATTGAAAGCCCCGCGCGCGCAACTCGCGCGCGACCTCGTAGCCGCTTCGGTCCGGAAGGCCAACGTCGAGGAGGACGAGATCGGGCGATGACCCGAGCGCGGTCGAGAGGCCGGCGTCCCCGTCTTGCTCGCTCGCCACCGAATACCCAGCCGAAACGAGGAGCTTCTTGAGCACCGAGAGCAGATCGGTGTCGTCTTCGATGACGAGTACGGTGGGCGCAGCAGTGGCCGTGCGGGTCATTGTGGCGAACATATAACCCCGCGGGGGAGGGCTGCCAAGCGTTTCCCCTTGAAGGTCTCAGACCGAACTCCTTTCTTTGGGCCGTGCGACGCCAGACGGTGCGAGAGGGCCTCCGCGCGGGCTTCGTGGCGGCCGCCGCGAGTGCCGGCGCACTCTGGGAGTTTGGACGCGTGCGCGGACAGCCGCTCGAGCCGATCAATGCGATCGCTCACACGTTCATCGGCTCGCGCGCCTTCTTCGTCACGCAGTGGCAGCCAAGTGTCACGCTCACTGCCCTGGTCATCCACACAGCGTCCGTCTGCGCATGGGGAGTCGTCATCGCGCTCCTCGTCCCGAAGCTGCGCGGCGGGCGACTCCTCCTGGCAGTCGTGCTCTGTTCGGCTGCCATCTACGCTCTCGAGACGAATCTCCTCCCGGAGAGCCTCCGGCCCGGATTCGAGCGGATCCTGACGCCGAGAGAGGTCGGAGTGGTCTACTTCGCCTTCGCCCTGGCATTGGCGGCCATGCTCCACCACGGTCGCCGACGCTCACCCGATGCGTTGCCTGGCGATTAGCGAGAATCGGGTGGCGATTTGCAACGAACTCGTCGCGACGCAGAACCGGTTTCGACGTCGCCCAACGGTTGCGGAACTTTGCTCGCGTCTACGGGTTTTGCCTTGAACGGGAGGTGGTCGCGCACTGCGGCCCCGCTCTTGCTTCAGTTTTCGGGTGCCCGGCTTTGGCTCCGCGGCGACGTTCGCCGCTCGAGCGCGATCGGGCCGACCTCCCGGAAGGAGGGAAGTGATGGAATTCCTCGTGATGCTCGAGGAGCACGCCGAACACTCACCGGTGATGGCCCGCGTCGATTCGGTGCCGGCAGAGCTCTCGACAGAGCGCCGGGCACGTGACGTCGTGACTCTGTACGGCACGCCTCGTACGGAGTCGTTGGCGCTGGCACTCGCCGCCGCCGTGGAGAGTCACCGCACGGAGGATGGGGGACGCGGCGCGTTCCGTCACCTTGGGCTCTTTCCGGAGCGCGGTGCTGTGGGGGACGCCGCGTGGAGGGATGAGACCACAGGTGAGCTCGTGACTCGTGATCTGGACATCCCCTTCGACGTGCTCGCCAACACCGCGCACCGGCTTCTCGCCGAGTGCGGCGCAGCCCTTCAGCGCGTGGTGGCGGGACTCGCAATGCCGGATTGGCCGGAGGGCGCCTGGCGCGCCATCAGCATCACGCTCGACCCGGTGCTGGAGCCGACGCGCGCTGCCCTTTCCAAGCTGGACAGCGTGCTCGACGTGTTCCGCGAAGCCGATGGCCTCACCTACGACTACGAGGGCGACTGAGCTTATTCAATGTCCGACCGGCAGCAGACGCGGGGATCGCCTAAGCGATCCCCGTTGTCGTTCCGAGCCATTCTTGCGGCGCCCCTTGACGACCTCCTCAAAGCGAAGCACGCTCTACGGTACCTGAACCACACCTAATGTCCACACCTAGCGGACGTCCACGCTCACCGCGACCCTCGGGAAGCGAGCGCGTATTCGAGGACGAAAGGCGCCGCCTGTGGAGCGCCGGTCGCTCGGTCACGCCCGATGGCAACGACGCCATCATCTTCACGTGCCTGAGTGACACGGCCGAGTCGCAGCGCGCCGCCTCGCTCGATGAGCAGCTTCCGCTCTCGGACATCGCGTCAGAGGAGTTGCGCGAGCTGCTGCGCGTCGCGCCGCGTTTGGGACGACTCTAGAGCAGACTTTCCGGGCTTGCCTCGAGTCCTTTCGGTACGATTCCGGAAGGTGATAAGGTCCAAGAAGGCGCTTCTCCATGCACAGCCATTCCGAACGCGTGCCCACGCTTTCGAGCGGGCTCACCCCTTCCCGCACTGCGGACGTCTCTCCGGTCCGCAGTCCGCTGATCGAGTACGCGCGGATGGCGGCGAGGGAGCTCTTCGGGCCCGTCTCGTCCCGCAATTTCGCCGTGCGTTACTGGGACGGCACGCTCGACGACGCCCCGAGTGGGTCGCCTCGCGACTTCACACTCGTCTTTCGCACGCCGGCGGTGATGCGCCGCATGTTCCTCCCGCCCTCTCAGCTCGCCATCGGCGAAGCCTTCGTCGACGGTGACTTCGAGGTCGAAGGTGATCTCCAGAGCGCCGCGGCCCTGGGTGAAAGCCTCCGACAGCGACTTTCCATCGCGCAGGTCATGCGGCTTGCCAAGGCCCTCCTGGCCCTCCCGCCTGACAACGCATCGGGTGCCGAGCGCGAGCGGCGTTCTCTCCTGCCGCACTTCTCTCGCCGCCATTCCAGACGCCGCGACAGCGCCGCCGTCCGCGCCCACTACGACCTCGGCAACGACTTCTATGCGCTCTGGTTGGACAGCAAGATGGTCTACTCCTGCGCCTACTTCGAAAGCGGCAGTGAGGACATCGACACGGCCCAAACGGCGAAGCTCGACCTGATCTGCCGAAAGCTTCGGCTCGCCCCCGGCCAGCGGTTGCTGGACATCGGCTGCGGGTGGGGGGCGCTGATTCGCCATGCGGCCGCTCACTATGGCGCGCGGGCGCTTGGCATTACGCTGAGCGCCCCACAGGCAGATCTCGCGACCCAGCGGATTCGCGAGGCCGGGCTTTCGGATAGGTGTACGATCCAAGTGCGGGACTACCGCAGCCTCCCCGATGAGGCGGCCTTCGACAAGGTGGTGAGCGTCGGCATGGTGGAGCACGTCGGGCGGTCCCATCTCGGCGCGTACTTTGCCAAGGCCTTCCGGGTCCTCGCGCCGGGTGGCGTTCTCCTCAACCATGGGATCGTCGATGGGCCGGGACCATCCCTGACGAACCCGCACCGTCCTATTCGTCGCTTTCTCGAGCGGATGGTGTGGCGGAGAGGGGCCTTCATCGACCGCCACGTCTTTCCAGACAGCGAGCTCGCACCCGTCGGCCAGGTCGTAAGCTGTGCCGAAGCCGCCGGCTTCGAGGTGCGCGACGTCGAGTCGCTGCGCGAGCACTACATCCTCACAGTTCGCCGCTGGCTGCAGCGGCTCGAAGAGGCGGAGCGAGACGCAGCGGCGCTGGTCGGAGCGCGAACCGTTCGAGTGTGGCGGCTGTACATGGCCGGGTGCGCGCAGAGCTTCGCCAGCCACAGAATGGGTTTGGTACAGGCGCTCATGGCCAAGCCCGATTCGCGCGGGGAGGTCAGGCTCCCTCTGACACGATCAGATTGGTACGCGCACGCCCGCTAGGCCGCAGTGCCTGCCTGCGATCGGGAGTGGTATACTTCGCCTTCCGAATGGGGGGCTCAGCAGCGTGAGCACATCAGACTTCTCGCGCCGGCGATTTGTCGGCACCGTGGCCGGAGCGGCCGCGGCCTGGCTCACCGTTCCGTGGTCCGAACTGCTCGCCGCCGGTGCCGATGCCGCTCGGGCAGCCGCCGCTGAGCCCCCGGCGCCGTTCGAGGTCCTGACCCCGGTCCAAGCCGCCGCCCTCGACGCCTTCGCCGCCGAGATACTGCCGAGCGACGACAGCCCCGGTGCGCGCGAAGCCAACGCCGTGCGATTCGTCGACCGCGCGCTGGCGACCTTCGCTGCCGACATGAAAAAGCAGGTTCAGGACGGAGCGGCCGACCTCGATCGCCGCGCCAGGGCTGCGCACTCACCGGCGACGAGCTTTGCGGCGCTCGATTCGCCATCGCGAATTACGATCATGCGCGAGATGGAGGCGGCCAAGTCCGACTTCTTCGAGCTGGCGCGGTCGATGGTTCTGGTCGGCGTCTTCGCGAACCCATCGTATGGCGGGAATGCGGAGAAGTCCGGTTGGCAGGTGATTGGCTTCGAGGATCGTTTCGTTTGGTCGCCTCCTTTCGGCTATTACGACCAGGACGGCCATGCCGACGGCTGAGCGTCCGGCACGCGGCGTGACCTACTCACCCGGCGATGAGGTGGACTTCCTCATCGTCGGGAGTGGTTCCGCCGGTGGTGTGGTGGCGCGCGAGCTGTCGCGCTCGGGCTTTCGTGTGGTCGTCCTCGAGCAGGGCCCGTACCTGCACGAAGGCGACTTCCACCACGACGAGCTCGGAGTCAGTCGGCTGGCCGACCTGACCACCGATCACAAGCTCCAGCCGAACACCTTCCGCGCGACCGAATCGGAGACGGCGAAGCCGTTCGAAGCGATCCAGTACGGACGAGTCGTCGGCGGCGGGTCGGTGCACTTCACGGCCAACTACTGGCGATTCCACGAGATCGATTTCATCGAGCGCAGCAAGAGGGGCGCACCCGATGGAAGCGCCCTCGATGACTGGCCGATTACCTACGCCGATCTCGAGCCTTACTACACGAAGGTCGAGTGGGAGGTGGGAGTATCGGGGCAGGCGGGATCGAGCCCGTTCGATCCGCCACGAAGCAAGCCCTATCCTCTCCCCCCTCACCCGATCAAGCCGGCCGGCGTGCTACTCGAGCGGGGTGCGAAGAAGCTGGGATGGCACGCCTTCCCCGCGCCGATGGCCATCCTGTCTCAGCCCTATCGCGGGCGCGCCGCCTGTCTCCAATGCGGATTCTGCGAGTGGTACGGGTGCGAGGTGCGCGCGAAGTCGAGCACCCTGGCGTCGATGATTCCCGAGGCCGAGAAGACGGGACGGTGCGAGATTCGGCCGCACAGCTACGCGAGGAAGATCGAGTTGGACAAGCGCGGCCGGGCGACCGGCGTGCGTTACTTCGACGCGCAGAAGAAAGAGGTTTTCCAGAAGGCGCGGGTGGTGGTTCTCTGCGCGAATGGCGCCGAGACGCCGCGACTCCTGCTCATGTCGAAGTCGAATCGCTTTCCCAATGGGCTGGCCAACTCGAGTGGCATGGTCGGACGCCACTTGATGTTCAATGGCGGCGCGTTCGTGGGCGGTCTCTTCGAGCACGAGATCAACGGCTACAAGGGCATTGTTGTGTCGCGAGTGGTGCACGACACCTACGAGCTCGACCCCTCGCTCGGTCTCTCGGGAGGAGGTGGCTTCGACTTTCGCTTCGACTTGGGGCCGATCGCGTTCGCTCTGGGCGGGACGCCACTCGATGGGCCGCGCTGGGGCGCTGAGTACAAGCGCCTGCTCCGCGACTCCTACACCCGATCGGTCTTCGCTCTCGCCCACGCCACGTCGCTGCCGGTTCCCACGAATTCGATTTCACTGGATCCGACGCTGAAGGACGCGTGGGGGCTACCCGCCATTCGGGTGACGTTCTCCGATCATCCGAATGACGTGAATCTGAATTTGTACATGCGAGACCGAGCAGCCGATCTGCTGCAGGCGGCGGGCGCTTCCCGCGTCTGGCAGTACCCGCTTGGCTACTGGCCACAACTGCACCTCCTCGGCACCTGTCGCATGGGGAACGACCCTGCACGCTCCGTGGTCGACAAGTTCCACCGCGCCCACGACGTCCCCAACCTCTTCATGGTCGATGGCAGCAGCTTCGTCACATCCGGGCGTGGCCAGCCGACCATGACGATCCAGGCGCTTGCCTTCCGCGCCGCCGAGAACATGGCTCGTATGGCGCAGTCCGGGGAGCTGAGCGCGGGCTGAGGGGGAAGCTACTCGCCGCGCAGCACGCAGATCGGGTCGACGCGAGACGCCCGCCAGGCGGGGACCGCGGTCGCGATGGCGGCGACGATCAGCAGCAGAAGCGCCGCCGCGACCATCGCGATCGGATCTCCCGGCGCGATCCCGAAGAGAAGCGATCGGAGGAGGCGTGTGAGCGCGAGGGCGCCGATCGATCCGACCGCTACGCCAATCCCTGCCAGAGCCAGTCCCTGGCGCGTCACCATCCACCGCACGGCATCGAGTGGTGCGCCGAGAGCGATGCGCACGCCGATCTCCCTCGAGCGCAGGCTCACGATGTACGAGATGACACCGTAGATCCCCACGGCGCCCAGCGCCAGCGCGATCGCCGATGCCACGCCGAGAAGCGTCAGGGTAAAGGTCGTTCGCGCGGTCGCGCTGCGCAGCACGGCCGCCATGGGGCGCACGTTGTACACGGGGAGTCCGGGATCGAGGGCGCGCACTTCGGCACGTGCCGCACCCGAGGCAGAGGCAGGGTCGCCGGCCGTGCGCAGCACGACGCTCATCGCGTGCGGCACATCGTTCGTCGTATCACCAGCGACCGGCACCATCGGGTAGTAGATGTACGCCTCCGGCTCGGCGTCGAGCGTGGCGCCGCGGACGCTTCCGACCACTCCGATGATCGAGTACCACGGTCCCGTCGGCGTGGGGGCAAAACGCTTTCCGAGCACGCTCTGGTGCGGCCAGAAATGTTCGGCGAGCGCCTTGCTCACGACGGCATTCGCCGAGCCGCGTTCGCGATCAGCGGCGTCGAAGTCGCGCCCTTCGATCATCGGGATGCCCATGGCGCGGAAGTAACCGTCGGCGACGCGAGCTTGCTCGACGATCGGCGGCAGCCCGCCCGGCGCCAGCGGGTGGTCCTCGAACCAGGTACCGCTGTTGTTGTGACCATCGGGCAGCAAGGGGAGCTTGCTCGCCAACCCTGCCTCACGAACGCCGGGCACCGTGCGCATCCGACGCAGCACCTCGGAATAGAATCGAGCGCGCGCCGTATCGCCCGGGTAGCGCGCATCGGGAAGGGACACGCGGAAGGTCAGGACGCCCGACGGCTCGAATCCCGGATCGACGCTGCGGAGACGGATGAGGCTCCGCATCAAGAGCGCGGAGCCAGCCAGCAAGACGAGCGCGAGCGCCACCTGTACCACGACCAGAGCGTGTCGAGCGCGCTGGCGGTCGCGACCGCTCGTGCTACCGCGAGCGCCATCCTTGAGTAGCGCCCCGAGACTCGTCCGCGCATATCGGGCGACCGGGAGGACGCTGAAGAGCACACCGGCGCCGAGGCTGGCGAAGAGCACGAAGAGAAGCACGCGCCAGTCGATCGAGATCTCGTTCAAGCGCGGCAAGGACGTCGGACCGATCGCGATGAGCGCTCGTACCCCGAGATAGGCGAGGGCGCCGCCCAGCAGGCCGCCACCGACGGCCAGCGCCAGGCTCTCGCCGAGCGCATGCCGGATCAACTCGCCGCGACCGGCGCCTAACGCCGCTCGAACCGCCATCTCCTTCTGCCGCGCCTCGGCCCGGACGAGGAAGAGATTGGCCACGTTCGCGCAGCCGATGATGAGGACGAAGGCCGCCGTCCCGAGCACGATCCAGAGGATCGTCCCCACGTCGCCGACGACATCGTCGCGCAATGGCCGAATGATGACCTTGGCCTTGAGCCCCTCGAATCCCTCCCGGTTCAAGAACCCGGGAAAGCGATCGGGCATCGTGGCCAGGAGCGGCTCGAGGTCGCGAACCGCGTCGGCGTTCCGGACGCCGGGGCGGAGCCGTGCCACGCCGTCGTAGTTGAAGGACCACGCCTGCGGATGAGCCGCGTCGACCTTGAGCGGAAGCCAGAGCACAGTCTCGCCGTCCGGGAAGGCGAAACGAGATGGGAGGATGCCCACGACCTCCGTGGCGATGCCATTTACCTGAATCGAGCGCCCGACCACCGACGGATCCGCGCCGAACTCTCGGCGCCAGATCCCCTCACTCATGAGAGCGACAGGTGACGCCCCCGGTCGAGTGTCCTCGGCGTTGAAGAGGCGGCCACGCAGTGGCGTCGCGCGCAGCACGTGAAGGACCTCGTCGGTGATCTGGGTGCTGGCGACGCGTTCCGGCCGGTCCGACAGCACGACACTCGAGGCACCCCGATCATAGACTCCGAAGCTCTCGAAGACATGGTTCCCGTCTCGATAGAGCAGGTAGGTTCCGTCCGAGTGCTCGAACTCGGTTATCCCGATTCCTAGCGCGGTGTGCCACACGCCCACGAGGCGGTCCGACTCGGAGAAGGGGAGTGGGCGGAGGAGGACTCCGTTGACGACGGCGAAAACCGCCGTCGTGGCACCGATCCCTAGTGCAAGGGTGAGAAGCGCCACCGTCGTGAAGCCCGGGGAGCGGCCCAGGGTGCGGCCGGCATACTTCAGCTCACGCGCCATCGTATCCAGCATTTCGACCCCGTCGATGTGTCTGACCTGTTCACTCACGAGAGTGGGATTCCCGAACTTGCGTCGCGCGGCATGTCTGGCGTCGTCGTCGGTCGCGCCGGCGTGGGCCTGTTGCATCGCTTCGAGCGACATGTGAAAGCGGAGCTCCTCATCGACCTCGCGTGCGTAACGCTTCCGGTCACCGAGCACGCGCAACCGATGCTGGAGGGCGTCGAAGAGCGACATCGTGCGGTCAGTCCCGGCCGAGCACGCGAGCGATCGCCAACGAGACGCGGTCGTAGCTCGACAACGCATCGCCGAGTCGCCGGCGTCCGGACGCGGTGACCGTGTAGTACCGCGCTCGGCGGCGGGTCGGGGTTTCGCTCCAGCGCGCCGTCGCCCAGCCCTTTCGAAGGAGCCGCTCGAGCGCCGGGTACAGCGAGCCTTGCTCGACCCGTAGAACGCCGTCGGAGAGTCGGGCGATGTGCTGGGCGATGGCGTAGCCGTGGAGAGGCCGCACAGCGAGTGTCTTCAGGATGAGAAGCTCGAGCGTGCCGGGAACGATGTCGCTTCTGCTCTCTCGGGCGGTCGTCATCTCTACTCGTCGACGTGTAGGGAGTCTACATAGTAAGATTCTCTACCTATAAGCCGGGGCGGCGTTGGCTGTCAATGCGGTCGAGATCGCCTGACCGATCTCGGACGCGCACTAGGCGCTCTCGCGGCGTCGCGAGGGGTCCGAGCCAAGACCTACTGCTTGCCTCCCCTGGCCGCGCCACCAAACCGCTCGAGGAGAGGAGGTCCAAGAGGCTTCCGCACTCCCTGGCTGTCGCCGGGACCCCGAGGTGCGGTGAAGGACGTCGTTGACCCGCGATTGGGGCCGATAAACGGGGTCGAGGTCGTCCTTGCTCGACCCGGTTTCGCGGGCTAGGATAGGCCTTACAGGCCAGATCTCGAGCGGCGCTCCGACGTCTCCCAGGAGTGTCAGCGCGCAGACCGCACGAGCCGCGCGTTCAGTGAGATCCGCCACGATCGAGTCACGGCGGCCTCGACGGGGGCCTCCCTACCCGTCCCGACGCGAGGAGTCCCATCTATGAGAGAATACAATAGCTCGGAGATCCGAAACGTCGCGGTCGTGGGACACGGAGCGAGCGGGAAGACCACCTTGGTCGACGCGCTCGCTTTCGTTTCGGGGTCGAGCAAGCGGCACGGCTCGGTGAAGGACGGAACGTCGCTCACCGACTACGCACCCGAGGAGATCGAGCGGCGCTACTCGATCAACCTCGGTTGCGCGTACGCGGAGTGGATGGACACCAAGATCAATCTCATCGACACGCCAGGATACGCGGACTTTCAGGGGGACGCGCTTTCCGGGCTTGCCGCCGCCGACGGCGCTCTGGTCGTGGTCGGAGCCACCGCCGGCGTCGAGGTGGGGACCGAGAAGATGTTTCGCGAGGCGGTGGAGCGCGGCGACCCGGTGCTGGTAGTAGTCTCGATGCTCGACAAGGAAAACGCGAGCTTCGATCGGGTCTTCCAGGACATCAAGGCGCGCCTGACGACGAAGATCATCCCGGTGGAGGTGCCGATCGGCGAGGGTCCCGCCTTTCACGGGATCCTGAACCTCTTCTCGCGCAAAGCGCATCTCTACAAGAAGGGGACCAAGTCCGGCGAGTACGACGAGGTCGATGTCCCGCCGGAGAACCGTGCCCAGTTCGACAAGTACTACCAGGAGCTCATCGAAACGATCGCGTCCACCGACGATTCGATGCTCGAGCGCTATCTCGAGGGTCAGGAGATCGGGCGCGACGAGGCGATTGCCGCGATGAAGGAGGGAATGAAGCGAGGGGAGCTCTTCCCGCTCTTCTGCGTTTCCGCCGAGCTGACCTTCGGCATGCGAGCCCTCCTCACGAAGATCGTGGAGCTCATGCCCTCGGCCTACGAGATGGAGGAGCTGCACGCCTTCAAGGGTGCGGAGGGAGATCACACGGTCGAGATCCACGCGAAGGATGACCATCCCTTCACCGCGCTCGTGTTCAAGACGTACTCCGAGCCGCACGTCGGAGATGTCTCCTTCTTCCGGGTCTTCTCCGGCCTGGTAGTGAACGGACAGGAGGTCTATAACGCCACGAGAAACGTGGCGGAGAAGCTCGGACACCTCTCGACCGCGCAAGGGAAGGACCGGACGGAGGTGCAGCGCCTCCACGCCGGTGACATCGGATGCGTGGCCAAGCTCAAGAACACGCATACGAACGACACGCTCTCGACGCGCGACCATCCCGTGCGGCTCCCCCTCGTGGCATTCCCGGAACCGTTGGTCACCTTCTCGGTGCACGCCACCTCACGCAACGACGAAGAGAAGCTCCAGCAGGGGCTGCACCGTCTGCACGACGAAGATCCGACGTTCGAGACGCACTACAACGCAGAGACCCATGAGACGGTGGTGTCGGGACTCGGAGAGCGGCATCTCGAGGTGAACATGGCGAAGCTGCGCCGGAAGTTCGGTGTCTCCGGCGAGCTGGGACGACCGAAGATCGCCTACCGCGAGACGCTGAAGGGGCGCGGCGAGGGGCAGGGGCGGCACAAGAAGCAGTCGGGCGGGCGCGGTCAATTCGGCGACTGCTGGGTGCGATTCATCCCTCTTCCACGGGGTGAGGGATACGTCTTCGACGATCAGATCGTGGGCGGCTCGATTCCGGGGAAGTTCGTCCCCGCGGTCGATCGCGGAATCCAGGAGGCGGCGGTGCGCGGAGTGGTGGCGGGGTACCCGATGGTCGACTTCAAGGTGGAGTGCTTCGATGGCTCCTACCACTCCGTCGACTCGAACGAAATGTCGTTCAAGATGGCCGGGATCCTCGCCTTCAAGGCCGTGGCGTCGAAGTGCAAGCCGGTGCTTCTCGAGCCGCTCGATGAGGTCGAGATTCGCACCCCAGATCGCTTCCTGGGGGACGTGATGGGCGACATCTCGTCGCGCCGCGGCCAGATCCTCGGATCGGACAGCGCGCCGGACGGTCGCGGGACCGTGGTCCGCGCGGTCGTTCCGCAGGCGGAGCTTCACCTCTACGCCACCGACCTCAACTCCATGACCCACGGTCACGCGACCTTCTCGCACAAGTTCCGCGGTTACGAAGAGGTGCCACCCGAGGCGGCGCAGAAGATCATCGCCGAATCCTCGAAGTCACGCGAGGAAGTGCTCGCCGAAGCCTGACGCGATGCGGGCGACCGCTCCGACTGGCGGCCGCCCGCGCCCCTTCCCCTCACCCTCACCACGCGAATGACGCGCTCCGCCACGACGGCCATCGCTGTCGCGCTGCTCGCCGCTGCGCCCGTCGCCGCGCAGAAGAAGGGGGCCGATCCGCTGGCCGGCTTTGACGCCTACGTGGCCCAGGCGGTGAAGGCCTGGGAGGTGCCCGGCCTGGCGATCGCCGTCGTCAAGGATGACTCGGTGGTCTTCGCCAAGGGCTATGGAGTACGCACACTCGGCGCGACCGCGCCCGTCGACGCGCACACACTCTTCGCCAACGGATCGACGACCAAGGCCTTCACGTCGCTGTCCCTCATGATGCTGGTCGACAGCGGCCGATTGCGCTTGGACGATCGGGTGGAGGATCGCTGGCCGTCCTTCCAGCTCTACGACCCGTACGTGACGCGAGAGCTGACGATACGCGACCTTCTCACCCACCGAAGCGGGCTGCCGGAGGCCGACTTCCTCTGGTACGGCAACGACGCCGACTTCGCCGAGATCGTCAGGCGAATGCGATGGGTGAAGCCGGCCACGAGCCTGCGGTCGCACTTCGCCTACGAAAACGACACGTACGCGACAGCCGGCTACATTGCCGCTCGGGCGGCCGATACGACGTGGGAGGCGCTGGTTCGCGGCCGCATCTTCGATCCGCTGGGGATGCGCGAGACGACCACCGGCACTCCGCCGGAGTCCCAGCCCGACCTCGCCACCCCGCACTTTCGGATCGATGATACGGTTCGGGTCATCACCCGGTACGCCACCGACAATATCGCGCCGGCCGGATCCATGTACTCCTCGGTGGCGGACATGGCGAAGTGGATCCGATTCCTCCTCGACAGCGCTCGAGTGGGCCAGAAGCGCTTGCTGAGCGACAGCAACTTCGCCGAGCTCTTTCGCCCGCAGATGATCGTTGGAGCCGACGAGTTCTACCCCACGGCCCGGCTCACCCATCCGCACTTCACGGGGTACGGGCTCGGATGGTTCCTCGAGGACTATCGGGGCGAGTATGTCGTCTTCCACACCGGGAGCATCGATGGCTTCGTCGCCATCGTCGGCCTCATTCCCGACCGCAAGCTCGGGGTGGTGATCTTCGCCAACCTCGACCACGCCGAGGTTCGTCATGCCCTCATGTACCGCGTCTTCGATGCGTACATTGGCAACCCGCGGCGTGACTGGAGCGCCGAGATGTTGACGCTCTATCGCGGCATCCAGGCCCGAGCCCGAGCCGCGGAGCACGCGCTCGATTCGGCGCGCGTTCCCAACACCAAGCCTTCGCTTCCGCTCGAGAGCTATGCCGGGACCTACACCGACACGCTCTACGGCACGGTGAAGGTTCGGATGGACGGAGGGCACCTGGTGCTGGAGCAGGGGTACCTACTCGCCGATCTGTCGCACTGGAACTTCGACACCTTCCAGGCGCGGTTTCGCAATCGCTGGGTCGGTGAAACGCTGGTGTCGTTCCTGCTCGGGCAGGATGGCAAGGTGGCCGAGATATCGTTTGGAGACGATTATCGATTGCGTCGGGTAGGGGTACCATAGCGACGGCCAGCCGCTGAGGACCGGCAATGACCGATCTCGCCTCGAGAATTCAGGACGCGCTGGGCGACGGATACCACGTCGAGGGGGAGCTGCAGCCGGGCGGGATGAGCCGCCTCTTCGTCGCCACCGAACGCGGCCTCGATCGGCGGGTCGTGATCAAGGTCCTTCCGCCGGAGTTCAGCGATGAGGTGAGCGTCGCGCGCTTCCGGCGCGAGATCGAGGTGAGCGCTCACCTGCAGCACCCGAATCTCCTGCCGATCCTCACGGCGGGCGCGCGTGATGATCTACTCTGGTACATCACCCCGTACATCGCCGGCGATTCACTGAGGCGGCTGCTCGAGCGGGAGGGGAAGCTCCCCGTCTCCGAGGCGGTGCGCATGCTGCGCGACCTCGCCGATGCTCTCGCGACGGCGCACGAGCACGGGGTCATCCACCGGGACATCAAGCCGTCGAACATTCTGCTCGTCGGGCGCCGGCCGGTGCTGGCGGACTTCGGCATCGCTCATGCGCTGATCGCCGCGCGCGGCGGACCGGATCGGATCACCGCCACGGGTGCGATGGTAGGGACGGTCGGGTACATGTCGCCGGAGCAGACGGCCGGCGGCGCAGAGGTGGATGTCCGTTCCGATATCTATTCGCTCGCCCTGGTCGGCTACGAGATGCTGACCGGTGTTCCGCCCTTCGCCGGCCGGACAGGATTGGAGACGGTGCGGGCGCACCTCCTCGAAGTGCCGCCCTCGGTGCAGAAGATCCGGCCGGAGGTGCCGAGCGCTGTCAGCGACGCGATCGACAAGGCGCTGGCGAAGAAGCCGGAGGACCGGTTCGCCACCGCCGCGGAGTTTCGGGACGCGCTCGATCGCGGAGTCCCCGCATCAGCGGGCTGGCGGCGCTGGCGGCGCTGGATCATCGCTGCGGGAGCGGCCGCGACGGCGGCGCTGCTGGCGCTGTCGCTCGCCAGACGCACGATGGGAGTGAAGCTCGATCGAAAGCTCGTGGCGATCGCCCCCTTCGACGTGACGGATGAAGAGTACGGAGTCTGGAAGCAGGGCTTGGTCGACATCCTGGCGCGCAACCTCGACGGGATGGCTGCCCTTCGAACCGTCAGCAGCTCGGAAGTGTTGCGCGACTGGAAGGGACCGGCGAGCAAGAGTACGGCCGACGCACTCGGCCGCCGCACCGGAGCCGGACTGGTTGTCTACGGAAAGCTCACGCGAGTGGCGACGGACAGTGCGCGCCTCGAGGCGAGCGTGCTCGATGTCGCGTCCGGACGAGTACTCGGAGTGGTCGACCGGCGCTCAGGGAACCGCCAGCTCTATCAGTTGTCGGACCAGGTGACGAACGACCTCCTGGCGATGATCGGCGCGTCCGGGCGCGCCAACACGACGCGCGCGGCCTCTTTAGGCTCTACGTCGCCCGAGGCGATCAGGACCTTCCTCGAGGCGGAGCAGAATTATCGCGAGCACAAGTATCTCGCCGCTCTCGCGGGCTACGAGCGCGCGATCTCGCTGGACAGCTCCTTCGCCCTTGCCTACCGCGGAGCGGCGTACGCGATGACGGGCGAGCAGGGAGGGGCCGACTCGACCTCCCTGCGATATCAGCTACGCGCCGGCGCACTCAACCACCATCTGTCGGCCCGCGACAGCCTCTGGTTGGCCGCGGACTCCGCGGACGCCGCGGCGTTCACCGACAACGATCCCGGAACACGTGTGCGGATGGGCCGCCGGTATCTCAATACGCTGGAGCGGATGGCTCTGCAGTACCCCACGGATCCCGAGGTGTGGGAGGAGCTGGGGGGAGCGCGGCTCTATTTCGGGGAGCGCTTCGGGGTGACGCGTGAGCAAACGCTGCAGGCGTACGAGCAGTCGGTTTCCCTCGACTCCATGTACGGTCCATCCTACTTCTACCTGCTGGAGTTCAGCCCTGAGTTCCGCGACACGGCAGTTGTTAGGCGCTACGCCAAGCAGTACGCGCTCGTAGACCCGAACGAGCCCGGGGCCCTCGTCGCTCAGCTCATGAATGGGCGGGGCCACGCCATGGCCGACTCGGGACCGTGGTTGGATACCATGCCGCTCGATCGGATCGAGAAGGCGGGGTTCCTGCTGCGACGCTGGAGCGACGACGGGGAGACGGCACTCCAGCTCGGTCGACGGGCGGTGAGCGACACCGACGCCGCGACGAAGGCATCTCTTGGACGCTGGTTTCCACCGGCATTGGCGTGGCGCGGCCATGTGCGAGAGGCGTATGCCGTCGCGTGGGGGCCGCGGCGCGAGTCGAGCGAGTTCCTCACCTCGGTCGGTGTGCTCGGCGCCGTGCCGGACGATTCGGCCACCGCAGTTCTGGATCGTACGCGCCGCGGTACTCGCGCCGCGGCGATGACGCTGGCGCTGCCGTGGTGGGCGCAGCGGGGCGACACGGCGGCTCTTGCCGCTGCCGTGCGGCGGATAGACCTGGTCGCGCGCACGCAGCCGCAGGACGATGATGATCGCGATCCCGCGCCTGCGTACGGCGTGGCAGCGGCGCGAGCCTATCTCGCGCTCGCGCGACGCGACACCGCCGCTGCCCTCACACTGTTCGCCGCCATCCCGGACTCTCTCTGTTCCTACCGCTGCTGGAGCGATCGCCTAACACGGGCACGGCTGCTTCACCTCAGGGGTAACGCCGCTCAGGCGGCGGCGGTGCTCGACGGGCGCCCTCTCTCGCAGAGTTATCAGAGCGTGGGGGAGGTGCTCTGGCTGCTCGAGCGGGCGCGAATCGCCGAAGACATGGGGGACCGAGAGCGGGCGGTGTCGGCGTATCTTCGCATCCGGGATGCCTGGCTGCACGCCGACCCGGTGCTTCGACCCCTCGTGGAGGAGACGAACCGAGCGATCGCGCGGCTGCAGGGGGAGCGGGGGAGCGCCGTGGTGCCGCACTCCTCGCCCTAGAGAGATTCCGCCGCCAACCTGCGGCTTGCTGGGACCGGTTGCACAAAGACATATTCGCGGCGATTGCCCTTCGGCCCCCGCGAGCCACCGCCACGCCCCCCAAAGTGAGAGCCTAGTGACGGCAAAGTGGCGACCGAATGAGCATGCACCCGCATCGTGCGGGCGAGTTGATGACCGGAGTAGGTCTCACACCACGGAACGGGAGTTCCGAGGGGGCCACATGCCAAAGTTCCAAAGCAAAGCCGTCATCTTCTATCTGGATGACGACGGCACTGCGCAAGTCGGTGCTATCTCGACCCAGGTGAAGGCGGGCACCTGCTTGGCTGCCACTCCTGCAATCAGGGCGGGAGGACCGGCCTGCGGGCCGCCGTCGACGAAGATCTTCGTCACAACTTGGATCTTGGCGGCTCACGAAGAGCACCCGGAATGGGGGCAGACGCTGGAGGAATATCAGGAGAAGCTGGATGACCTTCTGGATCACAGCGCCAATCCCTTCGATAAAAAGAACGTCCGGGCGCTCAGGGCTACGTTTCAAACAGGGTTGCGGGCGCTGGAGGAGCAAGGGCGCTCCCTTGCGGATTCAGGGGAGTCGGGCGTCGACGTCCCGGCGTCCAGTTGATAGCCTAACGACTGGGGGCGGTCGCCATCGTGCGCCCGCTCCCAGCGTCCGCTCGCCAAGCTGGACCTATCAGTGGCCAGCCTCCTGCACCTTCCGGACGGCGCCCGCCTGCGCGCAAATCCGCGGCATGAGCTTGTGCTCTTCGACCGGCTCGCAGAGGACGAGCGCGCCGCGCTCGCCGAATACGCCACCGATCCCTCGTTCTACGGCGTCGTGCGCACTCGAGACAGAGGCCGCGAGGGTATGCGCGCCGTCGATCGCGAGACGGCGCTTCTCCTTCTGACGTTGCACGAGCCAGGGCCCCTTCCGTCTTACGCCCGCGCCCTGGCCGGCGGGAATCTCGCGGAACAGATCACCAGGCTCGTGGCAGACGGGCTACTCGAAGTCGAGCTGGACGGCGCATTCCTCTCCGGGGCGGCGGCGCTCGAGTCACTCGACCGGCTTCCCCGCGAGGTCAGGGTGGCGGACACCATCGCACGCCTGTCGCGCGAGGCGGTCGAGTACGCCGAAGCCCTCCGACTGCGCGACGTCAGGCAGATTGCCGAGCGCCTCTACGGGTACAACCGGCGGCCTCTGACGCCGGACTGGCGGCGCCACGTTCCGGACAGCGTCCGGGTCGCGTCCTTTCTCCACTTGGGCGCCGGTGGCGCAACCCAGGCGGCGATCGACCAGGCCTGGACGGAAGTTCCCCTGCTCGACGGTCGGACGAACTGGATCGGGTGGCAAGCGCGTCATGTCCCGGCGCACATTCTCTCGAACGCTCCTTACAAGCTGTATGTCAGCCCGGCATCTGACGCTACGCCGGACGCACTCTGCATCGTGGCCACCATTGCGCCTCGATGCGGCGCCACCCACCTCAAGGCCGCCGGGACGGCTCTCGGGTTGCTCCGCCCGGACAAGCTGATCGCATACTTCCCAACACTCGAGTCGCTCGATGCAGCAGCACGAGAGATCGCGACGGCCACGATCGGCATGCCTGTTCAGGGCGTGCCATTCACCTCGGAGATTGCGGGCGACGGACTTCTCTCATGGGGAATGGATCCGCCCTCTCGGGGCTCTCCGGCGGATGCGACCAAAGAGGTGAGCTGGCGATGGTGGGTGGCGAACAAGCTCGCTGAGTACCTGGTTGGCGCCCAGCATGGGCAGGGAGATGGTGAGCCGGGTGCGGCGACCGCCTTCGCCATCCGACGTCTCAGCTTGGACGGTGTCGACACGGTCTCGTGGACGCCGAGCCAAACAGTTTGGGCTGAACATGCCTAACGCCGAGACGAGCATGTCTGGGCTTGCCGAGTCGATGGTGCTTCCCGCCGACGTGGCGATGGTGCCGGTGACGTCGCTGCGAGCGGAGGACCGCGCTCGACTCTCCTGCCAGAACGACGACTTCGCAATCGCCCGACCGGCCACTCGCGCCGGCACACGCATCATCGGCCCCGACGCGGCCGCGCTCCTCGGCTATTTCCGTGCGCCCATCACGATTCCGGAGGCAGTACTCGCCTACAGCCGGGCGCGCTCTCTGGATCCCCATCAAGTACTCCGCGACTCGTACACCTTCCTGCGCGAGCTGTTCGAATCTCGACTGCTCGTCGCCTCCGGGAGTGGCGACAGATTCGGAGTCCGCGCCTCTCTCAAGAATGGGGAGTGCGTCGAGAGGTGGGAGATCCGTCGAGCTCTCCACGTGGTCGATGATACCGAGGTGTATCTCGCGCGCGATGCACGCGGACGACCCGCGGCTATCAAGGTGGCCGGAGGGCAGGCCGCAGCGAGGACTCCGCCGTCACTGGTGCGAGAGGCGGCGGTGCTGTCGCACCTTGGCGGTGTGATCGCCCCGCGGTTGTTGGCCGAGGGAATGCTGCAGGACCGACCGTACCTTGTTCTCGAGTGGTGTCCGGGCGTCGACGCGGATAGGGCGGCGGCCGACATACGCGGGTGCGCGGACGATTCGGCATTGCCGCGCCTTCGGGAGCTATGCCTTCGGATCCTCGACGCGTACGCGCTCCTCCATGACCGTGGCGTCATCCATGGCGATGTGCATCCCGGCAATGTGCTGGTGGATTGCCGCGGCACCGTGCGGTTGGTCGACTTCGCGCTCGCGCGCTGGAGCGACACGGGAACAGGTGCCGGTGAGCCGTCAGACCGCGGCGGCGTCACTCTCTACTATGAGCCGGAAGTGGCGGTAGCGGCCCTTGCCGGACAACGGCCGCCGCTACCGACGCTCCTCGGCGAGCAGTACGCCGTGGGTGCGCTTCTCTATCGGCTAGTCACAGACACCTACTACCTAGACTTCACGCTCGCGGAGTACGAGCTCTTGAGACAGATCCGCGATGAGCCGATGGTACCGATTGGTCAGCGCGGAGCTTGGGAGTGGGCTGGCCTCGAGAAGGCGCTGGAACAGTCGCTGGCAAAGGACCCGAGTCAGCGCTTCCCATCGATGAGCTCCTTCGCGGCAGCCTTGCGTGACGGCGCGTCGCCTGCGGCGATCCGAGAAGCTGTAACGCTCGGCCGGGCGCCTCGACTTGTCGCCGTCGCGCGGAAGTTCGTCTCTGACAGCCTCGCCGAGCTTCGCATCGACGCGCCCCTTTTTCGCGATGCGTTGGCCACGCCGCGAGAGCGGTCGATCATCGCCGGCTCCGCGGGAATCGCCCTGGCGTTGCTCCGCGTCGCGCGGCTGCGGAACGACGCCGCACTGCTCTCGCTCGCCGATGTTTGGTCGGAATTGGCAATGCGAAGCCACGGTGACGATTCCACGCAGCCGCTCTCGCCCTCTGATCGCGACGTCTTCGACCGCCGGTTCCCGTATTGGTCGGTGGGCGGCGCGCACTGCGTCGCTGCGCTCGTTGCACTCGCCATGGGGGATGAGCGGCGCTGGGTGACAGAGCTCTCGTCGTTTCTGGATGAGGGCCAGGTGGAGCATGGCTCGGTGGAATTGGCCTCGGGCCACTCGGGTTCCTTGCTCGCGTGCGCTCTTCTCATGGAGCCCGCTGCGGAGTTCTCTCACGGCGATGCTGGTAGGTTGGCCCAACGCGGTACCAACACCCTGAACCGAATCTGGTCGATTCTCGATCACTCTCCGGCCGCTGAGCCCGAGTCGACGCCGAGAACCACGGGGATTCTGCACGGTCTCGCTGGCCCGCTCTGCGCGACCATGCATTGGTGCCGGGTATCGGGGGACCGTATTCCCGACGAGCTTCTGTGTTGGCTGGAGCACCTGGCTTCGATGGCAGATGAATGCGGGCGCGGTCTCTCTTGGCCCCACGGCATGCCGGGCGCGGAAAGCTCCGACGTCGCGACGTCTCAATGGTGTGGCGGAAGTGCGGGACTCGTTCACCTCTGGTGGGAGGCGAACACCGCGCTCGGCGAGGAGCGCTATGCTCAACTTGCCGAGCGAGCGACCTGGCATGCGTGGGAGGACGCTAGCCGTCACCCCGATCTGTGCTGCGGGCTTGCCGGTCGAGCCTACGCCCTGCTGAGGACCTTCCGCGAGACCGGCGACGGTGCCTGGAGAGAACGGGCCGAGCGATTGGCCACCTGGGCGAGAGAGGGTGCAGGGTCGCTCGTCGCGATGCCGCACTCTCTGTACAAGGGCCGCCTCGGCGTGGCGCTCCTGCTGGCGGAGCTGGAGGAGCCGATGCTGGCGCGGATGCCCTTCTTCGAGTCCGGCGCCTGGAGCTAACGCGGTCGTCGACTCGCAGGCGGCGCCAGGGCGCCACCCGCCCGAGCCGGCTACGGCAGATACTCCTCGCTCACCCTCCCGCCGACCCACCAGCCGACGCCGGATGCGATCCCGCCGAGAACGACGGCGGTGAAGATCCCCACGCGCGCCCCCGCCCACCACCCGATGGTGCCGAGGACCGTGCAGCCGACGAGCGACGCGAATCTCTTCACGTACTGTTACCGCCTACGCCGGTACCTCGTGCGTGCTCGATCCGGGCGCGCGTCCGAGCGGGACCAGTCCCTCGGAACCGCTCCCACAGCTCGAGCTCGAAATCTGCGGCTGTTTGTACGTGAAGCGCTCACCCTCGTAGTTCCGGAAGACGACTTCGGTGTCGGTGATCGACTCGACGTACTCCGGCAGGAGCGGCACCTTGCCACCCCCTCCAGGCGAGTCGATGACGAAGTGCGGCACGGCGAGCCCCGACGTCCATCCCCGCAGCGCTTTGATGATCTCGAGTCCGGTCTGGACGGTCGTGCGGAAGTGCTCGCCCCCGGCCACCTGGTCGGCCATGTAGATGTAGTACGGACGC
>DASPTK010000038.1:0-38326 GCA_035623475.1 Gemmatimonadaceae bacterium | reverse complement strand
CGCATGCGCCGCCCCGAGCGGGCGAGCACGATCCGCGAGCGGGTGGCGCGGTTGCGCGACGTCATCCCCGACGTGGCCGTCCGCACGACATGCATCGTCGGCTTCCCCGGCGAGACCGACGAGGATTTCGAGCGCCTGGAGGACCTGCTCGAGGAGGTGCGCTTCGAGCGAGTCGGAGTGTTCGCGTACTCGGCGCAGGAGGGGACGCGCGCCGCGCAGCTGGCGGATGACGTGCCGGACGTCGTCAAGCGCGAGCGGCTCGAGCGCCTCACGGAGCGGCAACGGGGGATCACGGCCGAGCGCTACGAGCGACATGTCGGACGCACGGTGGAAGCGATCGTCGACCGGGCACGTGAGGATGGGTCGATGGAGGCGCGTGTTCCCTGGCAGGCGGACGACATCGATGGGATCACGCGCCTCGAGGGAACGGCGACGCCCGGGAGTCTCGTCCGGTGCGTTATCGATGACGTGGTGGACGACTACGACTTCGAGGCGCGCGAGCTCTGCCTCGTGCGCGCGGCTCCGGAGAGCGGTCGCGCGCCGGTCGCGCGGTCTCTCCCGGTGCTGGACGCCTCGAGCGCGAGCTACGGACGGTGACGTCGCGGTCGGCCGAGATCATGCGGCGGGCGCGCGCCCTCATGCCCGGCGGCGTGAGCTCGCCGGTGAGGGCCTTCGGGGGCGTTGGCGGCGAGCCGTTCGTGGTCACCCGCGGAGAGGGCGCACGCATTTGGGACGCCGACGGGAAGGAGTATCTCGACTACGTGCTGTCGTGGGGCCCGTTGGTGCTCGGCCATGCGGCACCCGTAGTGCTCGACGCGGTGGAGGAGGCGATGCGACGGGGGACGAGCTTCGGCATACCGACCGAGCCCGAAGTCGAGCTGGCCGAGGCGATCGTGCGTCGCCTGCCTCACGTGGAGATGCTCCGCTTCGTCTCGAGTGGAACGGAGGCGACGATGAGCGCGCTCCGGCTGGCCCGAGCCGTCACCGGCCGCTCGTCCGTGCTCAAGTTCGACGGTTGCTACCACGGCCACGCCGACTCCTTTCTCGTTCGAGCCGGTTCGGGGGTGGCGACGCTCGGGCTCCCGAACTCCCCGGGCGTCCCCGCGGCCTTGGCGGCGCTGACCCGCGTGGCGCCCTATAACGACGCCGAGGCGGCGCGCCGTGTGGCTTTGGAGGCCGGCGACGATCTGGCCGCGATCATCGTCGAGCCGGTCGTCGGGAATGCGGGCTTCATTCCACCAGATCCCGGCTTTCTCGAGGCCCTCCGCCAGATCGCCGACGTCACCGGGAGTCTGCTGATCTTCGACGAGGTGATGACGGGTTTCCGGATCGCGCCGGGGGGCGCCCGCGAGCGCTTCGGAGTCGTGCCGGACCTAACGACGCTGGGCAAGGTCATCGGCGGGGGACTTCCCGTCGCGGCCTATGGCGGGCGTCGAGAGCTGATGGAGCAGATCGCGCCGGTCGGCGCCGTCTATCAGGCGGGGACTCTGAGCGGCAACCCGCTGGCGATGGCGGCCGGTTTGGCGACGATCCGAGCGCTCACGCCGGAGCTTCACGATCGGATGGCGCAGCGCACGACCCGGCTCGCGCGGGAGATGTGCGCGATTGCGGCGCGACTCGGCGTGCCGTTCACGGCCGGAAGCGCCGGCACCATGTGGGGCTTCTTCTTCCGCGCCGAGCCGGTGCGGAATTTCCGGGACGCCGCCACGTCCGACGTCGCCTTCTTCCGCCGCTTCTTCCACGAGGCGCTCACGCGCGGCGTGTACCTGGCGCCGTCGCCCTATGAGGCGGCCTTCATGTCGGCCGCCCACGGTGACGCGGAGATCGACGCCACGTTGGAGCGCCTCGACGAGGCGATGCGTGCGGCGCGCGGTTAGGCGAGGTGCGCTCCTGGTCGCCCTGCTGACGGCCTGTGGGCAGCCCAACCCACCGCCAGAGGCGCCGCCGCCGCGACCGGTGCCGGCGCCGTCGGGGCCGGCGGCGGCCGCCGACACGTCCGCGCCGCCCGCAATGCCGGACACGTCGCCCCCCACGCACCTAGAGGACATCATCAACACGCCCGCGCCCTCCGAAAGGAGCGTGTCCGGGACGCACGTGGTGCGCGTCGCGCTCGTGTCGGGGGTCTCGCGGGTGACGCTCTCCGCGAGCGGGCCCTGGCGGATCTTCGACAGCGATGGCGCGAGCACCCTGGTTCGCGCCTCGGGAGGGGAGTCGTGGGTCGTCGACCGGGTGAACGGCCGGTTGCGCGCGACGCCGCTCTCCGGCGCACCAGCCGCGGCGCGGCCGGCGCCCTTCGTCGTGCGGCCGGCGGCACGAAACGCCTTCCTCAGCGTGAACGGCAAGCGCTATCGCGGCGAGATCACGATCGAGAGTGCTCCGGGAGGCGTGACGGTCATCAACCGGGTGTACATCGAGGACTACCTGCGCGGCGTCGTGCCTCTCGAGCTCGGCCAGCGAACGTCCGACGAGCGCGCCGCGGTGGAGGCGCAGGCGGTCGCCGCTCGCAGCTACGTCTACACCCATCTCGCGACCGAACCGGGCCGGGCGTACGACGTGCTGGCGACGGTGCTCGACCAGGTCTACGGCGGCGCCGACGTTGAGCAGCCCCTGTCGGACGACGCGGTTCGGCGAACGACGGGCCAGGTGCTCACGTACGGTGGGCGCATCGTGAACGCGCCGTACTTCTCGACATGTGGCGGCAGCACCGCCGCGGCGAGCGAAGTGTGGCGCGAGCGCGACGAGCCGTATCTCGTGTCGGTGAGCGACCGCATCCCCGGCACGGCCGATCGGTACTACTGCGACCAATCGCCGCGATTCCGCTGGACGCAGACCTTCGACCGCGCGGCGCTGTCGGCGACGCTCGAGAAGTATCTGCGATCGTACGCGAGCGTCGCCGGGCGGATCGGCCGCGTGCGAGATGTCACGATCCAGGGGCGCACGACATCAGGGCGCGTCGAGACGCTCCGACTAGCGACCGATCAAGGGAGCTACAGTCTGCGCGGCAACGACATTCGCTTCGTGCTGCGCACTCCTGGTGGCGAGATCCTTGCGAGCACGTATTTTTCCATCGACCGCGAGAGTGATGATGCCGGCCTCGCGCGCCTCATTCTGAGAGGGAGCGGCTACGGGCACGGGGTGGGAATGTGTCAGTGGGGGGCGATCGGACGGGCCCGCGCCGGGCAGGACTATCGCGCCATCCTCCGCGTCTACTATCCCGGGACGACCCTCGCCGTCGTGGCCGAATGACGCCTGATCGTTCATCGTCCCGTCGCCTCATCGCTGCTCTGGCCGGTCGGCCTCCCCTCGACCTGACGAGTGTCTGTGCCTGAGTCCACGCGGGCGGGGAAGCCGGCGGCCCGGATCGGGGTGGTTGGCGCGGGGGCGATCGCGCAGATCGCTCACCTCCCGGCGCTCTCACGACTCAAGGATGCCTCCCTCGTCGCGCTCTGCGACAACGACGGCCCCAAGGCGCGCGCTCTTGCCGAGCGGTTCGGCGTCTCGGATGTCTTCACCGACATCGAGGACTTGCTGGAGCTCGACGCGCTCGACGCCGTGGTCGTCTGCACGCCGAACCACCTCCACGAGCCACACGTGCTGAGCGCGCTCGCGGCGAAGGTGCACGTCATCTGCGAGCGCCCGCTCGCCCTCACCGCGCGCGGAGTCGATCGCATTCTCGCCAGTGCTGCACGCGCCGATCGCAAGGTGGCGGTGGCCAACAACCATCGCTTCCGTGCCGACGTCCAGGCGGTCAGCGCCTTCCTTCGGGGTGGGGAGCTGGGAAAGCTCACCGGCGTTCGCGCCGGACACTTCCAGCGCAAGCGCGTGGCGGATGGTTGGCGGCAGCGTCGCCCGGAGTCGGGGGGCGGCGTGTTCGTCGAGCATGGGTTTCCACTCCTCGACCTGGCGATGTGGTTGGCGGACTTCCCCGAGCCGGTGCGCGTGTCGGCGTATATGGACCGCGGGCGCGGTGCGAACGTGGTCGAGGATTCGCTCTTCGCCGTCCTCGAGTGCGCTCAAGGAAAGACCTTCGCCTTCGACGTCTCCTGGAACTTCACCGGGTCGGCCGATCGCTGGTGGTTCGATGTGCTCGCCACGCGTGGAGGAGCGCAGCTCGGGCCGCTCCAGGTCGTGAAGGAGCTGAACGGCAAGGCGACCGACGTGACGCCGCGCGGCGCCGCGACCCGCGAGAGTGTGCTCGCCCAGTCGTACCGCGCCGAGCTCGCCCACTTTCTCGCCGTCATCCGCGACGAGGCGAGCTACGAGGCTCCGGCCGATCAGCTGATCGTGCATCGCGTGGCCGAGGCGATCTACAAATCGGCGGACGAGGAGAAAGAAATCCGCCTGTGACGCCGGGACGTGGGCTGGTGCCGACACGGAGCGAGGGCGCCGGCGCCCTCGCTTCGGCGGCGCTCTTCTTCCTCTCCTTTCCCCCGATCCCCCTCGTGGTGCCGGTGTTCCTCTGCCTCGTGCCGCTGGCGGTGGCTGTGGCGGAGCGAGCCGACGCCAGCGACTCGGCGCGATCCGCCGCGCGCATCGGCTTCTGGTTCGCCATCTTCGGATTCGGGACGAGCCTCTACTGGATCGCGATCGCTCTGGCGATCTACACGAAGCTGGCCATCGTGGGCTACGCTGCGACCGTCGCCGCCGTCGCCGCCATCTGCGCGGCCATCACCGCGATGATGTTCGTGGCCCGTCGATCGACCCGGCTTCCGATGGCGGTGCTCCTCCCCGCCGCGTGGGTGACGTTCGAGATCGTCCTCACCTATCTCCCCGACCTGGCCTTTCCCTGGCTTCCTCTCGGTCTCGCGATGGCCGACGTGCCCGTGCTGGCGCAGGCCGCGGATCTGAGCGGCGTGCACGGGCTGAGCTTCTGGATCGCCGCCACGAATGGACTCTTCGCCGACGCCTGGCTCGCTCGCTCGCGGCCGGTGGCCGTGGTGACGAGGATCGCCCTTGCGGGGGCACTCGCCGCCGCCGTCGCCGCCTATGGCGCCTGGCGAATGGCCACGACGTCGTTCGCGCCGGTCGCCGCGGTGGCGGTGGTCCAGCCGAACGTCCCCCAAGAGGAGAAGTGGCAGGCGCAGAATCAGGGGCGAATTCTCGGCATGCTCACCGACCTCACGAGTCAGGCGCAGTCGCGGCGCGATGCGCAACTGATCGTGTGGCCCGAGGCGGCGCTCCCGGGCTTCCTTCCCGAGCATCCGGAGTGGTCGCAGGCGCTGGCCGGCCTGGCGCGAGCGACCGGAACGCCGATCGTCTTCGGGGTGCTCGACCTCACGGTGGACCCTTCGGGAGGGTACGAGTACTACAACGCGGCGATGCTCGCCGACTCCACAGGTCGCCTCGACGCGCAGCCGCCCTACCACAAGACGTACCTGGTCCCGGTCGTGGAGCGCGTGCCATTCCTCAACCCGCGATGGTTCGCCAAGCTCAAGTACTTCGGCGGCTATGGCATCGGGAGAGATCCACACCCGTTCCGTCTCGGCTTCGGGAGTGTGGGCGTGTTGATCTGCTATGAGAGCATCTTCCCGCAGCGCTCCCGCCTCTATCGGCGCGACGGCGCAGTTCTGATCCTCAACATCACCAACGACGCCTGGTTCGGCAGGACGCTCGCCCCCTACCAGCACGCCGCGCACCTCAACCTCAGGGCGATCGAGACGCGGATGGGGATTGTGAGGGCGGCGAACACCGGCATCTCCGAGTTCGTCGACCCGCTGGGTGTTCCGCACGGCGCCACCGAGCTCTTCGAGCCGGCGACACGGACGTATCGGGCGGTCTCGACATCGATCATCACTCCCTATGTCCGGTTCGGCGATTGGATAGGCACGATCGGGATTCTGATCCTGGTGTGGGGTCAGGTGCAGGCCTGGCGCGTCCGCCGACGCCCGTGACGGCGCGAGCGGTTGGGATCGACGTCGGCGGCACATTCACCGACCTGGTGGCGATCGATGCCGATGGGCGCCCGGAGATGCGCAAGGTGCTGAGCACGCCGGGCGACGAGGTGTTGGGGGTTCTCGACGCGCTCGACGCCCTCGGCACGGCCGAGGGAATCGAGCGGGTGGTGCATGGAACGACGATCGCGACGAACACGCTCCTCGAGCGGACCGGCGCGCGGGTCGTCCTCTGTGCCACCGAAGGGGCCACGGACATTCTGGCGCTCCGCCGGCAGGAGCGCGCCGCCCTCTACGATCTGACGCGGCATCACCAGGCTCTGCTCGTTCCGCCTGACGATACCGTGAGCGTGCCGGAGCGGGTCGCCCCGGACGGGGTGGTGAAGCGCCTGGCGGACACGGCGGCGCGAGACGTCGCGGAGCGGGTGCGGTCGCGGGCGCCCGAGAGCGTCGCGGTTGCGCTCCTTCACTCGTATCTCGATCCCCGGCACGAACAGCGCCTGGCGAGGGAGCTGGGCGAGCACCTGCGCGACGTGCCGGTCGTTCTCTCGAGCGACACGCTCCCCGAGGTGCGCGAGTACGAGCGCACGGCGACGACGGTGGCGGAGGCGTACCTCCGGCCGCGCGTCGGGGGCTATCTGGAGCAGCTCGCGTCGAGGCTGCGGGCGCGAGGTGCGGGCTCGATTCTCGTGATGTCGTCGTCAGGCGGGCTGCGCGACGTGTCGGCGGCGCGGACCACGGCGGCGGCGCTGGCGCTGTCGGGACCGTCGGGGGGCGTGGCCGGCGCCGCGGAGGTTGCCCGTCTTTCGGGCGTCACGCGCGCCCTGACGATCGACATCGGCGGCACCAGCGCCGATGCCGGCGTGATCATCGACGGCGAGCCGCTGGTGGAGGCGGGGGGTGAGGTCGCCGGCGTCCCGATCGCGTTGCCGCGCGTGCTGGTCGAGACGGTGTCCGCCGGCGGCGGGAGCATCGGGTGGGTGGACGATGGCGGCGCGCTGCGCGTGGGGCCGCGGAGCGCCGGCTCACGCCCAGGTCCGGCCGCCTTCGGGCGCGGTGGCACGCAGGCTACGGTGACGGACGCGCATGTCGTGCTCGGGACGCTGAGCGCCCAGCGGCTGAGCGGGGGCGTGCGCCTCGATCCGGCGGGCGCGGTGGCCGCGGTGGCGGCGCTGGCGGTCAAGCTCGGCGCGACGGTAGAGCGCACCGCGCGCGCGATGATCGCCGCGGCCGACGCGGCCGTCGCCCGCGCCCTGCGCCGCGTGAGCGTCGAACGGGGCCTCGATCCACGCTCCTGCGCGCTGATCGCGTTCGGCGGAGGTGGCCCGCTCCACGCCTGCGCCCTCGCCGAGCAGCTCTCGATGACGACCATCATCGTCCCCCCGATGGCCGGAGTCCTGAGCGCGCTCGGGCTCGCCGTGGCCCCGGAGCGCCACGAGGCGATGGCGAGCGTGATGCGCCGAACGAGCGATCTCGGGCGGGCCGCCCTCGCCGCCCTCGGCGAGCGATCCGCCGAGCATCTTCCGCCGCACCTCCAGCGGCGTACATGGGTGCGCGCCCGCTTCGAGGGGCAGGGGCACGAGCTGGACGTTCCGCTCGCCGCGGCCGACGACGGCGCATCAGTCGCGTCGCGCTTCGCCGCGCTGCACCACGCGCGCTATGGATTCACCCTCGACCACGACGTGGAGCTGATCAGCGTCCGCGCGGCCGCCCTGGGACGCGCCCCGGATGTCGCCCTGGCGCGACGCCCGACGGGCGAGTCGATGAGCGCGATCGCGATCGCGCCTGACGAGACCGGATTCGTGATCGACGACGGGGGGCCGCGCGACCGCGCGATTCGCGGCCCGGCCGTCGTCATGCTTCCCGATGCCACGATGCTCGTGCACCCGGGGTGGACGGCCTTCCCGCTCCCGACCGGCGGCTGGCGGATGGAGGCCGGCGCGTGAGCTCACTCGCCTTCGACGCCCTCGACCTCGAGGTGATGGCGCACGCCTGGGCCGCGATCGCCGAGGAGATGGGCACCGTATTGGTCCGCGGCGCGCTCTCGCCGAACATCCGCGAGCGGCGCGATGCGTCGGCGGCCCTCTTCGATGCCGAGGGGTCGATGGTGGCGCAGGCGGCCCACATTCCGGTGCACCTCGGGGCGATGCCGGAGGCGGTGGCGGCCGTGCGGAGCCGGTCGCCGGCGCCGGGGGACGTCTTCCTCCTCAACGATCCCTACGCCGGCGGCTCGCACCTCCCCGACCTCACGCTCATCGAGGCGATCGCGGCCGACGACGCGGTCATCGGCTATGCGGCCGTGCGCGCGCATCACGCCGACGTCGGCGGGATGAGCCCCGGGAGCATGCCCCAGGGCGCGACCGAGCTGGTGCAGGAGGGGATCATCCTTCCCCCCGTGCACCTGGTGCGGCGGGGAGTGCTCGACCGCGAGCTCCTCGACATGGTGCTCGCCAATGTCCGCACACCGACGGAGCGGCGCGGCGACCTTCAGGCGCAGCTGGCGGCGTGCGCCAGCGGGACGGCCGGCGTCACGTCGCTCGTCAAGCGCGAGGGCGCCGAACGGGCGTGGAGCGCGGCCCGCGCTCTTCTCGACTACACCGAGCGCCGCGCGCGCGCGGCCGTGTCCCGACTCGGATCGCGCCAGGGCTCGGCGGTCGATGCGCTCGAGGGCGACGGCGTGTCCGATGCGGATGTCCGCGTCGCCGTCCGCGTCGGCGCTCACGAAGGCCGCCTGCGCCTCGACTTCGAGGGAACCTCGCCACAGGTGCGGGGGAACGTGAATTGCCCGCTGGCCGTCACTCGCTCGGCGGCCGTCTTCGTCCTCCGCACGCTGCTCGACGAGGATGTGCCGACGAACGACGGCGTCGCGCGCGCCGTGGAGCTGGTGGCGAAGCGAGGAAGCGCCGTCAACGCCGTCTGGCCGGCGGCGGTCGCCGCCGGGAATGTCGAGATGTCGCAGCGGATCGCCGACACCATCTTCGCCGCGCTCGCCGATGCGGGGTTCGACGTCCCGGCGCAAGGGCAGGGGACGATGAACAATGTCACCTTCGGCGGTGCCGGGTGGACCTTCTACGAGACGATCGGCGGCGGGCAGGGAGGCTCCCGAGTCGGCCCCGGACCGAGCGCGGTGCACGTGGGGATGAGCAACACGCGCAACACGCCGATCGAGTCGCTCGAATGGGCCTATCCACTCCGCGTCGCCACCTACGCCGTGCGCACCGGGAGCGGTGGGGTGGGAGAGCACCCGGGGGGCGACGGTGTGGTGCGCGTCTACCACGTCCTCGAGCCGTGCGAGCTCACCCTCGTCACCGAGCGCCGCCGCCGCGCTCCCGCGGGCGCCGCCGGCGGCGGCCCCGGGGCCCCGGGGCGCAATCTCCTGAACGGCCGCGAGCTGCCCGCAAAGTGCCGCGTGATGCTGCAGCCCGGGGACGAAGTGAGGATCGAGACGCCCGGAGGGGGCGGCTGGGGCCTACTCCGAAGCTAGGACCGCTGCTGCAGGGCGCGGAGCTCGGCGCGCGCCGGCTCGAAGTCCGGCGCCGAGTCGATCACCTGCTGCAGGAGCGATGCGGCCTCGTCGTTCTTGCCGTCGTCGACCGCGGCGAGGGCGCGCGAGTAGAGGAGGATCGCATCGAAGGAGAGAGCCGCGCGCGCCGGCGGCGCCGGTTCCCTCACCGGCGTGGAGGCGACCGCGAGCCGAAGCGATCGCACCAGCCTCTCGGCGAGATCGTCGATCAGCGCCATCGTGTCCGACTTCCGCCCTTGAACGGACAGCTCTTCTCCGCGGCGCTCATCCTCCACGCCGAGCGCCGACGCCACGATGCGGAGCTCGTCCCCACCGGTTCGCACGGCGCCGACCACGACCGCCGTGGCGCCGAGAGAGCGGCCGATACGCAAGCGAGCGTCCGTGTCGAGAATCCGCCCGCCGCGCAGCTGCACTCGCAACGCCCGTTGCACATTCTCTCGCCGGATGGCGTGAACCCCTCGCCGGTCGAGGGCGTCTCCCAGCATCGCCGCCACCCCCACTCCGAGCGACGCCATCGCTTGCCTGTCGGTGCCGAGCGTGTTGTTGCCGAAGGGGAGGACGGCCAGTGTCGGCGGAGGCGCTCCCGGCGCCGGCGCCTGAGATCGCGCCTCCCGAACCCCGGCGAGGAGCAGCGCGAGGCCGGCGACGCCGGCACCCGTTAGGCGGAAACGACGCATCGGCACGAGGTCATACGGAAAGAGTGAGCCCTTCGGCGGCGCCGAGGACGTCCACCGCCGCCCCGCGCTGCGCCACCTCGGAGCGAAGCGCGGCCACGCGCGCATCGAGCTCGGCATCGCTGCGCTCGGGGTTGTGGTGGAAGAGCACCAGACGACCGACCTCCGCATCGATCGCCAGCTCGAGCGCGTCCAGGTCATCGGAGTGCCCCCACCCGCGGTGCTGCTCGTACTCCTCGGTGGTGTACATCGCGTCGTGAACGAGAACCGCGGCCCCCTTGGTGAACGCAACCAGCGTGTCGCGCCAATCGCGTGGCACGTCGTAGCCGCGGCCATCGCCGAGCTCGTTGTCGGAGATGTAGACGAGTATTCGCTCGGGGGTGTCGGCGTCGATGATCCGGTAAGCGGTCGACCCTCCGGGATGTCGGACCGGCATCGTCCGCACGACGAAGCGGTTGCCTCGTCCATCGAAGGTTCCGTCGAGCGCGCGGATGCGGAACGCGCCGGCGGTGTTGCCGAACACCACCGGAAAGACGCCGGGCGACATCTGCTCTCGTACGGCGCGGTCGAGTTGCGGCGTGAGAGCGGGGGGGCTCCACAGGGTCACCGCGCTGCCGGCGAGAAAGATCGGCGCGAAGTACGGGAGCCCCTGGATGTGGTCCCAGTGCGCATGGCTCACCAGCACGTCGGCGATGATCGGCGCCCCTCCGGCGCGCTCCACCAACGCCTGGCCGAGCTCTCGGATCCCGGTTCCCGCATCCAGAATCAGGAAGCTGCCATCGCCTCGGCGAAGCTCCACGCAGGGGGTGTTTCCGCCGTATCGAACGGTGGCCGAGCCGGGAGTCGGAATCGATCCGCGCGTTCCCCAGAAGGTGAGTGACAGACTCACGCGCGAGCGTGCGCGAGCCGCTCCAACCCCGCTCGATCGACGATCGAGATCTGGCGGCGCTGCACCGTTATGAGTCCGCGATCCTGAAAGGCGCGCATGGCCCGCGATACGGTCTCGCGGCTTGCTCCGATCATCTGGGCGATCGTCTGGTGCGTGAGCCGCTTGGAAATCGTCTCGCCGCCGCTCTCCCGCGCCGCCTGGAGGAGAAGGCGAGCGATGCGGCCGTCGACATCGAGGAGCACGAGTCCGCCGATCTGCTCGTCCGCGTTGCGTAGCCGGCGCGACAGCTCGGCGAGAAGAGCCCACGCCACGGCCGCCGACTCCTGGACACGCCGGCGAAAATCGTCGCGGTGCAGAACCAGCAGCTGCGACTCCTCCATCGCGATGACGTGGGCTGAGCGCGGCTGGCTGTCGATGAGGGAGAGCTCCCCGAAGTGATCTCCGACGCCCAGGATGCCCAGGATGACCTCGCGGCCGTCCTCACCGACGAGCACCACCTTGACCCGCCCCTGGCGCACGATGAAGAGCGAGTCCCCGGGCTCGTCCTCGAAGAGGATCACACTGCTCTTGGGGTAGGTGCGCTCGCGCGTCACCTCCGCGAACCGGGCGAGCTCCTCGGGTTCGAGGCCGCTCAGGAGCGGGATGGTGGCCAGAAAGTCCGCCGTCGCGAGAGGCTCGGACGTCGTGGACGACATGGGATCAAGATGCCGTAGTGGAGGGGGAGTGGGGCGAAGTTAGGGGAGGCTAGCCGACCTGTCAAACGCGCCAAATCGTTGTCAGCTTGTTTGTTAGTTGACGGCGGGGCTATATTCCACAGCTTCCGAAAAACATCGAGGATCTTGTGAAAAAGGGCATCCACCCGACGTACGCCACGGCGACAGTCAAGTGCGCCTGTGGCAATACGTTTCAGACTCGGTCGACTCAGGCCGAGATACATACGGACATCTGCTCGAATTGCCATCCGTTCTTCACCGGCAAGCAGAAGCTGATCGACACCGCAGGCCGAGTTGAGCGCTTCCGTCAGAAGTACAGGAAGGAGAGCTGAGCCTACGCGACCTGGTCGCGCAGGCATTGGCGCGGTTCGAGGAGGTGGAGAAGGAGCTCGCGAGCCCCACGCCTGCGCGGGACTCACGCCGGTTGGCCGAGCTTGGCCGGGAGCACCGGCGCCTCACCCCCGTTGTTGAACTTGCAGCGGGGCTGCGGAAGGCAGAGGATGAGCTTGCTCAGGCTCGGGAGCTGGTTGACGCGTCCGATCCGGAGTTGGCGGCCGAGGCCCGACGGGAGGAGGATCGCGCAGTTGCCCGGATCGGCGACCTGGAGCGTAGTCTAAAGCCGCTCCTCCTTCCCCCCGATCCGCTCGATGATCGCCCGGCCATCGTCGAGATTCGGGCGGGCACGGGCGGGGACGAAGCGGCGCTCTTTGCCAGCGAGCTGTATCGGATGTACGTCAGGTACTGCGAGCGACGCGGCTGGCGCGTCGAGCCCATCTCCCTCTCCGGCAGCGCGCTCGGCGGCGTAAAGGAAGTGATCTTCAAGGTGCAGGGGGAGGGCGCCTACGGCGAGTTGCGGCGCGAGTCGGGCGTGCATCGGGTGCAGCGCGTTCCGGCGACGGAAGCTCAAGGGAGGATCCACACCTCGGCGGCGACGGTGGCCGTTCTTCCGGAGGCCGAGGAGGTGGACGTGGTGATCGACGACAAGGACATTCGCATCGATGTCTTTCGCTCCTCCGGGCCCGGCGGCCAGAGCGTGAACACCACCGACTCGGCAGTGCGCGTGACGCACATTCCCTCGGGGATCGTGGTGAGCCAGCAAGATCAGAAGTCCCAGCTCCAGAACAAGCTCAAGGCGCTCGAGGTGCTGCGGGCGCGTCTGCTCGACGCGAAGATCGTCGAGCAGGAGGCCGCGCGGTCGCGCCTTCGCCGAAGCCAGGTGGGGACGGGCGACCGGTCGGCGAAAATTCGCACGTACAACTTTCCCCAGAATCGGGTGACCGATCATCGCATCGGTCTCACCCTCCACGAGCTCGGTCGCACGCTCGATGGTGAGCTGAGTCCCCTGATCGACGCCCTGCGAGTTGCCGAAGTCGAGGAGAAGCTCGCGTGACCATCGCGGGCGGCGAGCTGACGATCGGGGCGCTGGTCGCCGAGATCGAGGCGCGTCTCTCCCGCTCGAGTGTCGTCGAGGCGGAGACCGAGGCTCGTGACCTCGTTGCCGCGGTGGCCGGCGAGCGGCGATTCTGGCCGACCGTGAACCGTGCCTCGCCGGCCGAGCCTCACGTGGCGGCGGCTGCCCGCGCAGCGGCGGCCCGACGCGCGTTGGGCGCGCCCTTCGCCTACGCCGTGGGGGTCGCCGCCTTTCGTCACCTCACCCTCGAGGTCGACGAGCGCGTCCTGATCCCTCGTCAGGAGACCGAAGAGCTGGTCGACGCCGTGCTGGCGAGGGCGCATCCGCAGGGGAGCGTGGCGGACATCGGGACGGGATCGGGCGCGATCGCGCTGGCGCTGGCGACCGAAGGGGACTTCGCCCGTGTCGTGGCCACCGATGTCTCGCGAGACGCCCTCGCGGTGGCGCAGCGCAATCGCCGGCGCGTGGAGAGCGATCTGCGGTGCCAGGTCCAGCTCCGCTGCGGCGCCCTCCTGGCGCCGCTCGAGGGCGAGCGCTTCGACGTCATCGTGTCCAATCCTCCATACATCGCCTATGAGGAAGCGGCCGATCTGCCCGACTCGGTGCGCGACTGGGAGCCGCCGATCGGCCTCTTCTCCGCGGGGTCGGGGATGGCGGCGACGACCGCGCTCATTCGCCAGGCACCGGAGGTGCTCGCCCCCGGCGGGTTGCTGGCGCTGGAGGTCGACGCGCGCCGGGCATCGCTGGCGGCGGAAGCCGCCCTGGCGACGCGGGCGTATCGTGATGTGAGTATCCGCCTCGACATGGCGGGGCGTGAGAGAATTTTCCTGGCGACTCGTGAGGATGGGTGACGTGCTCGAGGACAAGGCGAAGGAACTGGGCCGACTGATCGGCCAGAGCGGCGAGTATCAGGCGGTGAGGAAGGCGAACGAGGCGCTGAACAACGACCGCGACGCCCTCACCGTGCTGAGGCAGATGGAGCAGATCCGCAGCGACGCGCATCGGATGATCGAGCGCGGCGAACATCCCACGGCCGAGATGGAGCAGCAGCTCGACGAGATGCTGTCGCGCGTCCAGGCCAATCCGGTCTACCAGAACCTGCTCGTCGCCCAGGAGAACTTCGACAAGGTGATGGCGCGGGTGAACGAGTGGATCCTCGACGGGATGCAGAAGGGCGCGGCGAGCTCGATCATCACGCTCGGGTGATGTCGTGAAGGGTCGGCTGCTGGTGCTCGAGTCGCCGGAAGGCGCAGGGAAGACGACCCAGCTTCGGCTGCTCGGAGAGTGGCTGACTCGGCTCGGCGTGCCGCACACTGCCGTGCGCGAGCCCGGGGGCACCGCGTTAGGCACCGAAATCCGGCACCTTCTGCTCGACCCCGCCGCCGACATCGGCCCGCGCGCGGAAGCGCTCCTCTTCATGGCCTCCCGGGCCGAGCTGGTGTCGACCGTGGTGCGGCCCGCCCTCGAGCGCGGCGAGATCGTGCTCGCCGATCGATTCGTGCTGTCGACATACGCCTACCAGGGGGAAGGGCGAGCCCTTCCGCTCGAGGAGCTGAGGGCGGCAAACCTCCTGGCGATGGATGGCCTGGTGCCCGACCTCACGCTGCTCATCCGCCTCGACGCCCGCACGCGGCGCGCGCGAGCGGCGGCGCGGGGGGCGCCGGATCGGATCGAGCGCGCGGGACACGACTTCCATGACCGTGTGGAGCAGGCCTTCGACCGGTACCTGACGCGCGAGTGGCAGCGTGCCCACCCCGAGGTCGGTCCGATTGTTGCCGTCGATGGTCGGGGATCCGAGCACGAGGTACTCGGCCGCATCCGCGAGCTGCTGATGGCGCGGTTTCCGGAGCTCGCAGGTGCGACGATGACGTCCCACGGCGCGGCCGCCCCGCCCGATGCCTAACGCGATGCACTCCCGTTGGCTGGTCGCCGTGGCGACGATGTGCGGTGCGCTGCTCACCGGAGGGTGGCTCTTGCAGCACGGCCTCCACCGGAGCGACAACACCGTGGTGCGAGCGCGTCTCTTCGACGGTGTCCTCGCGCACGTCGAGCGCGACTTCGTGGATTCTCTCCCGGAGGCCGAGCTCTACCGCAAGGCGACCGACGGCATGCTCAAGCAGCTCGGCGACCCGTACACGGCCGTCCTCACCCCGGATCGCATGCGACGATTCGCCGAGAGCACGGCGGGGCGTTACGCCGGCCTCGGCATCCAGATCGATGTGCGTGATGGCTGGATCACCGTCGTCACCCCCTTGCCGGGGACGCCGGCCGAGCGGGCGGGGATCCAGGCCGGCGACCGGATCGTCGGGATCAACGAGCAATCGACCAGTGGGTGGTCGCCTGACGAGGCGCAGGATGCCCTGCGCGGCCCGGCGGGGAGCTCGGTCACCCTGGCGGTGGAGCGCCCGGGGGTCGCCGCCAAGCTCTCGTTCAGGCTCGAGCGCGCCGATATTCACGTGGCTTCGGTGCGGCACTCGACGATGCTCAACGACGGGGTGGGCTACGTCCAGCTGACGATCTTCAGCGAGGCCAGCGCGGCCGAGATTCGCACTGCGGTGACCGCGCTCCGACGCCGCGGGATGCGCACACTCCTCCTCGACCTGCGGGAGAACCCCGGCGGGTTGCTGGAGCAGGGAGTCGCCGTCTCCGATCTCTTCCTCGACCCCGGCGACCGGGTAGTGACCATGCGCGGCCGCGACGCGGCATCGACCCGAGATTTCGCCGACAATACGACCCAGCTCTGGCCGGACCTCCGCGTGATCGCGCTGGTCGACGGACACACCGCCAGCGCCGCGGAGATCGTGGCCGGTGCGCTTCAGGATCACGATCGCGCGCTCATCCTCGGAGCCACGACCTTCGGGAAGGGGAGCGCGCAGTCGATCTTCACCCTCCACGACTCGGCGGGGGCGCTGAAGATGACCACCGCCCACTGGTTCACCCCCTCCGGGCGCAGCATCCAGCGGGCGGCGGTGAGCACTGCGGACGGTGACGAAGGCCTGGACACGCCTGACGACTCTGCCGCGGAGGCGCCGCTCTCTCACCGCCATGAGTTCCATACCGATGCCGGGCGTGTCGTGTACGGGGGAGGCGGGATCACGCCCGATCTCCTCGTCACGAGCGCGGCCCGCGATCAGGCGTTGCTCACCTTCTATCGTCACCTGGGCGCCGACATCCCCCGCTTCCGCGATGTGGCGACCGATTACGCGCTGGACCTCAAGGCGTCGCACGCAGTGACGAAACCCGATTTCACCATCACCCCGGCGATGCGCGCGGAGTTCGCGCGCCGCTTGGCGCGGCGCGGAGTGAAGACGAGCGTCGCGCAGCTGGACTCGTCCACCGCCGCCGTCGACCGCTTGCTCGCCCGCGAGATCGCCCGTTACGTCTTCGGCCCCGACGCCGAGTTTCAGCGAGAGCTGCGCGATGACCGGGTGATCGAGTCGGCGCTGCAGCTCACGGCCGGCGCCGCCACACAGCGCGAGCTCCTGGCGCGCGCGGCGTCGCGTCGCGCGGAGAAGCAGGAGGATCTCCCTCCGCCCTCATGAGCGAGCGCGTTTTCGTGCTCGGTGCCGGGCGGGTGGGACTCGGGCTGGCCCGCGCATTCCGCGCGGCGGGCGTCGAAGTCGTCGGCGTGCACGGCCGGCGGAACTCGGGGGGCGAGGACCGAGTCACCACCGGTGCCTTTCCCGCCGCACTGGCGAATGCGTCGGTCTGCCTGGTCGCGGTTCGCGACTCGCAGCTCGAGGCGGCGCTCGGCGAACTGGCGTCGGCGCCCCTTCCGACCGGGACCGTCGTGCTGCACGTGAGCGGCAGTCACGATCCCGTGGCGCTCGGCGACCTGCGGCGACTCGGCCACCCGGCCGGAACATTTCATCCTCTGCTCCCCCTTCCCGATCCGGAGCGCGCCACGCGCGCCCTGCGCGGTGCATGGATCGGGGTCGATGGCGATGCGCGCGCGCGCGCGGCCGCGCTCGAGCTCGCGGGCGCGATCGGCGCGCGCACGATCGAGATCCCGGCGGGTGAAAAGGCGCGGTACCACGCGGCCGCCGTCTTCGCCTCGAACTTTCCGCTCGTGCTGGTGTCGGTCGCCGAGCGGTTGCTCGTGGACAGCGGGGTGCCGGCGGCCGCGGCACGCGCGGCCGCCCGCTCACTCTTCCTCGCTGCGGCCGAGAACTTGCGAGGGAGCGGCCATCCGGACGAGGTGCTCACGGGGCCCGTCGTCCGCGGCGACCCGGGCACCGTGCACGCCCACCTCTCGGCACTAGGCGACGACCCCGATCTGCTCGAGCTCTACCGCCTCCTCTCTCTCGAAGCCGTGCATGCCCGGCGGCGCGCGGGCGGTGATGCGGCATCCCTCGAGGCGTTGACCACCCTTCTCAGCGCCGCCCGGAGGTAACGACATGCTCGAGCAGGTGCGCGAGTGGTACGCGTACACGTGGTGGGCGAACGCTCGCATGCTCGACGCGGCGGCGGCGCTGAGCGAGGAGCAGCTGGGCCGCGATCTCGGCACCAGCTTCCGGTCGGTTCACGGGACCCTCGTCCACATGCTCGGCGCCGAGTGGCTCTGGCTGGAGCGGTGTCACGGGCGCTCGCATCGAGCCTTCGCCGGCGCCAACGGCTGGCGGGCGCTCGGCGACATCCGAGCGGCGTGGGATGCGGTGGCAGCGGGGCAGCGCTCGTTCCTAGCGACGGTGACCGAGGCTCGCCTGGCCGCGCCCCTCGCGTACACCAACATGGCGGGGGAGCCGCACTGCTACTCGCTCGGGCACGTCCTCTCGCATGTGGTGAATCACGCCACCTATCACCGAGGCCAAGTGGCGGCGATGCTCCGACAGCTCGGCGCCTCCGCGACATCGACCGATTTCACCCTCTTCGCGCCGGAGTGCGACCGCCCGTAGACTGCGGGGGCGCTACTGTTCGATGATCTTGGCGTCGCTGGGCGCCTTGAAGACGAATGTCGCCGGCGCGACCGAGACGTTTAAGAAAACGTTCAAGAAGGTCACCTGCCTGACGAGGCCGTTCCCGTCCGTCACTTCGAACTGACGCACGATCCCGTCCTCGTCGTCCACCCAGATCGTCGCCTTCACGAACGGGGCCGATCGGTCCTTCGGCACGAGCTCGACGGCGTGGGTATCGCGTCCCCGGATCTCGGCGGGCCCTCGGTCGGTGATCAGGTAGCGCTTCTTCGGCGACTCGAGAAACTGGGCGGTCACGTCGGGCACGCCGGCGCTGTTGGTGGCGGCAGGGGAGCGGATCACCTGGCCGGGGGCGCTGCTCGGGAGGTAGATCCAGAGATACTGGCCGTCGCTCACGATGCGGTCGCCCGGCGGCTCCGTGAACCGCACGGCGATCTTCCCCGGAACCTGCTGCTGCATCTCGCCGCGCGAGGTGGAGGTCACGCCGGTGAGCGGGTTGGTGATCGTCTGGGTGAAGATCATCCGCGACGTGCGCATCGTCGCGTACGTGTTGACCGCATGATCGATCGGGCTCACCGTCTGCGCCCCGACTCCTTGAAGGGCGATCGGCACCGACAGAGCGGCGAGAACCCGGCCGACCCGCGCGATCGTGACAGGCATGGTTCGTTCCTCTACCCCGCGACCGCCGCTGCGCTCCGTGGCGCGGGAGTGAGAGATCGGCCGATCGCGCCGGCGATGGCCCGCAGCTCACCCACGAGCTGGGCGAACTGCTCCGGATAGAGCGATTGCGCGCCATCGGAGAGGGCGTGTTCGGGGTCGGGATGGACCTCCACCAGTATCCCGTCGGCGCCCGCGGCGATGGCGGCGCGGGCCATCGGAAGCACCTTGTCGCGGATGCCGGTGCCGTGGCTCGGATCGGCGACGATCGGCAGGTGCGACAGCTCGTGGACGATCGGGATGGCCGTGAGGTCGAACATGTTTCGGGCGGCTGTGTCGAAGGTGCGGACGCCCCGCTCGCACAGAATGATTCGCCCGTTGCCCCCCGCCAGGATGTACTCGGCGCTCAAGAGAAGGTCGCTGATCGTCGCCGCCAGCCCACGCTTGAGGAGTACGGGCTTGTTCAATCGGCTGACGAACTTGAGGAGCGAGTAGTTCTGCATATTGCGCGCGCCGATCTGGATGCAGTCGCCGTACTCGGCGACGAGCTCGGCCCCCTCCTCATCCATGGCCTCGGTGACGATGGCGAGGCCGGTTTCGCGACGGGCCCGGGCGAGCAGCTCGAGCCCGCGCTTGCCGAGCCCTTGAAAGGCATAAGGGGAGCTGCGGGGCTTGAAGGCGCCGCCGCGAAGGCAGCACGCGCCGGCCGCTCGGACGGCTCGTGCCGCCGCAAGGATCTGTTCCTCCGACTCCACGGAGCACGGGCCCGCCATGATCGCCACCTGCGTCCCCCCCACCTGCACGCCGGGGGCGATCTGCACGATAGTGTTCTCGGCGCGCCACTCGCGCGATACCTGCTTGTATGGCTGCGTGACGTGGATCACCTGCGCGACGCCGGAGAGCGCCTCGATGCGTGAGCTGTCCACGCGCCCGTCGTTCCCGACGAGACCGACGGCCGTACGCTGCGCGCCCGGCATCGGTCGCGCCTCGTAGCCCATCTCCTCTATCACCCGCACGACGCCATCGATCTCCTGTTGCGTGGCGCCGTGTTTCATCACGACAAGCATCAGCGGTCCTCGATCACGGTTGTCCAGCCGTCCCATGCCAACACGACATTTCCGCCGAAGCGGGCCCCGACGATCGCCTGAACATCGATCTGCTCCACCGGCGGATAGAAGTGGGTCAGTGCGAGACCACGGGGCTGCGCCCGCTCGGCGACGAGCGCGCATCGCTCGGGGGTCAGATGCGTGTTGGTCGCCATCGAATCGGGCAGCGAGCACTCGAGGAGAAGCAAGTCGCAGCCCCGAGCCCAATCGGCGAACGCCGGATCGAATCCGGTGTCCCCGGAATACACGACCCGACGCCCGCCGCCGGCGAGGGAATATGCGATGCTTTCCGCCGTGTGCGGAACCTTCTGCGCGTCGAGGCGGGTTCCGTCAGGAAGGTCGATCCCCTCGCCAGGCGCCAATTCGCGAATTGCAAGAGGGAAGCCCGGGTCGCGAATGGTGGAGCCGTAGAGAGTGGCGATCTGGTCGATGAGGAGGGTGGTGCCGGCCGGGCCGATGAGGTCGAGGGGCTCCGACCGTGGGGGGAGCACCCCATATCGCCAGGCGAAGATGAGCGTGGCCAGGTCGCTCGTGTGGTCGGGGTGAAAATGCGTGAGAGCGACGTGGGTCAGGCCGAACCAGTCGAGTCCGAGCGTCGCCAGGCGATGCACGACTGCGCTCCCGCAGTCGAGTAGGATCTTCGCCCCCGCCGTCTCGACGTAGTACCCGGCGTTGACGCGCGCCGCCGTCGGCGTGGACGTCCCGGTGCCGACGGTGGTGAGTCGCATCCGGTCAGCCGTCGGCCACGGTGGCGTCGGTGCTGGAATCCCGCGCCGCGACCTCGCGCCCCCACGCTCCGTCGCTCGCCGAGCGGGTGCTTCGGCTCCCGACGAGGTCGAGCACTGCCGCCGACTCCACCGTCTCCTCCACCGCGTCGCCCCGCATCCGGACGCTCACGAACGAGGAGACGCCGGGCTCCTGCATCGTCACACCGTACACCGCGTCGGCGGCCTCGGTCGTGGTCCGCGGGTTGTGCGTGATGACGATGAACTGGGTGCGGTCCTTGAACTGCTGCAGCATCCGCACGAAGCGGCCGACGTTCTGATCGTCGAGCGGCGCGTCCACCTCGTCGAGCAAACAGAAGGGGCTCGGCTTGGTGAGGAAGATGCCGAAGAGGAGGGACAGCGCGACCAGTGCGCGCTCTCCGCTCGAGAGGAGGTGGATGCGCTGTGTTCTCTTGCCTCGCGGCGAGGCATGGATCTCGATGTCGCACTCGAGCGGCGCCTCCGGGTTCTCGAGGCGGATGTCGCACTCGCCACCCCCGAAGAGCGTCATGAAGATGTGCTTGAAGTTCTCGCGCACGCGGACGAAGGTGTCGAGAAAGAGCTCGCGCGCCGTGACGTCGATCTCCGCGATCGCCTGCTGAAGGGCGTTGCGGGCGTTCAGGACGTCGAGGCGCTGCGCGGTGAGGAAGGCCAAGCGCTTCAGCTCCTCGTCGTGCTCTTCAATCGCCAGGGCGTTGACGGGGCCGATCACCTCCAGCTCGGCGCGCAGCCGGCCGCTCTCGTCGCGCAGCTCGTCATCGCCCAAGTCGAGCGGCGGCGTGTTGGCCAGCATCTCGTCGAGTGACCGTCGCCACTCCGCCTCCAGTCGCTCGCGGATGGCGGCGCGGCGGCCGGCGAGCTCGGTCAGTCGCAGCTCGGCGTGGTGCAGCTCGTCGGCCTCGCTCGAGGCGTGGCGGCGAGCATCGTCGAGGGCGTGCTCGGCCGTCAGCAGCGCTTCGTCGGCCGAGCGCACGCTCTCCTCCGCCGTCCGGGAACGCACCTCGCACTCGGCGAGTGCCCTGCTGCGCGCCTCGAGCTCCGACGATCGCAGCGCCATGTGCGCGGCGAGGGCGCTGTTCGCGCGGTCGATTTCGGACAGCTCGGTGGCGAGCCCTTCGAGGCGCGATCCGGCGCTCGACAGCTCCGCCGAGATCCGCGAGGCGCGATCCATGGCTACCTGGCGGCGCGCCTCGACTTGCGCCAGCGCCACCTGACATCCGGTGCGCGCATCGCGCTCTCCTTCGAGCCTGTGCTCCGCCTCGGCAACAGCGCGTTGGATCTGCGCCAGGGCGTCGGCGTGGCTGGCGATGGCCGCGTCGAGCTCCTCCTGCCGACGGGCGAGGGAAGCGGCCAGCGCCTCGAGCTCCATCCGCCGCGCGGCAATGACGCCGGCCTGTGTCTCGACGTCGGTTCGCTCGCGCCCCACGCGCGCCAACCGCCGTTCGACCTGGTCGCGCTCCTCGGCGCTGCTCCGCGCCTCCAGCTGTGCGACGGCCGCGCTCTCGGTGGCATCGCCGGCTGCGCGTTCGGCCTCGCCCAGTGCGACGCGGGCAGCCTCGGCCTCGCGCGCGGCCCCCTCGCGCCCCGCCGTCGCCGAGCGCAGCGCCTCACGAAGCTCGGCGATTTCGGCGCGGCGCCGAAGGGGCCCCGGGCCCGCGGAGGAACCGGGGAGCCAGACCGCGCCGCGCGCGTCGACGAAGGACGCGCCGTCGGTCTCGGCGCGAACCCGACCGAGGAGCTCTCTGGCCCACGAGCGCGCGGGCTCGGCCACGGTCACCGCTTCGGCGAGCGATCCGCCTCCCTCTTCCTGCCGTGCCTCGTGCATCGCGTCGAGCGGCAGCAGGAGGAGCGGTCCCGGATGCACGCGCGCGTGCCAGGTGCGCACGGCGTCGGCTACCGAACGATCGCGGATCAGAATCGCGTGAATGGATGGACCGAGAAACCGCTCGACGAGGAGCGCCGGTCCGGCGTCCGTCGAGACGAAGTCGGAGAGCGGACCGAGGATGGCGCCCTCGCCGAATTGCGCGCGCTCGCGCAGGAGTCGAGCGGCGGCGGGGGCCAATCCGACTCGCTCCCTCTCGAGCGCCTCCAGGGCGTGGAGCTTCGCTTGGCTCGCCGTCACGAGCTCTTCGGCGCGGAGGAGCAGGGCGCGCGCATCGGCCTCCCGGTCGCGGGCCGCGGCGCTGGCGGTGCGCGCCGCTTCGAGGGCGGTAGCCGTGTCGGCGACGCGCCGGGCCGCATCCTCGGCGCGACGGGTTGCCCGCGTGACGTCGTCGCGCACCACGGCGAGCTCGGCATCCAGGCGCTCCGCCTCTGCGCCCAGGGTCGAGGCGCGCTGTGACAACTCGGTGCTCTCGCGATCGGCGCTCTCGCGGTCATGCGTCAGTCGCCTCCGCTCGCCGTCGAGCTCGCGCGCTCGCCGTTCCGCGTCATCGCCCGAGGTGCGGGCGAGCGCGAGCGCCTGACGAGACGCCTCCTCCGCTGCGCGCCGCTCCTCGAGGGCGGCCTGCGCCGACGCCACATCGACATCGAGCGCTTGGCGCTCGCCCTCGGCGGCCTGGTGATCGCGGGAGAGCTCATGACCGACCGACTCTCCCGCGCGGCGCTCCTCCTCCGCACGCTCGCGGCGGGCGGCGGCATTCCGCTGTCGCTCCTCCGCCACCCGCAACTCGCTCTCGAGGCGACTCGCATCCTGACGCTGCTCGTCGAGCTGGCGGGCCAATTCCGCGCGCTGCGTCTCGGCCGATGAGCGAGCGCCGTGAGCGTCGTCGCGCCGTCGCTCGGCGTCGCGCGCTGCCTCCTCACGCGCGGGCAGCGTGGCGCGCAGGCGCACCGCGCCTTCCTCGAGCCCGGCCAGCTCGTCGCGCCACGCCGCCATCTCGCGCCGTGCGAGAGTGAGCTCGACGGCGAAGCGACGGGAGGTCACCTCGGCGTGGCGCTCCGCCTTCTTGCGCTGGCGCGCCAGCGAGCGCACCTGGCTCTGCACCTCGCCGATCAGGTCGTCCAACCGCGCCAGGTCGAGTGTCGTCTCCTCGAGCCGACGCTCGGTGGTACGGCGGCGATCGCGGTACAGACCGACGCCGGCAGCCTCCTCGAACAGCTCGCGTCGCTCATCCGGGCGATCGGAGAGCAGAGCGTCGATCATCCGGGCTTCGATCACCACGCCCGAATCCGCGCCCAGGCCGGTGCCGCGCACGAGGTCGTGGATGTCTCTCAGCCGACAGGGCGCGCGGTTGAGGAGATACTCGCTCTCCCCGGAGCGCGAGAGCCGGCGCGTGACCACCACTTCCTGGAAGGGGACGGGAAGCGTCCCATCATCGTTGGCGAAGTGGAGCGAGACCTCGGCGATGTTGACCGCCCGTCGCGCCGAAGAGCCCTGGAAGATCACTTCGTCCATCCGTGCGCCGCGGAGAGCGCGGGCGCGCTGCTCCCCCAACACCCAGCGCACGGCGTCGGAGACGTTCGACTTCCCGCACCCGTTCGGGCCGACGATGGCCGTCACACCGGACTCGAAGTCGAGATGGGTGTGGTCGGCGAAGGATTTGAAGCCGTGAAGGTCGAGTCGCGTGAGGCGCACTAGGGAGTTCTCCCGATTCGATAAGTCACAGTCGGTTTGTCACCGTTGGCCCGAAAGGACGCGAGAAGCAGGTCTGCGTCCTCGGCGGTGGCGAAGGCGCCGGCAAACAAGCTGAGCTTGCCGTTGGGTTGCACGAGGGCGTAGGCGGGCAGCCCTTTCCCGCGATAGGCGCGGACATAGACGTCCGCCAGGTCGCGCTCGACATCCGGGTTGAGGAGGAGAGCGAAGGGTGTCCGCACGATGTGTCCGCGACCGGCGGCCACGATGTGCTCGGCGCGGAGCTGCCGAAGCATGGCCAGCGCGGCCGTGGTGTCGCGAAAGGCGCCGACCAGGAGACGGTAGGAGCGCCCGCCGTCACCCGAGGCGACCGGAGAGTACGTCAGCGCCCCGAGGCCATGGCGCGATTCCAACTCCAGGCGCGAAATAGCGCTCGATGCGCTGCCGAACTTCTCGACTTGCACCGAGTACGGCACGGCGTGAGCCGAGTCCGTGAGCGCGAGCGGCGCCCCAACAGGGGCCGAGCTGTCGCTTCCCGCGGAGGCGAGTGTGTCGGTGGAGTCCGGGGCGGCGGCGACCGGGGCGGCGGCGACGGGGGCGGCGTGATCGCCGTCGGCCGATCCGGTGTGACTCGACACGGGGCGGAGGAGCGCCCAGGCAACGGCCGCCACCACGACCGCGGCGATTCCGCCGGCGAGCACGACGGGGGGTGGGAGTCGCACCCGCGCCGGCGCCGTGGCCGTACGGTCCGCCGTGAGCGGCACGGGCTCTCCCGCTCCATCGCGATTGGCGACGAAGTCGTCAGGCAGCCCGGGCCGAGCCGACGCGCGCGGGGGAGCGAGCAGCGGCACGCCGTCCGGACGGATGTGGGCGCGCACCGGAGCCCCGGCGGGCGGCACGACTCTCCCCACGAGCACCGCACCATCCATTGCCGACGCGAGCGCGCCCACTCCCGCCTGATGGGCCGGGACGACGACCAGAAGCAGCGCCTCGACGATCCGAAAGTCGCGGATCAAGCGAGCCCACTCCTCGCTGGCGAAGAGCGCATCGTGGTCGATTGGTGCCGTCCCGCTGGGGATCACGAACAGGTTGCGCGCGGGATCGACCGGGTGGGCGACCTTCGTGAGGGAAACACCGTAGACGAAGAAGTCGATGAGGCCATACGGTGCGTCGACCGGAACCAGATCCTCGATCGGACCCAGCTCGCCGACCCCATCGCCGACCACCACGCGGCGCCGCCTCGCGTGGGCGCGAGCGATGCCGAGCGCCACCTCGGCGGCCGACGTGCCATCCTCGCCGATCACCACCACCGCCGCGCACCCGTCGAGCGCCGGGGCGACTCGCTTCCCATGGAGCTCCCAGTCGGAGAGCAGGGGTGGCTCCACGGGCGGGGTCATTCGGGGAGCCCCTCGTAGACCCAGTAGGATCGCCCCGCAGTCCGCGCAACCTTCTCCGCCTCCTCGCGGGTGGCGAATGGACCGACGATGACTCGGTAGATCGTGACCCCCTCACGAGTCGTGACCTCGACGCGAGGCTGCGTGGCGCCCTCGACGTGCACTTGAGAGGCCAGCTGTTGAGCGGGATCACGCTGCCGGAGCGCCGCGAACTGTACTGTGAACCCGCTCGGCGCACCGCGTGGCGTGTCCGCGACGACTACGCGCGCGGTCGTCTCCGCTTTCACGGTTGTCTCCGGGCGGGCGGCGGGCGGAGGGCTCGCGAGCACGCTCGCGGCGCTGTCCGTTCCCGGAGTGAGGTCGGTGTCGAAGGTCACGGGTACATCCAGCCCCGCCGCACGCGGCCGAAAGCCGTTCCACGACACGAATAGCCAGAGGTCGGCGGCGCCCCCCTTCACGGTGTGTGAAGGTTGTAGCGTCGTCCCGTCGATGAAGGCGACGGAGCCGCTCTTGGGGGGGATGGTCGCGATCCATCCATTCGGAGCGACCGTCGGGAGATCAGATCGCCACGCCGTGGGAACGGCCCCGACGACCGTTTGCGTGCCCATCGCGATCACGAACACCGTGTCGCCCGAGGCCGACTTGGCGAGGAGTGTTCGCCCGGCCGGGTCCATGCGAAGGGAGGACACTGGTGCGGGGAGGGCGAGTTGCGAGCTCACCTTCTCGGCGTAGCGATCGATCACCAACACGTCGCTGCTCGAGTCGAGCGCGGCGAAGATGCGATCACCGCTCGGGGTGGTGGCGATCGACCGCGCGCGATGCGGAAGGGAGATCGGCGGCACGCGAGACAGATCGCGCGTCTTGAGTCCGAGGAGCTCGCCGCCGCGCGCGAAGTACAGACGATCGCCGGCGAGCGTGTGGACGGCGTTCATCGCCCTCGGTAGGACGGCCGTATCGGTGAGCGTCTTGTCAGGCGGATGGAGAAGCCAGGCGACGGTCCGCTCGGCGTTGGTGCTCAAGACGACGAGACTTCCATCGGCCTGTGGCAAGAGCTCCGCGGCCGGCGCCGGGGGCTTGAAGGTCCAGCTTCCCGAAGGGGTCAAGCGGGCGATGCTGCCATCGGCGGTGATCCCGTAGATGGAGGCGCCGTCGCTGGAGATAAGTCCGGTGAGCTTCGGTGTGGGATCGCGAGTGACGCTCCCGAGGCGCAGGTCGACGCGGACCGGAACTCCCTTGGCATCCTCGGCTGCCACGGACCCAGCGCCCTCGTCGAACGCGAGGACTCTTGAAAGGGGTGAGACCGGGGAGTTGGAAGTCCAGAGCGTGGAGTCGAGCTGCGGGAAGCCGACGGCGCGCACCTGGCCACCCGTGCGCGGAAAGCGCAGGACGATCTGATCGGGCTCCGAGGGGCGAGAGACGGCTGCCGTGCGGGTGGCGGTCGCCGGAGGGGGAGGGGGGCCGGGGGGCTGCTGCCGACGCTCCCCTCCGCGGCACGCCACCACCGCCAGCGTCAAGGCGACGAGCGGGCAGGTGGATCGCACGGAATAAACTTAGAGGGAGCACGGTGCACGGTGTAGTGCGACGATGCGAGAAGGGATCGGCACCCGCCGATCCCTTGATCATCCCGCTCGTGGCGTTCCCGGGGAGCCGCGATGCTCCGCTAGAACGGCGGGTATATCGAGAATTGCCAGACGCCGTGCCGCACGGCCAGCTCCTGCGGGAAGGAGTAGTCCCATCGCAGGATGATGTAGTTGAAGAGATTCGTTCGAATGCTGAACCCGAAGCTGGTCAGAAGGCCGCGTTGATTGATGTAGTTCGAGAAGTTCGCTCTCTGGAACGACACCGACTGCCCGTCGAACCAGGCCGAGCCCGCATCGTAGAAGAACGCGCCCTCGATCGGCGGAAGCGGAAGCCCCGTCGACCCGGCACGGAGAATGGGGAAGCGCAACTCCACCGAGCCGAAGGCGAGGTGGCTTCCGACGAGGGGGTAGCAACGGTCGGGATCGCTGACGCCGAAGCAGTTGGCCGACGTGAGGGTGTACGAATTCTGGTCGTATCCGCGAATGACCGAGCTGTAGCCGATGTACTTCTTCACGCTGTCGGACTGCGGGCCCGTGGTGATGTCGATGTCGGCGCGCACGGCGAGCGTGAGGAAGTTGAAGAGAATCGGGAAGTAGCGACGGTAGTCGAACAGCCCGCCGTAGAAGGTGTTGCTCCCGAAGGCGGTTTGCGATTGGAGCAGATATCGGGTGCCCGCGATCGGCGCCATGATTCCCCACAAGACGTTGTCGAAGACGTACGCCAAGTGCGGCTGCACGTAGTTCGTCGTGTGGGCGTTCTGGATGCTCTCGGACCAATCGGTCGCAAAGGAGAACGTCGGATCGATCTGACGCGTGAAGACGCGGTCGTAGCGATAGATGCTGAAGAAGGCGAGCCCGAACTCCAGGCGGCGGAATCTGTCGAAGGGGTAGGATGCGATCCCCAGCACCTCGCGCTGCAGATAGCGCGTGGTGGACTGCGTCTCGACGTACGACCCGGTGTCGGTTTGCGTGATGTAGTCGCCGCGATAGTAGTAGTACGGCTGCTGGAGAATCGCCGTGAAGTAGTTGATGCGGTGTGAGACGTCGGTGTAGCCGGCTATCCCCTGGAAATCGCTGATCGACCCGTTGATCGCGGCACCGAAGAGTAGATGGTGGTCTCCGGTGAGGTCGCTGAGCACGATCGCCGTGCCGCCTGAGATTCCATTGCCGAAGTTCGACCGCGTGTAGCCGATCGACGGCAGGGCAAAGAAGTCCGGCGAGAACTTGACCGAGTAGTCGTATTGCTTGAAGCGCGTCGTATCCGGGAGGGCCAACGCTCCGGTGTCGAGAATCGCGGCGACGCTCAGCGACGGAACGGTGGCGGCTTCAGCGGCTCCGGGCACCTCGCTCGACTTCCGGAATCCCGTGGCAGTGCGGTAGTACGACTGGACCTCGGCCGACGCGGCGGTGTCGGGCTTCGGCTTCGGCGCTGGCGTTCCCGCGCCCGGAGCCTCGGCGGTTGGAGTCGGCGCTGCCCCCGCAGCGCCAGCGCCCCCGGCTGCCCCGGCACCCCCTGCGGCCTGACCACCGCCTGCGGCCTGGCCACCGGCAGCACCCTGACCCTCGGCACCTGCGGCGCCTGCGCCCGCGGCACCCGCTCCGGCGGCCCCGGCTCCCGCGGCTCCCGCACCCGCCGCACCCGCCGCACCCGCCGCACCCGCGGCACCCGCGGCACCCGCGGCACCCGCGGCTCCAGCGGCGGCGCCTGACGCGGCGGCCCCGCCTGCCGCGTGCGTCGTGTCCTGTGCCGCGAGCGCATGAGCCGGAGCGGCATGGGCGCTGTCCGTCACCGGGGTCTGCTGCGCCACGATCGGCGCGGCCTCCCCCGGCGCGGCATAGGGCGCCTTCTTCGCCTGACGCGGATTATCGACGGTGTAGACGTTGTAGCGGCCATCCTCGTAGTACGTCACCGCCAGCCGGTCGATCTTGGGCGACCAGCTGATGACCGGGCTGTAATTGGTGATACCGGTGACGCCGCCGACCACGTTCGAGAGCTGGTAGTGCTGCTGCGTATCGAAATCCCAGAGGAAGAGATTCTCGATGCCGGTGCGGGTCGACACGTAGATGATCGACCGCGAATCCGGTGCCCACTGCGGGTTGATGTTGAGCCCCGCCTGGTTGGGCAGCACGGTGATCGAGCGCGTCGCCAGGTCGTAGACGGCGATTTGAAGCTTCGGGAAGTACAACTGCTCCAGGTTCGCGCCGGGCCCCCGATCGGTGGCGAACGCGATCTTTGTCCCGTCAGGCGACCAGGCCGGCATGAGGTCGCCGTACTTGTCGTTGGTGAGCTTGTGGAGGTTCTTGCCGTCTCGATCGACGATGTAGAGATCGCTCAATCCGCCGAGATGGCCGTCGAACACGAGGTGCTCTCCATCGGGCGACCAGCTCGGGCCGGTGACGCCGTCCAACGGCAGATCCATCGTCTTGATGCGCTTTCGCTTCTCGACATCCAGGATGTAGAGCTTCTCCTTCCCTCCCGAGAGCGCGCTGAAGGCGAGGTATCGGCTGTCTGGTGAGAACGCGCTCTGCTGGTAAAGCAGTCCGATCTCCAGGTAATTCGGATCGAGCGTGCTCTTCACCAATCTGGTGATGCGTTTCCCCGTGTGGGCGTCGGCGAGCCAGACGTCGATGAAGACCTCGCCGCGGAGGAAGTTGCCATTCGAGAGGAAGGCGACGTAGTGGCCATCGGGCGACAGCGTGGGCGTCAGGAAGATGTCCCCGCCCGTGCGTTCCGGATTCAGAAGAGGCTGCGCCAGCTTCCGGGTGCGCTCGAGGGTCGCCACCATCGGCAGGTACTTCGCCTTCATGGCATCGCGCCACTCGTTTCCCAGTTCGTCGAGCGACTTCCCCAGCTCGCGCTGAAAGGCGCGTGGAATACCCGCCGTCGGCACAGCAGCCATGATCGAGCCGATGACCTCGTCTCCCCAGCGCTCGCCGATGTACTCGAAGAGGGATTCGCCGTAGCGGTACGGGAAGTACTCGTCCGGGCGCAGCGTCATCTGCCGGATGTCCGGCAGGCGGTTGTTCAGGGCCGCATCACGGATGACGGTGTGCGTGTGAGGGTCATCGGGGCCGATCGACAGATACTCGGCCATGCCCTCCATGAACCAGAGCGGCGGGTTCACCTGGGCCAGGGTGATCAGTCCCGCGCCCGCTCGACCGCGCGAGAAAATGTCGAACTGGAACTCGTGCACCATTTCGTGCGTCAGCACGTGCTCGAAGCTTCGGTAGTCGCCGGTGAGCGGGAGGAGCATGCGGTTGCGCTCCGGCTCCGTCACACCGCCGGTGCCCTCCCCCAAGTCTCCGGTGACGTTGTTCTGCCCGAAGTCGGCCCGCGACGCGAAGACCATGATCGGCTTCTTCTCGCGGAATTCGTGATTGAAGATCTTCGAGAGGCGCGCGTAGTCGCGCTCGGCGAGTCGGGAGGCATCCATCGCCGCTTCGCGCTCGACTGGATAGTAGTAGACCTGGAAGTGCTCGGTCTCGATGACCTTCCACTCGAAGTGCTGGTACTGGACCTGATTCTTGCCGAAGTAGTTCTGCGCCACGGTGGGGCGCGCGGCGAGCGCCCACAGCGCCACCGCGATCGCGCACCTGGTCCAGATTTCGCGCCCCTTCATACTCCGGCTTCCTCCTGGTGGAGGGCGACGTCCGTCGCATCGCTCCACAACCGCTCGATCTGATAGTACTCCCGGAGAACCGGGTGGAAGACATGAACCACGAAGTCGACGTAGTCGAGCAACACCCATCGACCCTTGGCGAGGCCCTCCACGTGATGCACACGGACTCCCTCGCGCCGGAGCTCGTCCCTCACATGCTCGGCGATCGCGCGCACGTGCGTGTCAGATGACCCGCTCGCGATCACGAAGTAATCTGTCGCATCCGTGAGCTTGCCCAAGTCCAGCATCACCACGTCCTTCGCCTTGAGATCCAAGCACAATTCGGCCGCACGCCGTGCCTGCATTCGGGCGTCGCTGGTTAGAGGCAATGCCATCTCAGATGCGAAACCGAGCCGTGGGATCCTCCAGGGGAACCGTCCGTGTCAATATGAGCGGCGCGATGCCACACCGCTAACACCGTGGAACCACGAATGCCATAAAAGGTTCCGCCGCGAGGGTGCCGAAGCGATCGAGGCGGGGTGGGGATACTCGAACGGGCAGGGGACACCGGGACAAAACGGGCAGGGACACCGGAGATAAGGGAATCGGGGCCGCGCGATGCGCGCGCCCCGTCCTCGCCTGCGAGTTCGTCTTGTTCGCCACCCGAGCGCAAGAAGCTAAGGCTGAACGCTCGGAGGCTGCTCAGAGCGCGCTCCCCGCGACTGTTCTACTGCTTGATGACCCACACCTTTATCTCGGGCTTCACCTCGGCGTGGAGCCGGATCGGCACCTTGTACACGCCCAATGCCCGGATCGGCTCGTGGAGGTCGATCTGCCGCTTCTCCACTTCGGGAAACCCCTGCGAGTGGAGTTGTTGGGCGATGTCGGACGCCGTGACCGACCCGAAGAGCTTGTCCTCGTCGCCCACGCGCGCCGAGAAGGTGAGCGAGATCTGCTGCAGCCGCTCCGCGAGCGCCTGGGCAGCGTCGCGGCGCTGGTTCTCCGCTGCCTCGAGCCGTGCCTTCTCCTGCGCAATGCGCTTGCGATTGCCTGGCGTCGCTTCGTAGGCGAGGCCCCGAGGGAGCAGGTAGTTGCGCGCGAAACCGGCCGAGACGTTGACGATGTCGCCCGGATTGCCGACGCTGTCGATCGATTGCCGAAGGATCACTTCCATGAGTCTTCTCCCTATCGAGATGGCAGGGGCGCCGGGCGCTACTGCCGGGGTTTTCTCCAGTTGATCCACGTGTCGCTGACCCCGACTCCCAGCGCGGCCGGAGCCGTCACCGGGAGCAGGAGGAGCGCGGCCGCAGACGAGGCAACCTGCGCGGTCAAGGTGCGACCGGGGAGGAAGGACGCGAGGACGCCGACACCGCGCAGGACGTAAAGGGCACCGAAGAAGAGGATCAGATTCCAGCCGACCACCCGGAGCAGGCCGAATGAGGGGAGCGCGGCGAGCGTGACTCCGGCGACGAGCGCCCAGATCAGCTGGTCGTTGAACGAAAAGGAGCGCAGCGGCGCCAGAGGCGGACCCAATCGCGCCCGGCTCAACCTATGGTAAAGCGCCCACGCGAGCGCACAGGCGGCGATGGACTCGAGGCCGAGAAGGGCCGGCAGAAAGGGCGTGGTCGTGTCACCACTTGCGCTGTGAAGCGTCGACGCCTCCTCCGATGCCCACGCGCCGGCGGCCGGTAGCACCGGCGCAACGGTCGGAGCCCAGCGCTCGAGCTCCGCCGCGGTCGCGGCGTTCCGCTCGGCCATCTCGACGGCCACGACGGCAGTCGCCTCCGCCGGGGTCGCCCCGCGCGCGGCGATCGCCGTCAGGCCGACAGTCAGAGCGAGCGAGACGGTCCATACGGCGCGTCCGACGAAGGTGCGCGCGTGGCCCAGCAGGCACACGAGGCCGAACGTCGCCGCGAAGATCAGCCCCCACGCGCGCGCCAAGTCGCGATAGGCGCCCCCCTCGCCGACGGCGGGGGCGAGGAAGAGAGCCGCCGTCAGGGTCACCCAAATCGCTGCCAACGCGGGCGAGCCGCCGGCCACCCACCCGGCCACGCAGCAGGCCGCGATGACGGGAAAGACGATCAGCATCGGGTCGGCGATCGGCGCCAGCATGCGAAGCCCGGGCGACCGGGAGAGGAGCATGAGGGCTGCCACGGCCAGCAGCAGTCGTCCCCAGCCTTGCTCGCGCGTGGCAGCGGGAGCGTCGCCCATCGTCAGGCCTGGTGGCCCCGGATGTACGGGACGAGGGCCAGGTAGCGCGCGCGCTTCATCGACGTCGCCAGCTGCCGTTGATGGCGCGCGCACACGCCGCTCAGTCGGCTGGGGAGAATCTTGCCGGTGTCGGTGAGGAAGCGACCCAGGGTGCGGTCATCCTTGTAGTCGATGTATCGCACGCGGGATTCGCAGAACGGGCAGCTCTTCTGTGGTCGGCGCATGGTCAGTCCTCGTCCTCGTCGTCGTCAACGCGCGAGCGGCCGGCAGCGATTTCCTCTTCGGTCATCGGAGGCGCGCCCATCTCGTGCTCGTGCAGGGTCACCAGGTAGCGGACGACACCTTCATCGAGCTTGAGCGCGCGCTCGTACTCGGGGAGGGCAACCGGATCGGTATCGAAGCGCGCGATGACGTAGTAGCCGTTCTCGCGCGGGCCGATGGGATACGCGAGCTGTCGCCGACCCCAATGGTTGACGCTCACCTCACCGGTGGCGCCGAGAAGGGCGTGGAAGCGCGCGAGCTTTTCGTTGATGGCGACATCCTCGAGCGTGGAGTCGAAGATGTACACCGCCTCGTAACTGCGGGGCATGGTTGGGTCTCCCTCTGGTCTGAAGTCGCCCCCGGTCCACCCGGCCGGAGGAGGGGGTATGTGTTGCAACCACTCAATTTACCCCCCGCGGACCGCGAGAGGCAACTCCGGGCCTTAGACGTTGAACCGGAAGAGCATCACGTCGCCGTCCTGGACCACGTAGTCGCGCCCCTCGGAGCGCACCACTCCGGCCTCGCGCGCTCCCTTCCACCCCCCGCGTGCCACGAAATCGGAGTACGAGACCGTCTCGGCGCGAATGAACCCGCGCTCGAAATCGGTGTGGATCGTGCCGGCGGCCTGAGGCGCCGTCTCACCGCGATGAAGAGTCCAGGCCCGCACCTCCTGCTCGCCCGCGGTGAAGAAGGTCTCCAGACCGAGTAGGGCGTAGCCGGCCCGAATGAGGCGGTCGAGCCCCGCCGACTCGACGCCGAGCGAATGGAGAAACGCGGATCGGTCCTCCGGCGGGAGCTCCGCCAGCTCGGCCTCGATCTTGGCACTGAAGGGGACAACGTCCGCGGTCTCGCCGCTCGTGCGAATGGCCTCTCGGAGCGCAGTGAGGTGGGGGCCGGCATCGCCGGCGAGCTCCCGCTCGCTCACGTTCGCCGCGTAGAGGATCGGCTTCGCCGTGAGGAGCGAGAGCGGCCGCAGGAGCACTCGCTCCTCCGGAGACATCGATGCCTGCCAGGCGCCACGTCCGTCGCTGAGGGCCGCGTTCACCGCCTCCAGTGGGCCGAGCTCCGCCTGAGCCTCCGGCTCTCCGGACCGCGCCGCACGCCTGACGCGATCGAGACGGCGCTCGACCGTCGCCAGGTCCGCCAGCGAAAGCTCGAGCTCGACGATCTCGCGGTCGCGCACCGGGTCGACGCTGCCCATCACATGGAGCACATCGGGGTCGTCGAAGCACCGGACGACGTGGACGATCGCGTCGGTCTCGCGAATGTTGGCGAGGAACTTGTTCCCGAGCCCTTCGCCCGAGGACGCGCCCTTCACCAACCCGGCGATGTCGACGAACTGCACCACCGCCGGCACGACCCGCTTCGGCTCGACCAGCCGCGCCAGCACGCCGAGGCGGTCGTCAGGCACCTCGACGATGCCGATGTTGGGATCGACCGTCGAGAAGGGGTAGTTCGCCGCGTCGGCCTTGGCCGCGGTGAGGGCGTTGAAGAGTGTCGACTTGCCGACGTTGGGGAGGCCCACGATTCCGAGCGAGAGCATCGTCTAGCCGTTCACCCACTGCTCGACCGTTTCGGTGACCCGCGGCAAGAGCTCGGCGATGGTCTTGCGATCGCGGACGCCGAAGGGGGAGAGCACGAAGTCCGCGAGGTCGCCGACCTCCTGCTGCGGATCGGCCGGCTGAATGCCGATGCGGAGCCGCGCGTAGTCGCGGGAGTCGAGCGACTCCTCGATGCTCTTGAGACCGTTGTGTCCGCCCGAGCTGCCGCGGGTACGAAAGCGAATCGTCCCGATGGGGAGAGCGATGTCGTCGAGGATGACGAGCAGGTCGCTGGCCGCGGACCAGCTGGGGCGCCGAGCGAAGGGGATGAGGACGACGCCGCTCCGATTCATGTAGGTGAGCGGCTTGAGGAGCTTGACCACGCGATTCCCCATGCGGCCGCTGGCGACCGCCGCGCTCCCGTCGGTGCGCCACGCGCCGAAATGCCAAACGTCGGCCAGGTGGTCCACCACCCACCAGCCGACGTTGTGGCGCGTGTGCTCGTACTCGCGGCCGGGGTTTCCCAGCCCGACGATGACCTTCACGGACTCGAGGTGGAGAGGGCGAGAGAGCTACTTCTCTTCCTCTTCCTCACCCTCCTCGGGCTTCGGCTTGCGGATGAGCTCCGGCTCGGCCGGTGCCTCGGGCACTTCCGCCACCGGTGCCGGCGGGGCCTCCTCGGTCCGCGGCGGCGCCACGACGCAGATCGTGGCGTCGTCGTCCTCGAGCACCTCCACCCCCTCCGGGCGCTTCAGATCGCGCACGTGAAGCGAGTCGTTGAGGTCGAGCTCCGTGACGTCGGCGTCGATATGGTTCGGGATGTTCGACGGGTCGACGCGCACCTGAACCTGGCGCATGACCTGGTCGAGCACGCCGCCCGAGTTTCGCACGCCCGCCGGGATGCCGGTCAGCACCACCGGGACGTCGACCGTCACCAGCTCGCCGGCCACCAGCTCCTGGAAATCGACATGGATGATCTGGCGGCGGAACGGGTGGCGCTGGACCTCGCGGATGAGCGTCCGTGCGGTGGTCGAGCCGACGTGAAGCTCGAAGATCGTGGTGTCGGCGGAGACGCGCTCGAGCAGGCGCTCCAATTCGCGCCCATCGAGGGTGACGGGCTGCGGGCTACGGTTGCGACCGTAGACGACGCCCGGAATGTGGGCGGTCGCTCGAAGCTTGCGCGCCGCGCCCTTGCCGGTGTCGGTTCGGAGTGTGGCGTTGAGTGATTCGGTTGCCATGAGAGTATCGAACCGGGTTCAGAGAGTTTCTCGTTTCGGTACTGCCCCACAGGTGCATCGCGCGCCGCGCCATTTCGAGGCTTGCCGCGCGTTTCGATCATTCGAACAGGCTGCTCACCGACTCATCGCTGTGCGTGTAGCGAATGGCCTTCGCCAGGAGCTCCCCCACCGAGAGCACCTTGAGCTGCTTGAAGCGGTGCTCGGCAGGAATGGCGATGGTGTCGGTCACCGTCACTTCCTTGATCGGCGCGTTGCTCAGCCGCTCCACGGCGGGGCCGGAGAGCAGCGCGTGCGACGCACAGACGTACACATCGTTCGCCCCCAGATTCTTGAGGGCGCGTGCTGCTTCGGTCACCGTGCCGGCCGTGTCGATCATATCGTCAGGCACGAGGCAGTCGCGTCCCTCCACCTCTCCGACGACGTTCAAGACCTCGGCCACGTTGGCGAGCGGGCGCCGCTTGTCGATGATGGCGAAGCTGCCGTTCAGGCGTTTGGCGAAGCCGCGCGCCATCTTGGCCGAGCCGACATCGGGAGCCACCACCACCAGATCCCGCAGCTGCTTCCGGCGGTAGTGCGACACGAACACCGGCGCGGCATAGAGGTGATCGACCGGAATGTCGAAGAACCCTTGCAGCGCGTGCTGGTGAAAGTCGATTCCCAGCACCCGGTTGGCGCCGGCGGTGACGATCAAGTTCGCCACCAACTTGGCGCCGATGGCCACCCGCGGCTGGTCCTTCCGGTCCTGCCGCGAATATCCGTAGTACGGCATCACGCACGTGATCCGTGCGGCTGACGCGCGCCGCGCGGCATCGATCAGGAGCAAGAGCTCCATGATGTTTTCCGCCGGCGGATTCGTCGGCTGCACGATGAACACGTCGGCCCCGCGGACGTTCTCGTCGATCCGGACGAAGATCTCACCATCGGCGAATCGCGAGATGGTGACCTTCGTCAGGTCCACGCTGAGGCAGTTGGAGATCTCCTCTGCCAACGCGCGGTTCGCCGTCCCGGCCAGCAACTTGAAGCCGCGCCGGGAAACGCCTAGCTCATCCATGGCCGGAGCCTTTAAAGCTATCGTCTCTGGAGTCATGGGTCAACGATCGCTCCTCTGAGCGCCCCAGGAATCGAAGCGCGACACCGCCGTGCCGCGCCCCGCCACGCCCATTGCCCCCGGTGGATTCGAACCACCATTCTCGGATCCAAAGTCCGATGTCCTGCCATTGGACGAGGGGGCAGCACCACTCATCGTAGGCTATCGCCTCTCGTTCGCGCGGTCAACGACGTGCGCGAACTCGCCGCTCGATCCCGCTCGCGTGCGCATCCATTCGCCCGTAGCCGCACGCCCGTCGCCCCTGGCCGCACCGACCCGCGCTCAATTCCGCGCCCGAAAGAGGCTCTCGGCTCCGAGGTCCACGGCGGCGACCCGCGTCACGGTCCGAGTCAGGATGAGGCCATGATGGATAGCGCGCTCGAGCGCATCGGTCGGCGCCGCGCCGGGAAAGATGGCGAAGACCACCGACCCCGAGCCGGTGAGCCCGGCGATCGAGGCTCCGCTCTCTCGTAGTGTGGCCAGAAGCTCGGTGAGGCGAGGGTGTCGGGCGGCCACGACCGCTTCGAAGTCGTTGGCGATGTGCGGGGCCAGCGCCTCCCACGAGACGAGCGAATCGGGCGGAAGCGGCGGCACGCCGCCTCGTCCGGTCCGCTCGCGCCGGCGATCCAGCCACGCATAGGCATCGCGCGTCGACACGGAGAAGCCGGGATGGATGAGCGCCACGTCTCGCGCCGGAAGGGGCGGAAGCGCGCGCATCTCCTCGCCCCGTCCTTGGGCGAAAGCGAAGGGAATGGTGCTCGTGAGGAAGGGGACGTCGGCCCCCAAGGTGCGGGCAAGGGTGAGCAGCTCCTCCTCGCGCATCGGCCGTGGAGAGAGCGCGTTGAGTGCACGCAGCACGGCGCCGGCGTCGGCGCTCCCGCCCCCCAGGCCACTCCCCGCCGGAATGTGCTTCTCGAGATCGATGTGAAAGCCGTGCGGCCAGCCCACGGCGTCCGAGAACGCAGCGGCGGCGCGATAGGCCAGGTTCTGCTCGATCGGACCCAGCTCGGCGCCCCGGCAGTCGAGGGTGCGTGCCGATCGGCGCGGCTGCACCTTGACCCGATCCGCGAGCGCGATGCGCGTGAACAGCGTTTCGATCGAGTGGTACCCGCTCGCGTCGCGAGCCAGCACGCGCAGATGGAGATTGAGCTTCGCTTCCGCGGCGACGCGCGCCGGGCCAACCGTCATTGGCCGCTCTCGCGAACCGCGCGAAGCTCGCTCACCCGCAGGCCGAGCCGGCTGAAGTAGTAGATCCCGATCACCGTGATCGGTATGAAGGTGAGGATATGAAAGCTCACCG
>DASPTK010000037.1:0-13186 GCA_035623475.1 Gemmatimonadaceae bacterium | reverse complement strand
GCGGAGCGCGGAGCAGAAAAGCTCGCGGCTGAAGGAGCGCCGGAGCTCGGCCCAGCACATCGCGGGATACCGGCGCACGAACTGCCAGAGACCTGGGAAAGCAACCAGCTCCATCAGATCGCGCAGAACGAGCGCCGACTTGCGATAGCCTTCACGCGCCAACGCCAGGACAGCGCTCGGGCCCACCGCGATGCCGCCGCGAATGAGTCTCGTGAAGTGCAGGCCGAGAAATGGAAATGCCGGGTCGGGCACCGGATAGACGAGATTACGCACGAGCGTACAGTCATCGCGGAGCGAGTAGTAGTCGCCCCGAAAGGGGACGATGCTCAGCTCGGGTTGCTCCCCCGCCATTCGCGCCACGCGATCTGCCTGCAGGCCGGCACAGGTGACGACGACGTCGGCCTCGAAGGCTCCCGCGGGTGTCAGCGCCATCCAGCCAGCCGTCGGTGACGCCGAGGTCCGCGCGAGCGAATCGACGCGCGCCCGCGTGATCACGCGCCCGCCCTTCGCCATCACTTCGTTCGCCATCGCGTCAGCGACGCGCGGGAAGTCTACTATCCCCTCCTCGGGGACGTGCACCGCCGCGACGCCGCTGACGTTAGGCTCGAGCTCGCGCATCTGCGCCGGCTCGAGCCAGCGCAGTCCGGCGAGGCCGTTACGCCGGCCTCGATCGAGGAGCTGCGTCAGGCGCGGCACCTCGTCCTCGCTCGCCGCCACGACGAGCTTCCCGCACTGCTCGTAGGGAATCTCGTGCTCCTGGCAGAAGTCGATCATCCGCCGGATCCCCGTCACCGCCAGACGCCCCTTGAGCGATCCGGGCGCATAAGAGAGGCCGGCGTGCAGCACACCGCTGCTGTGCGCACTCTGATGCCGGCCGACTCCCGGCTCCTTCTCCAGGACCGTGACGGCCGCATCGGGGCGTGCACGCAGCAGCTCGTGCGCTGTGGCGAGGCCCACCAGGCCTCCGCCCACGACGATCACCGATGGCGTGCTCATACCGCCGCGCCACTCGCAGCCGGCGTCGCATCGAGTGCGCTGGCACGATGCGCCGCCACGACCGCCGCGATCACGCGCTCCTGGTCGGCGGCCGTGAGCCCGACCGAGCAGGGCAAGCAGATGGCCTGCTCGTGCAACCGGTCGGCCACCGGGTAGGTGGTGTGAGCCGACGACTCGTGCGGCTTCGACTGGTGCATCGGCTCCCAGAGCGGCCGCGTTTCGATCCCGAGCGCGGCCAGGTACCGAAGGAGAGCGCGGGAGCTCTGACCGAAGCGCCCCTCGTCCACGAGCACGGCGTACATCCACTTGGCGCTCTCGGCCCACGTTGCTTCCGCCAACGGAGTGAGCCCGGGGATCCGAGCGAAAGCGGCGTCGTACCGCGCGAAGATCCGCCGCTTCGCCTCGAGGTAGGGCTCGAGCTGCTCCATCTGGGCCACTCCCATCGCCGCCTGAATGTTCGTCAGGCGGTAGTTGAACCCAACGGCCCCGTGGACGAACTCGATCGGGTCATCCTTCGCTTGTGTCGTGAGGTACTTCGCCTCCTTGGCCATACCCTCGTCGTCGGTGACGATCATTCCGCCGCCACCGGTGGTGATGAGCTTGTTCCCGTTGAAGCTGAAGCACGCGATGTCGCCGAGGTGGCCGACGGGACGGCCCCGGTAGCGGGCGCCCAGGCTCTCCGTCGCATCCTCGATCACTCGCAGGCCGTGTGCGCGTGCCAACTCGATGATCGGGTCGATGTCCACCGGATGGCCGAGTATGTGCACCGGGAGGATTGCCCGCACGCGCCGACCGGCACGACTGTAGAGGGCCCCGTCCCGCGTGACGCACTCGTTCTCGAGATACGCCCGGACGGCCCGCGCATCCATCTGCCAGTGGTCGGGCTCGGCATCGATCAGCACCGGCCACGCCCCGGCATAACGGATGGCGTTCACCGGAGCGATGAAGGTCACCGTCGAGACAAGCACCTCATCGCCGGGCTCGACGCCGGCCACGAGGAGCGCAACGTGCAGCGCCGCGGTGCCGCTTGCCGTGGCCACGCCGTACTTCGCGCCGACCGCGTGCGCCACGGCCCGCTCGAAGCGATCGACGTACGCCCCCACCGCGGAGACCCAGTTGGTGTCCAGGCACTCCTTGATGTAGGTCCACTCGTTCCCCCGAATCTCGGGGACGCAGAGGGGAATCCGGCTCGTCGCAGCCGAGGAGGGTGACGACGCCGTGGCCCCTCCCTCCGCCGCTCCAGAGGCGTGCGCGGCGCGCGTCAATTGCGGTACCTCGTGGCGTTGAAGTCGCCCACCACACCACCGCGAACGAGGCGGGCAACCTCCTCGATCCCCTCCTCCACGCTTCGCGTGACGGAATAGCCGAGGGTTTCGCTGATGCGGGCAAACGACACCCTGTAATCGCGAGGATCCTCGTCGCGCCGTACGTATTCGATGCGGGCGTCAGGCGCGTGGACGCGGATGAGCTCCACCAGGTCCTGCTTGCGGTAGTTGAGGTTCGTCGACCCGACGTTGAACACCTGGCCGGCCACGCGCTCCGTGGGCGACTCGAGGCAGAGCGCGATCGCGCGGGCGGCATCGCGCACGTGCACGTACGGACGCCAGAACTGCTCGCCGAAGACCACGAGGTGACGGCGGGCGATCATCTCGGCGGTGAACTCGTTCACCGTCAGGTCGAAGCGCATCCTCGGGGAGACGCCGAATACCGTCGCGAATCGAAAGGCGGTGAGGGACGTCCCGTTCCGATTCCCCGACTCGAGCATCGCGCGCTCCACCCCCACCTTCGTCTCTGCGTAGAGCGACACCGGGGCGAGCGGCGATCTCTCATCCACGTAGCCTTGGGAGTCGGCCATCTTGCCGTAGTTGCTGCACGTCGAGGCAAAGATGAACCGCTTCACCCCCGCCGCACGGCTGGCGGCGAGCAAGGCGAGAGAGGCCTCCAGGTTCACCGACTTGGCGAGCGACGGATCGCGCGCGCAGGCGGGGTCGCCGACGATGGCCGCGAGGTGGACGACCGCATCGGCGTCGGCGAGCACCGATCGCACCGCCGCCTCGTCACGAACGTCGCCGCGGTGGAACTCGAAGGCCGGGTTCGCCCACACGCCGAGCAGCGACTCGCCACCGTGCATGAGGCTGTCCAATACCCGCACCTGGTGACCGCCGCCGAGCAGGATAGGAACGAGGGTGGAGCCCACATATCCGGCTCCACCGGTCACGACGACGCGCATAGGTCAGACTCTCGCCGCTTCGACGTCGACCTGGGCGCGCTCGTAGTCCGCGAGGCGCCCGACGTCGAGCCAATACTCGACAATCGGGAAGCTAACGACCCTGCGATTCTCGTCGATGAGGCGTTGGATGAGCTCCGTCATGTCGAAACGTTCATTCTCCGGAATGCGAGAGAGAGTCTCGGGCTCGAGCAGGTAGATCCCGGCGTTGACGAGGAACTGCTCCATCGGCTTCTCGCGAATGGCCCTCACGAACGGCCCGTTGCAGCCGATGACGCCGTACGGAACCTCCAGATCGTATTTGCGGACGCAGATCGTGGCGTCGGCGTGGTGCTCTCGGTGGAAGGCGAGCAGCTTCTGGAAGTCGACCGCGGTGAGAATGTCTCCATTGATGACGAGAAGGGGTTCGGTGGGAGGCGGCTGAATGAGCCGCAGCGCCCCCGCCGTACCGAGAGGGCGATCCTCGGCGACGTACTCGAGGTGGACCCCGAAGCGCTCCCCGTCGCCGAAGTGGCCGGTGATCTTGTCGGCGAGGTAATGGGTGGTGACGCTGACGCGATCGATTCCCGCACCACGCAGGCGCTCGAGCGTGCGCTCCATGAGCGGGCGATCGCCCACCGGCAGCATCGGCTTCGGTGTGCCCTCCGTGAGGGGACGCAGACGGGTGCCAGCTCCGCCAGCCATGATGACGGCGCTCATCTGGGGGTGAGCGGCAACGCTCAGGTCCTCACGCAGCATGAGGGAGTCGATCACCCCGTCGGCCGTGAGAATCGGAACGTGATTCACGGCGTAGTCGAGGCCGTGGTCCATCAGGTCGAGGATGTCGGCTTCCGACATGCCGACGCGGCCGACGAGCGGCTTTCGGGTAGCGATCCGACTACAGGGCTCGGTGAGCGGCTCCCGTGAGAGGAAGTGGCGCCGCATATCGCCGTCACTGACGACGCCGAAGAGGACTCGGTCGTCGCCGGCGAGGAGGAGCACTCCGGTACCGGCAGCCTCGAGCCGCTCGAGTGCGTCCTGGATCGGGAGCGCGGGGGAGACGATGACCTGGGCGAGACGTTGGGCCATCTCGTCCCTAGGGTAAGCTGCAGTCACAGCGGCTTCTTCCTCCGTCGGCACCGTCTCCACCGTCGACCCTGGATGCGGGGCGAGCGCCGTCGGAGCGGCTGGTCTTCTGGGAGACGGTACCATAGGTCCGCTGAGCGGGACGGTCAACATCGAGAGGCCGGATTTCGACACTATGTGACAGTCGACGGCTTTTCGCGAGGTCGACGTTCCCGAAACTGGTTTACAAATCGTTACAGCCTGGCCAAGCGCGTGACAGCATGGGAGTCAGATCCGCTCGCCTCTCTCTCTCTGCATCCGCCGCGCCATCTGTTCGACGACTGTGTGAATATCGACGCCGAGTCTGGTCCCTACGCGCCAACTCGGCGTCTCGGGGGCCCTGGAGGCGAGCTGAACTTCGCGAACGAGGAGAGTGGAGTCCCCAGTTTTCACCAGGACGCCCCCCTCCTCTCTTCCTACGACCTGACCCGGCGTAGCGATGTACTTTGGCCAGGCGGGATCGAAGAAGGCCTGCCAGATGATAGCCACATCCCCCTCAAGGGTCGTCCGGGCGCCGGGACCGGGCCGGGTGATCGCACGGATCTTGTTATGCAGCCTGTGGCTGGGCTCGCTCCAGTCGAGCCATTCGTCCCCTTCCTGGCGTCCGCCGAAGTACGTCGCCCCGGCGGGATCTTGGGGGTGCCGGCGGGCGGTGCCAGCCGCAATGGCGTCCAAAGTCTCGACCACCAGGGCTGGCACGGCCGCCGTGACGCGCCGAAGGACGTCACCGTAGCCATCGGTCCACCCGATCGGGAGGACGCGCTGGAGGAGGATGTCTCCGGTGTCGATCCCCTCGTCCATGAGATGGGCGGTGAGGCCGATCTCCGTTTCGCCGTTGATGATCGCCCAGTTGACGACGTTCCGCCCCCGATAGGCCGGGAGCTTCCCCGCGTGGATGTTCAAGAATCCGTGCGGCGGGGCTTCGAGCAGCGGGCGCCTGACGATTTGATCGAAGGCGATCGAGAGGTTGATATCGGGGGCGACCGAGTCCAGCCACCGCCGGAGCTCATCGCCGTTCACGTTCGCGAATTGCTTCACGGGGATGCCGGCGCGCCGCGCGGCGTCGTCGAGGGTCGCATCGGTGGGGCGGACGCGCAGCACGACGCCGACCACGCGATGCGGTCCAGGCGCGAGGCGCTCGACCGTATCGGCCGCCCACTGCCCGTCGCCGAAGAGGACGACGCGCAGCGATTTCCCCTGCGGGCGCGCTACCCCAGGTCCGACCACTCGAGCTCCTCATCGACGTCCACATCGCGGGTGATCGCGCGCCCCACGACGTAGGCGAGCTCGTCCGGCTGGATGCCCGTCCCCGGTCGCTTGAAGTCGACATCAGCGGCGGTGAGCTTCGTGCCGCGCTTCATCGCCCGTCGCGCCACCATCCGGCGGCGGAAGACCTTCCGCTTGTCCACCTCCGCCGCACCGACGACGCGGGCCGTCGAGCCGAGCGCCTCGTAGGCGGCTCGGCAGCCATCCACGAGTGCGCGCATCTCCGCCGGATCGGCCGAGATCGAGTGATCCCACCCTTCGAGCGTCTTGTCGACCGTGAAGTGCTTCTCGATCATGCACGCGCCGAGCGCCACCGCGGCGATCGGCACCGCCGTGCCTAACGAGTGATCGCTGTACCCCACCGGCACGTCGAAGGCGACGCGCCAGGTCTTCATGGTGCGCAGGCTGATCTCGCTCGGCGGCGACGGATAGACCGACAGGCAGTGGAGGAGGGCGATCGGCCCCGAGCCGCCCTTGCGAAGCACGCCGATGGCGCGCTCCACCTCGCCGAGGGTCGCCATACCCGTCGACAGGATCACCGGCTTCCGCGTGTGCGCGATGTACTCGAGCAGCGGGAGGTGGTTCACATCCATCGACGCCACCTTGTACGCCGGCGTGTCGAGGGACTCGAGGAGGTCGACCTCTTCGGGCGAGAAGCAGCTCGAGAAGAAGGTGACGCCGACGCGCGCGCAGTGTGCGGCGATCTCGCGATGCTCACGCTCCCCCAGCTGGTAGCGCTCCACGGCGTCCTCGAGTGACGGCTGGCGCACGCCCTTGTTGTAGGTCGTGTTGCGCGCGTACTCGGCGCGTCCGATGAGCGAGCCCTTCGTCCATGATTGGAATTTCACCGAGTCGGCGCCGGAGGCGGCGGCTGCCTCGATCAATCGGCGGCAGAGCACCATGTCGCCGTTGTGATTGGCGCCAATCTCGGCGACGATGTAGGGCGGGTCACCGGCGCCCACGCGCCGGCCGGCGATCATCAGCGATTCCACACATCCTCCAATTCAGGGTGAGCCACGCTCCACCACCAGACGAACCAGGGGGTGAGCCGGTTCAACGCCGCCAGATACCGCTCCAAGAGCGCGGAGTCGGCAATGGCGGCGGCAAAGCGTGTCACCCGCTGCCGCGCCTCCTCGAGCTCCGCCCGAAAGGGCGGCGGCACCGGCCAGCCCTCATCGAGCATGTAGCGATGGTGCTCCATCACGCGAGCCGTCGCCAGGCGAACGGTCTCGGCATCGAATGGCGGCAGCACCCGAGCCGTGTTCCTCGAGTATTGCCGGTACCCCACCCGCGCCGTGTCATCGAACGACAGCCGCGCCCCCAGCGCGTACGCACGCGAGGCGAGCAGCCAGTCGTAGGCGACACACGAGGGGGGAAGAGGGAGGCAGCGGCGAAGGAGCGGCATCCGGAAGACGCTGTTCGACAGCCCGAAGACATTGTAGCGAGGCAGAATGGCGACGGGATCCACGCCACTGGGTGGCGCAAAGGTGATCCCGAGGCGCTGGCCGTTCTCATCCATGACGTCGAGTGCGCAGGCGATCAGATCGTCGTTCGCTCCCTCGCCGCCACCGAAGAGCCGGGCGCGGGCCGCGCTTACCCGACTCGGCCGCAAGACGTCGTCGCAATCGACCGTCATCACGGCATCGTACATGTCGGACATCTGCTCGATCGCTTCTTGCCTGATCGATGCGGGCGTCGTGCCCGGCGTGACGGCCACCCAGCAGGCATCCACGCGCGTGTCGCACGCGGCCTCGACCTGGCCGCTCGTCAGGCCGTCGAGGCTCACCCAGAGGTCGAAGGTGCGATCGCTCTGCGCCCGCACTGACCGGTGCCACTCGCCCAGAAAGGGAATCGCCGCGGGAAAGGCCGTGGTGTGGATGGCAAGTCGCTTCCCGGGCACCTGTGCCGCTACCACGCCGTCCAGCCGCCCTCGATCAGAACGTTGCTCGCCGTCGCATAGGAGGAGGCATCGGAGGCGAGGAAGATCACCGCGCCAATCACCTCGTCGGCCGTCATCAGTCGCCGCATCGGCGACTTGGCGCGGAAGCGCTCGACAAACCCCTGTTCGTGGTTGTTGAGCACCCCATGCGGAGTGACGCAATTCACTCGCACTCCGCGCTCCGCCCAGTAGGCGCCAAGGTACTTGGTGAGCATGATGACGCCGCCCTTGCTCGCCGAATACGCAACCGGATTACCCAAGCTGTTGCCGGTGTACAGATCGGGATTCGACGACACGACACCATACGTGGACGCGACATTGATGATGCTACCCTTCCCCTGCTCGAGCATCACGCGACCGAACTCCCGGCACGTGAGGAACGTGCCGGTGAGATTCACGCGCAGAATGGAATCCCAGAGTTCGTCGGGAAAAGTTTCGGCACGCGCCTCGGTGAAACCGGCGGGCTTGAACTGGTGATTGTTGACCAGCACGTCCACGCGACCGAAGCGCGAGACGACTGCGCGGACGAGCGCGCTCACCTCGGCGGCGTTCGAGACGTCGGCAACGAAACCCGCCGCATCGGGGCCGAGCGTGCCCGCTACGTCTTGAGGGCGGGCGGCCGCGATGTCGACGATCGCCACGCGCGCGCCTCGGTCGAGAAAGGCGCGAGCGAGAGCGCGACCGATGAGGCCACACCCACCGGTAAGAACGATCGTCCGTTGGCGTAGATCGAATAGCGGATCACCCGCCACGTGTTCTTCGGTCATTTGTCGGGGCTCGCTCGAGCGGTGAAGGAGCGTTGCGCGAGAAGATGGCTTAGCGGCGCGCCGCCTGGTAGATGTCGTGGATGCGCACAAGGCCGACGCAGATTCCGTTCTCGTCGACCACCGGCAGCACGGACAGCTGCGATTGGCGCTCTTCCATTCGACGCACTGCATCGAGAAGGGTCAAATGCGGGTCGATGACGATCGGCCGGCGGGTCATGACATCGGCGGCGATGAGCGCGCGAATGTCGTCGTGCGTCTGGAGAGTGCGGCGCAGGTCGCCATCGGTGATGATTCCGAGGAGCGTGTGATCGGGGCGAACGACACATGCGGCGCCGAGGGGGCGTTGCGTCATCGCGATGACGACTTCGCGCACCGGACTCTTCTCCGTGAGCCAGGCGACCTCGTCGCCTCGGTGCATCACGTCGGAGACTTTGAGCCAGAGGTTGCGGCCGAGCTGCCCGGCGGGATGCAGCCGCGCGAAGTCCTGCTCTCGGAAGCCGCGGATGTGCATCAGGACCGCGGCCAACGCATCCCCGAGCGCCAGTGCGACGGCGGTGCTGGCGGTGGGGGCGAGGTCCAACGGATCAGCTTCGCGTGGAACGGTGGCATCGAGGCAGACATCGACCTCGCGCGCGAGCGGTGAGTTCATGTTGCCGATGATGCCGATGAGCGGCGATTGGAACTGCCGGAGGGTCGGCAGAAGCTGAACCAATTCTGCCGTCGTGCCGCTCTTGGAGATGAGAATCGTCGCGTCGCCCGGGCGATACACGCCCAGATCGCCGTGTACGGCCTCGCCGGCATGGAGGAAGACCGCCGTCGTCCCGGTGCTGCATAACGTGGCGGCGATCTTGTTGGCGATATGGCCGGACTTGCCGAGCGCCGTGACGATCACCTTGCCTTCGCGGCTCACGATGAGATCGGCAGCGGCCAGCAACCCATCGCCGAGCCGATCGGCGGCGCCACGGATCGCATCCGCCTCGGCCAGGAGCGCCTGACGCGCGACGGCGAGCAAGTCGCTCGCTGTCGCGCGGCCAGCCTCGCGGGCCGAGCGGTCAGACGCCGCGATCGGCCTATCGCTTCGCACTCTGGTCATTGCTTTCGCCAGCGGGAGTGTGTCGAGCGAGGAGTGTGTGGTTTCACGACGGGGACTCGCGTGGATCACGCTTGGCCGAGAGACGACGCGCATACTTGCCGGCCAGCCGAGCCGGGCGTAGCACGTAATATGCCGCGCGCATCGCTGTCGGGAGTGGCACCACCTCGACATCGGTGAGCTGCGGCGAGAAGAGGAGGTCGGCGGCGAGGCGGAGCCGATCCCGCGCCCGGTCGCGCGCCCGCCATTGATACCGGACGATCGTCGCAGTCTCGGCGGTCGTCGGCAGGCCGGTTGCGACCGCGATGCGGGCTCGGGCCTCGGCCTCGAGCTCCCGCACGGTGTCATCTACGCGCAGTGTCGCCAGCACCGGCGCCGGCACCGCCGCATCGCACAGGTCGTGGGCGAGCCGAAGCCCGAGCGAGAGTATGCGCTCCATGTGCGCGGCGCGGGCCGTGCTCATCACAGAGTCCCAGGGGATCGTGGCCGACGCGATGACCTCGGCCACGTCGCACACCCAACGAAGCTGGCACCAGAGGTGCTTCGCCCCGTGAGCACAGAGATAGATGAGCGACGCCTCGGGGGTGAGGGTCTCGGCAGTACGCCCCCCCAAATGGAACCGCATCGCGCGCTCGCGACACCACTCGGCATCGAAGGAGGCCCCGGCGTGCGGGCGTTCGAGCGCCCAGTGAATCTCGAGCGCACACTGCGCGCGCTCGCTCACCAGAACGGAGTGGTAGTCCGCATCGAGGAGTGCGGCCTCCTGGCCAGCCGCGAGGGGCGCACCGCGCAACCATCCGTCGTCCGACAGCGCGTCGATGGCCGCAGCCACCCGTGCGCGCGGCACGATGATGTCCAGATCGCCGAACTGTCGAAAGGCGAGGTCGCCGTACGCGGTGATCGCGAGCGCCGGACCCTTCACTACCATCGCGCTCATACGGGCAGCGTCGAGGCGCCGAAGGACGTCCACCAATGCTTGGGCGAGGGCGATGTTCCGGAAGGCGATCCCTCGCGCAAGCGATTCCGTCTCGCGGAGCACCTCGTCAGGCGCGCAGGCGGCCGCGGCGAGCTGGCGGTGGAGCGCGGGCAGCACCGCGTGCGCGCCGGCGGCCCGAACAACCCACGGCCAGTTCCGCACGCGTGCAGCGGCGGCGCGTACGCGCTCGGTGCGCCCCGCGTCGATCCGCGGACGGCTACACGCGTACACCAACTCGGCTTCCGGAGTCGCGGCGGCGGGAGACTGCCGCTCGGCGGCCATCTTACTTCTCGGGCTCGCCGTACTCGTAGTAGTAGTAGTACCCGCCGTACTGCGGCACCTTGTGATCCGGGTCGTTCAGCACCGCGCCGACGACGCGCGCGCCGAGGTTCCCCAGCCGCTGCCGCGCATCGACCGCCGAGCTGCGGTCGGTCCGGCCGGCACGCAGCACGAGCAGCACGCCGTCGGAGAGCTTCCCGAGGATGAGCGAGTCGGCGGCGACGTGCACCGGCGGCGTGTCGATGATCACGCCGTCGAACTCCTTCTTGAGTCGCTCGAGTGTGGCCCGTGTCTGCGCGCCGCCGAGCAGTTCCGACGGATTGGGCGGCAGCGCACCGGCGGGGATGAGCCAGAGCCCTTCGACGTCCGTCGGCTGCACCACCTCCTCGAGTGTCTTCTGGCCGAGCAGGAGCTGAGTGAATCCCGGCTCACGCGGCGCCCGGAAGACGGTGTGCAGACGGGCACGCCGGAGATCACAGTCGACCAGCACAACGCGCAGCCCCTGTTGGGCGAATGTCACCGCGAGGTTTGCAGCGGTGGTCGTCTTTCCTTCCTGCGGCGACGGACTCGTGACGACAAGGGTTCGCAGCTGCTGTACGGCGTTCGAGAAGATCAGGTTCGTACGGAGGGTGCGGAACGCCTCGGCGCCGCCAGAGCGGAGATTCGACAGCGTCACGAGAGAATGCCCGTTCGACTTCTGCCGCGCGCCATTCACGAGGCGTGATGGGAATGGCACCCACATCCGCCCGACGCGCAGCCTGTTAGGCGGCCCATTGCCGCCGACGATCTGCGGGATCACGGCGAGACCAGGTACCTGCAGGTAGTGCTCGATCTCCTCGCGTCGGCGGATGGCGGTGTTGAGCCGCTCGAGCAGGAGCGCAGCACCGGAGCCGAGCAGGAGGCCGACGATGAGGCCGGCGAGCAGCTTCGCCCTGCGGCGCGTGCCGATCGGCGCGTAAGGGAGTGTCGCGAGGTCAACTACTTCCACCTGGCCCGCCTCTACCGCCTCCGCAATGCGCGCGCGCTGGTAGTCGTCGCGCAGCTGATCGGCGAGTTTGCGGGCTGCGTCGACTTGCTCGGTGAGCCGGGCCTCCTCCGCCTGCGTCGACGGAAGTGTCTGAATCGACTGGGTGTACCGCTTTCGCAACTCGTCGAGCGCGGCAATCTGCGCATCCACGGAGGTGATCTGACTCTCCACGGCATCGAAGAGGCTGGATTCAGTATCGTCGATCAACGCGTTCAAGCGCTTGAAGTCGGGATTAGTTGGCGCCACAGGCGCAGGGCCCATCGCCATTGAGTCGCGGCTGGTCTGGTACTTCACCAGCTGCGTGTACGTGCCAACGACTACTGGATTGGCCGACACGCCGGGAGAGGCAACCAGCGCGCGGACGGCCCGGCGTTTCTCATCGGAGCTGGGTGGCTTCAGACCTTCGAGCAGCGACTCGTAAACCTGGCGGTTCGCCGCCAACTGCCCTCGTTGAATGTCGAGGTTCATCAAGTTCGTTTGGCTCGCACTGACCATGTCTTTCGACGAACCGAGGACGTTCTTATCCGCACGAAATGCGATGAGGCGATCGGAGGCGGCTTGCAGGGCCTCGTCAGTCGTCTTGAGCTGCTCTTCAAGGAAGATTCGCCGGCGACGAGATTGCATGCGAGCTCTGTCTGCATTCACCCATCGAAAAGTTTGGACAACCGCGTTCGCCACTTGCTGCGCGATGTATGGATCGTTCGCCGTATAGGTAACGTCGACCACGTCGGTCCGTTCGCGGCTTCGAGCGCTGAGGCTCCCGAGGACACGGTCGATTCCGGCGTCTTGGGACGTGACGGTCAATCTCCCGTCACGAGTGAAAGGTCCGGTCATGAGGAACCGCACGCCATTTAACTGGATCGGGCGATTGTACGCAGACCGTTCCCTACCGAACCTACCGCTCGCAACAAAGTCGTTAGGGGTGAAGTGAATGTGTATCGAGTCGAGGGGCGCATTCTTCTCGACTACGGTGACATCGTCAACGAGCTGTGCGGGGAAGCCATCGACATCCACGCGCAACCCGAGTGGCTGCGAATCGACCACTGCCGAGGCAACGCCACGGCTGCGCAACACCTGCAGCTGCGATGCGATCGGGTCTGTCCACGCACCGCCCATCGGCTGCGCTTGGGCGTTGTCGATGTTTCCGGCGAGCGCGCGGCGAGCATCGACCAACCGGATGACGGCAGTCGCGCGATACTGCCGCTCTTCCTTGAGCGTTCTGTACGCGGTGAAGGCGAGGGTGAGACCGGTGACGAGAAGGATGAGCCAGAAGTGCCGCCAGAGAACGGCCAGCACCTCCTTGATGTCGATCGGCTCCAGCCCGGGCTCCGCCCCGTCCTCGTATCCGCGGCCGAGGACTGGCGCCGGAATCGGCGTCGATGGAACGGTCATTCGCTGCCCGCTCGGCGTGAGCTCACTCATCGTTCAACACAAGGCTCAACAGGTGGCAGTTTCGCCGCGATCAGTGCGTGACGCTCGAGTGTACAATGCTGTAGACCGATGCGACAGCAGCGA
>DASPTK010000036.1:0-9867 GCA_035623475.1 Gemmatimonadaceae bacterium | reverse complement strand
GGTCAGGTGGCGCTTTCCCGCTTCGGCGTCACCGAGCATGATCTCCACGCGGCCGTCCTTGTGGTCGTAGTCGACTCCGAGGAAGGGGTAGTCCAGGGCCTGGGACTGCGCACCGAGATCGGGGTCATCGATCTCGATCATGCTACGGCGTCCGGTATGCCGCTCGGTGAACGCTGCCAGACGCTTCTGCCATTCCTTTTGCGGCACAGCGACCAGCCCACGCCTGCTCGCACCCGGACTGACGGGCTCTTCCCGCACCGAGGTCGGGGGTGCGACGAGCAAGCTGCATGGAGCACCGTGTACGAGGCCGGTCGCAACGCTTCCGAGCAGAAGTCGCGCGAAGGCGCCGCGTCCCTGTGTCCCGGTCACGATGAGGTCGACGTCTGCGGCCTTCGCCATCGCCAGGATCTCCGTGGCCGGGTCGCCGTACAACGTGATCGGCTCCACGAGAGCATCGGCCGGGGCTTGAAGCGCCGCCACGAACTCATCGAACGCCTGCCCGAGGCTCGCCCGATATGCTTCCTCGTATGTGGGCGAGACATTCCATGCCACCTGACGCGGTACGACGTGCACGAGGTAAATCATTGCGTTCTCGCGCATGATCGGGAGCGCCGCCCGAGCCGCTCGCAGGCTGACGTCGCTGAAATCGGTCGCTATGATCACCCGGCCTGGGAGCGCGGTAAACCCGGGAGCGACTGCCAGTACGGGAACGTCGGTTAGGCGAAGGAGCTGCAGAACCGTTTCGCCGTGGATGGCGCGATCGACCATGCCATGCCGCCGAAGCCCCGTTAGCAGGAGACCTACCTTCCCCCCACGCGCAGCGCGGGCGATGACGGGCGCCGGTTGCCCCAGCTCGAACTCGATCTGCCAGTTTGCTCCGGCTGGCACGCTCCGTCGAAGCTGCCGCTGCACGCGATCGTTGAGATCCGACCGCCTCGCCTCTTCCACTTCGGGCGCGTAGGCCAGGGCGGCCATATCGGGTGCAACGAGCGGCAGGGGCTCGAGCACGGAGAACACACGCACTTCCGCTCCCCGATGCAGGTCGAGCAGGTGAGCCGCCGCGAAAGCGCCGTCCGACGCCTCCAACCCATCGGTGGCAACTAGCACCGGACCGATCGGCCGCGCGGTCGACTTGCGGCCCGGATCGCGCGTCGTGTCCGTGACTATTGTAGCTGGCATTTGATTCTGCGCCCCCATCGCGTGTTCGAGCGTGTGATGTGTCTGCTCGAAAGCTCCTGCGCCGAGGCAAAACCGCCTATCGGGATTCTCCGGGAAGCATGTCGGGAAAAGCCCGAGGAGAGGCGTTACTCCCCGCGGAGGGCTACCGCGGGGTCGGTGCGCGCGGCGCGACGCGCCGGAAGCACACTGGCGAGCAGCGCGACGAGCGTCAGCACGACGACGGCGCCCCCGAAGGTCAGTGGGTCGTTCGGCTCGACCTCGTACAAGACGCTCGCCATGAGGCGTGTCAGGGCGAGGGCGCCGACGACGCCGATGACCGTCCCCGCGGTGGCCAAGCGGAGCCCTCGAGAGACGATCGTTCGGAGCACGTCTCGTCCCTCCGCTCCGAGCGCGAGGCGCACGCCGATCTCGCGGCGGCGCTCCCCTACCAAATAGGAGAGCACGCCGTAGATGCCGAGTGCACCGAGGACCAGGCCTGCGCCACCGAAGAGGCCCAACAGCACCGTGAGCAGACGTGGGCGGGCAAGCGCGCCACGTACGACGTCATCGAGCGTGAACACGGAGGTTATCGTCTGCTCGCCGTCCACGGAGCGAATCGCGCTCTCGAGAGCGTGCACGAGAGGAATCGGGTCATCGCGCGTCCTCGCCAAGAGGTTCACCTGGACGCGCAGATTCTGGAGATTGCTGAGGTAGAACATCGGCGTCGCCGGTTCCTCGAGCGCAATCTGTCGCACGTCCCCGACGACGCCGATGATGCGAACGGTCGAGCCGCCGAAGTCGAGCGTCCGGCCGACGGCACTCGCGCCGGGAAAGAAGCGCCGCGCCAGCGTCTCGTTCACCACCACGACCGCCGGCGCGCCCGACCGATCGACGTGCCCGAAGTCGCGACCGGCCAGCAGGGGAATCTCCAGCGTGCGGAAGAAGCCATCGCTCACGTGCATCACGCGGGCCCAGGGTGCGTCGTCGATCGAGGACACGCGCATCCCTTCCGGCACGAAGCTGTAGCGCTCACCGCCGCCGCGAAGGGGAACATCGCGCGTGGCCGCGACCGAGATGACGCCCGGCACGGCGCGAGCGCTCCGCAGGACATCGGTGTAGTACTCCTCCATTTCCGGCACGGTCGAGTGCCGGACATCCGACATGGTGAAGTTGACGCCGACGATATGGTCCGGCCGGAAGCCGGGGTCGATCGCCACCAACCGGGCGAAGCTGCGTAGGACAAGACCCGCGCCGGCCACGAGAATCACCGCCAGCGCGACTTCCCCGACGACGAGCATCGCGCGAAGGCGGTGGCGTGAGCCCCATCCCGTGTCACGCGCGCTTTCCTTGAGCATTTCGTGCAGTCGAGGCGCCGACGCACGCAGGGCGGGGACGAGGCCGAACGCTATGCCGGTGAGCAGGGAGATCGCCGATGCGAAGAGAACGACCGCGCCGTCCAGTCGAACCTCGCCGCCCCTCGGGAGCTGTGCTCCGCCGAGCATTACCAACCCCTTCGCTCCCGCCTCGGCGAGGCCGAGCCCGAGCAGTCCCCCGACGGCCGCCAGAACGAGGCTTTCGGCGAGCATCTGACGCACCAGCCGGCCGCGCCCCGCTCCCATCGCCATTCGCACCGCCATCTCGCGCCCGCGAGTGGTGGCGCGGGCGAGGAGAAGGCTCGCCAGGTTGACGCAGGAGGCCAGGAGCACGACCGCCACCGCGCCCATGAGGACGAGAAGCGCGGGCCGCACCTCGCCCACCACGGCATCGAGGAGCGGCTCCACGGTGGCCCCTCCCCAGGCGCGATCCTCCGGGTAGGCGGCAGCCAGCCGCCCGGTGATCGCATTCACCTCCGTGCGCGCCTCGGCGATCGTCGCTTCGCTCCGCATGCGACCAATCACATCCATCCAGCGCACCTGTCGGAGTCGGGGGACCGACGCGTCAGGCATTGTCGACACGGGGATGAAGATTTCCACCGATGGCGTCATCGCTCCCTCGTCAGGCGAGGCCACCCCGACAACGGTGTACGATTCGCCGCCCAGCGTCAGCGGCTTGCCGATGACCGATGATGCGCCGGCGAACTGGCGCTTCCAGAAGCCGTAGGCGAGCACGACAACATGATCGTCGGCGCCCCGTACCATCTCGTCATCGCGTGGAAGCCGGCCGACGACTGCCGGGAGTCCGAGCGTGGCGAAGAAGCCCGGCGTGACGAAGGCCGCCGACAACCGCTGTGGCTCTCCTTCTCCCGTGAGATCGATGCCGCTCGCTCCTTCGGCGAACCAGTAGCCGCCCAGCTCGGCCAGCACGCGCCGCTGCGCGCGCCAGTCATCGATGTCCACCGGGGAGACAGCGGCGCGATCGCTCCCTCGGTCGGCGCTCACATCGGTGGTCTTCTGCCAGATGCGCACGAGCCGGTCCGCGTCCGGATACGGAAGGGGGCGCAGCAGCACACCCCGCACGACGCTGAAGATCGCCGTGTTGGCGCCGATACCTAACGCGACGGTGAGGATGGCGATCAGGGTGAAGCCGGGAGTCCGTCGGAGCGATCGCATGGCGATACGGACGTCGCGCGTCGCATCCTCCACCAGCATCACCCCGCGCGCGTCACGGCATTCGTCCTTGATCCTCGCCACGCCGCCGAACAACCGCCGGGCGGCGAGCTGCGCCAGCTCGGGCGAGGCCCCACGCCGAACGCCCGCTGCCGCCTCCATCTCCAGGTGAAAGGCCAACTCGTCATCGAGCTCACGGTCGAGTTCCCGGCGACGCACGAGCGATCGGATCCGGCGGAGGAGGCGGGTGAGCGCGTTCACAGTGGCGCGGCCTCAGGTCGCCTGTAGGACAAGCTGGACAGCGGAGGTGAACTGGCGCCACGTCGCTGCCTCTTCACCGAGTTGACGGCGCCCGACAGGGGTCAGGCGGTAGAACTTCGCCCGCCGATTGTTCTCCGATGCGCCCCACTCGGCGTCGATCCAGCCACGCTCCTCGAGCCGGTGGAGTGCGGGGTAGAGCGAGCCCTGATTGACCTGCAGAACCGCGCCCGATGCCGCCCGAATGCGTTGCGAGATCCCCCAGCCATGCATCGGCTCGAGGCTCAGCGTCTTCAGGATGAGGAGGTCGAGCGTTCCTTGCAGCAGGTCGGTGGTCGGCGGCACGCACGAAGCTCCTGTAGAATATCTACAAGAGTGGCATTCGCCCTGTCGAATGTCAACAGGAGCGGCCGAGGGGCGGACGAGCCCGCTGAGCCGTTGGCGACGGCGCCACAGCAGGCCATTTTCTCGCACCGGTATCACATGCCGCATCGGCGATGACTTTCAGCCAGGCGGCTCTCTCGACTCTTGCTTCCGACCCTCGATGACCCCAGACCAGGCGAAAGCTCGGAGCTCCTCCTCCCCCGCCCGGGCGATCCTCGACGACGCCCAGAACGTCTTCCGCACGTACAAGCGCCTCGCCGACCGCGCGCTCGAGCAAGTCGACGACGCCTCGTTCGTCCGCACGATCGACGACGAGTCGAACAGTCTGGCGCTCATCGTGAAGCACATCTCGGGCAACCTGCGCTCGCGGTGGACGGACTTTCTCACCAGCGACGGCGAGAAGCCGGCTCGCCAGCGCGATCAGGAGTTCGAGCAGCGTGACGGGGACTCGCGCGCCAGCCTGATGAAGGCGTGGGAAGACGGATGGCAGCGCATGTTCGACAGCATCGGCTCCCTTGGCGAGGCCGACATCCTGGCGACCGTGATCATCCGCGGCGAGCCGCACACGGTCGTGCAAGCGATCAACCGGTCGCTCGCCCACACCGCGTCGCACGTGGGGCAGATCATCTTCCTCGCCAAGCACCTCCAGTCGAGCGCCTGGCAGACGCTGAGCATCCCGCGCGGGAAGTCCGCCGAGTACCTCGCCCGGGCGGCGGGGAAGCCGACGCCCACGTGACCGGCGGGCGCGTCTCCTAGAGGAGGTCGCGCAGCTCAGCCAGCACCGAGAGCGCCTGACGCGGGGTCAGTCCATCCGGATCGATGGCCTTGAGCCGCTCGAGCACCGGGTGCAGCGCCGGCGCGAAGAGGGTGAGCTGGTCGTCGGGGCTCGCGGGCAGCGCGCCCACGAGGTGACCCCCCTCGAGCAGCCGAAGCACGGCGCGTGCCCGGGCGAGAACAGGCACCGGCAATCCGGCGAGCCGACCGACCTCGATGCCATAGCTGCGGTCCGCGCCCCCGGGCACCAGCTGATGGAGGAAGAGGACCTCGTCACCGACCTCCCGGACTGCGACGGTGTAATTGCGCACGCCGGGAAGCGCATCGGCGAGCTGCGTGAGCTCGTGATAGTGAGTGGCGAACACGGTCTTGCAGCCGATCGTGTCGTGCAGATGCTCTGTGACCGCCCAAGCGATCGAGACGCCATCGTAGGTAGACGTCCCCCGGCCGATCTCGTCGAGCAGCACGACACTCCGGCGCGTCGCCGTGTGGAGGATGGCGCTCGTCTCCGCCATCTCCACCATGAACGTGCTCTGCCCACGCACCAGGTTGTCGCTCGCCCCGACTCGGGTGAAGACGCGATCCGCGATGCCGATGCGGGCGCGGGAGGCGGGCACGAAGCTGCCGATCTGCGCCAGCAGCGCGATCAATCCGATTTGGCGAAGGATCGTGCTCTTTCCCGCCATATTGGGACCGGTGAGCACGATCACCGGCGCGTCAGAGGTGAGGCAGACGTCGTTCGGGATGAATTGCTCGCGCGGCATCATGCGCTCGACGACCGGGTGTCGGCCGCCGGTGATCTCGAGCGCGTAGTCCGTCGTCAACTCGGGCCGTACGTAGGACTCGCGCACAGCAACCTCGGCGAGCGATGCCACGACGTCGAGATCGGCGAGCCGGCTCGACACCGCCTGCTGGCGTCCGATCGCCGCCCCGACGTGCTGTTGCAGCGCGCCGAAGAGCATTCGCTCGCGCTCCTCGATCCGCTCCGAGGCCGTCAGCACTCGCTCCTCGTACGCCTTGAGGTCGGGGGTGACGTAGCGCTCCGCCCCCGCGAGCGTTTGCCGGCGCTGATAATCCTCGGGAACGAGATGCCGGTTGGCGTTGGTGATCTCGATGTAGTAGCCGAACACCTTGTTGTATCCGACCTTGAGCGAGTTGATACCGGTGCGCTCCCGTTCGGCCGCCTGGATGTTGGCGATCGCGTCCCTCCCGCCCCGTTGGAGCGCGCGGAGCGCGTCGAGATCCTGATCCGCCCCCGGCCGGACCGTCTCCGCCTCGCCGATCGCCGCGGGGGGCCGATCGACCAAGGTCGCAGCGACCTCGCGCGCGAGCTCGGCGCAATCGTCCCACTGCTCGAGGATGTCGTCGAGCACGCCAGCGTCGGTGCCGGTGACGCCACGGGAGACGCGTGCGGCGGCGCGGGCGACGTCGGGCAATCGGCCGAGCGAGGCCCCGAGCGCTCCGAGCTCACGCGGGCTCGCCCGCCCGGCCGCCGCCTTGGCGGCCAGCCGCTCCACGTCACGCACGCTGTCGAGCACCGTCCTCAGTGCCTCGCGCGCCAGCGCGTCGCCGACGAGTGCCTCGACCGCCGCGGATCGCCGCTCGATCGCCGCTTGGTCGGTAAGAGGAGCGAGGATCCAGCTGCGCAGACGACGCGCCCCCATCGCCGTGCACGTCCGGTCGAGCACATCGAGCAACGTTCCCTCGGGGCGCCCGCCACGAAGCGACTCGGTGAGCTCCAGGTTCCGCCGCGTCATCTCGTCGAGCGGCATCGTCGTGCCCGCTCGATCCACAATCGGCCTCGCCAGATGCGGAAGCCCCGTCGGCTGGAGCTCACGGAGGTAGCGCACGAGCGCGCCGGCGGCCCCGACCGCGGCGGCATCCCCGGCCGAGATTCCGAAGCCCTCAAGCGAGGTCAGGGCATAGTGCCTGACGAGATCGTCGGTCGCCAGGGCGGGATCGAACTCCCACGCTTCGCGCTCGGTGACCAGCGCTTGCGCCGAGCCCGGTCCACGCGGGCCGAGGCTCTGGTCGCCCCGGGGGAGGAGAATCTCGTTCGGCGCGAGCCGCGCCAGGACGGCCTCGAGATCGTCCCGGGTCGTGAGGGTGAGCCGCAGCTCGCCGGTGGAGAGATCGGCCGCCGCCACGCCGATCATTCCCGAGCCATCGGCGCGCAACGCGCAGAGATAGTTGTTGCGGGAGTGGTCGAGAAGATCGTCGGCGAAGGCCGCGCCCGGCGTCACCGTTTCTACCACCTCGCGTCGCACGACGCCCTTCGCAAGCTTCGGGTCCTCGACCTGATCGCAGATGGCCACTCGATACCCCTGCGCCACGAGGCGGCGAAGGTACTCGCTCAGCGCCTTTGCCGGGACGCCGGCGAGCGGGACATCGGCGGCGCCACCGTTGTTGCGGGACGTGAGGGTGAGGCCGAGGACTCGTGAGGCGGTCTCCGCGTCCTGATAGAACATCTCGTAGAAGTCGCCCATTCGGAAGAACATGAGCGCGTCCTGATGGCGCGCCTTGAGCTCCCGGTACTGCTGCATCAGCGGGGTCTCCACGTCGCTTCTCACCGGGACTCCGCCTCCGTCACGAAAACGGTCAGCTTCTTCGCCTTCATGTCCGCCGCCGCGGCGTCGGCCGCCGACTTCGTGTCGTAGCGTCCCACGCGGACCCGAAAGGGCTTCGCCGTTCCGTAGACGCGCGCATCCATGCCCCGCTGACGGAGCGCATCGCGCAGCGCCTCTGCCGACGCCCGGGAGTCGTACGCCGCTATCTGGACGGTGTACTGCGTGTGGGTCGCCGACGGCGAGGAGGCAGGCGGAGAGGTGGGCGCTGTTGTCGGAGCCGGCGCCGGGGCCGGCGCTTTCGTGGCGGCAGATGCCGCGGGCGCCGTCGGCGCTTTCGGGGCAGCGGCGGATGCCGCGGGCGCCTTCGTGGGTGCCGCGGCCGGGGCGGGCGCCGCTGACGCCGGCGGCGCCTTCGTCGGAGCAGTCGTCCGCGCGGCAACCACCGTCGTGTCCACCCCCTTGCACCGCTGCATCCAGAAATCGATCTGATTCTTCTGCTCGATCTGCTCCGGCGGCGTATGTTGTGAGGCGTCGGCCAACCGACGGCATGCATCGGGCAGCTTGTGCGCATCGAAGAGCATGCGCGCCATCCAGAAGCTCGCCCGCGCGCGCGTGGGGTTGTCGGGGTGCTCGACCACGACCCGCTGCAGGTGGGTCAGCGCCTGATCGTTGTCGCCGCGCGTCATCTCGAGCTGGGCGAGCCGCATGAGCGCGTCGCCGGCCCTATCGGAGAGCGGGTAGTCGACGATGATCGTCCGGAGGTCGCGTTCCGCATCGGCGGCCGTGGCCGCGACGACCGCCCGCCAGTACAGCGCGTCCACGTAGCGCGGCGACCCGTTCGGCGCCGCCTCGAGCTCGCGCTGCACCAGCGATCGAGCCGCATCGCCCTGTCCCTCTGCCGCCAGGCGCTGAGCCCGCAGAAACACGGAATCGGACGCCGACGCCGGAGCCGGAGCGGGGGCCGCGCCAAGGGCGGGCGTCGCCGGAGGCGTCACCGCCGAGGCCGGAGCGACCGCTGTCGTATCGCTCGACGTGCCGCCGCCCTCCTGCGCGGCAAGAGCGCGCGCCGCAAGGCAGGCCAGGGCGACGATCGCGATCCCGCGCCCCACGCGATGCACGATGCGGCGCACCGTCCGCACGTTCAGGCGGCCGACGGGACGGCGCCCTCGTCAGGCGCGCACAAGCTGAGCACGAGCGTCGAGAGCAACTGCAGATCCGTCGATACTCGACTCTCCTTGAGGGCGATGTCGGCCGCCAGCAGGGCGGCGAGGGCGCGGTCGATCGCCGGCCTGGTCCAGTGCCGGCCGCCCGCCGCCCACGCCGACGCCGCGTCCCCCCACGGTCGCCCGACGTACACCCCGCCTGCGCTCTTGAGGAAGGCGAAGTAGTCGGCGCGCCCCGGCCGCGCCAACCCCCACGCCAGCGCCAACGTTTGCGTGGTGAGCGCCATCACAATCGACACCGCTGACGTCTTCGGCTGCTCGAGAATGTGCGGGAGCAAAGCCATCGCACCCGCCGCATCTCTCGCACCGACCCGATCGAGGAGATCTCCCAGCGTCTCACCGCGCCGAACGCCGACCACAGCGGCGACGGCTCCGTCATCCACATCGCCGCCCGCAGTGAAGCTCACGAGCTTGTCCAGCTCGGAGGAGAGCGCGGGTAGGTCGTTCCCGACAGCCTGGTGCAAGAGCGCCACCGCCTCCGCGCTGATCGCGACACCGTGCGTCGTCGTCGCCTCGTGCACGATCCACTTCGCCACCCGTTCGCCACTGAGCGGCGGGAACTCGAGGGCCGCCGCACGATCGGCGAGCGTTCGGTCGACGCGTGCGCGCTCGCCACCGGTGGCGACGAGAACGAGCACCAGGTCCGGCGCAGGGTGCGCCAGGTAGCGGTCGAGGACCGCCCGCGCACCCTTACGCAGCGCGCCGACGTCCCGCACGACAACAACACGCCGGTCGGCCATCATGGGAGGCGTGCCGAGGAGAGAGTCCACCGCGTCGGGATCGAGATCGGCACCGGCTCGCGCGTCGAGATTGAACGCCCGTATCGCGGGCTCGGTCGCGCGCTGCACAAGCGCGTCGACGGCGCGCGCCTTCAGAAAGTCGTCATCGCCGTAGAAATAGTACACGCGCTCGAACGCTCCATTCTTGAGCGATTTGCGAAACGCGCTCTCGGTGAGG
>DASPTK010000035.1:0-9601 GCA_035623475.1 Gemmatimonadaceae bacterium | reverse complement strand
TCCGTGTCCACGAAGACGACTCGTGCGCCCGCCTTCACGCTCCAGCGGTCTGTTCGAGCCGGAGTCGCCCGTCGATCGTCGGGCAGCGGCGCGGCGCATTCGGCGAGCACGCTCGCCAGCCGACGCGCCAGGGTGCCGTCGCGGCGGTCGGCAATCTGCCGACGCGCTCGCTCCACGGCCTCGCTGAAGCGATCGTCATCGATGGGCTTGAGCAGATAGTCGAGGGCCGCGACCTCGAAGGCTCGGACCGCGTGCCGCTCGTGTGCTGTGACGAAGATGACCGGAGGCATCTGGCTCGCGCCCACTCCCCGGACCACGCCGAAGCCGTCCAGCCCAGGCATCTGCACGTCGAGGAAGACGAGGTCCGGCGTCAGGCGGCGAATCACGGCGATTGCCTCCCGGCCGCTCTCGCACTCGCCGACGATCTCGACGTCTGTCGCCTGCGACAACCGGGCCCGGATCCCCTGACGCGCCAGGGGCTCATCGTCGACAACCAGGGCGCGAATCGGCATCGGCGTCACCCTGCGGCGACCAGCCGGCCCAGGCGGCGACCCGCCGGTGCCGACTCGTTCTCCTCCGACGGCTGCAGCGGGATGTGAAGCACGATCCTCGCGCCGCCCGTGCCCTCGTTGAACAGATCCAGCCGCGCGGCCCCACCATACGCATGCCGCAGCCTATCACGGGTGATGCCGAGGCCGAGGCCGGTCGCTCGCTCCGCGGCGTGCGGCAGCCCGGGGCCATCGTCGACGACCGAAAGCTCGAGCACGCCATCTCGGCGGCGGGCACAGACACCGATTCGCCGCTTCCCTTCACATCGCGCCACGCCATGACATACGGCGTTCTCGACGATCGGCTGGAGGATCATGCTCGGCACGGTCGTCGATCGGACCGCCCGATCGACCTCGATGTGTACCTCGAGTCGATCTCCGAACCGCACTTTCTCGATCTCGAGGTAGCGGGAGACGAGGTCGATCTCTGCATCCACCGGGATCTCTTCCGCATCGGGGCCGTCGAGCGTCAGCCGGAGAAAATCGCTCAATCGGGAAATCATCCGCGAGGCGTCGCTCGTTCGTTGTTCGACGACCAGCGTCGAGATCGCATTCAGGGTGTTGAAGAGAAAGTGCGGATTCACCTGATAGCGCAGCGCGGCGAGGCGGGCACGTTGCGCCAGTGCCTCCCCCGCCAGCGCGCGCTCTCTCTCCGCCTGCCAGGCACGGTGGTGAGCGATCCCGAGGTAGATGAGGCTCCAGGTGAGAAGGACGACAACGTAGTAGACCGTCCCGTCGATCCGATCGAGGGTCGCCCGAATCAGCGCCGCTCGCTCGTTCGCTGATGGGTCGATCCAGTGGACGAGGGTCGCGGCGGCGTTGATCCAGATCCAGCCGCCAATCGCCGACGCAAGAATGACCGCTGCAATGAGGCGGGCGCTACTTCTCTCCACAAGCAGTTGGCGGCGGTAGAGCGACCGCAGAATGAGCGTGGTTCCGAGGCCAGCGACGGCCAGAGGCACCTTCGTCACCAGCATCGACCGAACTGGGACGACGCCGAGCCAGGGCGCCATCAGCGCGAGTATGAAGGCCAGCCATCCGCCTATCTGGAGCGCCCAGAAGGTCGGCTGGTGGGATGCGCGCGGCGGCGAAGCGGCGAGCGGCGCGGAGTCGGGCGAGGAGGGCGGGAGCATCGCAGCTATTGGATCGCGGGGGCGTCATTGCACGGAGCCGAATCATGCGCGCCTCGCGTCCGGCCGGGCAACCTCGCCCTCGAGCCCTGGCACGACCCTGACCGACCGCCGCCGGCAGCCGGTCGTTGATGGACCTAGAAGGAGACCCCCACCGTCACGGGAACGAAGCTCGTCGCCTGCGGAGCGGTCGTCACGTGGTAGTAGCGCGCCTCGGCGAAGAGCGCGAGCCGCGAGATGTGGAAGCGAACGCCGACACCGGCGTTGTAGCCGAAGTCGGTCTCCTCATCCGTCAGATGCTGGAAGTCCTCCGCGGCCTGCTGCACCGTCTGGTCGACCGCGCGCCGAAAGACGCCCACGCCACCGATGAGATAGGGCTGGAACCTCGTCCGGCTGAGCGTGAGCTCCGCGTCGGCCGATGCCCCAACGAGATTCACATTCCCCGTCGTGCCGGCGCTGGCCGGCACGGAGACATCGCCGAAGTTGCCGATGAGGGGATTGTGGATGTCGCTGCGGCTCCAGAGCAACTCCCCCCGGAGCGCGAGAACGCTCGGAAAGCGGTACTGCAGGAACCCGTTCAGCACGACGCCCGTGCCGGCGGCGTTGCCGTAGTCGGACGTCGGCACATTGGCACCAAGCGCACCACCGATGCCAAATCCCGATTGCGCGTCGGCACCGTGCGGCATCGTCGTGAGGGCCGCGGCAGCGATGGTGGACGCGGCAAAGAATCGCAACAACATGAGGGGCCTCCCCTTCTGTTCGGCGCGCACCTGCGGCTGCAGCGCCGACGCATGACTGTCGGTACACGCGTGATGCAACGCCAACGACTTCGCTCTCCACCTACGCGAAAGACGGGCCAGAGCGTGGCACCCCGTCGTGCCCCATGTGACCTGGCACACAACGGCGCCTGACGCGACATCGGGCGTGCTGATCACTGAGATGATACAACGTCCGACTCTCAGGGATCCCACAGCGTCACCGAGCACCCGTGCATTTTCCTTGTGGGCCTTCCGGCCCGTGTGACGCGCTCGCGCCCGCTCTCGCCCGCTCTCGCCCGCTCTCGCGCGGTCAGCCGCCATCAGCCCTCGCGTACCCGACACCCCTCGCGCCCCGGCCCAGCCGATGCTAACGTCAGCAGTAGTTGCCTCAGTCAACTATTTGGCAGGAGGGAGAGGTGGCGCTCGACCAATCCGATTCACGGATGCTTGGCAAGCGCGTGCACGCGGTCCGACGCTTCAATCGCTTCTACACACGGCAGATCGGCCTCCTCAACGAGGGACACCTCGCGAGCCCGTTCTCGCTCACCGAAGTGCGGGTCCTCTACGAGATCGCCCACCGCGAGCGCGCCACGGCGAGCGATCTCGCCGACGAGCTCCGGATCGACCCCGGATACCTGAGCCGCATCCTGCAGCGATTCGAGCACGACAGGCTGCTCGAGCGGAGAAAGTCCGCGACCGACGGGCGCCAGAGTCACCTCGCGCTCACCGCCCGGGGGCGGCGCGACTTTGAAGCGCTCGACGCGCGCTCGAACCGGGAGATCGCGGCCCTCGTGAGGCCCCTTCGGACCGCCGACCAACGGCAGTTGGTGGGGGCGATGCGAACCGTCGAGGCCCTTCTCGCAGCCCGACCGGAACCGGAGACTGCGTACCGTCTTCGGCCCCATAAGCCGGGTGATCTCGGATGGGTCGTGCACCGGCACGGCGCGCTCTACAGCGCCGAGTACGGCTGGACGGACCTCTTCGAGGGACTGGTCGCCGGGATCGTGGCCCACTTCGTCGAGCACTTCGACCCCGAACGCGAGCGTTGCTGGATCGCCGAACGCGATGGCGAGATCGTGGGGTCCATCTTCCTGGTGAAGAAGTCGAGAACGGTGGCCAAGCTGCGCCTCCTCTACGTCGAGCCATCGGCCCGTGGCCTCGGGATCGGGAAGCGCTTGGTGGAGGAGTGCGTCGCCTTCGCGCGGCGGGCCGGCTATCGCAAGATCACGCTCTGGACCAACAGCCTGCTCCACGCTGCGCGACACATCTACCAGACGGTCGGATTCGTCCTCGTGTACGAGGAGCGCCACCGGCACTTCGGCCCCGAGACCACCGGCCAGACGTGGGAACTCGACCTGCGCGACCGCTCCGGTGGCGCGCCTGCTCCGGCGCAGGGCGTCGCGGTGTCGTCAGGCAGGCGCGGGTCCCGTCCTAGAACGCCTCCGCGGAGCCGAAGAAGAAGCCGCTCGACCCCTCGCGCCCCAAGGCGTAGTCGAGGGTGATGTTCGTGTTCGTGCGTTTGCTCAGCTTGATCCGCAAGCCAGCGCCAAACGCGGGATCCGGTGCGTTGAGGGGGCTCCGGGGCGTCGAGCTCACCGACGTCAGGCTCGCGAACCCCACCACACCCCACAACCCATTGCGGGTGAGCGTCACCCGGTACTCAGCCTCGCCGTAAACGAGACTGGCGCCGCGAATCCGGCCCTCGCCATAGCCGCGCGCCATCCGTCCGGCACGATCCCACGCTGTAGCCGGCAGCTCCATGTAGGGCGGATTGCCGAAGGTGAGCCAGTTCATTTGCCAGAGCGCCAGGATGCCGCGATCCCAGCCGCCGGGTCGAAAGTAGTACCGCAGATCACTAAGGAAGGACTCCCACGTGCTCGTCGAGCCGAGCCACGTGGGCGAGGCGCCGGCTTCCACATGTGCGTACAGACCGCGCGCGGCGTTCAAGGGGTTGTCGCGGCTGTCGTGCAGCAGAGCGAACGTCGGGCCCGACGAGATCGTCTGGGTGACCGTGTGACCCCCGTTGTACGCCAGAAAGGGCGTCACGCGCCCATCCTTCGCATCCTGGTCGTCAATGCCGAAGTACATACTGAAGTTGTAGCCGCCGCCGAGCAGGATCTCGCTGCCGACGTTGCGGTACAGCGCCTCGGCCAGCCGCAAGTATTGAAACTTCATCGCGGTCGACGAGTCGCTCGGCACTATCGAGCCCAGGCCGTACGTCGGCTGACTCGTGTTCAGGTAACGCCAGTCGCCGCGAATGTTCCACTTGTTGTCCTTCGTGAAGACGCTGCCGTACGCGGTCAGGCCGAACTGCTTGAGCGTCGTGAAGAACACCTGAGACGAAACGTCGGAGACATTGGTCGTCGCCGAATCCCCATAGCGCTTGGTCAGCTTGATCGTCGCGCCGACCTTGAACCCGACCGTCGGGCTCGCGGAGAGCGACGGAAGAAGGGAGAGATTCCCCCTCTCCGCTATCGAGCTCTCATCATGCTTCGTCGTATCGGGCGGAATGTGGAAGATTCGACGGGCCAGGTCGAAGACATCCTCCTTGCGCACCGAATCGGCGCTGGGCGCGACCGAGGTCGCTGGGTGCGCCGAATCCGGCGCTTGCGCGGCGACGGTTGTCGCCAGGGAGACGAGGAGCAGAGCCTGCGCGGTCGCTCCCCCGAGCCGGCCGGAGAATGCGCGCGTCGCCGAACGGCGCGGCGCGCGATGCGGCCCGCCCGCAGCGTCAGGGATGTGCGGCGCTCCTCGTTCACACTGCCGTGACGACATCCGGGTCCCCGAACGTGATGAAGTGGACCCGATGGAAGATCGTCGCTCGAAGCCTGCTCGCGGGTCCCGCGCGCTATACGCTGCAGAGACGCAGCCCGTCTGTCGAGAGACGCGCGTCGAGACTGCCGTCGGCGTGATGGCGGACGCGCCTATCTACGCCCCGACGGCCGGTCAGAGGAGCCGCTTCGCTCCCTCTCCCTTCGTGAAGAGCACGCTCCCCGTGGACTCGCCGTCGACACTCTGCACGATGTTCACCTGGTCATCGAACAACTCGCACAGCATCTGATCCGAGATCGTGAGCGAGCGCAGGGTTGCTCCGGTTGCCGCACGCACGCACAGCCAGAGGAGGTCCGCGCTCCGCCGCGAGCCGCACCACTCCAGACGAATCGGCCTCCCCGCCGCATCGCGCAGTCGCACTGTGGCGACGACGTACGCGAACGCCGCCGAATCGCTCACCCGGTCGTCGTTCGGCGGCGCCGCGCCATCGCGCTTCGCCACCGCGGTCGCCAGATCGCCGGCGAAGACGCGGATGCTCCCGATCGCCACACCGCGGCGGCTGTCCTGCACGACCTGCGTGAGCGTCGTGTGCAACGGGTGCGCGAACGCCGCGTGCGACGTCACCGAGGCCCCAAGAGCCATGACGACTGGGAGCAGAATCACCACTCCGTATCGGGCCTGCGTTCGGATGCCCGGCCCCCGGCTCACCACGGACGGCGCTCGATCGCCCATCGCGTCGCAATCAGGAATACGAGGCTGGAGACAGCCACCACCCGCAGCCTGAGCGGTGTTGGAGCGGAGCTGGGGAGCCGTAGAGCGCCAAGCATCGTGTCGAGCGCGCCCAGCGCAGCAAAGGCCCCGAGCAGGACCACGATCTGCCCGAGCTCGATGCCCACGTTGAACCCGAAGAGCGGCACCGCGACCTGGTCGACGAACATGCTGTGGAGGTAGTTGGCGAATCCGGCACCGTGAACCAAGCCGAAGACTCCGGCGAACACCGGTCGGTGCCCGGCGCCCCACGGGCGGCTCCCTCGATCGCGCACGACGATGTTCTCGACGGCCGTTGCCACGATCGTGACCGGGATGAGGAACTCGATCAACGCCGGTGGGAGGGTCACCAGTCCGGTGACCGCGAGGAAGAGCGTGATCGAGTGACCCACCGTGAACGCGGTCACGACCCAGAGCGTCTGTCGCCAATCGCGCGGACGGTAGATGGCCGCGAGCGCCACCAGAAAGAGGATGTGGTCCATGGCGTCGAGAGCGACGATGTGATGGAAGCCGAGGTCGATGTACGTGAGCAGCGAGCTCACCGCGCGCTCTCTTGATCGCGTTCGGTCACACGCTCGAGCGAATCGAGCACCGCGCGTGCAACCCCCGGCTGCGTGGGGTGGAAGGAAGGATTGATCGCCAACGCACGCCGCAGCTCGCGCGCCGCGTCCACTTCCCTACCGAGAGCATGATCGATCATGCCGGCATGAAAGAAGAGCATGGCGTCCTGCGTCCCGAGCGCGAGTGCCTGGCCCATCGCCCGGCGGGCATCGTCGTTTCGCCCATCGAGGTGGAGCGCCCATCCGACGAGGTCCCAACCATAGATGTCCTTCCGGCTCCGAAGCTCCTCCTGCGCCTTGCCGAGAACCTCCGGCACGTGGCGTCCGTGATCGAGCAGGAACAAGCTCCACGCGCGATGGTAGGCTCCCGGCTGCCGCAGCACCGCCACCTCCATCGCGTGCGCGTACTCTGCCGCCTTGGCGCTGTCACCCAGCGCCGCGTACGCGTCGCTCACCGTGCCGAGCGTGGCGGGGTCGAGGCTCACTCCGAGCGCACGGTCGCCCAGGTCGATGGCCCTCCTCCACTCCCGGCGCGACGCCTCGAGGCGTGCCTCGGCGGCGAGCAGCCGATAGTCCGCTGGGTGAATGTCCAGCCCGCGTCGATAGGCATCGGTCGCCTCTCCTAGGCGCCCCCGGCGGAATTGCACGTCACCGAGCCGAAGCCAGAACCACGCCTTCTGCTCGTCAGGCACGTCGCTCCGACCCTCGAGAGCCACCAGCGAGCGGTCGAGGAGCCCGTAGGCCTCATCGCTTCGCCCCTCCAGCTCCGCCCATCGTGCGAGCCGCGGCGCTACCGACGGGTCGGCGGCGCGGCCGCCGAGGCTCCGGAAGATCGCGCGCGCCGAGTCGTAGTCGCCGAGCTCCATCTCCACTTCGCCAACTGTGGCTCGGTAGCTCGCCTGCCCCGAATCCGTCGCCGCGAGATTGCGCGCGACCTCCAGCGCGTCGGCAAAGCGGTGCTCGGAGAGGAGCGAGGCAGTGAGCATCTGTCGCGCCCGCGTGTTGTGCGAACCGCGGTTCCGCAGCGAATGCCGGGCCGCCTCCTCGGCACGAAGAACGTCGTCGAAGCTCCCCGTCTCCCGCCCCCGGCGCATGTAGAGCAGCGCTAGCTGGCCCAGAGCCATCGCGCCCGTGGTGTCGGCGCGGGCGGCGGACTCGTAGAAGTGGATGTCGGCGTCGAGCAGCTCCGCCCGCGTGGGCAGCGGTCGGACAGGGGGCGCGGCCGGCGCCACGACCACCCCGCTCGCCGCTACCCCGGCCGCGAGTATCCCCGCCGCCAGCAGCCACGTAGTCGCCCTCGCCATATCTCGAGTGAGCGCACGTCGCGTTAGGCGCAGGGGAAGCTCACATCGGCGCGATGAGGTAGGGGAAGGTGCCTGCGTACCGATGCGGATCGGGGATGTTGTCGGTGCAGAGCGGCAGCTGGAAGTTGTCGCAGAGGGCGTTCCCCGGATCGATCAGCTTCCCGAAGATCGCCGTGAGCCCCGCATCCACGACGTCGTCGCCCAGCGCCCGACCCCCATAGCCATTGGCCAGCGCCCACGAGAGCCAGCCGACCGTCCCCGGATCCTTGTCCAATTGCACGATGAGCATGTCTGGAAGGAGCACCGCCGCGAGTGTGTTCCCCACCACGGCCGGCCTGCCGAATGCGGCCGGGAAGGCCTTCACCTTGTCGGAGAATGCGGCGACGTCGTCCGACGGGCCGATGGCACCGTGCCACGGGTGATCTCGCTTCTCGAGAAAGACTTCGCTCACCAGCGGATTTCCCAACCGCTGAACCTGGTTGTACACCCGCTGGGTGGTGGGTCCTGTGCTGTTGTTGTCGTTGCTGCACCCCGCGAAAGCGAGGGCGGCGAACGACATCGCAACCAGCAGTGGTGCGCGAATGGCGCGAACGAAGGAACCGACAATCATAGGAGTCATCCTCAGTATCATGGCCGGTAGAGGAAATCGTCAGCGGCTGATGGTGCCCCAGATTCCGATCTTCGAGCCTGACGAGCCCATGAGCTCCGAGGCGGGCAGCTCGATGACGATGGAGAGCACGTTGAACAGGCCGTCGGTACCGCCGGCGATGTAGTCCTTGGCCTGACCGACCGGCCGGAAGGAGCTGGCCGAAGGCGTGTCCGGCAGCTGCGAGAGCGGACCGGTCACCGGTTTCCGATCGGGGATGATCCGGAAGAACTGCTCGAGGTCGATGAAGAAGGGATCCTGACGCGGACCGGCGAAGACCTGCATGCCGGTGGCGGAGCCGAGCGCCTGGCCGACCTTGCCGCTGACCGTCGGGCTGCTGCCGGAGAGCGTGTTCCCCATCGCCCCGACGACGGGTGGAGCGATCGGCCCGCGCACCTCGACGGTCTGGCTCGCGCCGCTCCCCTTGAACACGACCTGAATGACCTTGTCCTCGATCGCATCGCCGGTGTTGTCGATCTTGAACTGGTAGAGGAGGTTGTCATCGAACGACGTCACCCCGGGCGCTGCCTCGGCGGGGGTCAGGAAGGCCCAGCTGTTGAGGACGAGCACGATCCGCCCCGGCGCCGATCCCGGGAAGGCGTAGACATCGGTCATGTCCATCGACGGATTCAGCTCGACGTCCGCCGTATCCTGGTGATCCGATGCCAGGCTGCGCTTCACCACGAGCCCCGTGATGCCGAGCGCGACGGCAACGAGCGGCACCCAGACTCGAGGATGAAGGAGGGGACGAAGGCGGGAAGGCGACCGCTGATTCATATCGACCTCCGGACGTGGCGACTGATCGGACGCGAGGAAGCAGCTCGGCGCCATGGCCCAAGGCGTGGCGCGACCCCCCGTATACGACGGCCAGGACGCGACGGATCTCTGCGATCGGATGTTGCTGGTGAGCCGCGAACTGTCTGGCGCGGGGCGGCGCCCGGTCAGAGCGTGCTCAGCCAGGACCTGCGCCTAGCGTGAGCCGCACGATCTTCCACCGGCCATTCACCTCGAGGAGCCAGAGCTCACCCGAGGGTGACGCACAGGCCGGGAGGATGACGCGGGCCCATCGGCCGACGACCGCCATCTCTACCGCCACGCCCTGCTCGCCGCATCCG
>DASPTK010000034.1:0-7420 GCA_035623475.1 Gemmatimonadaceae bacterium | reverse complement strand
AGTCGCTAGTCGAGTTGCGGACCTCTGGGTCTCTTTGCTCTGGCGGATCGTGAGGCGCACCACGGCTGTACTTGGTGCCCTGGCAGCTTTGATCGGGGCGATCCTGATCCTTGGTGAACTCATCGCGAACATCGGTGTGGGTGGTGGCTAGGCAACGAGGCCGGCGCCGGCTCGAGAGGGGAGCGGTGGACGACCCGCCGGAACCCTGGGCTCTGAGGGGGCTTTGTATCGTGTCTGCCGCCTTTGTCGCAGCCGCTGACGAGAAATGAGCGTGTCGCTTGGCGCGCGTCAACGAAGGCTGCTGCCGGCAGGGCTTGCTCTCGGTGCGGTTGCTTGGCTTGGCGTGACTTTTCTCGACTTGGCGTGCTCGGTGCTGGGAGCGTTTGGTGGCTCCCATGTTGCGCCAATATGTAGCGCGATACCGTGGAAGCGAGAGGCGCCCTCCGGGCCTAGTGCCGAGCGCTCGGTTGATGACGGTGTCATCTACGCTGCGTTACTGGACACCATTTATCATCCCGCCGACCACACGTCCATGCGTTTTCCCCTGGGGGTCGTTGTCGTCCAGGAAACGACCGTACGCGGGGACGAATATGGCGTGGACCTCAGCAGAACTGCCGATTCCGTTAGGCAGGCCTTGCCCGCCGAAGGGGACCGTTTGCTTCGCGCGTTTGCGGAAGCAAACCGGATCGTGCGACGACCAGCGGCGGTAGCCGGGAGGTATGATGAGGTCTACATGGACTCGGCTGAAGTTGAGAGTCTTCTCGGTTCAGCCCCTGGCGAATCTATGATACCTGGAGTGGCTGTAGCGAGCGGTCATTGGACTCAAGGTGGTCCAGGCGGCGTCTTCGCGCTATCGCAAGTAGGCACTCTGCCTGACGCTTCTGCCGCGCTTGTATTTGCGGTTCTGCGCACCCGCGAATCCCTAGCCCCTAGGCACCTCGCGGCCGCGTCCTTCTTTGTTCTTAGGCGAGAGGGGTGGCGTTGGAAACTCTGGCGGGAGTTCTCGGCACCGCTGACGCGAGGCGAACGGTAACCAAGCCGCCGAGCGACCCAGGACTGGCGCGGCTTCAAGCGGTGACGCAGTTGAGTAACGGTCAGGTGCCGAGTGAGTGCCCGTAGGCTTCCTCGTAATCTTCGGCTCTCGACTCACGCCCAGGCTGGAAGCGAAAGGAAAGGCTCGAGGAGAGCACGTGAGGGGGCGAGCCGCATCGGCACACCCTGTCCGGGGCAGATGGCGAGTGCTGGGACCATGCCGGAGCGTGGGTGCCGAAGCTGTGCCCAAACTGTGCCCAAACTCTCGAATACACCGGGCTACCCAAGAAAAAGAGGCCACAGCGCAACCCCTTGGCGCTGTGGCCTTTTCTCTCTTTCTGATGTCTGTTGTCTCGCGCCTGACGAGGCCAGTTTAGGATTTTCAGTCCGCTGCTCTACCAACTGAGCTACCTGGCCGCAGCCCCGTAACGTACTTGCCCCTGTGAGCCCATACAAGCGTCACAATGGGTTCGGCGCTTCAATCCGATCGGAGCGCCTCCAGAGGGCTGATCGCGGCCGCGCGATGCGCCGGGATCCAACTCGAAAGGCCGGCGACGACGAGCAGAAGGACCGACACTGCGACGAGCGTCAGAGGATCAGTCGGGCTCACGTCGTAGAGGAGGGCGCGCAAGAAACGCGAGACGATGGTGAACGCGATGAGCCCGAGCGCGGTGCCAGCCAGAGCGAGGAGCAGACCCTGTCGCGCCACGAGCCGACTCACGTCGCCAGGCTGCGCCCCGAGGGCGATCCGCACCCCGATCTCGCGCGTCCGGAGACTCACGACATAGGCAATCACGCCATAGAGACCGATCGCGCCTAACAAGAGTGAGATACCGGCGGCCACGGCGAGAATCAGCAGGGTGAAGGAGAGACGCGCCATCGATGCGGCGACGACGTCGCGCATCTCGCTCACTTCGAAGACGGGGAGGGAGGGATCGAGGGCCTTGACCTCCTGCACGATCGCGGGGACGAGCGGGGTCGGCACTCCGCGCGCCCTCACCACCACTGCCATCTCGTCACGGACGTGGGGGTAGACGCTGTCCGGAACGGCGACGGTCGGGAAATACACGACCGGCTCGGCCGGTGTCTGGATCGACGTATCCCGGACGCTCTCCACCACCCCGACGATCGTCGCCCAGTCGCCGTTCGGAACCGCTCGAACACGTCGCCCGATGGCGTGGTCGAAGCCATCGCGCCAATACTGCTCGGCGAAGGCTCGGCTCACGATCACCTCGTGAGGCGACTGGCGGCTCACGTCGCGATCGAAGGTGTGTCCCGCCAGCAGTGGAATCCCGGCCGCGCTGAAGTAGCCGGCACTCGCCGTCACCAGCTCGAAGACCGGCGGGAGCGCGCCTTCGGCCGGCATCTGGTCCTCCACGTAGAGCGGCGTCAGGTCGCTCCCGTCGGGGCGCAGGGGGAGCTTGGATGTTACGCCGATCGCAGCGACTCCAGGGAGCTGCTCGATATGCTCGACCAGCTGCCCGTAGAACCGGGCGTTGTCCGAGACGTGAGGATAGGTCGCGTCAGGCAGAGCGAGCCGGAGGGTCAGCACCTGACTCGGATCGAAACCGAGCCGGACCGAACGCAGCTTCCCGACACTGCGAACGAGGAGGCCGGATCCGGCGAGGAGCACGAGCGAGAGCGCGACCTGGGCGGCGACGAGCATGCCGCGGGCACGCTGGCGCCCGCGGCCGGCCGTGCCCCCGCGCCCCTCTTCACTCAGAACGGCGCCGAGCTGCGTGCGACTGTATCGAAGCGCCGGGAGGGAGCTGCAGAGTACGGCCACGGCAGCCGTCGCCACGAGCGCGATGCCGAGCGAGGTCCCGTCGATGCCGACCTCCTGGAGTCGCGGCAGCTCCGCCGGGCCGAAGCGGACGAGCAGTCCGATGCTCACCGTCGCAAGCACGACCCCGAGCGTGCCCCCGACCGCGGCCAGAACGCTGCCCTCGGTGAGGAAGTGTCCGAGGACTCGCCAGCGATCCGCCCCGAGTGCCGCGCGAACGGCCATCTCCCGCTGCCGCCCCTCGGTGCGCGCTAGAAGGAGGTTGGCGACGTTGACGCAGGCGACGAGCAACACGAGCGCCGCGGTGCCGGTGATGATCCAGAGAACCCGACCGAAGTCGCCGACGACGTCGTCGCGCATCGGATAGAGGAGGGCGCGCGCCTTCCCCTGCGTGAGGATGCCCTCGGTCGGAATACCAGGTCCGAGGGTCGGATACGCCTCCGGCAGGCGGGTCAGAAGCTGCTGCAGCTCCGCTTGCGCGGCGGAGAGCGATGTGCCGGCCCGAATACGTCCGACCGCATCGTGGCCGAATCCACCGGCCTCGGTCGCGGCCGGATCGAGCGCCATCGGCAGCCACAGCTCGGTGGCGGCAGATGGAAAGCGGAAGCCTTGAGGCAAGATGCCGATGATCGTTCGCTTGGCACGATCGACCTCGATCGTCTGGCCGATGACGGACCGATCACCGCCGAAGCGGCGGCGCCATAGCCCCTCGCCGATCAATACGACGGGCGGGCCACCAGGTCGATCTTCGGCATCGCTGAAGTTTCGCCCGAGCATCGGCTGCACCTCGAGCGTGGGCAGGAGCGTGACGCTTACGCTGGCGGCGCGGACCCGCTGTGGCGGGCCACCGCTCGCATCGGAGAGGTTGACAGCCGTCTGGTCGTAGACCGCCATCGCATCGAAGGCCTTCGCCTCGCGCTGATTGAAGAAGTAGGTACCGAGAGACTGGTTCACCTTCGAGGCGCCGAACCCCGGGAGCGCGTACCACATCCCGACCAGGCGGTCGGAGTGCGCGTACGGCAGGGGACGCAGAAGGACCGCGTTCAGAACAGTGAAGGTCGCGCAGACCGCGCCAATGCCCAAGCCGAGCGTGAGGACAGCGGTGGTGGTGAAGGCGGGGGCGCGCCGGAGAGAGCGAAGGGCGAGCTTCAACGGGAGAAGGGACACGTCGACCTCCAGCACAGGCGTTGGCGATGTCGGCTCGCCGAAGCGCGCACTAGTGGGTCAGTCGCACGTCCTTGCGATGATGCCCGACGCGCCGGCGATAGCGACCCTACCGCGCCGGCTCCGCAAAGGTTTCGCCGAGCGAGCGCCAGAAATGCAGCGTGGCATAGCTCCGCCAGGGGCGCCAGGGCTGAGAAATCTCCTCTGCTTCCCCGGCGGTGGCTCCCCCCAAAGCCCTCCGCAGAGCAATGTCCTCCTTGGGGAAGGCATCCGGCCACCGCAGCGCCCTCATGGCGATGTAGTGCGCCGTCCAGGCGCCGATTCCGGGGAGTGCCGTGAGCTGCTCGATCGCCGCGTCCGCCTGCGCGCCTGCCTCCAACCGCAGCCGTCCGCTCTCGACCTCCGCGGCGAGGGCAAGGATGGTGTGGGCGCGCGCGCGGACGATGCCCAGCCTCGTGAGATCCTCCACCTCGAGGGCCGCGACGCGATGCGCCGGCGGGGAGAGGCGCGTCAGCTCCGGGTGCGGCGTTTCGATCGGTTCGCCGAACGCTGCAGCAAAGCGTCCTGCCAGAGTGGTGGCCCCCTTCACCGTCACCTGCTGGCCGAGAACCGCACGCACTGCGAGCTCGAACCCATCGAACGCTCCGGGGACGCGGAGGCCCGGGTTCCGGGTCACCAGGGCAGCGAGCCGCTGGTCGCGCTCGAGCTGTGCGGCGATGATATCCGGGCGCGCCGTCAGGTCGAAGAGGTTCCGCAATCTCCCGAGGAGCGCGGGAAGCACGGGAGTCAGAGCGTGCGTGAGCTCGACCACCAGGGCGCGCTTCCGCGCCTCGTGCCTAACGCGGATCCAGCCCGAGTAGCGGCCGAGGCGAACCGTCCGCAGATACTCATCCTCGCGTACCGCCTCGACGCCCTGCATAGCACGATCGCCGAGAAAGGTCGTGAGCCCGCGCCAGTCGAGGGGTGGGCGATAGGCAAGTTGGAGCGTGAAGGAATCCGTGGAGGAGATCGCCATCGGCGGCCTGTCGGCGGCTTTGCGGAGGCGGCTCGGCGGCATCCCGTAGCGATGGCCGAAGGCGTCGTTGAATCGGCGAACACTCGAGAAGCCACTCGCGAACGCGACCTGAATCATCGGCAACGTCGTCTCGGTGAGGAGCTGCTTGGCGAGGAGGAGCCGACGCGTCAGCACGAGCTCCATCGGGGAGACACCGAGCTCGCGTTGCACGATGCGCCGGATCTGCCGCGAGCTCCAACCAAAGTGAGTGGCGACCGCCTCCAAGCTGGCGCCGCTGTCGAGCATTCCTTCCTCGATCCGACTCGTGAGGAGACCGGCGATGCGATGGGCGTCGTCGACGGGGGCGTTCCCCGGGGCGAGCTCCGGACGGCAGCGGAGGCAGGGGCGGAAATTCGCCTTCTCAGCCGCTTCGGCGCTGTCGAAGAAGCGACAGTTGGCTGCCTTGGGTGTCTTCGCCGTGCACACCGGCCGGCAATAGATACCGGTGGAGGTCACGCCGATGAAGAAGACTCCGTCGAAGCGCGGATCGCGTGACGCGTAGGCGTTGTACAGTGCGGCACTGTCGCCGGTCATGGGTGGAATGTAGCGCTCTCGCCCATCGCCATCTAGCCATTTTCGGACAGGACATTCCCATCCCTAAGCTCTGCATCCCCAGAGCGTTACGTCACGGCGATGGTAAACGATTCACTGTCCGATTCTGGCGAGATTCGGTACAACCGAGTCGCTAGGTTGCGGCGCAGAACCGCCATCACCACTGCCCCCGGTCTGACGGTGGGCTCAGAGAGAGGTAGCCGCATGAGCACAACGTTGGGGAGTGAGCGCGCGGACGTCGCTCTCGATGAGTCGACGATCGGCTGGGAGATGGCGACGCGCGTCGCCCGATTCGACTGGCGACGCATCGGCGCGCATCTCGATGCCGATGGCTACGCAATGCTCGACGGGGTACTCCTGCCTGACGAGTGCGACCGCATTGCCGGACTCTACGACAAAGAGGATTGCTTCCGCAGCAGGATCATCATGGCCAGGCATGGTTTCGGGCAGGGGGAGTACAAGTACTTCGCGTACCCGCTGCCCAGCATCATCGCCGCGCTGAGGACGTCGCTGTATCCCCGTCTGGTATCCACCGCCAACGCCTGGAACGCGGCGCTGGGCATCGACGTACGCTATCCCGCCGAGCATGCAGCGTTCCTCGAGCGTTGCCGGAGCGCCGGGCAGACACGGCCCACGCCGCTCCTCCTGCGATACCGGGAGGGCGACTTCAACGCTCTACACCAGGACTTGTACGGCGAGCATGTCTTCCCCCTGCAGGTGGCGTTCCTGCTCTCGAGGCCGGCGATCGATTTCACCGGAGGGGAGTTCGTCCTGACCGAGCAGCGGCCGCGGATGCAGTCGCGGGTCGAGGTGGTTCCGCTGCGTCAGGGCGATGCGGTGATCTTCGCGGTGCATCATCGCCCGGCACAGGGGAAGCGAGGGAGCTATCGGGTCACGATGCGTCATGGCGTGAGCCGCTTGCGGTCCGGGTCGCGGCACACCGTCGGCGTGATCTTCCACGACGCCGCCTGACGCCATGAACACGCCACAGGTGCTCGAACGGCTCGACGCAGCGTGGACGGAGTTCGAAGAGTCCTACGCCGGCCTCGCGAGCGCACAGATGCTCGTGGGTGGCGTCACCGGCGAGTGGTCGGTGAGGGACATCATCGCCCATGTCACATGGTGGGAGGAGGAGGCGCTGCTTCATCTCCCCCTGGTGCGTGAGGGAGGGAGGCCGCCGCGTTATTCCGTCCTCTACGGCGGGATCGACGCATTCAACGCCATCAGGACAGAGCAGCGCCGGCATCTCTCGCTCGCCACGGTTCTCGACCAGCACAACGAAGTACACGCACGACTGGTCGACTACGTCCGGAGCGCTCCGGCAGAGCTCTACGCGCGCGAAACCCGCTTCCGTCGCCGGCTGGCGCTCGACACGTATCGGCACTATCCCCTCCACTCTAGGGCGATACGATCGTGGCGCGGGGCCGCCTGATGCGGTCGGTCGCCGTGGCAGGCCTCTCGCTGCTTGTGCCGTTAGGCGCGATCGGCGCCCAGGGTCGACCGTCCGTAGCGGAGGACGGCGCAAAGGCGCGGATCGCGATGGAGGTGCGGGCTTTCGAGCGCGATCTGGCCGCCAAGGATTGGAACGCGGTGCTCGGCCACTTCTGGCCGGCCAAGATCACCGCCCGCTGGGAGCCGCCAGTCCAGAACGAGGAGTGGATCGCCGCGTCACCAGCAGGGCGTGTGCCAATCGCCTCGGGCTCCGGCGGGACCACCGACGGATGCGGCGAGCAGGGCGTGGCGGTAGAGATGGCGGTCGTCGGCCGATGGGCCCGCGTCATCCTCCCGGCCTGTGCGTCACCCTCGGGTGAGCTCTGGCTCCTCGAGGTGAATGG
>DASPTK010000033.1:0-2819 GCA_035623475.1 Gemmatimonadaceae bacterium | reverse complement strand
GGATGGCTTTCGGTTCGATCTCGCGCCGGCGCTCGCCCGTGAGCTCTACGAGGTGAACCGGCTCAGCGCCTTCTTCGACATCATCCACCAGGACCCGGTGCTCTGCCGGGTGAAGCTCATCGCCGAGCCCTGGGATCTCGGACCGGGCGGCTATCAGGTGGGGAACTTCCCGGTGGGTTGGGCCGAATGGAACGGCCGCTATCGCGACGACATGCGCCGCTTCTGGCGCGGCGAGCCCGGCATCGTGTCCGCAGTCGCGTCGCGTCTCTCGGGCTCGAGCGACATTTACCAGCCGCGGGCCCGTGACCCGTACTCGAGCGTCAACTTCGTCACCGCCCACGATGGCTTCACGCTCGAGGACCTGGTGAGCTACGAGCAGAAGCACAACGAGGCGAATGGCGAGGAGAATCGGGACGGCACCGATGCGAATCTGAGCCGGAACTGGGGGACGGAGGGTCCCACCACCGAGGTCCGCGTCCTCTCCCGGCGCGATCGGTCGAAGAGGAACTTCCTCTCGACGCTCGCCTTCTCCCAGGGCGTTCCGATGCTCTCGCATGGCGACGAGATCGGGCGCACCCAGCGCGGCAACAACAACGCCTACGCGCAGGACAGCCCCCTCACCTGGGTCGACTGGACCCCTGACGACCGGAGCCGCGCGCTGCTCGAGTTCACCAAGCGGGTGTTCGCCCTTCGTCACGCCAATCCGGTCTTGCGGCGGCGCACCTTCTTTCACGGACAGGCGCTCAACTCGTCAGGCGCGAAGGACTTGGTGTGGATCCGCCCCGACGGCGCCGAGATGACCGATGCCGACTGGGGGGATCCGACGAGCCACTCCATCGGCATGCTCATTCGCGGGGAATCCGCGGACGAGATCGATGATCGCGGGCGGTCGATCGCCGGGGACACGCTCCTCTTGCTGATGAACAATGGGGAGCGGAAGCAGGCGTGGACCCTTCCTCGCCTGGAGATTGCCGGCGGCTGGGTGACCATGGTCGACACCGCCGAGCCGCGGCGACAGGATGCGCCGGCGACCGGGGTCACGCTCATCCCCTTCTCGACCACCCTGCTCCGCTACGCCGCCGAGCCTGACAAGCGCGCTGCACCATCGGGGGCGCGCTAGTGCCGGAGGCCGCCCGTCGAGAGAGCGCCGCCACAATCATCCAGCGGGAGCTGGAGCGGTTGGTGAACGGCGATCTGAACGATCCCCACCGAGTCCTGGGCGCCCACCCCGCGGCTCAGGACGGCGTCGAGGGCGCCACCGTTCGCGTCATGCACCCGGAGGCGGCCCGCGCCGAGTGTGTTCTGCCCGACGATGCGGCGGTCCCGTTGGCATCGCTCGGATGCGGGGTCTTTGCCGGCTTCATTGCCGGGGCGCGGCCCCCGATGCGCTACCGGGTGCGCTTTCATTTCCCGGGTGGTGGGGTGGCCGAGCAGGGAGACCCCTATCGCTTCCTGCCGACGCTCGGCGAGCTCGATCTCCACCTCTTCAACGAGGGGACCCACCGCCGGCTCTGGACCGTCCTGGGAGCGCACGTCCGCGAGATCGATGGCGAGCGCGGCGTCTCGTTCGCCGTCTGGGCGCCCAACGCCCGCCGGGTGAGCGTGGTGGGCGACTTCAATGCCTGGGATGGGCGGCGGATGCCGATGCGAATGATCGGCGGCTCCGGCGTCTTCGAGCTCTTCGTGCCGGGGGTCGAGCCGGGGGCGCTCTACAAGTACGAGATCCGCACGCACCATGGCACCCTGCGCGTGAAGAGCGACCCGATGGGTTTCGCCATGCAGCGTCCGCCCGACACAGCGTCCCGCATCGTGGCGCCTGACGACTACGCATGGGGCGATCAGGCGTGGATGACGGACCGGGCGCGCCACGACCCAGCGCGTGAGCCGATTCTCATCTACGAGATGCACCTGGGGTCGTGGGCGCGGGTGCCCGAGGAGGGAGATCGGCCGCTCACCTACCGCGAGCTGGCCCCCCGTGTGGCCGAGCACGTCAAGCGACTCGGATTCACCCACGTGCAGCTCCTCCCGGTGATGGAGCACCCGTTCACCGGATCGTGGGGGTACCAGGTGACGGGCTATTACGCCCCGACGGCGCGGTACGGCTCTCCCGACGACTTCCGCTTCTTCGTCGACACGATGCATCGCGCGGGTATTGGGGTGATCCTCGACTGGGTACCGGCGCACTTTCCGCGCGATGACTTCGCGCTGCGCCGGTTCGATGGGACGGCGCTCTACGAGCACGAGGACCCGCGACTGGGAGAGCACCCCGACTGGGGAACGCTCATCTTCAACTACGGGCGCAACGAGGTACGGAACTTCCTCATCGCCAACGCCCTCTTCTGGCTCCACGAGTACCACGCCGATGGCATCCGAGTCGACGCCGTGGCGTCGATGCTCTATCTGGACTACAGCCGCCGGCCGGGCGAATGGCTCCGCAACCGATACGGCGGCCGTGAGAACCTCGAGGCGCTCGACTTCATCCGCGCCCTGACGACGACGATCCACGCCGACGCCCCCGGGTGCCTGACGGTGGCGGAGGAGTCGACCTCCTGGCCGGGCGTCACCCGCCCCGTCTCGCACGGCGGGCTCGGCTTCTCGTTCAAGTGGAACATGGGCTGGATGCACGACACCCTGGCGTACTTCGCCGTCGATCCGCTCTATCGCAGCCATCACCAGGACCGGCTCACCTTCTCGATGCTCTACGAGTACAGCGAGCGCTTCATCATGCCGCTCTCGCACGACGAGGTGGTGCACCTCAAACGGTCGCTGCTCGAGAAGATGCCGGGTGACAGCTGGCAGAAGTTCGCCAACCTCCGCCT
>DASPTK010000032.1:0-24625 GCA_035623475.1 Gemmatimonadaceae bacterium | reverse complement strand
CGGCCACGAGTCGCACATCGGGCGCGCGGCCGATCGCTGACACGAGCGCGCGGCCCACCAAGCCGGTGACTCCGGCAACGCAGACGCGAATGGGTAGAGTCATTGCGCGGAGAACTCTCGAACGCGCGGCGATGCCGCGATCAACCTGCTCATCTCGCCCGCCGCGATCAGAAACCCTTCTCCTTGAGCCAGGTCAGACAGCATTCGGCGACCTCTCGCCATCCGCTGTCGATCGTGAGCGAGTGGCCGCGATTGAGAAACTCCTTCATCTCCGTCACAGCCGATGACTTGCTGTACACTCGGAGCGCACTCTTCACCAACACCGGCGGTACGGTGTTGTCAGCCAGGCCGGCGGTGAGAAGCAACGGTCCACGACTCGTGTTCGCGACGTTGACGCGGTTGGCAGACCTCGGGTTGAGGAGGGCGGTCGCTGCCTGGAAGAGCGGTCGCCCTGGGGAGGGCATGGCGTATTTCGCGTACAACTCGCTCGACTCCTCCTCCGAGACGGCATTGGTGAAACCGAAGCGGAACTGCTTCTCCGTGAGCCCCACCGCCCGCGAGTAGTTGAACGGATTGCCGAGCACCGGGAATGCTGACTTCAGAGCCGACAGCGGGAGCTCGTTCACCCCCTTGATCGGGGCGGGATCGATGGCGATCGCCGCCGCTGCGAGGCCACGACCGAGGAGATTCTGCGCGAGGAGGCCGCCGAAGGAGTGGCCGATGACGATCGGCCTTCGCCCGAGAGCCTGAAGCTGCTTGGCGATGTGGTCGGCGATCTCGATGATACCGTAGCCACCGACGGCGCTGGGATTGCGGCGGGTCCCCTCGGCGGTAGCGCCGTCGCCGGGCCAGCTCATTGCCGCCGCGCGGTAGCCCGCGCCGCCGAAGAGGTCGATCCAGTTGCCCCACGACTCGCCGTGGAGCCAGAGGCCGTGGATGAAGGCGACGGGGCTCTTCGTCTTGTCCGTTGTCATTCTGGATGCTCGTCCGGTTTGCCAGGGTGTAAGGGAGTCCAGCTGGGCGGATCACTCGCGGGGAAGCTCTCCTCACTCGCCTCCTCCACCCGATCGGGGATCGGCGTGGATTGCGGCGTGGGTTTGGCGGGCGTGGGACTCGCGCCCTGCTCTTTCTCTCGAACGCGCTTTTTTCTCGTCATCGCCACTCGTCCTTCGGTGTGTTGCGCGCAACATGCTCCTGTGCGACGGTCCCCCGACTCGCCCAAGCGCGAGCGGTCAAGGTGATCGAGCCATCCGCGGCCAACGGGAGTCGCTCTCTGAGCCGCTCACGCAGCCGCGCCCTTGCCGCGTCGCCTAACGACACAGCGTAGGAGGGTGCCGGCCCCTGGCCGCCCAGAAATGGCTCCCAGTAGTCGTCGAAGGCTGGGAATCGGGTCGCGATGTCGATTGCCGTCACCTCGACGCCAGTCAGCCCGGCAGACAGGAAGAGCTCGCGAAGCGCCGTCGCATCGCAGATTGGAAAGCGCGTGCCCTCGTCCAACCCGGCCGCACTCGGATCGAGAGCGACCGCCGCGTCCCAGAAAAATCGCACGGGCTCCATTCCCCTGGCGTAGTCCCATAGATAGACCCCGATCGTGCCACCTGGCACCGCTACCCTCGCCATCTCGGCGAGCCCGGCCACAGGATCCGAAACGAAATTGAGGACGAGCCCCGACACCACGATGTCCACCGACGCGTCGGCCAGCGGAAGCCCCATCGCATCCCCGCGATGAAGTGCAACGTGATCGGGCAAGCGCTTCCGTGCCGCTGTCCGGAACCCGTCCGACGGCTCGACACCAGCAACTGAAGCGGGCGCGCAGAGGTCCAGAATCGCAGCGGTGAGAGCCCCGGTGCCGCATCCAACATCGAGCCATCGCCTGCCCCCCGGCGGAGCCAGCCAGGAGAGAAAGCGCGGCGCGACGCGCCGACTCCATCGCCCGATGTAGCGCTCATACGGGTCGCCCTGTTCCCAGGCCGTCGGCGCCAAGTCAGGGATCATCTCTCAATGCCAGTGGAGCAGCGAGACAAGCATCAGCGCAAGATCTCCACCAACAGGACCCAGATACTGGTCAGGGAGAAGACAATCGAGGTGACGATGGCGAGAGCGAGCCAGCCGAGCCCGCCCGCGAAAAATCCCATGAGCGAGAGGCCGGCAGCGACCAGGGGAATAGTGGCCGACTGGTGCAAGACCAAACGAATCATTGGGAAGCGCGCCCGGGGATACTGGTGTTTGCGGAACGCCTCGATTTGCATGCTGACGGGCACAACCCAAGCTACGAGGGCGACGATGAGAAACTCGACGCCAAGCCGCCTCGCCGGCTGTCCGGGGACGAGTGCGAGCAACGTGTCGGTCAGGGCGGCGGCCAGCACGAGGAGCGTCTCGGCGGCGCGCCCGGGAAGGCTCGGATAGCCGATGATTCGCGAGAGGTTGATCGAGAGGGCGACGAAGAGGAGACCCGTGAGGGCGCCGGTCGCGCCCGACGCGGCGACGAGAAAATCCCCCCAGCCGGCCGTTGGGCCTTCCACGCTCACTCGTTTGCGAGGCGGATCGAACGGCTGACGGCCCGCGGGTACCACCGCGGCAAGGATCGCGCACTCACGCGCGTGCCCAAGCGCCGACTTCGAGGCGGCCGACGAGGACGCCGTTTCGGGCGACCGCCTCCTCGATCATCCGGGGTGCCAGCGACTCCTGATCCACCTCGGCGGCAGAAGCAACGCCCATCCGCTCCATCGCCGGCACCAGAGTCTCGGTGAGGTCGGCGAGCAAAGTCGCGGTGTCGACGCTGTTGGTTCCACCGCCAACCAGGGCCTCGACGCGCATCGTCGGAGCGGCGAGACCGGCGGCAATGAACGTCGCGTGCAACCTTAGCCCCATGTGGGGGTCGGTGCCGCTCGCCAGCACCGTTCGTTCCACCCAATCGTAGCACTGGTCGTAGCTCGAGACGGTCGGGAAGGACCTGACGGGCGTCCAATGCGGCTCGTGACAGACGATGAGACCGCGGGGCCCGAGGTGACCGGCGATCGAGCGCAGCATCGCCACCGGATCCGGCTGGAACATCAGCACGTATCGACTTACGACCGCGTCGAAGGGACGGTCGAACTTCATCGCCGCCGGATCACCCTCGCGAAAGGTGACGTGCCGCAACGATCGCTTCTGGGTGCGCGAGCGCGCCACCTCCAAGGCAGACGCCACGCGATCGACGCCGATGACCTCTCCGGACTCCCCCACGATGTCGGCAGCGAGAAAGGCGACATCACCGGCGCCGCTCCCGATGTCCAGCACTCGCATGCCCGGCGCGAGTCCGGCGCCGAGGAAGAAGCGGCGCGTAATCGGATCGACCACTCGAGCCTGAGTGCCGAGGCGATCGAGCTCGCGCGCGGAATGGCCGAGGAGGTATCCCTCAGGTGATCGTTGCTCGACGCGCGGTTCGGTCATGGTTGAGACTCCGTCGAGGGTTTGGGGGAGAATCGGCCGGCAGTCCGCGAGCCCCGATAGTACGGATTACCGGCGCCCTGCGGAATAAAGGGGCCGGCCGAGAGGCGCGGTTCTCACACCCGGCGCCGCGCGCGTCACTCCGGCCGGGGGCGCTCTTGACATGGCGCCGGGGGTAAGCATATACTTACGGTAAGTGAATACTTACCATGCCGCCAAACTCGATGCCCTGGGCGACGCCACCCGGCGCGCCATCGTGGCCCGTCTCCTCGACGGGCCCCTCCCCGTGGGCGAGCTTGCCCGCCGGTTCCCCATCAGCCGGCCTGCCATCTCCCAACACCTGCGCGTGCTGAAGCGCGCCAACCTCGTGATCGACCGGCCCGAGGGCAGCCGCCGCCTCTACGCCCTCAATCCTGCGGGCTTCGAGTCGTTGCGCGCCTACTTCGAGCAGTTCTGGGGCGGTGCACTCGCTGCCTTCAAGGAGACGGTCGAACGACCATCCAAGGAGCGAAGGAAATGACCAGCCAACAGGCGATCGCCGCCCCTGTCCAGTCGAGCATCACGGTACAGGTGAGCGCCCCGCGCGCATTCGAGGTCTTCACCGCCGGCATCGACAGTTGGTGGCCACGCTCGCACCACATCGGCCCCTCACCTATGACGCGCACCTGCATCGAGCAGCGCGCCGGGGGACGCTGCTATTCGGAGCAGGAGGACGGTACGGAGTGTACGTGGGGCACGGTGCTCGAGTGGGAGCCGCCGCGACGTTTCGTGATGGCCTGGCAGATCACCCCCGCCTGGAAGTTCGAGCCCGATCTCGGGAAGTCGAGCGAGGTGGAGGTTCGCTTCACACCGGTCGGGAACAATGCGACGCGGGTCGACCTGGAGCGCCGGCACCTCGAACGGCACGGCGACGGCGCCGAAGCGATGCGGAAAGCGGTGGGGGCGCCGAACGGCTGGCCGGGACTCCTCTCCATGTTCGCCGAGCGCGCGAACCAATCGCGCTGAGGCGAGTGATCAAGCGCGCGGTGGGCGGGCCCTCGCGAGGGTAACGAGGCCGACGATCCGGTCTACGCGAAGCGCTTGCGCGCCCGCTCACGCGCCTTCCGCTGCTCGTCCTCTCGATTGCGTGGCGGCGCGTTGGTCGAGAGCGAGTCGATCAGCCGGCGCGCGACGGCCGACACGTCGTCGACGGCGCGCTGGAACACCGCCTCATTCATCCGCGACGGATGCGTGGCGCCGCTCAGCTTGCGCACGAATTGGAGAGCCGACGCGCGAATCTCGTCGTCGGTGGCGGGAGGCGAAAAGTTGGCGAGCGTCTTGATGTTTCGGCACATCTCTCGTCACCTCGCTGCGATCGTGACTGCGGTCTCGCCCCTCGCCTGACGTTCGAGAGGCAGGAGCGTGGAATACATGAACTCGTGAATGGGAACGGGGATGCCGGAGCGACGGCCGAGCCGCACCACCGCGCCGACCTGTGCGTCGAGCTCCGACGGACGTCCTTCCATCACGTCGCGTTGCATCGAGGCAGTTCCTCCTGCAGGGATGGTCTCGATGTAGGCGAAGGTCCTGGCGATGACGTCCCGCGGAAGGGCGACCTCCTGCGCCGCCGCGACGGCGCGCACCTCCTCCATCGCCTGCTCCCAGAGGCGCCGCGTCTCAGGCACCGTGCGGAGCTCGCCGACCGGAGCTCGCGTCAGCGCCCCCAAGCCGCTCCACGGCTCGATCAAAATGAACTTGCTCCACATCGCCACCCGAATGTCCGGAGGCACTTCCGCGCGCACTCCACGAGCCCGCGAAAACGCCTCGAGAAGTCGCTCCGTTCGGCGGCTGGGTCGGGCGTCGAGCTCCCCGAAGGCGATGTACGGCTCGACGCCTTCGTGATGAATGTGTCCTGGACCGGCGAGCCAACCGAGTATCCGGCAGAAGCCTCCCAGCACATGCGAGCGCCCGAGCGCCTCCGCCAGCTGCTCCGGGGCCTCGACCCCGTTCTCCAACGGGACGATCGCCGTGTCGGCGCCGATGAGCGGCCGCATCGTCCGGGCCGCATCCCGCACGTCCCACGCTTTGACACCGAGGATCACGATGTCGACTTGGCCGACGGAGGCCGGATCGTCGGTCACCGGCGATTTGTCGACGACGAAGTCGCCGAGGATGCTCGTGACGCGAAGCCCGCGCTCGCGAATCGCCGCCAGGTGCGCGCCCCGCGCGATGAAGGACACGTCTTCTCCGGCGGCCGCCAACCGGCCGCCGAAGTAGCCACCGACCGTCCCACTTCCGAACACCGCGATCCGCACCATTCGGGGCCTGTGCCTAACGCCGAGGGAGAGTGAAGCGCTCCCGGAGCGCTCGCTCCCCGACGACGGAGAAGCTGACAACCCGCGAGCCTTTGAGACGCCGTGCCCAGCGGAGCTCCAAGCAGCGATCGAGCACCGCCGCGCCAACGGCGCCGGCGAGGTGATGCCGGCGGACGCTCCAATCCAGGCAGGCCCGGCAGAGCGGCCGGCGGTGCCGCGAAAGAGCGGGAACGTCTATCCCCAGATCGACCAGGAAGCGCTCCCCGGACTCCGTGAGCTCGAGCTCGGCACCGCTCGACGTCAGGAAGTGCCGCCGCTCGAGGCTGTCGAAGCAGAGCACTCCCAACTCGCCGGCCAGGTGATCGTAACACACGCGCGCCTTGCGCAGCTCGGGCTCGCGCGGACCCGGCGCAACCCGCGCCCCAAGCGATGTCGCCATCCCCATCAGACTTTCCAGCAACGCCGCCACTTGGCGGTCGGCGAGCCGGAAATACCGATGCCGTCCCTGGCTCTCCACCGCCAGCAGACGGGCGCCGACGAGCTTGGCGAGGTGCGTGCTCGCCGTCTGCTTGGTGACGCTGGCCACCGCCGCCAGCTCCGTGGCCGTGAGCGCCTGCCCGCCCATCAGGGCGGTGAGCATCTCCCCCCGCGCCGGCTCCCCGATCAGGGCGGCGATTCCGGCGACACTCGGACCGTCGTGCATGGTTCGAGGATAGTCGAATCATGCACGACGGCAAGGGCGCTATCATCTCCCTGACACTCACCGCGAGGAGACCATGGCGATCACCTGCTTCATTCGATACGAGATCGACCCTTTCCAGCGGGAGGCCTTCGCCGAGTACGCGGCGCGGTGGACCACCATCATCCCCCGCTGTGGCGCCGATCTCCTCGGCTACTTCCTGCCGCACGAGGGGACGAACAACGTGTCGTGGGGACTGATCGGGCTCGAGACCCTGGCTGATTACGAAGCGTACCGCGCGCGCCTCAAGACGGACCCCGATGGGCGGGCGAACTTCGCCATGGCGCAGGAGAACCGCCTGATCCTGCGCGAGGAGCGCACGTTCTTGGAGCCTCTCGCAGCGACATCGCGCGTCCGGCGGCACGGCGGAGGGCGATCGACATGATCGCGGTGATCTTCGAGGCCGAGCCGCTCCCCGGCCGACAGCAGGCCTACCTCGATGCCGCGGCGGAGCTCCGGCCACTGCTGGCCCGCGTCGATGGCTTCATTTCCATCGAGCGCTTCGCGAGCCTCAGCAAACCCGGAAGGATTCTCTCGCTGTCCTACTGGCGTGACGAGGAGGCCGTTCGCGAATGGCGAAATGTCGAGGAGCACCGCCGAACCCAGGGGACCGGGCGTGAGTCGATCTTTGGCGACTATCGGCTGCGAGTCGCCGAGGTTGTTCGCGACTACGGGATGCGCGACCGGGGGGAGGCGCCCGAGGACTCCCGGCAGGTGCACGGCGCCTAGCCTCGGCCAGGCCCGGGCTAGTCGCGGGAAGCCCGGGGGCACAGGGGACGCGACGGGCAAAGATCCGTTGACGAGCGCGTTGACAGGTCGCCAGATTGCCGCTCGCAATCTCGGACATGCGTTACGGTTGAGAACCGTCGCGTCCCGATACAGGATTCACCAGATGATTGGCGGCTCGGCCGCCTCACGTCGGAGCTGGATCGTGCTCCGGCGCTCCCCAGAACCTCTACCCGGGCTCCGCTTCCCCGCGACCAGGAAGGAATGACGTCGTTTCGTACGTTCGTGATCGCGAGCGCGCTCGCCGCAATGGAGATCGCCACCGCGAGTCAGAGTGCCGCGCAGGCGACCGCCTCCCTTCCCCCGAAGTCAGCCGCCGCCCTCCACAGCGACTCGTTGGCCACCGCCAAGGCGCGGGCTGACAGCCAGCGCCTGCCCTACACCTCGGCCGATGTCTACTTCATGTCGGGGATGATCGGCCACCACGCGCAGGCCCTCGTGATGGCCGGCTGGGCACCATCGCATGGGGCCAGCCCCCCGATCCTGCGTCTCTGCCAGCGGATCATCAACGCGCAGCAGGATGAGATTCTCACCATGCAGACATGGCTGCGCGACCGGAAGCTGCCAGTGCCGCAACCCGACCCGGCCGGGATGAAGATGAGCATGAATGGGCACGAGATGACGGTGCTGATGCCCGGCATGCTCACCGAGGATCAGATGAAGCAGCTCGACGCGGCGCGCGGGCCCGCGTTCGACCGCCTCTTCCTGACCTTCATGATCCAGCATCACCAAGGTGCCATCACCATGGTGGGCGACCTGTTCAACTCCGAGGGTGCGGCCCAGGACGAGACCGTATTCAAGTTCGCGTCCGACGTGAACGTCGATCAGACGACCGAAGTCGCTCGGATGCAGTCGATGCTCGCCGCCCTCCCCCCGGCCACGCACTCGCAGTGATCACGCACTTCCGAACCCACTCCCGCATTCCCGTCCCCACGAAGGAACTCCTCATGCCCATCGTTCATCAACCGCGGCGCCCCTCACTCCGTGAGGTCGCCGCTTCCGTCCTCTCGGCATCGATCGCCATCACTTCTTTTGCCGCTTGCAATCACCCGAGCTCCACGGAGAAGCCCGCGCCCTCGGCGGCGATGTCGACCGCCGCGCCGAAGCCGGATCCGCGGGTCGGCCTCCGCGGCGGCCTCTACGATGCCGGCGAGGCGGCGTGGAACCTGAGGATCGTCTCGAAAACGCCGCCCTCGGAGAAGTTCAAGGGGATCACGAACTCGGACCTCACCTTCACCGGCCAGTACGTGATCCAGGGGAGTTACAACGGCTACCAGGTGTGGGACATCACCGACGCGAGCCGGCCCGTTCTCAAGACGGCGTATCTCTGCCCGGCCTCACAGAGCGATGTCTCGGTCTACAAGAACCTGCTCTTTGTGTCCGGCGAGGGACTCAGTGGCCGCCTCGACTGCGGCACGCAGGGCGTCAAGGACACGGTCAGCAAGGATCGCTTACGCGGCATTCGCATCTTCGACATCACCGACATCAACAATCCGAAGAATGTCGGCAATGTGCAGACCTGCCGCGGCTCGCACACTCACTCGTTGCTCGTGGATCCGAGTGACACGGCGAACGTCTATGTCTACATCTCTGGCTCGGCGCGCGTGCGTTCGCCGACGGAGATGCCGGGGTGCGTGAGCGCGATTCCGGAGAAGGACACGGCCTCGGCGCTCTTCCGGATCGAGGTGATCAAGGTCCCGTTGGCGCACCCGGAGCAGGCGGCGATCGTCAGCTCACCGCGCATCTTCAACGACCTCTTCGCGCCGGCTCGGCACGGCGAGGCGCCGCAAGACATCGAGGCGGCCAGGAAGGCAGCCGAGGCGGAGCGGGCCAAGGGGGGCTTTACCGCCACGATCATGGGCGAGGAGATGATCCTTCCCCCCTTCTTCACCAAGCCGATGCTCGACAGCATCGCCACGGCGCATCACGGGGCGCCGCCGCCTAACAAGGCCGACAGCGACGCGCTGCGCGACGCGCTGCCGGGCATGATCGCCAAGATGATGCAGGGCGCGCCGACCGATGCGCAGGGACGGAAGCTCGGACCGACGCAGTGTCACGACATCACGCTCTACCCGGCGATCGGGCGCGCCGGCGGCGCCTGCGAGGGGTACGGGATGCTTCTGGACATCCGCGACCCGATTCGTCCGATCCGCTTGAGCGCCGTGTCGGACTCGAACTTCTCGTACTGGCATTCGGCCACCTTCAACAACGACGGCACCAAAGTCCTGTTCACCGATGAGTGGGGCGGCGGCGGCCAGCCGAAGTGTCGCGCGACCGACAAGTACGAGTGGGGCGCCGATGCGATTTTCGTGATCGACGGCTCGAACATGCAGTTCAAGAGCTACTACAAGATGCCGGCCCCGCAGACGGCCCAGGAGAACTGTGTCGCGCACAACGGGTCGCTGATTCCGATCCCCGGCCGCGATGTCATGGTGCAGGCCTGGTATCAGGGTGGCGTTTCGGTCTTCGATTTCACCGACGCCTCACACCCGAGGGAGATCGCCTTCTTCGATCGCGGCCCGGTCGATTCCACCCGCATGGCGATGGGCGGGTCCTGGTCGTCGTACTGGTACAACGGCTACATCGTGAGCTCCGAGATCGCCCGCGGTCTCGACATCTTCGAGCTCCTGCCGAGCGGGTTCATCTCGCAGAACGAGATCAACGCCGCGAAGACCGTGCACCTGACCTATCTCAACGTGCAAGGCCAGCCGAAGATCGTCTGGCCACCGAGCTTCGCGTTGGCGCGGTCCTATCTCGATCAGCTCGAACGTTCCAACGGGCTCCCGTCCGACAAGATCTCGGCGGCCCGGAAGGGCCTCTCGCAGGCCGAGACGAAGGAAGGCCCGGCCCGCAGGACGGCGCTCGCTCAGGTGGCGAATGACCTCCAGTCGAGCGCGACGTCGGCGACAGATGCGGCGAAGGTGCAGAAGGCAGCCGATGCGGTAAAGGACCTGGCGGGCACGGTCCACTAGGGTCCCACGGAGGGCGGGGCGGCGTCGGAGCGCGAGGTTCAGCGCTCCGGCGCCGCCTCTTTTTCCGGTGGCAGCGCACCTGAGCTCATCAGCCGCCGAGCGACTTCCGAAAGACGATGAGGCGCTCGACCTCTGCGTACCCAGCCCGCGCGTGCGCCGCGTGGCTCACTGTGTTGTCGAGACGGGCGTCGGAGGCCATCTCCCGATACCCGCGCGCCCGTGCCCACGATTCGGCTACCCGCAGCAGCGCTCGGCCGATCCCCTGCCGGCGCACGTCGGCGTCGACGTACCAGCCTTCGATGTAACCGACCGGGCTCGTCAGGCAGCCATCGGCGTACTGCCGCGTTCCCACTTCCACGAATCCGCAGGGGGATCCGTTGGCGCGGAGCGCGAGAAAGACGGCGGCATCGCCTCGCGAGCGCCACTCTCGCATCCCTCGCTCGTGCTCCTGAGGTGAATCGTCCGGCCAGAGCGCGCACCGCATTCGGAGCCACTCGCTCCAGTCCCGATCCTCAGGCTCACGCACCGACATGACCGAGAAGCCACCCGCGTGCGCGCTCACGCCCCACGCTCCCATGGGCGCACCGGGCCCGGGCGGATGACGAAGAGAGGGTGAGCACGAGGACGCGTGGCGCGCCCCACTTCGCGGTACCATGCGGGGCTGCGAGAGCGGAGCTTTCTCTTGAGGTGCAGCCATTCATACGCCAACTGCCCTTCCGATTCGGCCACGCGACCGCACCCCTCGGAGCGGCCGAGCTTCGTCTGATCGAATCGATAGCCGCGACGGCGCGCATCCTCGTAGATGCCCCGGATGTAGCGGTTGATGCAGGCCACCGGGTCCGGCTGGGAGCGGAAGCGCGCCAGCTGCGGATGATGCCGATAGCCGCGCGTGCGCCCGCGCAACACGGCACGCGCCAGAAGAGACTCCCTCCAGAGCGCGACGAGGCCGCGGGGATCCAGGTATTGCGGGTGCAGGGTCCACAGTCGCATCGAGGGCGCGTGCTCACTTCGTCCGGGGAGGGTAGATCACCTTCCAGTCCCGCTTCATGTCCACCACTGTCCACCCCTTCGCCTCTGCCTCATCGAGCGCCCTGTCCAGCTTCCCGATCGCCGAGGCGCGATCGTAGGCCCATTCGCGCTCGGCATCGGTATGATGGACCAAGAGCGCAAACCGCGCGCCGCTGCCGGCTGTCGTCCACTCGAGCATCTGCTGATCGCCATCGGAGTTGCCGAAGGCGGCGATCGGCCGGCGCCCAATGTGATCGTTGATCCCCACCGGCTTGCCCGGCCCGTCATCGACGAAATTCACATCGGGAAGGCGTATCAAGATGGGTATCCCACCGCGAATCTCGAATTTCGTCTTGATGCTACTGCCGACCACCTGCTCCGGCGGGATCCCGTAGACCCGCTCCGACCATGGCCGCACGAAGTCGATGCCGCCTCCGGAGACGATGAAGGTCTTGAATCCGCGAGCGCGAAGGTAGGTCAGGAGCTCGAGCATGGGCTGATACACCATCTCGGCGTAGAGACGCCCTGTCTTCGGATGCCGCGCCGTGGCAAGCCAATCCTTCACCGTCTTCGCGAACTCGTCCGTTGTCATCCCGGCGTGGGTCGCCATGAGCAGCTTCGTCACACCCTGCTCACCACTCGCGACGACCGTCTTCGTGTCTCCATCGAGCACGGCCTGAAACGGCTGCGTCGTCCTCCACTCCGGATGCTCCGACGCAAGCGCTTTGACCCGGTCGATCGCGAAGGCGAATTGCACGTAGATCGGTTGCTCGGCCCAGAGCGTGCCGTCGTTGTCGAAGACGGCGATACGCTCGGGACGTGGGACATACTTCGATCCGCCTGACGCGGTGACATCCTTCACGAACTGCGTTATGGCACGCTTCGCTGACCCGTCATTCCACGACGGAAGAGGGTCCTTGGCCTGAGCGGCCGACCGACCGCTCGTCGACGCGAGTGCGACCGCCAGGGCCGCGAGCAGGCGGAGATTCATTCGGTCCCCCGTTGGAGATGTGCCTCAGCGCCCACGCCGGTGCAGCGTCGCGCGCCCATCCGCGCAACGATGCTTCGTGTGGCGAGCGCGAAGATGGCAGGGCGCGCTGGAGTTTGCTACGCTCGGGGCTCCCGGTCGAGCTCGGCGAGGAGGCGGCGTCCACGCGCGCGCATCGCCGGCGTTCCGCCGGCAGTGAGATGCTCGAGGTGCCGCGCGACCTGACGCCTCAGCGCGCGATCTGCGAGGGCGAAGTCCGCCAGCGCCTGCATGGCAAACGTTCGGACGATCGCGCTCCGATCCGTCAGGTAACCCTCGAGCACCGCGAACGCTGCGCGGCGTTGGCGCGGTGCCAGCGGCAGTCGAGGGATCATCTGCGCCAGATGCCAGCGAAGCTCCTGCTGCGTCGCGCGACGGGCGAGCCCGAGGAGCGCGCGAACATGCGCGCGCAGGATCTCCCGGTCCACGGCAGATGCTTTCTCCAAGGCGTCGGCCGCCCGCATTCGAACGACCGGGTCCGGATGGCGCAAGGCGGCAACGAGCTCGTGCGCGCGGCGCGGATCCCGACGAACGAGACGCACTACCTCCGGTACCCTGCCGATGGACCGACGGTCCCCGCCCGCAAGAAGGCCGGTCAAAGCCGTCACCGATGGCGCTCCTCCCGACCCGTTGCGCGAGCAATGATGTCGAGCATCCCCCGCTCGGGCGGCGGTTGGAGCACGCTATGCGCCGCGAACTCCGCGGCTTGCGGGTATGCGGTGCGCCGAATGCGTTCGGCGGCCTTCACCATGTCGTAGGGCGTTCGGCGCAGCTCGACGTCGGGGCCGAGGAGAAGCCAGTAGGCGCCCGGCTCGCCACAGGGCATGCCGACGCTGCCGGCGTTCACAATGCGAACCCTCCCCACGAGCCGGTCGAACTGCATGTGCGTGTGGCCGCACACGAGTGTCGACACGTCGAGCGACCCGAGCATCAGCAGGAGATGCGCTTCCGGCGTTTCTTGCGAGAAGAGCTCCGTGTCGCTCCGCGGCGTCGCGTGGCAGAAGAGAATCGGGCCCAGACCCTCAACATCCATCATCAGCGTGCTGGGCCACGCGTCGAGCAATTGCTCGTCTTCCGGTTCGAGCTCCCGCGCCACCCAGCGCATCGCCTCACGGAACTGCTCCGGAACGGCGGCGGCGCTCGCGCCAGGGCGCCGGCGTTCGGCGAGCACTTCCCGATCGCCATTCCCGCGGATGAACCGTACCTCCACCGGAAGGCCTCGCAGAAAGGCGAGCGTCTCGCGCGGCATTGGCCCCGGTAGCACGTCACCACCGACCACGACGGCGTCGACTCCGGCGCGTCCGATTTCCTCGCAGACCGCCTCCAACGCGGGAAGGTTGGCATGGATATCGTAGATTGCGGCCACCCGCCTAACGCTGGCGCCCATCTACGCCCTCGCGTACCGCTCCGCACCCAGAAAGTGCAGAGAGACGTACGGCCTGTTCCCCACGACCCAGCTGTCGTGCGGAATCGGCGGAATCCAGAAGAGCGACCCCTCGACGAGCTCGATGACCGGACCTCCATCGAAGGCCGCCGTCGCGACTCCCGAGAGGACCATCCCGACGTGCTCGACGCCGCAGCGCGTCGCGCCGACGAGCGGACCGACGTGCTCCGACCACTTCCATCCCGGCTCGTAGGAGGCGCGGGCGATCACCACCGAGCCGATCCGCACGATCTCGAGCTTCCCCTTCTCGAACGTTCGCACCTCGTCCGGTGCCTCGAATCGCCGGAGCACGACCTCGATCGACTTGGCATCCATGTCTTCTCCCGCCAGTGACAGATGGAGTCGGCGCGCGACCTACCGACCCCCGACCGGGGGGTCAGCGGGCAGTGGCCATGATGAAGAAGATGAGGAGGATGCCGGCGATAAGGAGATCGGTAATCGTGGCGACATTCTCGAGAGTGTTGCGTGACGTGCGGCCGGTGTGGTTGACACCGGCCAAACCGTAGAAGAGGGCCCCGCCAAGCGCCGCCGGCAGAGCCCAGCCGGATGCGAGCATGCTCCCGAGGCCGATCACACCGAGTGAGGTGTTGGCGAAGCCGAGCTCGCGCACGACGACGAGCGATTCCTCCCCCGCGATGCCGAGGATCTTCCGCGCGGTGTATTGGGGCCGGAGCATCTGAACGAGGCCGGCGAGGAACAATCGTACGCCTACGGCCCAGAAGACGAACCACTTGCCAATCAGCTCGGGTCCAAATGCGCTCGGGCCGCGGCTTATCACCTCGGCGACGATCGAGAGAATCGGCAGGACGAAGAGCAGTCCCCACACGGTGACGGCGTACATGCGCGCCTCGCGGTTGTCGTGTCAGTCCCTGAGAGCTGTCGGCCTGCGTGGCCCTCCCTTCCCTCGCGCGACATCACCGAGGTCGCGCCAGATGGCCCACCGAGCGTTGAGCTCCGTCGCGCCGTGCTTTGCGTAGAAGCGCTTGAACGGATTCTTCGCATCGTAGCCCACGCACAGACTGCGGGAGCCTTCTTTCACGAGTCGGCGAGCGACCACCCTCAGGAGTGCGCTCCCGATGCCATGACGCTGCGCCCCGGGGAGAACGTAAATGGATTCGAGCTCGGCGTCGGCGCCGTGGCGCGTCGTGTGATGGTAGGCGACGAAGCCCACCGCGCGTCCCGCGCTCTCCGCGACGTACGCCACGCCATCCCCGCGCGACTGTTGAGCGCGACTTCCCTCGGTGAGATAGTCGCGCCATCGCCTGGTCCAAAAAGGGACGTCCCGGTCGTGAGCGGCGGTCAGCTCCGGCAGCGACGCCTCCTTGGTCGCGATGAGAATCGCAACGATCTGGTCGGCGTCGGCCGCTCCGGCCTGACGAATGCGGAACCGCATGAAGCAGAGGGAAACGACGCGGAGTCAGTGGTCGCCGGGATACTCGGTCTCCTCGGGCACGTCCGTGGGGCTCTCGAAATAGACAGCGTAGCCGTCCGGATCCACCAAGCCAGTCACCCACATCCCGTTGCCGACACGCGGTGCCCGAGCAACGACGCCTCGCGAGCGAAACTCGCGATAGAGCGCGAGCGCATCCTTGCAGATGAAGCACACCGACACGCCGACGCCGACCCTTTCGCTCGGCAGATTGCGGTCGATACCGTCGCGCCAGAACTCCTGCAACATCAGCGATGCGGAGCCGATCTCCAGCCAGCACCATCGCAGCCTCCCGCCATCGACCCATCGGCGAGTCATCGTGAAGCCGAGGCCGTCCAAGTAGAAGCGGAGCGACAGATCGAGGTCGTGCACCCAAAAGAAGGGCACAGCCTGCTGGACGTTCGCCGCGCGATCAAGCGTCGGGCTAGCCATCGGCCTCGTCCGGCTGGAGCGTGGAAGTCGGAGAAGCAACGACCCGAACATGCCTCGGTGCGACGGCGGCAGCAATCCGATCGCCGGACGATCGACAGTGTGCGAACGGTGCGGGCCCGCAGGCGATGGGCTGGTTCCAACCGCCGGGGACTCACAGAGCCGGGATCAGAGGCGCGGCGCCACGGTGGCGGATGCTTCGGCCGACGTGATGACCGGGGCGACCTCGAAGTGCACAATGTCACTCCACCCGGCCATCCACTCCTCGAGCAGCCCCGGATCCTCGCATTCCATGACCTGGTAGCATCGCTGCAGGTCCTGGGTGACCCAGCTGGCGACGTAGCGGAGCCCCTCCGGCGCAAGACGCCCACGATCGCGGAAGCGCCGGTAGACCGGCACCGCATCGCCACCACGGAAGTGCTCGACGATCATGTACAGCATTGCGATCTGATGAGTGGGGAGGATGAGGGCGCGCTATGCGGAAGGGGGTTAGTGCCAGCCGGCCGTCGTATAGAGAAGCCAGAGTCCGCTTGCCAGGAGGAAAGGCGCAGAAAGGACGCCCGGGACGCGTCGCCCCGCCACGGCTGAGGCCACCAGATGCAGGATTCCGTTGCCAGCGTTCACAAGCCCGAGAAGGATGGCGAGCGGCCGGACCCACGCCTCGTGCCGAAAGGCCGGTGGCGTGATCGACAGAAGCAGGAGGACCGCGATTGCGAGCCCAATGAGCCAGGGCCAGAAGGTAAACGTCGGCGGGAAGGGGAATCCGCCCAGTCCATGGCGGATGCGCCGGACGATGGGATTGTACCAGGCGAGGAAGTCGTGGCTCGCCTCATCCGCGACGTGGAGAGCGAGCGCGGAGCACGCCAAGATCCAGGCCGATCCGAATCTGTCCATAGAGTCGGGACGCGCGCCCGCTGCGGCCGTCGTTCGGCGGCGCAGCGGGTGTTGCGTCCAATGCTACCCGGACCGCGCGCTCCGGGGGAGAGCTAGCGCAGTGTCTGCACGTACTCGCTGAGGCGCTCGAAGGTCATCGCGACTCCATCCTTCATGCCCGTCTGCAGCGCCGCATCACGTGCCTCCTTCGACGGATAGAGGATCGTCATGACGATCGTCGTTCGTCCACTCTTCTCGGTGAGCGTGACAGTGTTGATCGTCTCGGGCCATTCGCCCCCCCAACTCTCGGTCGAGACGAGTCGCTCCGGCGGGACGATCTCCTTGTAAACGCCGGTCATCGCCATCTCCGTACCGTCGTCCCGCCGCCACACGAAGTGCCACTTCCCGCCCGGCCGAAGATCGATCTCGCAGACGGGCATGGTCCAACCGAGCGGCCCGAGCATCCAATTCGGCACGTGCGTGGGGTTCGTCCAGGCCTCGAAGACGAGCCGTCGGGGCGCGTCGATCACGCGAGTAATGGAGACTTCGCGATCGGACGGCGTCGCGAACGTCGTGACACCGACTTCATTTGCGGTGGCCATGCTTTCTCTCCTTCGCTTTCAGCTGTTGGATGTAGGAATCGAGTCGGTCATAGCTCGCGTCCCAGAAGCGACGATAGGCGTCGGCCCAGGCGGCGACCTCCTTGAGCGGAGCGGCCTCGAGGCGGCAGGGGCGCCATTGCGCTTCCCGCCCCCGGGCAATGAGCCCCGCGCGTTCCAACACCCGGAGGTGCTTGGAGACGGCGGGCCCGCTCATCGCGAAGGGTTTGGCGAGCTCCTTGACGGTGGCCTCGCCGCTGGCGAGTCGGGCAAGAATCGCGCGACGCGTCGGATCGGCGAGGGCGGAGAAGGTCGCGCTGAGCGAGTCATGGGCCATATTTAACCACTCCGTTAGATAACCTAGTGGTTATATACAATCGACCCGGCGGGCTGTCAAGACGGTCAAGAAGCGTCAGCGGTGCACCGCGCCGCGCGGCATCGGGTGGTTCTCGTACCGAAAGCCGCGCCCCGAGAGGATCGTCGGATCGTTCGCCGTCAGCGTCCGTGCGTCGTCGGCGCTCGCCACCTCGATCACGCCGATCCCGAATGCCGCGGCGGGATCGGCGACGACGCCGAAGGTGACCACCCGCCCATCGGCCATCAGTGCCAGTAGGCGCCGTGCTCCTTCATAATCGCCCGCTCGGCCTCGTCGAGGTCGGCCATGAATGTCGGCCGCGGCGGAATCAGCTTGCAGAAGAAGGTCATCATGATGGATCCGCCTTGGCCTGGAGCGCAACGGCGCGATCGGGGCCGCCGACGCACCCTCGGGTCGAGGTCCTCACTTCGACTTGATCCTCTCCACTGTCGGATGCCCGGTCCAACCCGGGAAGACAGGGTCGCCTTTCACCTTGATGCTGGCCAAGAGCGCCTGGGTGTCGCGGCCGTAGGCCTGGGTCCAGCTCGTCGGCGTGGCAGCGACGATCGGAAGCGACATCCGCACATGAATCACCATCCCGCCGCGGCGGCCGTAGTCATCGAAGAGGGCGTAGGGAGTCGCGCCTTGTTGGCCGCGCCAGAAGAGGAAGCGCGTGTCCCGCGTCGGCATCGTGTCGCCGAGCACGATGCCCGTCGAATCGAACATCGACGCGAAGAGGGTGTCGGTGATGGCGCGCATCTCTCCCGTGCTTCCGGTTCGCTCGACGCTCACCAACACATTCGCGCGATCGGGGCCCTTGCTGTCGGTCGCCGGGTTGCGAACGTGAAAGATGACCATCGCCCCGCTGTCGCTGTCCTCCTGCTGGAGGAGGTGCCAGTTCGCCGGCGCCTGGAAGTGAACCGCTCCGTGCTCGAGCCGAAAGTCGGTGAGCGGCGCCGCTCCCAGTGCGCCGAACGCCGTTCCGGAGGTCGTGACGATGGTGGCGCAGAGCGCTCCGGTGATCGCTACCCACACCCGGAGCACGCCTTGCGGGCCGCGATCGGTACGGCCCAGGAGATCGGTGCGCCCATCGATGATTCTGCCGAGCATGTCGACCCTCACCTCTTTGGACATCTTCTAACGGCCCGGAGCGACGCCCCGCCCGAGTTGGGCCAGAAGCGCCGCCACCAAGATTGTCAGAACCAAGAGGAGCGCGATCGTGATGTTTCGACGCCGTCGCGCCTCCCACAGTGGAACGTCGACGAAGAAACGGCCGCCCCCGGCGTCACGAACGAGCCCCCGCGCGCGCAGGCGTCTCCAGGCGAATCCGCTCGTCTCGACTCCCGCCTCTTGAGTCGTGCGCGCGCGACCCGGGTCGGTCGCCCCCGCGCGTTCGAACGCCTCCACAATCTTTCGCTCCTTGATGTGCAAGACGGGAGGGGCGATGACCATCTGCGCTCCTTGGGGTCGTCTCTAGCGCAGCCCCTCGATCGGGATACGCCACACCTCGCCGTGCTCGTGATCGGCGATCCATACCGCGCCATATCCGACGCGTACGGCATCGGCGCCGGAGCCGCCGACGTATTGCTGGCTCACGCGATTGTTCAGCGCGTCGATCCTCGTGAGTGGTCGCCCATCGACGCTCAACCACACAGCCCCCTCTCCCACCGCGAGGTCACCATACGGCGTCGGCGCTTCGGTCGCAATCCGAGCGACTTCGCGCGCGGAGTCGGGATCGATCCGCGATACCGTCCCATCGTGACGATTCTGTACCCAGACGCTCCCCAGCCCGACTGCCATGAACTTCGGCGATGGTCCGACACGAATTCTCGCCGTCACTTGCCGGGTTTTCGGGTCGACCCGGAGCACACTGTTCGCCCAGCTACTCGCAACCCAGAGGGCACCGAAGCCGCCGACGACGACGTCCGATGCGGGCGGCACGGCGATGCTCGCCACCAGCTTCCCCGTCTCGGGATCCACCTGTCCAAGTACGGTCCCCGTGGTGTCGGGCTCGGCGAGGGGGATCCAGAGGAAGCCATTCGCGTAGGCGAGCGCCCCCTCGCGCCGTCGATGCAAGGGAAGGCTCACGCGGCGTCGCACCGAATTCGTCTGCGGATCGATCTCCGTCAGCTCGCCGCTGCCGCAGCTCGCCACCCACAGGCTCTGGGGGCCGACGGCGATGCCAAGGCAAGCATTGTCGCCGATCGGGATGCTGGCCAGGACGGCGCCAGTGCGCGGATCGAGACGGTTGACGGTGCTCGGCCGATAGTTCACCACCCAGACGGCGTCGAAAGCCATCGCCATCCAGTCCGGCGACTTAGGCAGCGCTGTTCTGGAGGCGACGGGGAGCGAATCAACAGGGAGCCGCACGTCCGCCAGTGCCGGGACCATCTGCGATCGCGCGGCCGATGGCACGACGAGCGCGACGACGGCGCCCCGCAGAATCGAGGCACCGGCACGCCTCACCGTGCAGCGGGCGGCGCGTCGCGCTTCCACTAGCGCATCAAGAGTTTCAGGATGCGGTCGAAGCGCTTGCCGTACGGAGGGCGCAGGAGGTCAACGGTGTTGAAGCGCGATTGGCGGAAGACCGCCTTGCGATGACTGAACGCGCGGAAGCCCTCGACCCCGTGGTAGCTGCCGATGCCGCTGGCGCCAACGCCGCCGAAGGGGAGCGCATCCTGGAAGTAGTGCATGGCGGTGTCGTTGATCGTGACACCACCTGACGTGGTGCCTGACAGAACGGCCCGTTGCCGGTCGCTGCTTCTCCCGAAGTAGTACAGCGCCAACGGCCTCGGATGCTCATTGATGTATGTGAGCGCCTCGGGAAGATCGCGGTAAGTCTTCACCGGTAGTATCGGCCCGAAGATTTCATCCTGCATCACCGTCATCTCGTCGGTGACCCCGAGGAGAATCGTTGGCGGAAATTTCCGCACGCCGACATCTGGCGATGCCTCGGCGCCGCCGTCGACCTCGATGACCCTTGCTCCCCTCCCTCGCGCATCGCTCACGAGCTTCTGTAGCCGGTCGAAGTGCCGCTGATTCACGATGGCGCCGTAGTCGGGATTACTACGCCACCGCGCATAGAGAGTCTGCGCCTGCTCCACATAGAGGGCGACGAACTTCTCGGCGTTCTCCGCTGGTAACAGGACGTAGTCTGGAGCGATGCAGGTTTGCCCCGCGTTCACCAATTTCCCGTGCGCGATACTCCGCGCCGCGTGCTCGAGCGGATAGTCGGTGTCGACCAGTGCGGGTGATTTTCCACCCAGCTCGAGAATGACCGGCACCAAGTTCTCGCTGGCGGCGCGCATGACCATGCGGCCGACCGACGTGCTCCCGGTGAAGAAAAGAAGATCGAAGGGAAGGCTGGAGAAAGCGGCACCGACCTCCGGCCCGCCATTGACCACGACCACCTGCTCGGCGGGGAAGAGTCCTCCCAGGAGCTCGGTCATGAGCGCGGAAGTCTCCGGCGTGTACTCCGACGGCTTGACCATGACGCGGTTGCCGGCGGCGATCGCCGTGGCGAGCGGGACGAGCGCGAGACTCAAGGGATAGTTCCAGGGGGAGATGATCCCGACGACGCCGAGCGGTTGGCTCTCCACCCAGGCCCGGCCGGGGAGGAAGTGAAGCGGCACCTCACGGCGCTCCGGCTTTATCCACGGACCCACGTGGCGTGCGAGATACTTGATGCTGGTGACCGTCGGCCAGAGATCGGCAAGTGTCGACTCCTGCGATGAGCGATGCCCGAAGTCGCGCGAGATCGCCTCTCCGACCTCGCGCTCGTGTTGGATGAGCGCCTTCCCGAGGCGGGTCAGGTCGGCGCGTCGTGCGCTAGCCGACGGCGGTCCGTCGTGCAGCGCCGCCACGCGTTGGCGCTCGAGCATTGGGAGAAGCCCGCCAGGGGACGTAGGGGCCGGCGTCGGGGTTGGGGTTGGGGTTGGGGCCGTTGTGCTCATGAGGACTTCCTTGCGTCGTCGTCGCAGGAGGCGGAATGCGGTGGGCCGCTACCGAGTTCCGGCAATGCGATAGTCGAACTCGTAGGAATGTGCCCCGTTGGCAATGATGATGTTCATCGTACCATCGAGGCCGAGGAGCTCACCGGTGCCGGAGTCCGGAACGACGCTGATCACGAGGTGAGGCTCGCCCCGCGTCATCGTGCCTGTGTGTTGAAGCGCAAAGGTCCCGGTCCGGCCGCCCAGCGTGCCGGTCACTCGTTCGACGGCCACGTAGGCCGCCGAGCCAGGCACCGCCGTGCCGGCGGTGAGCATCTCCCCCACGCCGGTCCCCATCAAGTCGCCGCGATACTCCTTGCTGATCGACATCCGCCCCAGCGGCGAACCCTCGGCCGGCGCATCGTTGGACTGCGGCGTCAGCTTAACGTCGAAGGGCCCCTTCGCTCGACTCCTCATCCCTTCCTCCCCGTCCGCGGTGTCGGTGCGTTCGATGAATCGTGCGCCGCGGCAAGCGCGCGCTCGGCCTGCCCGAGATGCCGCCTCTCGTGCGCCAGCAAGACGCGGAATGCCGCGAAGGCATTATACGACACCTTGCTGTTGAAGGGGGAGCGAACACGAATCGGATGGAGATCGAGCCCCGATGCGCGCTCGAGACGGCCGGCCAGCTCCCCTTGCAGTCGCTCGAATTCGGCAAGGATCGCGCCCTTGCTCCCCGTGCTGGACGGGACGAACGAGGGGAGAGTGCGAATGCGGACTCGAGCCGGAGGCTCCAGGCTCCAGGCGAGCAACCAGCCCATTGTGTCGCTGCGGTATCGACGGCCGTCCGGAAAGCCGGGACGCCCGCTCGCGAGGGCGGCGTCGATGAGTGGCAGAAGCGCTTGCGTCGTGAGGCTGAGATGGGCGACGCACTCGGCGGCCGACCAGCCCCCCGAGGGAGGGCGTTGGTGAAACGCGGCATCGCTCGCCGGAGTGGCGATTGCGCGGGCGTGCACCGTGGCCGAGTCGAGTTGCCTGACGAGTTCTGCGATCTGGGGATGCATCTTTGCCGGCGTCCCAGCAGCGCTACCGATAGACCACGCGGCTCTTCCAGGCATCGGCCACCCGCTCGCGCAGTGTGAAGACGCCTCGCGTGAAGTCGTCCGAGAACGTCGCGCCGGTCACTGCCCTCGGAATCTTGCCGATCTGTTCGATGCGTCCCGGTCCTCGAAGGCGGTAGATCGTCATCGTGTTCTGCGACTCGAAGATGCAGAGGGCGACAGATCCATCGCGAAGTCCCTGCACGGACGCATCGCTCGCCGCCAATGTCGCCCACTCCACGAATGATCCGTCTGCTAGCGAGAAGACGCCCACCTTGACCGAATCCTCCGTCGCCACGTTCCACCCTGCTATCACGACGTGCTGTCCGTCGGGCATTCCAGAAAGACCCAGTCCCCCATACCACGTCGGGATCGGATACGTCTTGAGACGGGCATTGCCGGGGCGTTGCCAGCGAATGCTCCTGCTGTCGGGCGTCGACCACGCAAACCCACCGCCGGCGAGCTCGCTGAGCTCACCCACCGCCGAATCGGACAGGAGTAGCTCGCTCCGCTGAGTGCCGGTGCGGGCGTCGACGGTTGCCGCGTGAATGCGGCCGCCCCGCCTTGTGACGGTCAGGAGCGTGAGAGAATCGACGAAATCCGTCCCCAGCGGCGCGCCCGCCAGGGTGATTGTCCAAGGGCCACCGCCGCCAAAGCGAGAGATCGTCACGCGAGCCCCGGTGTTCTCCGGCGTCGGGGTCCACGCCAGCACGCGGCTGCCGTCATTCGAGATCGCCGTAGAAAGCGACGCGGAGCCGCGCCAGATGCGGTGCTCGGGAGAGAAGTCGCCCCGCAGAGCGTCTCGAAGCTCGAGGGCATAGGCTTGCCTCTCGAATACCCCCTCGTCGACCACCAGTGTCGCACCGTCCGCGGTTACGTCGAAGCTCGTAACTGCCCCGGTGTGCAACGTGTCCATCGTCGCCGCGAAGCGACCCTTGCTGGCATCGATCGGCAGGCGAACGATGGCTTGATGCCAGTAGTCGCCACGAAAGGTCTGAATCCAGAGGGCGCCGGCCGCTGCGCGGAAAATACCAAATCGCGGCACCACCTTGCGATCGCTGACGTGGCCTCGGCGATCGATCAGACGCAACTCGATGTTGGGGTCGCGCTGCACCCCAATGATCACCCAGGGCGTCCCGGGAAGTGACGTGGCCGCCCACAACCCGGGCGCCGGACCGGTGACGGGAATGCTGTCGGACGCTACCCCATCCAGGCCGGCGATCTTCACCCAGAGTGCGCTATCGGGAGTCGCGAAAGGCGTCACTAGTAGGGAGTCGCCACCGGCGAGGAATCGAACCGAGACCTGCGGGAAGAGCCGCGGTGCGCTGGCGAGGGCCGACACGAGCTCGACCCCCGGCCCATTGTCGAACAATCCTGTGACCAGGAGATGCCGACGGTCAGGACTCCACGAGATGTTGTTGACGGCCATGACGCTATCGAGCACGCGCCGGGTTTCGTTCTCCCCCACCTCCTGCAGTTCCACGGAGAAGCGGCATCCGCCTTCACCACAGTGAAGCACCGCGAACGCCAATTCCTTGCCGTCGGGAGAGATGGAGGGAAACTTGACCTCCCCGGTGGAGGTGAGCTGCACGCGATCCGCAAGAATCGCGGTCTTGGGGCGGCTCGGACGGACGGAGAGCGCGATCCAGACGACGGCTGCCGCGGCGGCGACGGTGAGCGCGGTTCGCAACACCCACGGACGACGGGCGCGCCTGGCCCGCATCGCCAACCCCGCCTGCACCTCGCGCGCGAATTCCCCGGCGCTGGCGTAGCGATCGGCAGGGGTCTTGGCCAGCGCCTTCATCACGGCGCCCTCGACCGGCTCCGGCACCGTGTCGCGCAACACGCGTATCCCGGTCGGGCGCTCGATCATCAGCTTGGCGATGATCGCCTGAGTCGTCGCGCCGGTGTGCGGGGCCTCGCCCGTCAGCATCTCGTAGAGCACGGCACCTAACGAGTAGACATCGCTCCGGGCATCGAGATCGCGCTCCCCCGTCGCCTGCTCCGGGCTCATATACTGCGGCGTCCCCACGGAGAGCCCCGAGTCGGTGATGCGGTTGCCGCCCGCCTCCGTGACGGCCAAGGCGATCCCGAAGTCCGCGAGCATCGCCTCTCCCTCGCGGAGCAGAATGTTCTCCGGCTTGATGTCACGGTGGATGATGCCCTTGCTATGGGCGTGGTCGAGCGCGCCGGCAATCTGGTAGGTGATGCGGGT
>DASPTK010000031.1:0-3819 GCA_035623475.1 Gemmatimonadaceae bacterium | reverse complement strand
TCGAGCTCCGCCACCACCTTCCCCGTCTCCGGCTCGTACACGCGAAGCTTTCCGCCGGGATCGTAGACGTACAGAAGCCCGCCGGCGAATGCGGGCGAGGTGCCCGCGTTCGCGTTCTTCCACATCGGCCGTAGCTGCCCGCCGCCGTAGCTCCACGCTGCCGTTCCCCCGCCATCACCGGCGAAGAGCCAGGTCCCCTTCGGGCTCGACACCACGGCGGGAGCGGTGAAGAGGTTGGCGCCGGATGGAGTGGGGACGCTCTGCTTCTCGCCTCCCTTGTGCGGTGTCATGCCCCGCATCTGCTCGACGTCGAGCAGCCGAATCGTGCGATCCTTCCCGCCCTGCGCGATGATCCCACCGCCCAGGAGCGCCGGCGATGTCGAGCCGAGGTCTCGGTCGCTGGCCTCGAGGTCATCGGTATTGGTCGGAGTGTAGTTGCCGAGGATCGCCGCCGCGTTGGGATCGAGAACGATGGCGGCGTCACCCCAGTTCGTGCGTCCATCCCAGCGGCCGTTCCCGGTGGCGACGTAGATGTTCCCGGTGGTCGAGTCGATCACGGCTCCAGCGCGCCCCCAGATCGCCGAGCCGCTCTCCGAGCAGGAGCTCGGATCCATCAGCTCGCGCCGGTCGCTGCAGAGGGAGTTCCAGACCGAGAGCAATCGACCCGTCGCTCCATCGAGGATCGCCACATGACCCTGGTACGGAGACGCGTCGCCGATATAGCCGCCCGTGACGGCGATCACCCGTCCGCGAAAGAGGTTGAGGGAGGAGGCGATCTTCTCCCGCGCGGGCAACTTGGTGATCGGAGTGCTCCAGACGGCGCTGCCATCGGACACCGAGAGCTTCTGCACCCGGCCGTCGGGGGAGGCGGCGTAGATGAACTGCCGGCTCGAGTCCGCCACCGGCGTCGCGTTGGTGATCTGTCGTGAGCCCGCCCACGAGTCATAGTTAGGCGGCGTGTAGCGCCAGAGGGTCTGCCCGTCGTTCGCGTCGACCGCCAGCGTCTTGCCGTAGATGGTGGTGACGAAGAAGACGTCGTGCGTGGCGCCGCCCACGCGCACGCCCTTGAGGTAGATCGGTGAGGCGTCCACCACACCATCGATCGCCGCCTGTTGTCGCCGCAGCGTCGACAGGTTCGCCGCCGTCAAGCCGGTGGGGGCCGTCGAGGCGTTCGAGCGTCCGGCGTCCCAACCGAAGCGGGTCCAATCGGCATTGGCGGAGCCTGTCCGGGGAGTGGGCGGCGGCGCCTTGGCGCGCGGTGCGGAGTCGGCACCGCCCGAGACCGGCGTGGAGCGGAGGGTATCGGCCTCGGCGGCTGGCGGAAAGTCTCGATCCACGCTCATCGAGGAGCGGACGACAGATGCGAGGCCGACCGCCGCGACGACGGCCGCGAGGCTGGCGAGGGCGTGAGTGGCGTTCATGGGGATCGCTCTACGCAGGAGCTGGGCCGCTCGCTCCGGCGCTCACCCCTCGGGCGCCGCCGCGGCCAGGCGGTTGATGTCCTCGACATCGATGATGTGTTTCCCGTAGCCGACGGCCGCCACCTGGATCAACGCGCGCCCCACGGCCACCGTCGTCGTGAGCTGCTTCGGGATGACTCGCCGGAGAAGCGGATAGAGGGGCGCGACGATGGTGTAGAGACCCTGGTAGAGCGGGGTGCTGGACCGCACTCCTCGGAGCGGCTGGATGTATCCGGGCCGGAACATATACGCCGCCGTGAAGAGGCGGAGGAGGGCGTTCTCCGTTCTCCCCTTCACGCGCGCCCACATGACCCGCCCCTGCTCGCTGCTGTCGGTGCCGACCCCGGAGAAGTAGCAGAATGTCATCCGGGGATTCGCCGTCGCCATCGCGTTGGCGGCCGCCAGCGTCAGGTCGTAGGTGACCCGGCTGTAGTCGGCTTCCGACATCCCGGCCGAGGAGACGCCGAGGCAGAAGAAGCAGGCATCCCGATCGGTGAAGCGATCGGTGATGTCGGAGTAGTCGAAGAAATTGCTGTGGACGATCTCCTCGAGCTTGGGGTGCGTCCGGCCGGTGCCCCTCCGCCCGACGACGAGCACCGACTCCACGCGGCGGTCATCGAGGCACTCGAGCAGCGCCCCCGATCCGATCATGCCGCTCGCACCGAAGATGACGACCTTCATCGCGCCCCTCCTCACAGCCCGGTGTGGACCTGACCGAAGAAAGATGCGCGCCGCGCGACAGAGGCGTAACGAGCGCCTCCGGCTGCGCGGCGGACGCCGCGCCCAGGTGTGCGGCGAGAGACTAGCCTGTGCGACGAGAGACTAGCCTGGTGGGTGGCCTCTGACGGCCGAGCCGAGCGTCTAGAAGCGGAAGCCGATTCCCAGCGTGACCACGGGAAAGACGCTCGCGTGATCGTTGAAGTCGTTCTGCAAGCGCTGGCGATGAGCCGCGACGTCGGCGGCGAGCGTGGGATTGGTCGCCGTGTTGGGCGCATCCAGACTCACCGTCGGCGTGCCGAACATCGCCCCCACGTCGAAGAGGAAGGTCACCGCACCATTCCGGCGGCGCGGAGTTCCCCATCCGAGACCGGCGTACGGGCACACATTCGGGTAGTCGGCGTGGCCCGTCAGGTTTCCGCCGAGCTCCTCGGGGGTGTATGGGTGACCGTTGATCACGATGTGGCCAGTCTCGTCAGGCACGGCAATCGCGTTCAACGTCCCCTGATTGAAGATGACGCCGCCGCTCAACCGGAATCCGGACTTATGCCAGGGGAAGAGATCGAGGAGGAGCGGCTCGTTCATCTGCTTCACGGTCCCGTCCCGCCAGTCGATGCCCGTGAGCTCGCCGCTGATGGACCCAAGATTGTACGCATTGAAGCCCGCACGTAGGGCGAGGTGCTGGAAGAGCAGCTTGCTCACCTGGATGCCGATACCGAGAGTGCCGCCGCTCATGCCGATGTACATGTCCAGCGGCCTACCGTGCGACAGGGCGTCGGCAGTGGCGCCGTCGCCGAGGCTGGCTGGCGTCGCCGTCACCGGGGACGTGACGCTGGCGGAGGGCGACAGGCTGAAGGGCGCGCTTTTCGCCAGCGTGCTCGCCGCCCCCGACGGGGCGAGCGGCGCGCTCCCGCCTTGCGCCTGACTGGTGAGAGGGGAGCATAGGGAGGCGAGGAGCGCCAACAGGGCCGCCGTCGCCGCGACCGGTTTTGTGGAATACATCGCTACTGCTCGACAGAGCGCCGCTCCCGGCGGCGCGGACGGCTACACCAACTTCACGTCGTCCTTCCGGTGACGGAGCCGGCGCCGCAGCAGATAGCGCTGCAGCGGATTGCGGGGCAACGGGACGTGCAACACAGCGTCGCAGTTGCACACGCCCCCGTGGAAGATCGCGCACGCGGGGTACTCGTGCCTCACGGTGATGCGCGCCTTCAACTCGGGGTCCAGATCGAGTTCGGCCAGCTTGCGTTCGTAGCTGTGCCCCGAGCTGGAGATTTCGGCGACGGGTTCGGTCTCGCTCATCGGTGCTCCCAGTCCTGCCCATGGGGGCGAGGGGGGACCACCATAGTAGGGTCCGAACGCAACCCGGAGAAGGGTTATCCTACAAAGAGACGCTCGTGTGACGGCGCAGTCCCCAAAGAGCCACCAAAGGGGTTCCGACCCCTCTCCGGGCCGCTAAGTCACGCGGCAGCGTCCGGCTTGCCGGTTACGCCTTCCGTCGGCCTACTTGCTCCAGGGTGGCGTCACGCCGTTGGACCTGGCATAGGCGATGAGCTGGCCCAGGTGCTCGTGAAGGTCCCCGGCCATGCTCAGCGCGGCGCCCGGAAGGTACATGTCCCACGGCTTGTATCGCCCGGTGAGC
>DASPTK010000030.1:0-17807 GCA_035623475.1 Gemmatimonadaceae bacterium | reverse complement strand
GGGCACGGGCGACGCGATCTCCCATCGTCGCCAGTAGAGAGATCCGCCCGCGTCGGGCGGATCATCCGCCTGCGAGAGCCTGACGACTGCATCGCCGCTCCGCGCTTCCAGGCCCTCGATGCGATCCGCGACGTGGGAGATCCCGGCGAATTCGATGGGGACGTGAAGGGCGTAGGGCTTCTCGGCCTCGGCTCGGGCGCCCTCGATGTCGAGAGTGACATCGATCGCGCCGACACCTCCATCGGGGGAGAGCATTGGCCGGAGCGTGACGGCGAGCCTCGGCTGAGAGGCGGTGGTGCGTCCAGCGCGTCCGAGCTGATTCAGTGCGGCGGCCAGCGCCATGATGATGGCGACCACGGGGAGGATGGTCGTCAGGCGACCCCGCGTCATCGCCGATGCCCCGATAACCTCCGGTGGGAGCGCGGGTGGCGCAGCGCGATCCGAACGCGGCGCTCGTGCGACCGGCGCCTCGGAGAGCGCATCAACGCGTGGATTGCGGCGCGGGTGTGAGTGCCTTGCCCACGAGTGACACGAAGTCGCGCTTGAGCTGCTTCCGAGTCGCCGCGTCGAGGTAGACCATGTGCCCGGCCTTGTAGCGCACAAGCTCCGCCCTCGCGCGAGTCGCCGGATCGAGCCCCATGTGGGCGAAGGCGTACTCGGTGGCCGCGAAAGGCGTCGCCAGATCGTAGAGGCCCGAGATGACGAGCACGCGCATCCCCTTGTTCGCTCGCATGGCGCGGGCGAGCGCCGCGCTCGCGTCGACCGACACCCCCTCGCTCCAGTCCCATTTGACCGACATCCAGTCCCCTCGGTGCTGAGTGGGCGGGGGCCACCCTCCGCCGAATGGACCGGCGTACCGCGCATCCGTGGTGATGTCGAGTTGCGACCGTAGATAAGGAACGATCATCGCGCCCGTGCCGTGCGTGTCGAGGCTCGGGTCACGGGTCGGGTCGTACTCTCCCTCCGACGATGTGCTCGCCGCTGTCGTGCGGACGTCGTAGTGACCGACCACCTGCTTCTTGTCCGCCAGCAGCTGCCCCGCGAACTCCTCCATCCCGATCTCGAGGCCCTGCTGACGGACGTACTCCTCGCTCAACCCGGTGTACCGGGCGAAATCCTTCACCACGCTCGCCCGCTCGGCCGGCGCGAGTCGGTCGCCTTGCAGGAGAGCGACGGAGTACTTCGTGGAGGCCCACTCCTGCGATTGCTGGACGGCGGCGTCGAGATTCTGCTGCAGATCCGCCGGAAGCCTCTTCTGCTCGAAGGCCGCCGCCGTATAGCTGGGAACGAGAGAGATCGCTTCCACGTCGGAGCGTGCCCCCGTGGACTGCAGCGCCGCCGAGATGAGCACGACCCCGGCGACGTTGAGTCCCTTGTCCCCCAGAGCGGCGGAGACTCCGGCGGCGCGAATCGTTCCGTAGCTCTCGCCGACGAGGAAGATCGGCGTCTCCTGCGCGTAGTCGTATTGCGACAGGAAGAGTCGGATGAACTCGGTGATCGACGCGATGTCTCCCTTCGGACTCCAGAACTCCTTGCCGTACCGGGTCTCGACTGGATAGCTGTAGCCTGTGCCGACGGGGTCGACGAAGACGAGATCGGTCTTGTCGAGCCAGGCGCTCTCGTTGTCGGTGAGCTGATAGGGGGGAGGGGGAGCGCCTGACGAGTACTCGGCGAGGTCCTTCACACGCACAGGCCCCAGAGCGCCGAGATGGAGGAGGGAAGCGTTCGAGCCCGGGCCGCCGTTCCACGCAAATGTCAGGGGACGCGATGACTTCTTCGGGTTCGCCGATTGATAGTAGACGTAGAAGATCCGGGCGTGAGCCGTGTTCGACTCGTCGCGGAGGGTGAGAAATCCCGCGCGGGCTGTGTATTTGAGCGGGCTCCCGTCGAGGGTGAGCTGGTGTTGGGTGACGACCGGTGCGTCGGTCGGTGGCGGCCAGCTCGATGTCTGCGCCCAGGCTGCTGACGCGGTCGACATCGCCGCCAGAGCTGCGAGGAACCGAGCCGTTTCGAGTCGTGTGTGCATGCGGTGCCGCTCTACTTGCGTTCGAGGTCTTTGAGGTGTGCCAGGCGCTGCTTCACCTGGGCGACCTTCGGCTGCAGCTCCGGGTCTGCGTCTTTCCACAGCTCGACGAATCGCGCGTAGTGCTCGGCGGCCTTCTGCGGATCGTGGCGCGCGTCGTACAGCTCGCCGAGGCGCTTGTGGATTCCGGCGAGGTACCAGGCATCGCTTCTGACGCCATCGGGGACGAAGCGTGAGGAGCGGAGGTAGCGCTCATAAATGGCGATCGAGGAGTCTGCGTTTCCCGCGAGGTCGTAAGCGCGAGCGAGGCGCGGGAGTGTGCAGATGTGGCAGAACGTCTCGTTGGCGCCACCAAACTGGGTGATGGCAGCGTCGAAGTGGCGTTCGGCAATCGCGATCTCGCCCAGCGCCATGCGTCGATTCCAATCGAGCATGACGAGGTTGCGCCCGGAGAGTACCGAATCGTTTGCAGCCATGGTGGCGCGCGCGCGATCCGGGCGCCCAGCCATAGCATACAGCTGAGCCACCGTAGTGTACGGGCGATCGAAGGGGGGAATAGATGTCAGGGGATGACGTTGGAGGGCGGAGTCGAGCATCCGCGAGCCCTGCTCTTTCCTGTCGAGATACCAAATCTGTCTGCCGATCGATTCAAGATCCGCATCCAACGAGCCGGCCGCGAGGCCCAGGCTCGAATCCGCCGTGGCTGCTTCCTTGCTCCGCCGATCGGCTTCGCGCAACTGACCCCGGAGCTGCGCGAGGAGAGACAGGGTATAGTTGGCGTACGACTGAACGGATCGCCTCGATGGGTACTTGGCATTCGCGGCCGACAGGATCGTCGCGACGGAATCGAACTGCCCGGCATGCCATGCGATAAACGCTTTGATCATCGGTTCCTGCGATCCTTCCCCAGCTCGCTCGGCCGCTCGCGGGATGGCTCTCATCCCTGTCGTGTCGTGTCGATCGGCGAGAACCATCAGCATCCCGATCTGGACGTTCCAGCTCTCCGAATCGAGCGCGAACTCTCGACGCGAGTATTCAGCGGCGCGTCCGATATCATTCAGGTAGAGCGCCATGTCGAAGGCGTTGTCCAGTGAAATGGTCTCCGTCGGATCCTCCGACGAAGCCGCGTCGAAGGCAGCAAGCGACTTGCGCGCGTCGAACGCCGGTCCCCAGTAGTAGTAGGATCCGATCGTGATATTCCGCTCGACGGAGCTCAGGCGATCGCGGTGCGCAAAGGCTCGCTCCGCGGCCTCCGCGGTCTTCGTAACGTCGCCGACCTGGTTGTATGCGGACGCCAGCTTCCGATATGCCATCGCGAATCCGGTGTCGATCGTGACCGCCTCCTGCAGCCGATCGATGCCCCTGGTGACGTCTCCCTCGTATTCGAGGGCGTACTTGCCATCCGTGTACGCGCGCAGTGCGGCCAACGACGCTGTGGTCACTTGCTCCAGCGGAGGTGTCGAGTGCACCGACCGGAGCGATTCTCCCAGTCGCTCGCGCAACTTCCGTGACAGTTGATCGACGGCCTTGACGAGCTCCTTCGGTCCGTCGGCTGTCGCGCGCACGGCGGCGAGCACCGTCCCGCTATCGGCGGTGACGAGTCGGGCGGAGAGCACGTACGTGGGACCGAGGCTCGCGACGTCGCCGTCTACGATGGCGCGGATCCCGTCGCGCGCGGCCACCTCACGGGCGAGCGGGAGATCGAGCTTCGGTGATCCAGGCACCTCCATTCGCGAGAGAACCGACTTCACCCGCGCGGGCTGCACCACTGTCACGGCGCGTGATTCGGCGAGATCGGTGCGGATCGCTTCGGTGACCACGGCGCCGAGTGATGTGTCGCTAGACGGGCTGGCGAAGTCCGTCAGCAGCAGCGGCTCGCGCTCATTGATCTTGCCGGCGGCGATCAGGGAGCCGGCCGGTCCGATTCCAAGCGCCCGCAGAATCATCCATCCGAGCACGAGAACGGCGAACGTCGTGAGTGCGATCACCCCGCCCATCGCCGTCCTGCGCCAGCTCACCCACGGACTGGCCCTGACGGCGATCTTCGTCCACGTCGAGGCGCCGGTCGGGCTCCCACCGGGCGTCAACGCCTCCTGCGTGATCGCCTTGTACGCGCCGCGGTGCACGAACGCCGTGAAAAGAATGACCGGTAAGCCGAGGCCCATGACGATCAACGCGCCGGGGAAGACCCAATCGGGGAGGCCGATCGCGACGATCGCCGCGCGCGCGACGATGGCGACGGCGACAAAGCTGAGCGCGTAGAGCAGGAGCGCGCGTCCCAAGCGCCGCTTTCCCCCGAGCAGGATCTCCGGCATCACCGGGAGCCCGGCCCCGCTCGTCACGGCATCCAGAACGTGCACGAGGTCGGCGGCCGATTGCGGTCTCGCAGCGGGATCCTTCTGCAGGCACTTCGTCACCAGCTCGGCCAACGCGGGCGGCGTATCGGCGCGCACCGACGCGATCGGCTCCGGCATCTCGCTCATCTGCGCTGCGAGCAACTTCTGTGGCGAACGGCCGTGGAAGGGCGGGTGCCCCGACAGCAGCTCGTACGCCATGACACCGAAGGCGTAGATGTCCGCGCGTTGGTCCGTGCTCGGGTCGGCGGCCACCTGCTCGGGGGCCATGTAAGCCGGTGTGCCTAACGAGCTACCGACCGCGGTGAGCGCTCCTCCCGTCTCGGCGCCGTCGCGCTTCGCCGCCGAGAGCGCCTTGGCGACACCGAAGTCGGTCACCACCGCCGTGCCGCCGGAGAGGAGAACGTTGTCGGGCTTGATGTCGCGGTGCACCACGCCGTGCTCGTGGGCGTAGGAGAGCGCCTTCGCCACGTCCCGCAGCACCGACACGGCTTCGGTGATGGGAAGCGTCCCTCCTTGGCCGAGGCGACTCCGGAGGGAGCGCCCGTCGACGAGCGGCATCGTGTAGTAGGGAAGCCCGCTGATCTCTCCCGCCGTCAGCAGGGGGACGATGTTCGCCTGCTGCAGCTGGGCGGCGAGCTGGATCTCGCGGCGAAACCGCTCCGTGTTGACGTCGAGCGCCAGCTCCGGCGCGAGCACCTTCACCACCACCTTCCGTCCGAGTGCGGTCTCCGTGGCGGCGAAGACGCGCGACATTCCCCCGCCCCCGAGCTCTTGATCGAGGCTGTAGGCGCTGCCCAGCGAGGCCTGCAGCTGCTCGCGAAGATCCGTCACCAGAGCTCGCCGGAATGAGTGCCAGAAGGATCGCTACTCGCGACCGGGAGCGCTACAGATGCTCCGGCGCGAGGGGACCGTGCTCCAGCCCGACACGCTCGACGCTGACGCGCCAGAGTCGCTCGCACGCCCCAGGGTCGTAGGAGCGACGCGAGGACCGCGCCGGTTCGGCGCTCGGCGAGAAGCAGGCGCTCGTAATGCCCTGGAGAGCCGGTGAGGCAGCTATCTGGATGATCGTCTCCCCCGCCTGCTCTGGGGTGCGGAGCACCTGGGCCCACAGCGAACGTACCCACCAGAGCCGGTCGCGGAGAAGGTCGGTGGCGACGAGCCCCGGAGACACGACATTCACGCTCACGCCAGAATCCCGTAGCCGCGGTGCCAGCGAGTATGTGAACATCGTGTTGGCGAGCTTCGACTGACAGTACGCAAGAATTCCATTGTAGTGGCGCGTGGAGTCGAGGTCGTCGAAATCGATCCGCCCGAATCGCTCCATTCGAGAGCCGACGTTGACGACGCGCGCCGGTGCGCCGGCGCGGAGGGCGGGGACGAGGAGATTGGTGAACAGAAAGTGGCCCAGGTGGTTGACCGCGAGGGTCATCTCGAACCCGTCCGCGCTCACCCTCCGGCGCTTGAGGCTGACCCCGGCGTTGTTCACGAGAACGTGGATCTCCGGCCAGCGCTCGGTCACCGCGGCCGCCGCCCGCCGCACCGATGTGAGGCTCGAGAGATCGAGCTCCACCACCCAGACGTTGTCGTTCCCGCTCGCCGATCGGATTCTGTCTCTGGCGCCTTCTCCGGCGTCGGGGTCGCGACAGAGAAGGACGGTGGTGGCACCGAGACGCGCCGCGGCGAGGGCAGTCGCCTCGCCGATCCCTCGATTAGCGCCGGTGACGAGAAGGACGCGGCCGCGGAGAATCCCCGCGGGAATCTGCGAGATCGGTGTCATCGCGCCGAAATCTGTGCGGGGGAGCGGGCGGCCGCAGCCGTATGAGAGACGACTGACCCGGGCGCGGAAGGCCGGAGCCTACTTCGAAGCCTTCTCGGCGAGGCGCGCGCGCAGCTCGTCCAGCCAGTTGTGCACCACGATCACTTGCGAGCTCTCGGTCGAATTCAGGAAGAGAAAATGCGTGCCGTCAGGCGCGACGTCGTAATTGGAGTGCGGCGAAGGGGCGCGCACGAATGTGTCGCGGAAGAGCGCCTCGCGCGACGTCACGGCGAAGGTTGGCGAGGTCACGACCGTCGCGGCAACGAGGTGCTCGCCATCGCGGTAGAAGAGCCGTCGCCCATCGCGGGACCAGACCGGCTCCAACCCACCGGTTGTCGACACCTGCACCTGGCCGCCGGGTCCCGGAAATGGCTGCACCACCACCTGCTGTATGCCTGACGAATTCGACGCGAACGCTATCCACCGGCCGTCGGGCGAAAGGCGCGGCGAGTCCGTGACCGCGCCAGTGGCGGCGATCGGCTTGGGCGTGCTGTCGCCGGCGAGAGGGCGGGAGAAGATCTGGGCTCCGGCGGTATCGAGTTGATAGACGAGCGATCGGCCGTCGGGAGCGATCACACCCTCCCAGAAGTCGGCACTATCGTTCACCAGCAGCGGCTCCGCGGCACCGCTGAGGTCCGACGGCTGCCACCAGAGACCCGACCGCTGCCGGCGCTCGGAACGAAAGAGGACGTGCTTCCCATCGGGGCTCCACTCCGGCCGCTCGTTGAAGGAGCCGTCGGTGGTGAGTCGCGCCATCGTCGCCCCTGGAATGTCGTACAGCCAGATATCGCTTCCCGCGCCCTGTGTGATGGTGAGCGCGACGCGCTTGCCGTCCGGCGAGTATCGAGGAAACGCGTACGCTCGCGCGGCCGCCAGCAGCGGGCGAATGGTGCCCTGTGCGTCAGCGAGTACGACCTGCGACGTCTGCAACCCACTCTGATAGACCAAAGACCCGGTGGCGGAGATTGCGGCCTTCGCCGCACCGAGAGACCCCACGACGACGTCGGACAGAATCGGCGTCGGCGCGCCGGTCACGCGGCGGCTGCGAACGTCGAATGGCACCGCCATCAGCGCCTGCGACGCCGTCGCGTACACCAGGCGTCCATCGAGGACTCCGAGTGGCGACACTCCGGCTACATCGAGAATCGTGGACGCCCCCGTGGCTAGAGACGCGACAGCAATCCTCTGCCTTTCCGAACCGCCGGGCTTCCAGCTCTCGTAGAGCACTGTTTCTCCATCCGAGAGCACGATCGGCCACCGCTTGGTGACCTCACCTGTTGCCACGTCTATCTTCGCGACGAGTCGCGGCGTGCCGCCGGCCGCGGGGATCGCGCCGAGGCCAGAGGTGAGAGCAGCGACGATGACATCCTTGGAGCTCCAGCTGATGCCGCTGGGGAGTGGCATGTCGGCAAGCGGGACGACTGGGCCGCCGTCGACAGACACCTTCTGAAGCTTCCCTGGTGGTGTCCAGAAGCCGATCCACCTGCCGTCGGGAGAGAAGAATGGCTCGAGTGCATTGTCGGTGCCGGGAATTGCGCGCGGCTGCACCTCGTCCAGTTTCCGGAGAAAGAGCTGCGTCACTGTCGTGCTCAAAGTGCCGACGAAAGCGACGATCTTGCCGTCCGGGGAGATCGCAACGTTGCGACCGAGCGCCGCTCCGCTCGACGCGATGTTCACACCGCTGGGAAGCGATAGCGGGAAGCGGACCACCGCCGAGTCCTGGCTTTCGCTTCGACGTGCGGAGGCTGAGGTGACCCACGCGGCGACGACAGCGGCGGCGGCCACCCCAGCCAGTCCGAGGACAAGCGGGTCACGGAGCCGTGCCCGCCAGCGTCTGCCAGCTTGTCCCTGCGCGGCGGTGGCAGCCCTGGTCGCAACAAGCGATGAACCGGCGACCGACTTCCCTTGGAGTGCGTCGGCGAACTGTCCCGCCGTGGACATGCGATCCGCCGGCAGCTTCTCGAGCGCATTCTCGAGCGCCTGCTCGACGTACTCCGGCACGTGCGGCCGCATCGACCGCACGCTGCGCGGATGCTCCGTGAGCACCCGCGCAATGATCGCCTGCGCCGTCGTCCCCATGTGCGGCGGCTCGCCGGTGAGCATCTCGTACGTGACAGCGCCGAGCGAATAGATGTCGCTCCGGCCGTCGATCGTTCGGTCACCGGTCGCCTGCTCGGGCGACATGTATTGTGGTGTGCCTAACGACAGCCCGGTTTGGGTGATGCGAGTGCCGCCCGCCTTGCTCACGGCGAGGGCGATGCCGAAATCGGCGATCACCGGCTGGCCGGCCTGCAGCAGGATGTTCTCCGGCTTGAGGTCTCGGTGGATCACCCCGTGCCCGTGAGCGTACTCGAGTGCGCTCGCGATTCCGACGGCGAGGCGTACGGCTTCGTCGATCGGAAGCTGCTTCTCGCGCTCGAGGCGTGCCCGGAGGCTTTCCCCCTCCACGTAAGGCATCACATAGAAGAGCAGGCCACCCGCCTCGCCGCTGTCGAAGAGCGGGAGGAGGTTCGGATGCTGGAGATTTGCCGTGACCTGGATCTCGGCAAGGAAGCGCTCGACACCGAGGACAGCACCCAACTCCGGCTTGAGCACCTTGAGGGCGACCTTGCGGTGGTGCTTGACGTCGAGGGCCAAGTAGACGGTCGCCATACCCCCGGCACCGATCTCCCGCTCGATCTCGTAGCGCCCCGCGAGGGCGGTGTCCAACGCCTGGTTCGGTTCCACGCTAATGGCGCTCCGCCTGGCTGAGTGCCTGCAGTCGGCGCTTCACTTCGGCGACCTTCAGCTGCAGCTCCGGGTCGGCGTTTCTCCAGAGGGACACGAACGCAGAGTAGTTCTGGATCGCCTTGTCCCGATCGCCTCGCGAATCATACAGCTCCCCGAGTCGCTTGTAGATGCCGGCGCGATAGATCGGGTCCATCGTCATGCGCCCGTTCGACGTGCTGGAGAGGTAGCGCTCGAAGATCGCGATCGTGGAGTCGGCATTCCCTGCCAGATCGTATGCGCGGCCGAGATTGGCGAGCGGGCAGATCGCGCACCCGGCACCGTTGAAGGACGGGAAGCTCCCCTCCGCCGCCCGAAATTCCGTGATCGCATCGGCGGGGCGGCGCTCGGCGAATGCGATCTCGCCCCGCGCCGTGTGTATGTCGTAGGCCTGTGATTGGCGAAGAGGCGCCGGGATTGCGCGCTCCATTTCGGCCAGGACGACGCGCGCCTGCGCCGGCCGCCCACCCAGCGCGTAGATCGTGGCGACGTACGGATACGGCCGCTGCAGCGGAGGCATGGACGAGAGGGGATGGTGCGCCAGTGCCTCGTCCAGCCGGCGCAAGCCGCGTTCCTTTTGGTTCCGCACCCACACGTCGTTGAACGCCGGTACGGCCTCGGCCACGAGCGGAGCGCTCGCAAGGCCCCGACGCGCATCGATGTCGCTCGTCGCACGTGCCAGTCTCTCGGCGTCCGCATAGCGGCCTTGCCTGGCGTCGATATCAGCGAGTGTCCCCAAGGCGAACGACTGGACGAGCTGGTTCGTGGGGTTGAGTTGCTGCGACCGACGGTACGCTGACGCCGATGAGTCGTAGTGGCCGTCCATCGCCAGAAAGAACGCGCGATCCAATTGCGATATCGGGTTGGACGGAAACAGCTTGGCCGTCTCGTCCACGAGCCGCGACCGCTCGGCGGCCTTCCCAACTTCGCTCAGCTCATACTCCAGATTGGCGCGGGACACCCACTCGAAAGAATCGGCAGCCATCACGCGACGGTAGTACTCGATTGCTTTATCGTGGTTCCCGATGGCGCTGTAAGCGACGGCGGCATTGATCAGCGCGGTCTCCTCCGTTGGCCGAACATCCAACACCGCCTCATAAGCGCTTAGCGCCCGATGGGGATCGCTTTCCGCGCCAAAGCCGTAGTATGACCCAATCGTCAGGTTGCGCTCCGTTTCGCTCAGGCGGCCGCTGTAGTCCATCGCCTTCTTGAATGCGGCCGTCCCTTCGTCGAGAAGACTGAGGTCCGCGATATTGACCACGCCCAGCTTGCGATAGGCCATGGCGAATCCAGTGTCGAGGGCGATCGCCTCCAAGAGCAGCTTCTTCGCTTTGAGCGCGTCCCCCTCTACCTCGCGAGCGTGCACACCTTGGACGTATTTCGTCAGCGCGTCGAACGACGATGTGGTCACATCCTCCAGCGGCCGCGCCTGCTGCACGGTGCGGAGCGACTCGCCAATTCTGGCGCGCAGTCGCTTCGACAGCCGATCGATGGCGGGGATGACCTCCTTCGCGTTGTCGGCGCTCTCGCGGAACGCCGCGAGCTCTCGTCCCGAGTCTGCCGAGACGAGCCGGACCGAAAGAACATAGGTCGGGCCGATGGTATTCACATCCCCGTCGATCACTGCGGGGATGCCGCTGCGAATCGCAACTTCGCGCGCCAGCGGGAGATCGAGCTTCGCATCGGGGCGCTTCATCAAATCGAGGACCCGCGCGACGCGCGACGGCTCGGCCAACGTCACCACGTCGGACTGCGAGAGGTCAGTGCGAAACGCCTCGGTGACGACCGCGCCAAGTGTCGAATCGTTAGGTGGACCGCGGAAGTCATCGAGCAGCACGGGCTCGCGCTCTTTGAGTTTGCCGGCGGCGAGGAGGGAGCCGGCGGGGCCGATCCCGAGCGCGCGCAGCAGCATGAAGCCCACCACCAGCAGAGCGAACGCGCTCACCGCGACCACGCCGCCCAGCGCCGTCCGCCGCCAACTCACCCACGGACTCGCCTTCACCGCCAATCGCGTGAACGTGGACGGCGCCATCGGCGTCCCCCCCGGCGTCAGCGCCTCGTGCGTCAGCGCCTGGTGCGCCCCATGGTGCACGAACGCCGTGAACAGAATCACCGGCAGCCCCAACGCCATCACGATCAGCGCGCCGGGGAAGACCCAGTCCGGCAGCCCGATCGCGATGATCGCCGCCCGCGCCACGATCGCCACCCCCACGACCGCCAGCGCGTAGAGGATGAGCGCGCGGCCCAAGCGGCGGCGCCCGCCGAGCAGGATCGCCGGCATCGCCGGGTGCCCCCCGCCGCTCGTCACCGTCTCCAGCACCCGCACCAGGTCGGCCGCCGACTGCGGCCGCGCGTCCGGATCCTTCTCCAAGCACTTCATCACCAGCTCCGAGAGGAGCGGCGGCACATCCCCCCGCAGCTCCCCGATCGGCTCCGGCTTCTCCGTCATCTGCGCCGCCAGGAGCTTCTGCGGCGTCCGGCCGTGGAAGGGGGGCTGCCCCGTGAGCAGCTCATACGACATCACGCCGAAGGCGTAGATGTCGGCGCGATGGTTCGTGTCCGGGTCGGCCGCCGCCTGCTCCGGCGCCATATAGGTGGGCGTGCCGAGCGAGCTCCCGACCGCGGTGAGCGTGGCGCCGCGCTCCTGGTTCCGGGACGCTGCCAGGGCCTTGGCGACGCCGAAGTCGGTGACGACCGCCGAGCCGCCGGTCAAAAGCACATTGTCCGGCTTGATGTCGCGGTGCACCACGCCGTGCTCGTGGGCGTAGGCGAGTGCCTTGGCCACGTCGCGGAGGACGCCGATCGCCTCGGTGATCGGGAGCGGGCCCCCCTTGGCGAGGCGGGTCCGCAGCGAGTGGCCGTCCTCGAGCGGCATGGTGTAGTAGGGGAGCCCAGCCGACTCGCCGGCCGCGAGGAGGGGGACGATGTGCGGGTGGCGGAGCTGGGCGGCGAGCTGGATCTCGCGCTTGAAGCGCTCGACGCTCACCCCCTCGGCCAACTCCGGGGAGAGGACCTTCACCACGACCGGGCGGCCGAGCGCGGTCTCGGTGGCGGCGAAGACGCGCGACATCCCGCCGCCGCCCAGCTCCCGCTCGAGCGTGTACGCGCTACCGAGTGTTGACTGCAGTTGCTCGCGAAGATCGGCCACCAGAGCTCGCCGGAAGGAGTGCCAGAAGAATCGCCACTGTCGGTGCCCAGCGCTACGGAGCCGACGCCGCGCCGGGCGGAAGAAGAGTCTGCGAGGTCGGACGATCGTGGCCCTTGAGGATGAGTGCGGGGATCGCGAGATATTCCGTCGTCTAAGCGACCGAGCGAAGGGGGTTCGCGGCACCATGAACGCACGAGCGTGCCTGTCGATTCTCGCGATCGCGGCGGCTGCGGCGTGCGGGCGCCGAGAGAGGGCTCCGTCCCTCGTCGGCGACTGGGACGCATACGTAGCGAGTGGGACGAAGGAGCACTCCGGGTTCACCGGGTGGCGGCGGATGGCGTTCGCGCACTTCGCGGACAGAGACTCGGCCGTCGTCGGCTTCATTCGACCACGCACCGGCGACACGGTCCTCGATCTTCGGCACGTCACGACACGTTCCGATTCGGTCGTGCTCAGTGCCTCACCAGACATCTCGATCCATGGCGCCTGGCATGGTGACACGCTGACCGGGATCTGGCTGGCCGGCGGGAAGCCGACCGGGAGTCTGATCCGCTTCGTGCGGCGCGCGATGCCGGGTGTCGTCGAGCGACGATTTTCACCATGGCCAGGAGCGGTCTCCGACTCGCAGTACGCGGTCACCGAGGACACGCTCGTCTTTATGAGGACGAGAGACGGTGCGCGATTGGCCAGCTACATCGCGCGCCCGGTCGGGCGTGGCCCCTTCGGCGTGGTCCTCCTGCGCACCCCGTACGACCGCGTGCGGCACGACCTGGGCCGCTATTGGGCGGCGCGCGGATACATCTTCGTCGGTCAGCACGTCCGCGGGCGTGACGCGTCGGATGGCAGGGATTTCGGCGACTACGACACCGACGTGCCTGACGGGTACGACGCCGTCGAGTGGGCGGCCAAGCTACCGGGGGCGAACGGGCGTGTGGGGATGGTCGGGCACTCCGACGAGGGGCGGCTCACCTGGTACGCGGCGATCGCCGCCCCGCCACACCTCGGCGCCATCGCTCCGTCGGCGGCGACCGCCGATCCGTGGCGCATCACCCCGTACGAGGAGATGGTGTTCTCGCCACTCAATGTCGCCTGGGCGTGCATGATGCGCTCCCGAACGATGGAGGACATCGATGACCTCGATGTCGCCCCTCAGCTCCTCAAGCTTCCGCTGAGCGACCTCCCGCAACGCGTCGGCTGCGGCGACGTCGCGATCTGGGATCGATGGATGGCGCATCCCACGCTCGACGAGTATTGGCGCGCCCACGGAGTGACGAACAGAATCGGCACGGTGCGAGTGCCGGTGTTGCAGATCTCCGGCTGGTACGATGACGCCCGCGGCCCGATCGATTTCACGACGGCTCTGGCGCGTGTGCCCGGGCACCCCTTCATTCGGCTGGTCATGGGGCCGGGGGCCCACAAGGGCATCGACTGGGTGGCCGGCGACTTCGGACCGCAGGCTCGCGTGGACACGCGCCGGCTCCAGCTGCGCTGGTTCGACCACTACTTGTTAGGCAGAGACAACGGAGTTGACCGTGAGCAACCGGTCGATCAGTTCGTGATCGGCGACAATGTCTGGCGACGGGCCGCGGCCTGGCCGGACCCGGCCGCCGTTGCCACGCGCTGGTACCTGAGCTCCGGCGGGCGGGCCAACACCAGCGCGGGCGACGGCCTGCTCGACACGCTCCCCCCGACTAGAGCCGCGATCGACACGTTCACCTACGATCCGGCGAACCCAACGCCCTTCCTGATCGACGCCCGAGAGCTGGAGACATCGCTCAACGAGGACTTCGCCGGGCTCAACGCCGCGAGGCGGGATGCGCTCGTCTTCACCTCCACGCCACTCGCCAAGCCGATCGAAGTGACCGGCCCCATGTCGGCGGTGATCTGGGCGGCCACCGACGCCCGCGACACCGACTGGAACGTCATGCTTCTCGACGTCCATCCCGATGGCACGGCGGAGAGGATTCAGGATGGCATCGTGCGTGCGCGGTTTCGCCGGGGATTCGACAAGGAGGTCCCGCTCGCCGCCGGCTCCCTCGAGCGGTACGACATCGACCTCTGGTTCACCTCGCGCGTCTTCGAGCCTGGCCACCGCATCAGAGTGACGCTCTCTTCGGCGCTCTTTCCGAAGTACGATCGCAACCTGAACACCGGTGGGAACAATGAGCGCGACAGCACCTTTGTGGTCGCACATCAGCGGCTCGTGCACGACGCCGCGCATCCGTCGCACGTGGTGTTGCCGGTGATCCCACGCTAAAGTGTGGCCCATGGCCCCACCACTCACGATCACGGTCTTCGGCGGTGCCGCCGGCTCGACCGCCGACACCGGCGAGATCGGTGGCAACAAGATCCTTGTCGAGACCAACGAGCCGAAGACCTGGTTCCTGGATTTCGGACTCGGCTTCAGCCGCGCCGGACGGTTCTTCGATGAATTCCTGCAGCCCCGGGTCGCGGTCGGACTACGAGACCATCTGCGGATGGGCCTCATTCCGCCGCTCGAGGGGATCTACCGCCCCGATCTCTGCGCTCACGAGACCGACCTGCTGGAGCGATACCGTCAGCACCCGCACTATCGGCGAATCGAACGCCTCGATGGCGTGCTTCTCTCGCACGCGCATCAGGACCATAACGGCCACATCGGCTTTCTCAAGCGCGAGGTCCCGATCTACACGGGGCTCATGACGGCCCTGATCGGAAAGGCCATGCAGGACCTCGAAAGCTCGAGCGAGTTCAGCTACATCGCACCGAAAGAGCCGACGTCGGATGGAATTCTCAAGGCTGCGTCCCCTGCGCAGCGCCTCGGCCGGCCGCACTACATCTGCGAGACCGACGAGGCCATTACGCGCGCCTTCGGCGCCCTCGGCGAATTCTTCACGACGCGCCCGGGCCCGAGGACGAAGTTCGAGCCAGCGCCGCTCCACCTGGAAAGTGGCGAGAGCAAGGGAATACGCTTCTTTCGCGTCGACCACTCCATCCCCGGGTCGGGCGCATTCGCCGTCAAGACCCCGATTGGGTGGATCGGCTATTCCGGCGACCTGCGGCTTCACGGCCACAGCAGCTGGCGCACCGAGAAGTTCGCCGCGGAACTCGCGGCCTTGAAGCCGGCTCTGCTCATTGTCGAGGGGACGCGGCTGGACGACATCGCCGCGACAAAGGAGCCAGAGGTTCGCGACGCCGCGCAGGAGGTGGCTCACCGCGAGAAGGGCCTCGTGATCGCGGACTTCTCAGCGAGGAACATCGAGCGCCTCCGAACCTTTCGCGACATCGCGCACGATCTTGGACGTCGGCTCGTCGTGACAATGAAGGACGCGTACCTGTTGCAGCAGATGCACGTGATCGATCCGAAGATTCCGACACCGAGCGAACCGGAGCTGGCCATTCTGCGTACACAGCGCGCCAGCAGCTACCAGTGGGAGAAGGGGCTGCACGAGACCTTCGACTCGCACATGGTCGACTCCGCCACGATCAAACGGTCGCCGAGCGAGTACATCCTCTGTCTCTCCTTCTGGGACATCCCGGCGCTGATCGACATCGAACCGGCGCGCGGAACCTTCATCTATTCGGCGTCCGAGGCCTACGATGAGGAGCAGAGGTTCGACCATCAGCGCCTCGAGAACTGGCTCGACTACTTCGGTCTCACGAAGGTGGGTGGTCTCCCGGGCGCCGAGAAGGGCCCCTATCACGCATCCGGGCATATCGATGGTCCCGGCATGAAGTCAGTGATCGAGACGATAAACCCCGGCAAGATCCTGCCCGTGCACTCGCAGAAGCTCGGGTGGTTCGAGGCCAACTTCCCCGGGAAGATCGTCAGCGCGCCTTACGGCGTCCCGGTCACGTTCGGTTAGCCGTGTCCTCGTCGCCCGAAGCGCCCCCGCCTCACATGCGCAAGCTGACGATCACGCTCGCGCTGATGCTCCTCCTGGGCACGGCCATCGCCGGTGCGGCGGCGCTGATGCATCCGATGCTCACCGGCGAGGCCGACGCACAGCTTCGGATGATCGCCGACACCGGCGGGTGGCGCGCCATCCACCTCTCGATGCTCGCCGGGTACGCGCTCATCATCGCTGGTCTGTGGACCCGCGCACTCTCGGAGGGCCCCACCCGCCCGGCGATTCTCGCCGCCCTCGCCATCATTTCGGTCGGACTCGCCGTGAACGCGCTCAACATCTCCTTCATGGCGGGATCCGGCTGGCGGATGGCCGAGCGATTCGCGGCGGGAGATCGGAGCGTCGCGCAGATTTTCGACCTCACCCACCCCATCGGCCTCATGGCCGCGCGCTTCGGCAACTTGATCGTTGCGTTAGGCGCCATCGTTCTCGGCGCGGCAGAGTGGAAGGATCCGACGCAGCCCCGCTGGCTCGCTTGGCTCGCGTGGGCCGCAGCGGCCGGCGGGATCGTAGGCGTCACTCTGTTCGGCGAGGCCGCGCGTGAAATCCTGGCGGCGGTAGCTCTTCTCTCGGCGTGGCAGGTCGCGACGGCGTTCCTGGCGCTTCGTCAGGCGGCCGAGTCGGCGTGACCTGAGAAACCCGCTTGGTCCCGTGTGGGCCTAGCGGCGCTCTGCCACTCCGAGCCGCTGCAGGCGGCGTCTCACCTCGGCGACCTTGGGCTGGAGCTCCGGGTCGGCGCTCTTCCAGAGGTCGATGAACTTGGCGTAGTGACTCGCGGCCCTCTCCTTGTCGCCTTTCGCTTCGTACAGCTCCCCGAGGCGCTTGTGCATCCCGGCGAGCAGAGAAGGATCCAACTTCCAGGTGAGTCTGCGTTCGTAGGGAGTCGTGATGTAGCGCTCGTACGCGGCAATGGCGGAGTCGGGCATGTTCGCCAGGTCGTACGCCCGGCCCAGTTGTCCAGCCAAGCACACCATGCAGCCCGCCATGTCCCCATTCGGGGTTCGATCGGCGAGTTGGAACTCGGTGACCGCGTCGAGTGGGCGCTTCTCGGCGAGCGCGATCTCGCCGAGCGTGGTGTGTCGCTCAAGTTCGCTCCCTCGAAGCACCGCCGAGTCTTTGACGTCCGCCTGGTACTGTGCCATGAGGGCGCGCGCGCGATCGGGGTGGCCGGCAAGTGCATAGATGGTGGCGACACCGAGATCGGGCCGCTCGAATGGCTTGAACGTACTCAGTGGCGATCGGGCGAGGGCGGCATCCATCTCCTGCACGCCCCGCGCCGGCTGCTCTCGGAACCAGATATCGATCCACGCGTCCTGTGTTTCGCGAGCTAGGGGCGTCGGCGGCGCACCGCGCGCCAGGTTCTGAGCCCGTCCGTCCTCGGCGAGTCGCGCGCTCTCGCCGAGGTTCCCATGGAGCATTGCGACATCAGAAGCGAGGAATGTGGCCCGCACTCGTAGCTGAGCGTCACCGTTGTTCGTCCGCATCCGAGCAAGCATGGCGGCCACCGAGTCCTGGTGACCGTGCGCATACTGTAGCATGACTTCTCGCAAGCGTATTCCGATGGCGTTCGGGTAGGCTACCAGCGCTGCAGCGAGGATCGAGTCGGCGGCGGCGAGCTTCCCCTGATCGATCGCCGCACTGAGGAGATTGGCATACTCGAACGGTCCAGCGTTGTGGGCGGCGAAAAGTCGCCTGGCCAGGGACTTCGCCCGCTCGAACTCTCGCCTGTCCAGCAACTGGCCCGCATAGTTGGTGAGAGCGATGTCGTCGAGCGAGTCGCGCGCGAGCAGCGCCTCGTATGCGGCCGACG
>DASPTK010000029.1:0-5888 GCA_035623475.1 Gemmatimonadaceae bacterium | reverse complement strand
GCCCGCATGAGAGCGCGGAGCTGGGTCATGAAGAGCTTCGGCTCGTCGAGGCACACCCGGATGGCCCGCCATCCGAGGAAGGGATTCGCCTCGGTGGGATATCCGCCGACAGGAAGCTTGTCGCCGCCGATGTCGTAGGTTCGGATCACCACCGGTAGCCTCGGGAACGACTCGACGACGCGCTTGTACGCCCGATACTGCTCGTCCTCGTCAGGCATCGATGCCCGGCCAACGACGAGAAACTCGGTGCGCATCAGCCCGACCCCTTCGGCCCCGGAGTGCGCCGCCAGCTCCGCCTCCTCGGGAATGTCGACGTTCGCGTACAGCGTGATCCGGACGCTGTCGGACGTGATCGGCTCCGCCGACTTGAGCGTCTCGAGCTCGGCGGTGAGCGCGATCGCGCGCTGCGCGCGTTCGCGGAACGCGGCGATCTCCTGCGCCGTCGGCTTGACGGAGATCGTCCCCGCAGCCCCGTCGAGAATGGCCGAGTCGCCGCTCGTCAGGCGCTTGGTGGCGTCGCGCAGCCCGACCACCGCCGGGATGCCGAGCGAGCGGGCGAGGATCGCGACGTGCGAGACGCGTGTACCGGCATCGGTGGCGATGGCGCCGATCGCCTCCCGATCCAGCTGCACGGTGAGGCTCGGCGTGAGATCGTGCGTCACCAGGATCGCGTTCGTCCCCTTGGGCACATCGACCGGATCGTGGTCCGGGAGGCCGAGAAGGAGTGAGAGCACGCGGATCTGCACGTCGGTGATGTCGCCCACCCGCTCGCGCATCATCGGCGACGCGTGTCGCGCGAAGTGATGCCGCCACTCCAGCATCGTGATCTCGAACGCCGACTCCGCCGCCAGGTTCTGCCGGATGAGCCCCTCGACCCGCCCGATCAAGTCGCTGTCCTGGAGGATGAACATCTGGGCATCGAAGATCTGCGCCTCCTCTTCGCCGGCATTCGCCGCGGCCCGCGTGCGCACGTAGTGCAAGCGGTCCCGTGCGCGCGCGAGGACCGCGTGGAAGCGCTCGATCTCCTCGTCGATCTGGTCGTCGGCCACGATGCGCTGCGGAACCTCCGGCACTTCCCAGAGGAGCACGTGCACCGGGCCGACCACGATACCGGGAGAGGCGGGGATCCCGACCAACCTGTTCTCCACTAGCGCTCCCCGAACTTGCGGGCGACCAGCTCGGCGATCGCCGTGACCGCCTGCTCGGCGTCCGGCCCCTGCGCTCGCACGACGAGAATCGCGCCGAACTCGGCCGCCAACATCATCACGCCCATAATGCTCTTCCCATTCACCTCGAGCTCATCGCGCACCATGGTGATTTCGCTCTCGAACTTCGACGCGAGCTTCACGATCTCAGCCGCAGGCCGCGCGTGGAGCCCATTCTTGTTCACGATTCGCACTTCGCGTTCCGTCATGGCGATACCGCGTAGGCAACGACAACGGCCAGCACACCGAGAGCCACCTTCCACCCCTCCAGGGTCCCCTTGAGCTTCACGAGCGCGAAGCCGAGCACGCCCGCACCAACGAGCATGCCTATCAGGGCGTTCCGGCCGATGTCCGGCGCGGTAGCCGAGGCGAGCCGAGCGAGCGCAACCGGAAGTGCAGCACCGGCGAGGAACATCATGGTGCGGGCAATGTGTTGAGGTCCCCGGCGAAGAATCGGGCTGCCGAGGGCGACCGCGACCCGCAGCCCCTCCCGCCACCCAGCCCGCAACGCCCACACACGCAAAGCGACATGACCCACGTTGTAGATGGAGAGGAATGCCACGACGACGCCGAGCGCCGGCACGCCGAGACCGAAGAGCAGGAGTGAGAGCAGTGAGCAGACGGGAAGCCATCCGGCCCAGACGAGCTGGTCCCCCACGCTGCCGAGCGGCCCGCAGAGGGCGGAGCGGAAGCGCTCGATCTGCGCTGCCGGCCGCCTTTCGAGCTCTACGCGCGCCAGGGCTCCAACCGCTGCACCGGCAAGATACGGATGCGAGTTGAAGTAGCGCGTCTCGCGGGCGAGCGCTTCGCAAAACGCCTCGCCGCCGATCCCTCCCGGCAGGTTCCGCAGGGCGGGTTCGACGCAAAAGCCGACGCCAGTCCCGAGCATCGTCTCGTAATTCCAAGACCCCTGGACGGCAAAGAGGCGCGTGAAGATCGCGGCCTGTGTCCGCGAGGAGAGGGACAGGTTCGCCGGAGCGTTACGCTCGGGGGCAGTCATTGGCGCCACACAGCAGCGAGCCCGGCGGCGGCGCCGGCGATGAAGGCCCATTTCGCGCCCGGTGCGCCCTGGGCAAGCTTCCATGCCGCACTCCCCGCGACGGTCGCGGCGAGGGTAGCCACCACGATGTCACCCGTCTTCGGGTCGAGAGACCAGTGGGCCAGCCCGACGGCGACGAGGGGCACGAAGAGAAGAAGCGTCAGCGCGGTGACGGCGGCGGCCCGGAGCAGATCAGCTGTCAGGCCTCGGAGCTGCAGCGCGACGACGGTCGAAGCGGAGCCTCTGTCGAGCTGACCCCGGGCGCGCGCTGCCCACCGCTGATTCAGACGACGCAGCGCGAACATGCTCCACCCTCCGACGAACGCCGTTGCCAGAGCGGCGAGTGTGGAGAGCACGAGCGCGCCGGCCGTCGCCCCCGATCCGGCGTTCGGCGCCACGGCGAAGAGGGCTCCCCCCACGACTGCCGCCGTTCCCCACTCCGGATAGCGCGAGGCGCCGATGGGAAGCGTCTCCATCGCCATCATCTCGAGTATTGCTCCGGCCAGCAGGCCTCGCATCGGGTGTCCGGCGAGCGCGCCCGCCGCAGTGGCGGCGACGATGGGCCGCGACATCATCGCCTGCGGAAAGCTCACCACGTCCAAGCCGAGGAGCGCGCCGAGCAGCGTGAACGAGAGGAGGTGCGCGGTTGTCACTCGGTGCCCTCACCGCTCAACAGGATGCCGAGGGGGATCGCTCGCGCCGACGGAACATCGCGAGCGGTAACGCGCACACCGCGCTCCTCCATCGACAGGAGTGCTCGCTCCTCCTCAGGACTCAGGAAGACGTAGCGGAGGCGCTGGACTCGGCCGGCGCGATGGTGGATCCCCCCCACATTCACATCGCGAATGTTGGGAGTTCCCTCCGTCAGCCGTCGCATCGTGTCCACGTCACCCGTGAGGAGCATCCCCGGTCGTGCGTCGAGGGCCCAGGCGGGCAGGCGCCGAATGGCATCCTCCACCGTGCTGAAGATGAGCTCCACCTCCGGTGGCACGGCCATCGCATACAGTTCCTGCTCCCACTCGCTCGCAGCCACTTCGTCGTCCACCAAAACGATGAAGCCGAGGCGCATCGGTTGGCCCCAGCCGACGATCACCTGGCCATGGATGAAGCGGTCGTCGATGCGATAGAGCTCAACTGCCACGACTCGCTCCGGTCGCGACGCGGAGAGCGGGCGCGCCTCGCGCGACTGCCTCCGCTACGTCGTCGGCCAGAGAGGGGCCGTCGTGAGTAGCAAAGTGGAGCAGCGTGGGAAGGTTCACGCCGCTCACGACGATCAGGTCCGGCAAGGCGCGCATCAGTCGCGCGGCGGCGAAGTTGCAGCTCCCCGCCGGCAGATCGGTGAAGATCACGCGCACACCGGTCTCCTCCACCAGCGCCTCGAGGCGCGCGGCGATCTCGCTCGACCCGAGCCCGGCGTTCGAGAGGGCGATGAACCGGTCCCCACGCCCGGTGATCTGCTCCACCGCCGAGACGAGGCCGGCCGCCAGCTCGCCGTGCGCGAGGATTATCGCGCGGTCACTCATCGTCCTCGGCGAGGTATTGCCGTACGTTGGCGGCGGCGCGCATCCGGCCGAGCAGCCGCTGGTTGAACGCCTCGGCGGCGTTCACGCCGCTGTATCGGAGGAGGTGATTCATGGCCACCACCTCGGCGACGACGGTGATGTTCTTCCCCGGGTTCAGGGGAATGATCGCCCGAGGAATCTCGACGTCGAGTATCGTGGTCGTGGCGCCATCGAGTCCGGTGCGATCGACGCTCTCCGCCGCCTTGTCCCACTCCTCGAGTTGGACCACCACCTCGATGCGCTTCTGCTGCCGCACCGCGCGGATTCCGAAGATGGCCGGAATGTCGATCACACCGACGCCGCGGATTTCCATGTGATGCCGCTGGAGCTCGTGGCCGCGTCCAATGATGATGTCGTTCCCGCGCCGGCTGGCGATCACCAGGTCATCGGCCACGAGACGGTGTCCCCGCTCCACAAGATCGAGCACGCACTCGGACTTGCCGATCCCGCTCTGGCCGACGAAGAGGAGGCCGACGCCATACACGTCGGCGAGCGAGCCGTGAAGAGTCGCGGTCGGCGCGAACTCCTCGGCGATCGCCGGCTTGACGCGCCGGTAGAACTCCGAGGTGCTGAGCGCGGAACGGAAGACCGGCACGCCGTGTCGGCGCGCAATGCCCTGCATGTCGGGCGGGATCTGCTGCCCCTTCGTGACGACGATGCACGGCACGGGGAAGGAGAAGAACTGGTCGAGCACGTGCTCTCGCCGGTCGGCGGGGAGCGACGCGAGATAGGTCATCTCGGTCTCGCCGAAGACCTGCACCCGGTTCCCCGGAAAGCGGTCCGTGTAGCCAGCGAGGACGAGACCGGGGCTCGAGACTTCGCTGCTGGTGATCTCGCGATCCAAGCCCACGTCGTCCCCCACCAGCTCGAGCTGCAGCGCATCGCGCATGAGCTCGAGCACACGCCCGACCTTGAACCCTCTCGTGCGAGTCATGACCTCACCCTCCGCCGTGCACGACCGATCGTGCGCTTTCTCCGTCGAATCTGCGACTCCATGCGGGCGGCCGCTTCGGCCAGCGCCGGCCCGAAAGATCGCGAGAACCCCTCGGCAACCAGCGGTCGCCGACGAGGAGCGCGGAGAACGATCTCGAGGCGCCGCATCGATCCATCCTGCTCGAACCGGACCACCGCATCGACTGGTTTCCGCAACCGTTCAGCGAGACGTCGCAGGACGCGCTCGGCTCGACGCTGCATGCCATCGGAGATCACTGCGTGATGGGCGTGGAAGATGATGTCCACGATCAGAACTCCGTTCCGGACACGATCTCGCTCAGGTGGGCCTCGGTTTCGGTCGCTGCGCGCTCCCAGGTAAACTCCTGGGCGAACCGGCGTCCGGCGAGTCCCATCCGAGCCACGAGCGACCTGTCAGCCGCCAGCCGTCGGAACGCCGCCGCGAGCGCGAGCACGTCGCCATGTGGGACGAGGAATCCAGTTTCCCCATCGCGCACGGACTCACGCAGCCCTGGCGAGCTCGATGCCACCACGGGCGTCCCGCATGCGGCGGCTTCGAGGTTCGTGATTCCCCACCCTTCCTTGGGAGACGTGAGCGCCACCGCCCAGGCTCGACGCAGCAGCGAGAGCTTTTCGGACTCGGAGATGAACCCAAGAAATCGCACCCGCGCGCCGAGGTCAAGCGACTTCGCGAGCCGTTGCAGTGCCGCAGCGTGATCGCCCGTTCCGGCGATCTCCAGCGTGGCTGTGGGGTGGGACAGCGCCGCAAACGCGCGCAAGACCAGGTCGACTCTCTTGTACCGCTTGAGACGTCCCACGTAGCCGAACACCGGCTCCCGCGACCGGCCGTCGGGATCGGGCGTGTAGTGTGATGTGTCGATACCCGGGAAGATCACCTTGATGTCGCGTCGTGGAATGCCGCGAGTGACGAGATCGGACGCCGTACTCTCGCTGATCGCCTCGAAAGGGATGCCGTGATAGAGGCGTCCGATCGGTCGCTCGAGGGTCCAGACGACACTGGCGATGGGAAGGGCCACCTCCTGAAAAACCGTGGAGCCGAACAGGTGGGGCACCAGCGCCATCGTGCGGCCGGCACCCCAGCGAGGAGTGAAGAGCGGCACTTTGTTGATG
>DASPTK010000028.1:0-14098 GCA_035623475.1 Gemmatimonadaceae bacterium | reverse complement strand
AACTGGACCCCAGGAGAGCGGCCGTGAAATCCGAGTCCTTCTGGTACATCCGAAGCGCAACGAAATCCACGGCGTTGGTGGCCACGTGTCCCTGCGCATCGCGAAGTTCGACCTGCACCGCCGGAGTTATGACGTCGTCCGCAGCGACACTCGTGGGGTTCTGAGTGAAGGCGAGCTGGTAGGTAGTAGTGGCGGGGCCGCTGGTGCTGCCGCCGCAGGCGGCGAGCAAGACGAGAGCGCCGAGGTGGGACGGCGAGGCCAACTTCCCGTTGGTGTGCATGCCGGCCTCCGCTCAAGGCGAGTTGCGGTCGGGAGACGGCCGATGCTGCGAACATCTTCCCTGCCGCGGCAGATCGTCGCCAGGGGCGACTCGGTCGTGCGCCTCGATACCTCGGCCCGAATGCAATCGATGGCTCTGGCGATCCCGTCGATTACCCGCGGGTACGATGCACTGGCGCGGCGCGATACGGCGAGAGCGATTCGCTTTCTCGAACAGCTTGCCGACACCCTTTGCCACGACTGCTCCTACGTGGACATGACGCTCGCAGAGTTGTACACCGCGCGTGGGCGGCACCGGGAGGCGGCCGCCCTGCTCACCGGCATCGGGGGACATGGCTTCCGTTTCTTCGAGGTGGCCGCCGCTCTCGAGGAGGCCCGGATTGCGGAGCGTCTGCCCGACACCGCGCGGGCCGTCGACAACTATGCGTACGTCGCCGGCATGTGGCAGCACGCGGATCCGCCGCTCCAACCGTACGTGGCCGAGGCGCGCGCTGGGCTCAAGCGGCTGGCTGGCGACGTGCCACGCGCGACCCCGATCGCCGCGAAGGCGGAAGCGCCTCACTGACCAGCGTGGTCGCGCCAGACCATCCTTCCCACAAAGGCATCCCTCATCGCGTCATGAGCGAGCATCGCGATCGACAGCCCGCGACCACCAACGCGCAGTACCTGCTGCTTCTGGTCGACCTCGCAGGGGTCTTTCTCTTCGGGATCGAGGGCGCCGATGCACGAACGCTGACGGCTCGATCGAGTCGGACAGCAGCTTCGACCTGCACTCTTCACGCGAGATGGCCACGGGCACTTAGCCGGGAGGATTCGCGACGGCGCAGTGATCGCGGACTGGAGCTTCGAGGACGACTGTGCGACACGCTATAGAGGACCACTGGCGCTGGAAAGGCATGCTGGTCAAGATGATGCTCACGGGCGTGACCACCACGACCTGGTCATCACCATCAGGTATCAATCCACCTTGCGTGAGTCCCGAAACGATGTAGAGTCTTGCCGCGCTTTCGCTCGATAGTTGGCGCCGGACCCCATTTCGACCGCGAATCCGTCAACGGAGGCCAGATGGCCCGCATCGGCGGCGAATACATCAACAACTTTGACGACGCTCGTGCCACAGGAATGTTTGAGGGGGCGGAGAACGTCGAGACCGGCTATTACATCTGCGAATGGTTCGTCTTTGGCATGCAGGACGCGGGACACATTCTGGTGGATCATCACGCCAATAAGGGTGTTTATGAGCGCCAGATGCGCGACGTTTCGAATGGGGGCGACGACGCCCAGTTTACCGACGCGTGCGATGTGTTTCTGATCATCACTCACGGCAACTATGCGAACCACGAACTCGAGCTGCTATTTGACATAGAAAAAGATACGTGGACCGGCGAATCAAAAGAGTGGTCCTTCGGTGATCGCTGCGGCCTGAAGTGGCTGATGATCTACGGCTGCCAGAGCATCGACGGCGCGCACGTGCAGGAGCATCTGCACATCTTCCACCCCATGCATCTTTTCTGCGGCTCCTACGGGTATATGTACGACAGTTGGACCGTGGACGACGCCGGCTCCAACCTTTGCGATAACCTCACTTCGGGCGAGATCGTTTCCGATTCCTGGGGCGATGCGGTTTCCGACTGGTGGGTGGCCAACCATCCCATGGTGCTTTCCGTAGAACGCAAGGAAACGTACAACGGCGGGAATCCTGATTGGTCAACGACCGTCATTGGCGGCGATCATTTTTTAGGGGCGGGCACCGTCATGCCGGACATTCCGCTGAACGACCAATACTACATGGCAACGTATTCCTGGTCCGGTGGTCTCTATGATGGCTAGCAGCGTGACCGACAAAGAACTGCGCGGCGAACTCGTCCGGCATGCCCGAAACTACCGGGAGCGCGCGCCTGTTTTCGGCATCAACCAGCCGGTTCCCGAAGAGTCACTGGCGCAAGCGCGCGACCTGGCGCTGGCGATCTGGAATCCCACCCTGGCCTGCCTGTTGATCCCACCGGTCGTCGGTAACTATCAGACTCTTATCCAGCTTCCAAATAACGGGAATGTGAGCGTCTTCCATCCCTCGGGGGCAATCGCCGCCAGAATGAAAGCTGCACAACAACGCAAACCCTTCGGTCCTGAAAAAGAGGCCTCGGACCGCACGGTGCTCAAGGCTAGAGCGCAACAAGTGGGCGAAGGCATTGCCAGGAGATACCTCGCGCCCAACGAAGAGGTGCGGTACGAGAGTTTCTGGGAGTTGAACGGACAGGTCACGACGCTGGAAGGCGAGAAGAGCGCGCCGATGCTGCTAGAGGTCGTCAGTTCGTTCCGCAGGTATCTGCACGGGTTGCCGGTGTTGGGCAGGGCGTCTGTGCACGTTGGCTTAGGTGCCGGGCCTCAGGTTACACAATGGAGCGTGGAATGGCGCAGGGTTCGACCCGAACCCTTCGTGGAGACTCCAATCATTTCTGCCGAGGAAGGCGCTGAGAGAGTGCTGACGCAGATGGCCTCGCTGCGGCCGGGCAAACCATTTACGTCGAAAGATCTCAAGGTGCAGGACTTCATTCTGGGCTACATGTCGTTTTCGCCGCGGGTGCCGCAGCGCGTGATGCAGCCGGTGTGGGTCGCCGTACTGGCCCCGCTCGGCAAGTTCAATATGGGCCACGTCGTGGCGATTCCCGCAGCGCCTCAGCCGTTTGAGCCTCTGGCCCGCGGCCCTGTCATACCAATGGCGCCAGCACGCTCTACTCCGAGCAACTGATTGAACCGACCATCGCTCTCACTAAGGAGGGTTATGGGTTCTGGGAGCGTTGGTTGCCCCGGACTTGTGCAAAACGGGGATCTGCTTTGGTCGAAATCTCCGCATAAGATCCTTGCGGACTACTGACCGTCTCTCGCACGCCGATCAAGAGATCGAATATCGGTAGCAGAGCGCGCGAAAGGTCGACTTCGCGCATGGCAGCCAGGCCTTCAATTAGCAAGGCCTGACGCTCAGTAAATAGCATCAGGCCTTGGAGTTGCCCCTCCTGGGCTCGAACCAGGACTCTCCTGATCCAGAGTCAGGCGTGTTGCCAGTTACACCAAGGGGCACTGCGTTCGGTTATCCTCGACCAACTCCGGTCAATCCACCCAACCGAGCCGTCGAGTGAGGCCCCAAAGCTAACCGTCCCCGGCCCAAATTGGAACGCTGCGTAGCCACAGCCGGAGCCTCGGCCGGGCACGCTCCGCGTAGACGTCCAGCTCAGGCCTCGGCGTTGCAACTCACATCCAGGCAGGAGCTTCCGCCGTTCACTCCGACCGCATCGCTACCGTGGGATCCACTCGGGACGCGCGTCGGGCAGGAATGAGCGTCGCGGCGAGCGCCACCAGCAACATCAGCGCCGTCACCCCGGCGAAGATCGGCGGGTCGGTCGGGCTCACGCCATAGAGCAGACTCCCCGCCAGACGCGTCAGGGCGGCGGCACCGATCACGCCGAGCAGCGCACCGCCGAGCGCGAGCCGCAGGCCATCCCCAAGCACCATGCGGAGGACGTCGGCGCTCCGAGCGCCTAACGCGAGCCTGACGCCGATCTCCCGGCGGCGGCGCGTCACCGCATGGGCCACCACGCCATAGGTTCCCACAGCCCCAAGGAGAAGAGCCACGGCCGCGAAGATACCCACGAGCACCGTGGCGAAACGCCGATGCGCGGCGGAGCCTTCCACCAACGTCTCGAGGGAGCGTATCGATCCGATCGGCACGTTGCGGTCGACCGATGCCACGGCCTCGCGTAGCGCCGGCGCGAGGGCCTGAGCGCCGACGGAGCTGCGCGCGACGATCCGATGCTCCACGCGCATCGACTCCAGCATCGGCAGATAGACCGACGGGCGTCGAGCATCGTTCAGGCTGTCGCGGCGGATCGCGCCCACGACACCGACCACCGTCAGCCAGTCCTTCCGCCACACATACCGGATGCGCTTACCGAGGGGACTCTCGCCCGGCCACATCTTCCGCGCCGCGACCTCGTCGACCACCACGACGCCGCCCGCGCTGTCGCGGTCGGCTTCGGTGATGCCGCGCCCAGCCACCAGCGGGATCCCCATCACGCGGAAGTAGTCGGGGGTGATCGATGTCATCTCCACCAGCGGGAACGCGGCGCCGGAGGGAGTAGGCGAATCCTCGACATCGATCGGACCGGCGCCGATGCCATCGCCGAAGGGGAGCACGCCCACCGCTGCCGCCGCGCTCACGCCAGGAATCGCCTGCACGCGGTCGAGCACCGCGGTGTAGAAGGCCTGCGCGCGCCTGAGGGAGTCGCTCTCGAAGCTCGGTACGGGTACGTTGGCCGCCGTCACATTCTCCGTCTGAAAGCCGAGGTCGACGCGGCGCAGTCGGATGAAGCTCTCGATGAGGAGGCTCGCCCCGGCAACCAGGATGACGGCGAGGCCGAGCTGGGCCACCACGAGCATGTCGGCCAACCGCCGCCTGACGAACGTGCCTCCAGAGAGTCGCGTGCCGCTCCCGACCGCGGCGCGAACATCGAGGCGGGCAGCGCGCAGAGCCGGAGCGAGCCCGAAAATGAGGGCGGTGAGGAGCGCCAGCCCCACGGTCGCCGAAAGCACCCGGCCGTCGATCCCTACCTCGGCCAGGCGCGGGGTGTCGCTCGGCAAGAAGGCCACCAGGAGCGTCAGCAGGGCGACCGCCAGCAAGAGGCCGACCGCCGCCCCGGCGCCCGCCAACACGACGCTCTCCGTGAGCAGCTGCCTGACGACCCTGCCCCGCCCAGCACCGAGGGCGGCGCGGATGCCTATCTCCTGCTCTCGCGCGGCCGCGCGCGCCAGCGACAGGTTGGCGACATTCACGCAGGCCACCAGAAGGACCAGACCGACGGCTCCGAGGAGGAGCAGCAACGTCGTGCGCGATCCGCCGACGATCCAGTCGCGAAGCGGAATCACGTCTGCGTCGCGCCCCCAGTCATCGGGCATCCGCATCGGGAACGCGGAGCGCGCGCCGTCGAGCACCGACCGGACCTCGGCCTGGGCGGCGACACGGTCGACGCCTGGTGCCAACCGTCCGACGAGCTGGAGCCAGTTGCCCCACCAGTAGGAGGCGCCGATCCGCGGATCGATCGCCACCGGCACCCAGAGCTGCACCGACGGACTCGGGAAGAGAAAATCGGGGGGCATCACGCCGACGACTGTCCGCCCGACTCCATCGACCACCACCGGACGTCCCACAACGCCAGGGTCCCCGCCGAACTGACTTCGCCAGAGCGCATGACTCAGGACGACAACGCGATCTCGTCCCGGCTCGTCGTCGCCAGCGGCCAACGCGCGACCGAGCTGCGCGCGTGAGCCGAGAACATTGAAGATCTCCGCGGTCACCCCGACCGCCGACGCCCGCACCGGCTCACGCAGGCCGGTGAGGCTCACCTGTGACTGGAGTAGATAGCCGGCGATCGGCCGCACGTCGCGCGTGCGCTCGCTTACAATCGCGAAGATGCCGGGGGGCACGGAGCCATTCGGCCAGACGCGAACCAAGCGGTCGGGCTGCCGATACGGGAGCGGGCGGAGAAGGACGGCGTTGACGACGCTGAAGATCGCCACATTTCCACCGATCCCGAGCGCGAGGGTGGCAAGGGCTACGACGACGAACGAGGGGTGACGGGCGAATGCGCGCAGAGCGAAGCGCACGTCGAGGCCAAGGGAATCCCACCATTCGCGCAGCCGATCACGCGACAGGCGATGCCGATCGATCGCCGACAGCTCGGCGCGCGCCGCGCCAAGATCGCCGAACTCGCGGAGCGCCTGCGCGCGGGCTGCCTCGGGCACCGCGCCGGCGGCGATGAGGGCCTCCGCTCTCGCCTCGAGATGGAAGCCCAGCTCGGTGTCCACGTCGCGCTCCACGCCCGCCGGCGAGCCGAGTAGCCGGAAGAGTCGCTTCGGGTCCGAAGTGCGAGTCACAGGTGGATGCTCGTCAGGTCGCTCGCAGGACCTTGAAGACGGCGTCGGCGTAGCGCGTCCAGCGGGCGGTCTGCGCACGGAGATGTTGCCGCCCCTTGGCCGTCAGCCGGTAGTATTTCGCCTTCCGATTGTTGTCCGAGAGGCCCCACTCGGACTCCACCAGCCCCCGGTCCTCGAGGCGGTGAAGGGAGACGTAGAGCGCGCGATCCTCGACAGTCAGCGCCTGGTCGGAGGTCTGTTTGATCCACCCGGCCACGGCGTACCCGTGACGTTGGCCCCAGACGAGCGCCTTGAGGACCAGCACGTCGAGAGTGCCTTGCAAGAGATCGAGATCCGCGTCCACCGGTCGCTCCCCGGAATGATTCCGGGGAAGAATCTGCCGCCGCGCGCTACTCCAGTCAAGCAGATTTTGCCATCTTGCCTCCTTCTGCCCCTGGCGCGATGATCCCGGGGTGTTAGCCCGCCGGCCGAGGAGAGAGGAGCGAGGCGCGATTTGCCGCGGCCGGCGCGCACTGGGCGCCCTGCTGGTGGCGGCGTTCGCCGTGGGATGCGGCGACCAAGGGCCGACGACGGCACCCGGAACCGGGATGATCGCGCTTTCGGTGACCGGCCTTCCACTGGGCGCCTTGCCGACGATCACCGTCACCGGTCCAGGGGACTACTCCCGCTCGGTGAGGGGCTCGGAGACGCTCACCGACCTGGCGCCCGGCCACTACACGGTGAGCGCGGAGCAGACGAGCGCCAACGGCCACATCTACGACCCTACTCCGGCCTCTCAAGGGCTGGACGTCTCGGCTTCCTCGACTCCGGTGAAGTCGACGATCGCCTACGCGCTCGTCGGATCGACGTCCCTCGACCTCACGGTGCCGGCGGCGTATCTCGTTCAGAGCGTCCAGGTGCCTGACGGGAGCATTCCGCTGGTGGCCGGCCGGGACGCCATCGCTCGCGTCTTCGTCGTCGCCAATCAGGCGAACGGCCTGACACCGACCCTTCGGCTCAGGCTCTACCAGGGGTCGACCCTCGTCGGCACATTCACCGGCCAGCCGCTTTCGAGGTCCGTCCCCCAGCAGTTCGACGAGGGGTCGCTCAACACATCGTGGAACGTGAAGATCCCCGGCTCGCTCATTCAGCCCGGGATCTCGCTGCTCGCCGACGTCGACCCTGATGACGAGATCGCCGAGACCGACAAGGGGAACAACTCCTTTCCGCGCTCCGGCGCACCGGCTCCGCTCACCGTCGCCGCTCTCCCCCCCTATTCGGTGCGCTTCGTTCCGATCTATCAGGCAACGAACGGATTCGTCGGGGACGTGACCACAGCGACGGCGCCGAGCTTCGTCAACATGGCCAGGCAGCTCCATCCGATTCCCAGTGTCGATGCGGAGGTGCGAGCCCAGTACACGACGCAGACGCTCGTGAGCGACGCGAATTTCGGGGCGGGATGGAGCCAGATCCTCTCCGAGATGGCGGCGCTTCGCGTCGCCGATGGATCGGCGCGCTATTACTTCGGAGTGGTGCACGTCGGATACGACAATGGAATCGCCGGGATCGCGTACATCGGAGCGCCGGAGGCGGTTGGCTGGGACGACGGGGACTCGCGGGCGCTCGTGCTCGCCCACGAGGTGGGGCACAACTGGGGTCGCAAACACGCGCCGTGCGGCGGGGCGAGCGACCCCGATCCGAATTGGCCGATCGCGACGCATCCGGGCGGCGAGATCGGTGTCTACGGGCTCGATGTCTCCACTGGGTCTCTGAAAGTGCCCGCCTACACCGACATCATGGGTTACTGCGCCTATCGATGGATCTCCGACTACATGTACCGCGGCGTCTTCCAGTTTCGGAAGGCAAGCCTCTCGATCCTCGGAAATGTGGCGGCCGCCGAGCGCTGTTTGTTGGTGTGGGGGCAGATCTCGAAAGGGCGTGCCGTGCTCGAGCCGGCGTTCGAGCTCGAAACTCGCCCCGTGCTCCCGGCCCGGGCCGGGCCGTACACGGTGAGCGCGACGGGGGAGAGCGGCGCCAGCCTCTTCTCCGTGTCCTTCGACGGTGACGAGGTGGCGGATCTCCCGGAGGGCGCGGGAACGACCCGCCACTTCGCCTTCTGCATCCCGCTGCGGACCGCAGGAGCGGTGCGCGAGCTTCGGCTCAGGGGAGCGGGAATCGCCGCCTCGAGAGCGACGCTCGCGCCGTCGACCACCACCGGAGGAGGAGCGGTGGGCGGGCCGGGGGGCGCGAGCCCAATCGACGCGGCGGCAGTAAGCATTTCGCGGCCCGCGGCGGGGCACGTTCGACTCACCTGGAACGCCGATCGCTATCCGATGCTCCTCGTGCGCGACAGCGCGAGTGGCGATGTGCTCGCCTTCGCCCGGAGCGGCGACATCACCCTCCCCACCGGCAAATCGCTCGCGCTGACGCTATCCGATGGCGTGCGGAGCGTGGTCGCCCCCGCACGTTAGGCACGTCGCCGGCAGCTCCACCGGAAACACAAACGCGCCGCAGAGAGATCGCGGCGCGTTTCATTTCGCCTGGCTTGCGTCGGGAGTGCCGCGCACGCCGTCATTGGAACTGTACGTCCTACCGAGCGGCGGCGGGCAGCGTCCCTACGCGGCGCGGATGCGACACCCGGCCATTGGAACTATACGTCCTACCGAACCGGGGCGCATACCGCATTGCTGTCGCACGCCTGTAACGAATGGCGTGCCATGGAGCTGAGGGGGATCGAACCCCTGACCTCTGCAGTGCGATTGCAGCGCTCTCCCAGCTGAGCTACAGCCCCCCTCTGTCTCGCGATCGCTCCCAAGAAGAGGCGCGAACGAAGCGCGATCATGACAAAAGCCCCGCGAGTGCGGGGCCGCGCCAAGCTTAACCAAACTAACGGCTTGCGCGGAGAGCGTCAAGTTTCGAGCGCTGCAACTACCTCCACATAGACGTTCAAGACGCTCTCTCGTCACCCCGTCTCCGTCACTCCAGCAACGCTGCGCGAAAGCGCCGGAGCGGCGATCCAGCCGCCAGGCGGAGGGACGATCCGGCGACCTAGTGGGGGGCGAAAGTGCCGGAATGGCGGGTGTTGGGCCGCGCCTGGCGCGCCGGCGCACGGGCGACCTACCTTCCCCGCCATGTTTGCCGATCTTCGCGCCGACGACGTCTACGACGCCTCCGAGCGACTGCGCGGCGTAGCGGCCAGAACCGCGCTCCGGCCAGCCAAGGGGCTCGCCGAGTACGCGGGGTGCGACGTCTACCTCAAGCTCGAGTCGGAGCAGGTGACCGGTTCCTTCAAGATCCGGGGAGCATTCAACGCGATCGCGTCGCTCGCCGCCGACGTACGCGCGCGGGGGGTGGTCGCATCCTCCGCCGGCAACCACGGCCTCGGCGTCGCTTGGACGGCCCGACACTTCGGTGCTCCGGCGTTGATCTTCGTTCCGAAGAGCGCACCAACCGTCAAGCGATCCGGGATCGAGGCGCTCGGTGCCACGGTCGACGCCGAGTCGCCGGACTACGATACGGCGATGGCGCGGGCCAAGGCCCACGCGGCCTCGTCGGGGATGACGTTCATTCACCCCTGCCTCGGAGCGGAGCTGGTGGCCGGACAGGGGACGGTGGCGCTCGAGATTCTCGAGGACCTGCCGGGCGTCGCGACGATAGTAGTTCCGGTGGGGGGAGGCGGTTTGCTCGCCGGCACCGGCAGCCTGTTGCGCCGGGTTGCTCCGGGGGTTCGGATCATCGGTGCGCAGAGCGTGCACACTGCGGCGATGGCCCGATCGATCGACGCCCGGGCGGTCGTCTCGATTCCGGTCGTCCCCACGCTCGCCGACGGACTGGCGGGCGACATCGACGCGTTCGCCCTCGACGTCGGGCAGCACTCCCTCGATCAGATCCTGACGGTGAGTGAAGAGTCGATCGGCGACGCGATCGCCTGGCTGGCGCATAACGAGTCGCTGGTAGTGGAGGGCTCCGGAGCCGTGGGCGTAGCGGCGATTCTCGATGGAACGCTCGGGTCGCAACGAGGGCCTTTGGCGGTAGTGGTGAGCGGTCGCAACATCGATCCGGAGCGGCATCGCGCCGTGATCGCCGACGCCGCGACTCGACCGCCGGAGACAACGAAGGGATCCACCGAGCGGCTCGAGCGCCGGCGAGGCGCGGGCAGGACCTGACTCGTGTCGCTCGCCATCCGCTTTCTCGGCACCTCTGCCGCTCGACCAACGGTGGAGCGCAACGTCTCATCCCTCGCCCTCGTGCGAGAGGGGGAGACGATGCTCTTCGACTGCGGCGAAGGCACCCAGCGCCAGATGATGCGCTACGGAATCTCCTTCGCCCTGAACGACATCTTCGTCACCCACTTTCACGGCGATCACATCATCGGCGTGATCGGACTCTTTCGCACCCTCGCACTGCAGGGGCGAACGGATCCGCTCAGGCTCTGGGGGCCGCGCGGGGCGAAGCGAGTGCTTCGGGCCGCCGCGACCTTCGGCGTCGATCATGTCGGCTTCCCCGTCGAGATCGTGGAGCTCGAGGCGGGGGCGTGTGTGGAGCGAAAGGGATACACGATCCGGGCATTCGCCGCGGCGCATGGTGGCGGCCCCTCTCTGGGATATTCTCTGGTCGAGGATGTGCGCCGCGGCCGCTTCAACCCCGATCTGGCACGAGAGCTCGGCATCCCCGAAGGACCGCTCTGGGGACAGCTACACCGCGGTCAGCGCGTGACCTTGAGTGACGGCCGCGTGATCGAGGCGGCAGTGCTGGTGGGGGCCGAGCGGCCCGGACGCACGGTGGTGGTGACCGGGGACACGCGGCCGGCGGAGACGACGGTCGAGGCCGCGCGGGGCGCCGACCTGCTGGTGCACGAGGCGACCTTCGGCGAGGAGGACGCTCAACGGGCCGCAGAGACCGGACATGCGACGGCGCGCGAAGCCGCCGAAGTGGCCGCGCGCGCCGGTGTGCGCCGTCTCGTCCTCACCCACTTCTCCGCCCGCTACTCCCGCGATCCGTCGATCCTGCTCGATGAGGCGAGGGCCGTCTTTGCCGAGACGACGATCGCCCGGGATGGAATGGAGATCGAAGTGGGATTCCGCGACGCCGAGTAGCCGTCGCTCAGTTGGAGGAGCTTCCGCCTCCGCCGATCGAGTCGGCCTTCACGATGTCGACGATGTTGCCGATACCGCAGAAGCTGCCGCCAGAGCGTGGCTTAACAAGCAGCACCGCCGTCGCGCCATCGACCAACAGATCTCTGGGCGCCTGGGCTGGCTGAAGCTCGTAGCTCTTTCCCTTCTTCGAGTCAAACTTCCAGCACGTAGCGCCGTCTTGGGCCTGCACCATGTGCACTGTGCCATGCAGCTTGAGCTCGCCGTTCGGGCCGCGTTCTTCACCGGCGCAGGCAGCGGTGCTGAGTACGGCGAGAACGAGGAGGGAGCCACGCACATGCCGAACTGCACCGATCATCGGATAATCCCTCAGGTTAGGGGCGACCGCGAATATAGAGGAGGGGGGGTCGCTTGGCGAGGGTCGGGTCCGGCAGGGGGCTGGAGGGCCGTCAACCCCCACTGAAGCTCGAATTGGGGACGTCCAAGGGGTTCTGCTTGGCCACTACCGGCAGGCTCCGCCTATAGATGCGGGCCAGGTCTGCCTCGGAGAGCGACTCCAGCGTTCGCGCCGCATCGAGCCGAGCCGTAACGATTTTTGATTCCGGTCCATTCGATTGAAGGTAGGCATACCGATCATCGAGTGGCGTTAGGAGAGAGCGGAAGCGAACCAGTGCGCTGCTCGATCCTGGCAGGATGACGTCCACGCGCCAGGACGCGCCGTCGTCGGAGCGGAAGCTTCGATAGGCTCGGGTCGCCACGAGGCGGCTCGGGCTCAGGCGAGGGCTACGGTGTGAACGGAGCGGCGTCCGGCGAAGCCGGCGTCCAGCTCGTGCCAGTGATCCACCGCCGGCTCCCCAACCCGCCAACAATAGTAGATGCGCCGCCCGTCGATGATTCCAGGGAAGTCCACGAGTCCGGCGTCTATCGGCTGTTTGTATTCCACGCCAAGCGCGGCCAGCTCGCCGATGTAGGAATCGATCTCCGAGGCAATCTCTTGCAGCTCCGCCTCCAGCTCACCGATGCGCGGATCGGAGGCATCCGAGCGCGCCCCTCCGGCCAAGAGCTCGAGCTCGTTCATCCGATCGCACCACCGTGGATAGAGCGTCACGATGTCGTGGACGATGCGGCTGACGAGTGGGAGCGTGCGATTCGCCTGCTCGACGGTGAAGGTCTTCGGCATCGACCCTATGGTGTGAAAGGGTCTGGCGTCCGGCAAGGCCCGCCGCACGTCAGGCTTTCTCCGCCAGCGATCGCTCGCGCCGGCGGGCCGCCAGCTCGTGCAGCTCGCGGTCCTCAGCCGTTTCCAGGCGCAGCGGCGGTACCGGCACTGGGCGTCCCTCGAGGTCGATGTGGACGAAGGTGAGCCAGCATTCGTTGGCGTGCCGCCGTCGACCGCTGGCGATATCCTCGGCGACGACGTGTGCCAACACTGCCATCGACGTTCGGCCGACGAAAACGACACGCGCCCGCACCTCGACCAGCTCCCCAATGCGAATCGCCTCCTTGAAGATGATCCGATCGATCGAGAGGGTCGTGACCTGGCCTCGGGCATGGCGCATGGCGCTCAGCGCTGCTGCACGATCCACCATGCTCATGATGACGCCACCGAACACCGTCGGGTTACGCAACCCATTGGCGTGATGCGGCATCATCAGGTCCGCAATGATCGCCTCGGATTCGCGTGGTGTTTTCGATTCCATGGGTGGTGCGGTAGGGTGTGCGCGCCCAACGCCGGAGAGAGCGAGGCCGGCCTGACACGGGTGGCACCGCGAGTCGGCGCCCGGTAGAACATGGCGGTGCGGCTCTCGTCGGAGTAGAGGGCGGCTTCGTCGAAGGCGCGCTCGAGGGCGCGGCGCGTCGCGCTGTCGACCGCCGGCCGATCGAGCCAGTAGATGCGCGTCGGCACGCTGGGGAGCGATGTGACCCGCCATTGGCGACCCGTCGTGTCCACGATCGTCAGGCGCACGGCATCGCTGCTCGCGTCCGAATCGGTGGCCACCTGATAGCTCCCGTGCACCCATCGCACGCGGCGGCCATCGTCCCGGGCGTTCGGCGAGCCTTCCTGCGCATCGCTCCACCACGAGGGCGCGGCCACGCGGATCGCCGGGAGCGGGAGCGTGAGGCCACCGGCGCGGGTGCCGCGTCCGGGGACGGCGAAGGCGACCGCCGGGTCGTGATCGAGCGTCTCGATGGAGAAGCTCATGCTGTCGAAGACGAAGTCCCCGAGCGCGCTCACCGCCTCCTTGGCTCGTGAATCGCGTGACGCCAGGATGGAATCGAGGGTCTGGGTGAAGAGCGCGCGCCCGCGCCTGACGACATAGCCGCCGTTGCGCTCGCCGAAGAGGTCGGCCACCGGCTGCTGGCGGCCGTCGCGCAAGTCGATCACGCCGCGCCGCGCCACGTGCCACTGCTCGCTTCCACTGACGGAGAGGTCCGCGCGGTACTCGAAGGAGACGAAGGGTCCGTGCTCGCTCAGAACGGAGAAGTCGCTCGTCGCGCTGACGTGCGGATCCGTCGGCGCCTCGTCGTCATCCTCGAGCGGCCGGTCGGAGGGATGCGAACGCCCGTACCAGCGGGCGATCCCCGAGATCGTCGTGTCATCGAAGACGACCGCCGAATCGCCTGAGAGGATGCTCCGGCGATAGAACTGCTGGCCGATGATCAGGGCGTCGGAGTATGAGCGATCATCGTCGACGAGGTAGAGCTCGTAGAAGCGCCCGCCGTACCGCGCGAGGCGGAGCGGCGATCCCCGCGACCGAACGCCCTCCGGTCCCGAATGCACCCAGAATGTCGAATCGCCCGCCAGGACAAGGAACTCG
>DASPTK010000027.1:0-26249 GCA_035623475.1 Gemmatimonadaceae bacterium | reverse complement strand
CGTCGGCACGACATCGGGAAGCAGCGACTTGTCGGCGGTGCTCAGCGACTCCACGATCGCGAGCGCCGCCACGCGATCCGCCGCTGCGCGCCGAACGACGGCGCCGTGGGGGCCGTCGAGCACTTCCTTTGGCGCGAGCTTCACCGCCGGATCGACCGGCGGAAGCGCTGCACCGGCGCCCGCGATCGCGTCCGGGTCCTTCGGACGCCGGAAGATACGGCGGAGCCCTATGCCGTCAGCCCAGAGCGTCCCCCACTCCCGTATGAGCCCGATCCCCATCGGGATCGCCGGGAAGAGAAACCAGGGGAAGGTGGGAGTCGTGACCAAGTTGATCAGCGCCAGCACGCCGATCGTGCACCCAGTCCCCACCAAGCTGCGCCGAAGGTGGGCGACTCGCTGGTCGACGGTCGGCGCTGGGAGACCGGGGCCCATCCAGCGACGCGCGCGCCACTGATCGCGGTAGTAGTGCTTGAGTTGGCCGCGACTCATCGGCCAGGGCGGTTGCGGCACTCCCGGCGGAAGAACCCACGGGGGATCGCCAACGGCCGAGGCATCGGGCGCCGCGGACGGAACCGGCGGAGGCACGGCTTTGGGCTGCGCGGGCTGAGCAATTTGCGGCGGTGGCGTGGCCGTCGGAGGGAGCGCCGGAGGCGCTGCGTGCCAGACGGGCACGACATCCGACACCACTGCATCGCGGAAGTCGGCTGCGGTGGCGAAGCGATCCTCGGGACGCTTGGCGAGCGCACGCTCGAGGCAGGCGATGAGCCCGGCCGGCGCGTCCGGCCGCTTGTCGCGGAGCGGCGGCGGCGCCTCGTGGAGATGCTTCATCATCATCGCCGGCGTATTGCTGGCGGTGAACGGGAGCGTCCCGGCGAGCATCTGGTAGCCGACCACGCCGAGCGAGTAGATGTCGCTGCGGCCGTCGATGTCGTGCTCGCCGAGGGCCTGTTCCGGCGACATGTAGGCCGGCGTGCCGACAGCGATCCCGGTCGCCGTTAGGCGGGAATCCGCCTCGGCGGCGCGTGCGATGCCGAAGTCGGTCACCAGCGGACGCCCGCCCGCCACTTCGATGAGTATGTTGTCGGGCTTGATGTCGCGGTGGATCACCCCGTGCGCGTGCGCGCAGGCGAGGGCGTCGGCCACGTCGTGGAGGATCCGTCGCACCTCGGCCACCGCCATCTTCGGCGGGCGCGAGAGGCGGCGGGCCAGACTCTCCCCCTCCACCAGCGCCATGGCGAAGTAGACGAGCCCATCGCGCTCGTCGACGCTGTAGATCGGCACGATGTTGGGGTGCGAGAGCTGGGCCGCGGTCTCGGCCTCACGCAGGAAGCGGCGCTTCACATCCTCGCGGAAGGCCAGCTCCGGCGGGAGAACCTTGATCGCGACCTGGCGCTTGAGCTTGCGGTCGGTGGCACGATAGACGATCGCCATCCCGCCACGCCCGAGCTCCGACTCGACGTCGTAGAGCGCGCCGACCGCGACTTCGACGCGGTCGCGCATCGGGTCGGTCACGTCCGCCCGCGATCCGACAGCTGCGCGGTGCTCACCCCGTGCACGGCGGCATCGACCTCCTCGGCCAGGCGGCGCGCCCGCTCGGTGAGCATGGTGAGCTGCGGTCCGGCGCTGGCCATTCCGCCGGAGCTCAGCCGCAGCACATCGATGCGCATGTTCTGCAGCGCCAGAGCACAGCTCTCGAGCTTGGCCGCCGACTCGGCGCGCTTCCGCTCGGCGTCGAGGAAGGCGCGTCGCTCGCGCTTGAGCTTCGCCAAGCGGCGCACACGCTCTTCGCTCGCCGCGCCGTCGAGCGGATTCGCCTGCGCCTCGAGCCCCGAGATCTCGGAGGAGAGCTGGTCGGCGGCACCAGCCGGCGCGGCCCGCTCCTGGGCCCGCACCGAGAGCGCGAGCGCCTGGACGCTCCGGTAGAGCCCATCGGCGGCCGGTATGACGCCATCGACCAGCGGCTGATCGCTCCGCGGCAGCGCCGCCACGAGCTGAAGGATCTCCCCGCGGTCGCGCTCCGCCTGACGAACGACGTCGGCGTTCGAGCCGTAGTCGCCGGTGACCACCGGCGCCACGCTCCCCATCGCCGGTGCCGACAGACGCGGCGCCTGGGGGCGCGCCTTGACCCGCTGCCGCGCCTTCGGATCGAAGAAGGCGCGGACGTCGTCGACCATCTCGTGGCTGACGTCGGCCAGCGTCTTGTCGCGCGGCTGGCGGAAGACGTCGTGCCAGTCGTAGCCGGCGGTCCAGAGGCGAGAGTAGCGAATCGCGAGGATCACGCTCCAGATGCCCGTCACGACCATCCAGTTCGAGTCGCTGAAGAGCGAAATCATCACCAGCACCGCATTCACGAACAGGAAGGGCGCGACATTCTTCCGGAAGCGCTGCACCTCGGGCGCCGACCAGCGCGCGATCTCCTCAGGGGTTGGCGTCGTCGTGTGCGGGAAGGCCGCGCCCGCGTCGCCGACGGCCGCTGCCGGAAGCGGCGAGAGGGTGTGTGGTGCGCTCGGTCGCCGCATGGCGACCTCGGAGCGCGGCTGATCCGCTCCCGGCGCGGAGCTGGGAAGCGCGCTCATGTCGCCATCGAGCACCAGGCCTAGAGCGGCGGCGCTCGGGAAGCGGTGGTCCGGCTCCTTCTCGAGCATCGTCATCACCGCGACGCTCATCTCCGGGGGAGTATCCGGCCGGAACTGCCCCACGGGCTTCGGTTGCTCACTGATCTGCTTCACCAGGAGGGACGCGGTGCTCTGCGCCTCGAAGGGAAGCCGGCCGGCGAGCATCTGATAGCCGACGACGCCGAGGGAGTAGAGGTCGCTCCGGCCGTCGATGACGCGATCGCCGGCCGCCTGCTCCGGAGACATGTACGCGGGTGTGCCGATCGCGACGCCGGTCGCCGTGAGGCGCGAGTCGGCGCCCTCCTGCACCGCGCGCGCAATACCGAAGTCGGTCACGATCGCGCGGCCATCCTCGGCGTTGAGGAGGATGTTGTCGGGCTTGATGTCGCGATGGACGACGCCGCGCGCGTGGGCGTAGGCGAGGGCGTCGGCCACTTCCTTGAGAATCGTTCGCGTGTCCTCGATCGGCAGCTTCCCCTCGTCGTGCAGCCGCTTGGCGAGTGTCGATCCGTCCACGCACGCCATGACGAAGTAGACGAGCCCACCGCTCTCGTCGACGGTATAGATCGGGACGATGTTGGGGTGGCTGAGCTGGGCCGCCGTCTCCGCCTCCCTCAGGAAGCGCGTCTTGATCTCGCTGCGAAAGGCAAGCTCGGGCGGCAACACCTTGACCGCCACAATGCGCTTGAGACGCCTGTCACGGGCACGATACACGATGCCCATGCCGCCGCGTCCTATCTCTCGATCGATGTCATATCCAGGCGAGAGCGCGCGCTCGGCCAGGGCGCGTAGCTCCGCGTCGGAAGAAAGCGCGATTGGGTCGGGCACCGTGGTGATGTCCTGACGGGAACGCAACCTGCGTAGTGTACCATTCGCCCCCCGATCTGGAAAGGCGATTCAGCCGCTCTGGCAGAGACACTACGACAAACAGACCGTCGGAAGTTGCAAAAGCTGCCTCTGTGGCGTAACTCAGGTTCGCCTGCATGACGCGGAACAACCGGCCGCGGGGGGATAATTAAGGATAGAGGCGGGCGGTCACCCGCCGCCTTCCAACGACTCAACGGACTGAATCTTGTCTATGCCGCAACGCCAAACACTGCCGGTGCTGCCACTTCGCGGCACCGTGATTCTGCCGGGCTTGAGCGCGCCGATCACGGCGGGCCGGCCGGGCACTCTTCGGGCGATCGAAGCCGCCCTCAAGGCAGATCGGCTCGTTTTTGCCGTCGCTCAGCGCGACAACACCGACGAACCAACCCCCGACATTCTCTACTCCATGGGAGTGATCGCGCGCATCGGACAGGTGCAGCGCGGCCTCGGTGGAGTGCAGCTCCTGCTGCAGGGCGAGCAGCGCGCGACCGCGCTGCAATACGTCATGCAGGACAACTACCTGACGGCGGTGGTCGTGCCGGTGGAGGAGATGAGCCCACTGGACGAGCACGACCCGGCGTTCGAGGCGCTCCATAAGGAAATTCGCGAGCGCGCCGCGGAGCTGGGTGAGAAGCGCGGCCTCCCGGAGGAGGTCGTGCATCAGGTGCTCGACTCGGTTACCGAGGCGGGGAAGTTCGCCGACCTCGTCGCCGGCTACATCGAGCTCCCGGTGCCCGAGAAGCAAGGTCTCCTCGAGACCTTGAGCGTCGAGGAGCGGCTCCGTCGCGTCCTCGTCCACGTGCAGCGACAGATCGGCCTCCTGGAAGCCCAGGAGGAGATCAAGTCGCAGGTGCAGGAAGAGCTCGGCCAGCGCCAGCGCGAGATGTATCTGCGCGAGCAGATGAAGGCGATCCAGAAGGAGCTGGGCGACGACGACCAGTCGCGCGAGCTGGAAGAGCTCCGCGAGAAGCTGAGCAAGCTGGAGCTCCCCAAGTCGGCGCGGCAAGAAGTCGAGCGCGAGCTTGGACGACTCGAGCGTGCGGGGCGCGAGTCGATGGAAGCTCAAGTGATTCGCACGTACCTCGAGTGGATCGCCGAGCTGCCCTGGAACACGCGCTCCGACGACAACCTCGATCTGGCACACGCCAAGGAGGTGCTCGACGAGGATCACTACGGCTTGCCGGATGTGAAGGACCGGGTGCTCGAGTTCCTGGCGGTGCGTCAGCTCAAGGCGCAGGAATTGGCCGCCGAGGTCGCGAAGACGGGGGAATTCCCGGCGGCGCGGCTCAAGGCGACGAAGGATGACGCGACGCCGACGCTCACACCCGATGGCGACGACGACCGGCAGATCACCGACGCGAAGGAGGCGAAGGCCCGCGCAATGGCGAAGGGCCCGATCCTTCTCTTCGTCGGACCGCCCGGCGTCGGAAAGACGAGCATCGCGAAGTCGATCGCCCGCTCGCTCGGCCGCGAATACGTGCGTGCTTCACTCGGCGGCGCGCGTGATGAAGCGGACATCCGCGGCCACCGTCGCACCTACGTCGGGGCGATGCCCGGACGGATCATCCAGGGGATGAAGCAGGCGGGAACGAAGAACCCCGTCTTCCTCCTCGACGAGGTGGACAAGCTCGGCGTCTCCTTCCAGGGAGATCCGGCGAGCGCGCTTCTCGAGGTGCTCGATCCCGCTCAGAACGACACGTTCACCGATCACTACCTGAACGTGCCCTTCGACCTGAGCGAGGTGCTCTTCATCGCGACGGCGAACTTCCTCCAGAACATCCCGGTGCCGCTGCTCGACCGCATGGAGGTGGTGGAGTTCTCCGGCTACACCGAGCGCGAGAAGGCGGAGATCGCCAAGAAGTACCTGATCCCGCGGCAGCTCGACGAGTCGGGACTCAAGGAGAAGGGAGTTTCCTTCACCGACGAAGGCGTGATGACGGTCGTGACGAACTACACCCGCGAGAGCGGAGTTCGCCAGCTCGAGCGCCAGATCGGCGCTGTGGCGCGCAAGGTCGCTCGCAAGATCGCCTCGGGGGAGACGACCGACCTAACGATCACCCCGGAGGAAGTGCGGGAGCTGTTGGGGAGGCCGAAGGTGCACCCCGAGCACGCCGCGGAAGAGAACGAGGTGGGCGTGGCGACGGGGATGTACTACACGCCGGCCGGTGGCGACATCATGTTCGTCGAAGCGGCGATCCGCCGGCTTTACGGCGCGCCACCGTCGGACGGCGAGGTGCAGGTGACCGGGTGGGGGAACGTCTCCCTCATTCTCACCGGGCAATTGGGCGACGTGATGAAGGAATCCGCGCGCGCGGCGCTCACGTATGCGGCGACGCATGCGTCATCGCTCGCGATCCCCGTCGACAAGCTGGGCTCGATCGAGGTACACATCCACGTTCCCGCCGGCGCCATTCCAAAGGATGGCCCGTCGGCCGGCGTGACGATGGCCACGGCGCTGGTGTCGGCGATGTCCGGCCACCCGGTGCGCAAGGATGTGGCGATGACAGGTGAGATCACCCTGCGTGGCCGCGTCCTTCCGATCGGCGGCGTCAAGGAAAAGGTGCTCGGCGCCCATCGGGCGGGCATCACGACCATCATCGTACCGAAGGAGAACGAGGCGGATCTCGAGGACATCCCGGAGGAAGTGCGGACGACGCTCAAATTTCACGCCGTCAGCACGCTCGACGAAGTCTTCCGGATCGCGCTCGTGTCGGCGCCGACGCCGGGCGCCGAGCGTGCCAAGGTGCCGGCGTCGCAGCCGGAGATGGACGAGGCGGAGGAGCACGCGGTCGCCTGACATCGGCCCGTTCACGAGGGCGCCGGGGCACCCAACGCCTGCGGCGCCCTTTCTTTTGGTGCTTGACGCATCAAACTCTGTTGATATATTGGAGACATGGCTACTGCCCAGCGAACGGATCTCGCGCGGCTGACGAGGCAATTTCGTGCCCTCTCCGACGAGACGCGGCTCGCCATCATCGACGTCCTTCGAGGTGGCGAGCATTGCGTGTGCGAGCTGACCGACCGGCTGTCGCTCGCCCAATCGCTGCTTTCGTTCCACCTCAAGACGCTGAAGGATGCTGGTTTGGTCGTCGATCGCCGCGAGGGGCGCTGGGCGTACTACGCGCTCAACCGAGAGGCGTTCGAACAGTTGGAGTCGTTCGTCGGAGGGCTCCCGTCGACACGACTTGCCGTGCTCGCATCGCGGTGCTGTTGAGCCGACAAGTCGGTGTGCCGCCTCTTTTTTTTCGGCAATGCATCAAGCCTGATTGATGTTTGGCAGGAGCGAGGACACAATGGGAAAGCCTGATCACGTTCATGCAGCCGGGTCACCGGAAACCAACCTCCTGCAGGAGGTTCGCGACCACTACGCAGACGCCGCGCGTCGAGTCCTGGACGGCCGAGGAGAGCCGGCGGAGTGCTGCGCAGCTACCGGATGCTGTCAGGGCTCGGCGGTCGCGTCGTGCAATCCAAGGACCAGAGACCTCTACTCCCCGGGCGAGGTGTCCGCGCTTCCCGATGCCGCGGTTCGGGCCTCGCTCGGATGTGGCAACCCGACGGCGCTCGCCGAGCTGCGCGAAGGTGAGACCGTGCTCGACCTCGGCAGCGGTGGAGGGATCGACGTGCTGCTCTCCGCGCGACGCGTGGGCCCATCCGGAAGAGCGTACGGCCTCGACATGACCGATGAGATGCTCGCGCTGGCGCGCCAGAATGCCGCCGCTGCCTCCCTGCCGAACGTCGAGTTTCTTAAGGGCTCGATCGAGGCGATCCCTCTGCCGGATGAGTCGGTGGATGTGATCATCTCCAATTGCGTGATCAACCTCTCGCTCGACAAGCCGACTGCGCTCGCCGAAGCCTTTCGGGTGCTTCGCCCCGGTGGGCGGTTCGCCGTCAGCGACATCGTGCTGCGGAATGCGCTGCCCCCAGAGGCCCGGGCCGCCGCCGCACTCTGGGTGGGGTGCGTCGCCGGTGCGCTCGAGGAGAAGCAATTCCTCGAGCTTCTGATCCGCACAGGGTTCGAGGACCCGGAAATCGAGCCGACGCGGGTCTACGACGCCGAGGAGGTCCGCCATATCGCTGCCGCAAGCGATCTGGATGCCGACCGCATCGTGCCGGAGTTGCAGGGTCGCGTGATGAGCGCGTTCGTGCGCGCACGCAAGCCGCGTAGCTCCCTCGTTTCCGGCTGTTGCTCGCCGGAGTGCTGCTCATGACTACGTCACGCGTGCGAAAGAGCACTGGGCGCGAGACACCGGTGATCCGCCCCGCACTGCGTGAGGATTTGTCCGCGGTGGAGGAACTGCTCCGGCGGTCTGCATTGCCGCTCGAGGGAGTCCGCGAGGCGCTGCCTGACTTTTTCGTCGCTGAGGCCGATGGCGCTGTGGTCGGTGTGGCCGGGTATGAGGCGTGTTGCGCCGGATCGGGGCCAAACGCGCTGCTCCGCTCTGTTGCTGTGGCCGAAGAGTGGCGTGGCCGCGGGCTCGGACGCGAGCTCGTGCAACGCGTGATTGCGGAGGCGGAGCGCCGAGGGACTCGGGCGCTGTATCTGCTGACGACGACCGCCGAGGCGTACTTCCCGAGTTTCGGCTTCCAGCAAGTGAGCCGCGACGAGCTGCCTGACGACGTTCGTGGCACCCAGGAGTTCCGAACGGCATGCCCCGAATCGGCGATCGCGATGTGTCGCCCCGTCGCTTCCTAGCGAGCCACCAGCCACTCGCCCCTCATCTCGTTCCCGCATCGAGCGCACTCACGGGAGGCTGCCGTGCACAAAAGCTCTCCGCTTCGCGTACTCTTTCTCTGCACCCGTAACGCCGCGCGTAGCCAGATCGCCGAGGCGATCATGACTCAGCAGATCAGCCGGCTGAAGAGCCGCGCGTTCGTTGTGGCGAGCGCCGGTTCTGACCCGGCGAGCGAGGTGCACCCATGGGCGCTTCGTGTTCTGGCCGAGCGCGGCATCGATTGGTCCGGCCACTATCCGAAGGGGATCGACGCCGTGCGCCAGATGCCCTGGGATCTGATCATCACGGTGTGTGATCAGGCCAAGGAAACGTGCCCAATCATCCCTGGCCAGCCGGCCTTTGCGCATTGGGGGATGGACGACCCATCCGATGCGGCTGGCGATGATGAGAGCAGGCATCGCGCCTTCCGTGACACCGCTACGTACTTGAATCGCCGGATCGAGCTCCTGCTCGCGTTACCGGTTGACGCGTTGGAGCGCCGAGCCTTGGAGGCGCGCGTTCAGCAGATCGCGCGCGATGTTCCCGTGCCGCGCGCGCATTCGCCCGCATCGGGCACCACGGAGTGACTCGTACGAGCGCGGCGACCACGCCTGCCGGTCGGGATACAGAGCGAGCCACTGGTGCGCCGGCGCGCGCGACCGGTTCTCCAGCCGCCCCTTACGTCGCCGAGGGCCTCGCTACCTTCCTGCTCGTCGCGATCGGACCCGGCGCAGCGATGGTGGCCGCCTCGACTCACGCATTCGGCCAGGTGGGCATCGCACTCGCCTTTGCGCTCGCCGTCACGCTCGGCATCACAGCCTTCGGCGACACGAGCGGCGCGCACATGAATCCGGCGGTCACGCTTGGCTTGTGGGCGGCCGGGCGTTTTCCGCTAGGCCGCGCGCTCCCTTACATCGCCGTGCAATGCGCCGCCGCCGTGGCGGCTGCAGCTGTGCTGCGATGGGTGTTAGGACCGGTCGCCAACCTCGGAGCGACGGTTCCCGCACTCCCTGTCGCGCAGTCATTCGCGGTCGAGGCCGGATTCTCCGCCCTCCTGGGCGTCGTCATCGCGAGCGTCGCGAGCCGGCGCGAACGTGGTGACGCGGGCCCGTTCGCGATCGGCGCGGCCGTGGGCGTGGGTGCTCTCGTCGCGGGGCCACTCACCGGTGGAAGCTTCAATCCGGCGCGATCGTTCGGGCCCGCAGTCGTGAGCGGCGTTTGGACCGCGCACTGGCTCTACTGGGCAGCGCCGATCGCCGGCATCACCGCGGCGATGCTTGGCTACGAGGCTCTGACTCGGAGCCGGCTGCCGCGACTCTCGATCAGGGCCCCCAGTTCACGATCGGCAGAATCGGGAAGCGGCCGTTCTTCTTCGCGTAGTTGAGCAGTCCGATCTGCAGCCCGTGCAGAACCGACGCGTAGTTGAAGATGCCGATCGTTAGGCCCTTCTGGACGCCCTGGATGTGATTGAAGGCGGCGATCCCGACTCCTCTCAGCTCGCCCTTCTCGATGCGGACGTACGCCCCCGCGGCCACCAGCCCATCGACATCCTCCCCTCCCGCCGCGATTCCGCTCAGCAGCACTCCACGAGTGTGCGGGCTGCCGGCGCCGATGCCCCCAATGGCAACGCCGTCGATCGAGGCGCCGGCTCCGGCGGCGATACCGCCGATGGTCAATCCCTTCATGTGACCGCCGTTCCCGGCTGCGAGGCCGCCGATGGTGACTCCCTGCATGTCGGCGGCGGCGCCGGCGCCCAGGCCTCCAATCGTCAGGCCGGACAGGTTCCCACCCGACCCCGCGCCAAGCCCGCCAATCGTCATGCCACTCACTGGACCGCCGCTCCCCACGCCGAGGCCACCGACATTGAGGCCACTCATCGACTCGCCGGCGCCGACGCCCAGTCCTCCGATGTTGATGCCGACCGCGCGGCCCCCAGTGCCGACGCCGAGCCCGCCGATCGTGACTCCCTGAAGGGCGCTTCCAGATCCGGCGCCCAGGACCGTCAGCATCACCCCCGTTAGGCGGTCCGTCCCTTGGACGCCGAAGCCGATCCCGAGGCCGTTGATGACCTTCGCCCCGGTCGCCGCGATCCCGATCGCGACGCCGTTCACGACACCCGTCGCGTCATCCTTCGGAGTCCAGACTGTGAAGTTGAGACCGTTGACGCGCTCCAATCGGCTGTCGCGGAAGTTGAAGCGAAGTCCGTTGATCCGCCTCGAGTCGCCGAAGCTGATGCCGTAGTCGTCGACGACGAGTCCGACGCCGCCATTCTTTGCCGTATCCGCCGCGGTCCTCTGGAAGCGGGCGCTGTCCTGCGCGGCGGGGGTTTCCTGTGCGCCCGCAGGCGACACAGGCGCGAGCCCGGGACCGACGAGCAGCATGGATGCCCATGAGCCGGCGAGGACGCGTCGACGGATGGCGGCGAGCGGGGAGGATTTCATGAGACGTGCCTCGGTAGAGTGCGATCGCAGCGGACCACTACTGCGTTCGGATCGCCTCGGTTTCAGCGATCTCCCGGGCTCGTCGACGGCGAAGCGCCGTTAGCGGTCGATCGGACCCGCGGCGAAGAAGCTCCACGGATCCACGAAACCTGGCTCCGTACCGGCGAGAAAGTATTCCGTGTAGCCCTGGTCGGTGAGGGTCGAGCTGTCGGCGGGCTTCCCGGTCGCGCGATCGAAGGGGACGGCGACGACCCCAGCCGGAACCTCATCCCAGCTCCCGCTCTGCCGAGCTTGGTAGTATCCTCCGATCATGTCGCCCCAGATCGGCGCCGCAAGACTCCCACCGGCAGCGCCGCGCGCGATCGGAGTCGGCGTGTCGAAGCCGAGCCAGACGCCGGCGACGATCTCGGGGGTCGCGCCGACGAACCAGACGTCGCTGTTGTCATTCGTCGTCCCCGTCTTGCCGGCCACCGGCACGCGATCGGGGACCGACCGCCGCACCGCCACTCCCGTCCCGCGGGCGACGACATCCCGCATGAGGTCGCGCACGATGAACGCCACCGGTGCCGAGAGCACCGAGTCAGCTACCTGTGGAACCGTCGCAAAGACCGTTCGCCCGGCCCGGTCATCGATGTGGCTGATCAGACGCGGCTCCGCGACACTGCCCAGCGTCGCGAAGGCACCGTACGCCGACACCAGGTCGAGCGGGTTGACGACGCTCGCACCGATCGCGCTCGACGGATAGGGCGAGATCGGCGCCTCGATACCGAGGCGGTGGGCGAGCGCGGCGACGCTGTCGATCCCGACGCGCATGCCTAACTGGACCGCCACCGGATTCCGCGACCGGACCAGCGCCTCGCGCACCGTCATTGCGCCGAGGAAGGCGCTGTCGGCGTTCACCGGCCGGTAGACGGCCGTGCGATCGAGGGGGATGGCGAGAGCCGTGTCGTAGACGACGGTGGCAGTGGTGATGCTGTCCTCGATCGCCATCGCGTAAACGAAGGGCTTGAACGCCGATCCCGGCTGCCGGAGCGCCCCGGTCACTCGATTGAAGGGGGAGAGCAGATAGTCCCGTCCGCCGACCATCGCCAGGATGTCGCCGGAGCCCGCATCGAGCGCGACAACCATCCCCTCGAGAAAGTCCGTCCTCCCTTTGGCGTGGTTCGCCAGCGTCGGATGGGCGTAGCCGGGGAGCTTCTCCACCCGTGCCGTCCCCGCCGCCAGCGCCTCCGTCGCATCCCTCTGCAGCTCGGCGTCGATGGTGGTGTAGACGGTCAGCCCACCGGCGGTGAGGCTCACCCCCGCACGCTCCGCCTGACGAGCGGCGGCGTCGGCCACCCAGGGCGCGGCCACCGGCATCCCCATGTCCGGCGCGGTGAGGACAGGAGTCCGCTTCGCCGCGGCCGCGGTGGCGGGAGAGATGTACCCCTGCTCCTCCATTAGCGAGAGCACGAGGTTCCGTCGCTCGCGCGCGCGATCAGGGTGCCGGATGGGATCGTAGAGCGCCGGCCCCTTCGGCAGCGCGGCCAAAGTCGCCGCCTCGGCGAGGGTGAGCGACGCTGCCGGCTTTCCGAAGTAGTGGCGCGCCGCTGCATCGATCCCCCACCAGCCGTGCCCGAAGTGGATCTGATTCAGGTACGCCTCGAGGATCTGCTCCTTCGAGTAGTGCCGCTCCATCTCCCGCGCCGCGCTCTGCTCGCGGAGCTTCCGGGAGATGCTCCGGTCCGCGCGGTTCACGACATCCGGGTGCATGTTCCCGACCAGCTGCTGCGTGATCGTGCTCGCGCCGCGGGCGTGCCCGCTCAGCGCATCCTTGAGCGCGCCCGCGATCCCCACGACGTCGACGCCGTCGTGCTGATAGAAGCGCTGATCCTCGACCGCGATGAATGCCTGCGGGACGTAGGTGGGGAGGGTGCGGATCGAGACGCTCGTCCTCCACTCCTTCCCGATCTCCCCGATGAGGGAACTGTCGCGCGCCAGCACCAGCGTCGACTGCGGGGGCTGGATGATCTGCCACGCCTCTCCAGTCCCTGCGGTGGAAGGCGGGTCGGTTGCTTGTCCGCCGGCCTGGGCCGCGAGAAGGGAGCCGACGAGGAGCGTGGCGATCGCGTAACGCATCATCGTCTCAGTATACCCCGCACGAATCCGAACGAACGGACACCGGCACGATCGCTCACCGCGTCCCGAGCGTGCAGGCACTTGACGATCGCGCGCACGCCGCATAACGTGACCTGAAGAACGGCGATGGAGTTCGCCGAAAGTACCGCGCAATCGGCGCGGTTGATGACTCCTGCTGGGCCAGACGGCCAGGCGGGGGTTTTTCTTTTTGCGCTCGAAGCCCGACCCGCGTGCCGGCTATGGCCACCCACAGGCAGATCGCACGCCGAGGTCGGTATGGATACGAACGTCTGGCTCTACGCCGCCGCATGGATGGCGCTCGCGCTTCTGGCAAGCCTCATCTCGATCCGCGTCGGCATCTCGGTGGCTCTCATCGAGATCCTGATCGGCATCGCCGCCGGGAACTATCTCGGCCTTCGGACGACACCCTGGATCGACTTTCTCGCCACCTTCGGCTCCGGTCTCCTCACCTTCCTGGCCGGTGCCGAGATCGACCCGGCGGCGCTCAAGCGGCACCTCAAGCCGGCGCTCGTCATCGGAGCGGTGAGCTTCCTCGTCCCCTTCCTCAGCGCGGCCGCGTTCGCGTTCTGGGTCGCGCATTGGACGCCCAACGCCTCCTGGATCGCCGGGATCGCCCTCTCCACCACGTCGGTGGCCGTCGTCTATGCGACGATGGTGGAGACGGGGCTCAATCGCACCGACCTCGGCAAGCTCATTCTCGCGGCCTGCTTCGTCACCGACTTCGGCACAGTGCTCGCCCTCGGTATCATCTTCGCGAACTTCAACGGCTGGCTCGCCCTCTTCGTCGCCGTGACCGCGGTGGTGCTCTGGTTTCTCCCCCGACTCACGCGGCTGGTGATCCGACGCGTGGGGCACAGGGTGAGCGAGCCGGAGGTGAAGTTCGTCTTTCTCGTTCTCTTCCTCCTTGGCGGGCTCGCCAAGGTCGCCCAGAGCGAAGCCGTCCTCCCTGCGTATCTGGTGGGATTGGTGATCGCCGGCGTCTTCGTGCGCGATCGAGTGCTGATGGACCGGATGCGCGCGATCGCCTTCACCATGCTCACGCCCTTCTACTTCATCAAAGCGGGGCTCTATGTCTCGCTCCCGGCGGTGGCGACGGGAGCCGGAGTCATCTTCGTCCTCCTGGCGCTCAAGATGGTCGCGAAGATCGTGGGAGTCGGGCCGCTCACCCGAGCCTTCGGCTTCGACCGCCGATCGGGAGCGTACACCACCCTCCTCATGGCGACCGGACTCACCTTCGGCACGATCTCGGCGCTTTTCGGCCTGACGAATCACATCATCGACCAGACGCAATACACCATCCTGGTGACGACGGTGATCGCAAGCGCGGTCGTCCCGACGGTGATCGCGCAGCGATTCTTTCAGCCGGAGCTCGAGGGCGCGCGCGACGGCGACGGCGGGGCGCTCGACGTCGGGCCGACGAGCCCCGCGACGAGGGCTGCCGGATGAATCACCGCATGATCGTGTCTGCCAGGTCGGGGGTGACTGCCCATGTTCCATAGGATTCTCGTCGGCCTCGATGGGTCCGAGGGCGCGCGTCGCGCGCTCGAGCAGGCCCTTCGACTCGCCTCTCTCTCAGGCGCTACGGTCCACGCCCTCTCGATCGAGGAGCGCCTCCCGGCCTACGCCGCCACCGTCGGCGAGGTGGAGGACACGGAACGGTTCGAGAGCCAGTACTTCCGGCGTGTCCTGCATGAGGCGCATCGGCTCGCCGACGCACGACAGGTGGAGCTCACGAGCGAGGTCGCGGCGGGGCACGCGGCGCAGGTGATCGTCCGCAAGGCGAAGGAGACGCACTGCGATCTCATCGTCCTCGGGCACACCGGCCACTCCCGCCTTCACGACGCCCTTCTCGGCTCCACCGCCGATCGCGTGGTGGAGCATGCCGGATGCGCCGTCCTGGTGGTTCGATAACGCGTGGGTCGACTCTCCACCCTCGCGAGCCTCGCCGACCTGGCGACGAAGCTCGGCGAGCGTGATCTCGCCGACGAGGCGCGCGCACTCGCCGAGCGCGGCGCCGAAGGGCGGTTCTACGTCGCCTGCGTCGGGCAGTTCAAACGCGGGAAATCGACTCTCGTCAACGCGCTCCTCGGCGGCGAAGTCCTTCCCACCGGCGTGACACCGGTGACCTCCGTCGTCACCGTCGTTCGGTACGGTCCTGCTGCCGCGCGAGTCCGTGCGGCCGGCGGAGCGTGGGCCGACGTGCGGCTCGACGACCTCAGGGCATTCCTCACCGAGGAAGGGAATCCGAGCAACCGTCGCGGAATCGTCGCCGCTGAGGTCTTTGCGCCCTCCCCACTACTCGCGTCCGGGATGTGCCTGGTCGACACCCCAGGACTCGGCTCCGTCTTCGAGGCGAACAGCGAGTCGACTCGGGAGCTGGTGCCGCACATCGACGCCGTGCTCGCTGTCGTCGGCGCGGACCCGCCGATCACTGGCGATGAGCTCCGCCTGGTCGAGAAGCTGGCGCCCCAGGTGCGCGACATTGTGCTCGTGCTGAACAAGGCTGACCGCATTTCGGCGCAGGATGCGACAGAGGCCGCGGACTTTGCGGCGCGCGTCGCACGCGAGGCGATCGGGCGCGATGTCGGACCGATCTATCGCGTGAGCGCGCTGGAGCAGCTCTCCGGAATGAGCGCGCGACGCGATTGGTGCGCGCTCGCCGATCGCCTCCATGACATCACCGATCGCTCCGGCCGGCAGCTGGTGAGCGCAGCCGTCCGGCGGGGTGAGGCCCGGCTCACCGATCGGCTCGATGTGGTGATGGCGGAGCGCGAGAGAACGCTGCGGGAGCCGCTGGCGGAATCGGAGCGCCGGCTGGCGGAGCTCGTGCGCCGCCGCGAGGAGTCGGCGCGGGCGCTCACACAACTCGGCCCGCTCCTGGGCGACGAGGAGCGGCGGCTCGTCGCCTCATTTGCCGAGCGGCGCGCAGCGTATCTCGAGGCTGCGATCCCTCGAGGAGAGCAGAGGCTCGCCGAGGCGCTCGCGCGCGAACGCCAGCACACCGGTGCTCGCCCACGCCGAGCCAGAGCCTTCGCGCTCGCGCAGGAGATCGTGCGAGAGGAGGTCGCGCCCTGGCTCGAGGAGTCCGGGCGCGCCGCCGCCGAGGCCTACCGCACGTTATCTCAGCGGTTCATAGGCCACATCGCCCGGATGCTCGCCGAGCGATCGTCCAACGGTGGGCAGCCGGCGGAAGGGGTCGTCGAGCGCCTGACGATCGCCGCCGAGCTTGGGGGCGTCGTGCGCTTCCGCTTTCACGACTTCCATCGCCTGGCCGCGCCGGTCGGTCTCGTGCCGGTGGCGCACCGGCTGGCGGAGCTTGTGCTGCCGCCTGCGGTCGCGGGAACGACGGAGCGTCAGGCGCGGCTCTTCCTTCGCCGGCTCCTGGAGACGAACGCCGCGCGCGTCGAGAGCGACCTGGCGGAGCGGGTCGCCGAGAGCAGGCGTCTCCTCGAACGCGAGCTGAAGGCGGCGATCGCGGCGGCGGCCGATGAGATGGCGCGGGCGATCGAGGAGAGCCGCCGAGTGCGCGCCGCCGGCGCGCCCGCGGTCAGCGCGGCTCTCGCAAAACTGGCATCGCAGCGCGCCGAGCTGGCGTCGCTCGTCGCCTCGGCGGTGTCGTCAGCCGGCGACTTGGTCGACGAGGGCGTGGAGCTCCGCTAGCCGGCCATTCGACGCGGCGCCCGTCGGCGCCGATGCCTGCGCATCGTCCCAACTGGCCGACTCATCCACCATCGCCATCCCCCAGGCATAGAGTCGTGCGGCGTAGCGGGTGAGGGCGAAGGAGAGCGGCGCCTCCACGGGCGCCAGACGTCGCCGCGCCAGGTGGCGACCGAGCATCCGTTTTGCGACGACAGGGGGCGGGAGCGTGGGAAGGCTGTCGAGGAGTTCGGGATCGAAGAGGGGCGGCATCCGGCGCGCATCTCCGTCGGCCACAGCCGGCGCCCCGACACCCCGCGCCGAATCCAGTGCCTGACGAATCGCCGAGAGCGAGTGCGCGGGAGCCATCACCAGGATCCGCCGGAGCGCGGTCACGGGGTCGCGCCCCTCGTTCCAGGCGGCCGCCACGGCGATGGCCGACTCGTTGACCAGCCGGTGCGCTCCGTGAGCCAAGCGGTCCGCCTCCCGGCGCACCGTCTCGCGCGCCGCCTGACGAGCGCGGGTGAGCTGGGTCGCGCCGTCGCTCGACGCATGCTCGCCCGGGGCACCGGCGAGGGCGGCGTCGGCGGCGGCGACCAGGCGGCGTAACCGGTGGCCGAGGGCGACGCGCGCAGCACGCGAATGATCCGCCGCCAGGGGCGCGATCACCTCGTCGCGCAGCCGGTGGAGCTCCGCCAGGTGATTCGATTCGGCGGACACCGCCGCCACCTCGATCGATTGGGCGCCGGGCACCATCTGCGCCAGCTCGCGCCGGACATAGGCGAGGGAACGTTCCAGGTCCGCCGGCGACAGGAGGTCGGACTTGCTCACCAGCACCCGGCAGTCGATCCCCGCCTGAATCAGCCCCGAGACGAGGGCAACTTCTTCGTGGGTCAGGGCATTGCCGGCGGCGACCAGGACGAGGCCGAGGTCGCAGCGCGGGAGGTAGGCGAACGCCTGCGCTGAGCCGGTCGAGGCGAGCGAGCCGACGCCCGGCGTGTCGAGGAGTCGGAGCCCGACTGGAATCGAAGGGAGCGTCAGGTCGACCGACCGCACGCCGAGGCGGTTCGACGGATTCTCCTCCTCCGACACGTACGACTGAAGGCGGGCGAGAGTGATGTGCTCCGTCGTTCCGTCCTGTCGACGCACGACCGCGGCGGCTGGGCCGTGGGAGATCCGGATCGGGACCGCGGTGACCGGAGTCGCACCGACCGGGAGCACGGGGGCGCCGATGAGGGCGTTGATGAGCGAGGACTTCCCCGCCCCGACCCGGCCGAAGACTCCGGTGTCGAAGGTGGTCGACTCCGCCCGCTCGGCGGCGGCGGCGATGAGCGGGCGCAGTTGCGCCAATCCCTGCTCACTGGTGAGCCGCTCGAGCGCGCGGAGCACCTCCCCCTCCGGACCGCGGATCGCCGCCACGCGATCGAGCAGCCCGCCCGGGTCGTGCTCATGGAGGATATTCACGCCGCGCTTGAGGGCGTCGCGAAGCTCGTGGGCGAGCGTCGCCAGGGTCGCCGCCGCCTCGGAGTCGACCGCGCCATACCCGCGCATCGCCCCCTCCGTCAGCTCGGAGAGGGCGACGTCGGCGTACTGGAGATCGGTGTGTGCGGTCCAGCGCGCCGAGAGCCGCGGCTCCGGGCGTTGGGCTCCGAGGCGATCGAGGGCGACCAGCATCTGCGACCGGATGTCCGCCGCCAGCGCCAGGAGGAGGCGCGCCTCGTCAGGCGCGAGGTCCGGCCGCTCGTTGGCGAACGCCGAGCGCTCGTCGCGCGCCAGCTGCTCGATCTGGCGCAGCAACGAGTCGACATGGGCGAAGGTCGCCTCCACCCGCCGCGCCTGATTGGCGTTGAGTCGATGCATCGTGATGTCGGAGGGCGGGCTGGTCTCGCCAGCTGATTGTGGCGTCTCGGGGTCGTTCACGGCATCAGAAATCGTACGCTCCGGCGAGAACCGTCGTTGGACTCTCCCAGCCGAGGTTGAAGACGTACACGCCGATGCTCGCCTTCCGATACGTGAACCAGAGGACGGGACCCCGCTGCAGCTCGAGCCCCGTGGTGTACGTCCGGGTGCGCTGAATGGCCAGGCCAGCGTGCATCCAGCTCCAGGGGGACCACGTAGCCTCCGACCAGTTGTAGAAGAAGTCTCCCGAGCGATCGGAGAGATCGAAGACGTACTCGCTCTGGCTCGAGAGGGCGAACGCCTTGTACTCCACCGCCAGCTCGTAGGCGGGCGCGATGCCACGCAGGTTGCCGAAGGTGCCGCCGACCATCGGTGTTACGTCGACCGACAGGGCGTCGCCGAAGTGGAAGTTCCAGCCGGCGAAGAGTGACCCGGTTTGCAGCGCCTCGTAGTTGTAGCGGGCCTCGAGGTGCAGCCACTCGCGGTCGGCGCTGACCGTAGGATTCGCGAAGTCCTGGTCGTCGGGAACCAAGAACCCGTACACCTCCGCGCTGAACGACCACCCCACCCGCTCCTCGGGGAGTGCGGCGCTGGCGTGGGTGGCACCGGCCTCCGTCACCTGGCCTTGGGCCAGGGCGGCAGGCAGCAGGAGGGCGCTAGCCAGCGCGAGAAGCTCGCCCGCGCGCGGTAGCCTCGGAGGGCCACCGCCCATAGCGACAGCCGTCGCCAGGCACCCGTTCCGACCCCTCCCGCGCCAGTGCATCTTTATAGCGTATGCCTCCCATCGTGCAGCTCGCAACTGTGCAGTTTTCGGCACGGAAGGGGGACTACGGCGCCAATCTCGAGCGGCTGGCGCAGCTCTTCGCCCAAGCCGACCTGATGGATCCCCGCCCCGACGTCCTCCATCTGCCGGAGACGTCGCTCACCGGCTACTTCGTCGAGGGGGGAGTGCGCGAGCTGGCGGTGACCGCGGGGACCCTGGCCGACGACCTCCAGCGCGCCTATCTGAGCGCCGTCCGAAGCCCACGCCCGATGGACATGGTGATCGGCTTCTACGAGCTCTGGCGCAATACCCTCCACAACAGCGCGATGTCGGTGCGGCTGGGGGGCGACGCGCCACTCGTCAGGCACGTCCACCGCAAGAACTTCCTCCCCACCTACGGCCTCTTCGACGAGGAGCGGTTCGTCGAGCGCGGGCACGATGTGCGCGCCTACGACACGCCCTGGGGGCGCTGCGCGATGCTCGTCTGCGAGGATGCTTGGCACAGCATCACCGGCACCCTGGCGGCGCTCGATGGCGCCGAGATCGTCTTCATCTCGGCGGCCGCGCCGGCGCGCGGCATCTGGCCGCGCGGCGACGCCGTGCCGGGGCCGGCGAGCGTGGCACGTTGGGAGCGACTGGTGCGCGACCTCGCCGAGGAGCACGGCGTCTTCGTCTCCTTCGCCAACCTGGTGACGACGGAGGGGGGAAAGGCCTTCCCCGGCGCCGCGGTCATCGCCGGTCCGGCCGGCGACATTCGGGTGCGTGGACCGCTCTTCGAGGAGGCGGTGCTCTCGCTGCCCGTCGACCTGGGGGACCTCACTCGGGCGCGCACCGACATGCCCCTCCTCTCCGATCTTCGGACGGCAATGCCGCACCTGGTGGACACGCTCGAGCGCATTCGCACCGGCGTGCCGGGCACCGCGCCCTACGACGAGGCGGTGTGCGACGACGGGCGCGCGATGGCGGCCACACCATCACACTCGGTCGGCGCCGGTGCGGTGCCGGTGGTTGGCGCCTCGGGGGCGGCGGCGGGGGGCCCGCCGCCACTCGAGATCGACGGGGCGTTGGTCGAGCAATGGCTCGTCCACTTCCTCAGAGAGGAGACCGCGCAACGCGGCTTCTCTCGCGGGATCGTCGCCCTTTCGGGGGGCGTCGATTCCGCCGTCACCGCCTACCTGGCCGCGCGCGCTCTCGGGCCCAAGAACGTCGTCGGCGTGCGCATGCCATACAAGACGTCGAGCCCGGAGAGTCTCGCCCACGCGCAGCTGGTGATCGACGCGCTGGGCATCGAGTCGCGAACGATCGACATCACGCCGGCGGTCGATGGCTATCTGGCGAACGAGCCGGAGGCGAGCGCCTCGCGGCGCGGCAACGTCATGGCGCGGGTGCGAATGATCGCGCTCTTCGATCTCTCCGAGCACTACCGCGCCATCCCGCTCGGCACCGGGAACAAGACCGAGCGTCTCTTCGGCTACTACACCTGGCACGCCGACGACTCGCCGCCGCTCAATCCCATCGGCGATCTCTTCAAGACCCAGGTGTGGGCGCTCGCCAGGCACCTCGGCGTGCCGGCGGCGATCATCGACAAGCCACCCACCGCCGACCTGATCACCGGCCAGACCGACGAAGGGGACCTCGGCATCAGCTACGCCAAGGCGGACCTGATTCTGAATTGGCTGCTGAGCGGGTTTACCCTGGAGGCACTGGTGGCGCGCGGCTTCGATCCGGCGGAGGTGCACATCGTCCGCGACCGCCTGGAGCGGACGCACTGGAAGCGCCGGCTCCCGACCGTCGCCATGCTGAGCGCGACGGCGATCGGGGAGAGCTACCTGAGGCCGGTGGACTACTGATCGAGGCGCGGCGGACGCAGGTCCGCCGCGCTCTCGTCAGGCCGCGACGGCGTAGGCGAGGCTGACGGCGCGCCGCGCCGAGCGCTTGTGCACCCGGTGCGCGCAGCGTGCGTAGCGCAGGAAGTTGAGCCCCGCCCAGGGACAGCGGAAGAAGAACTCGTGCGGCAGGAGATCGCCCTTGATCGAGTTGCACGAGGCGCATGCCGCAACGACGTTGCCGAAGTCGTTCTGGCCGCCGTGCGCGCGCGGCAGGATGTGGTCGAGGGTCAGCGTGAACCAGCTGAGGGCGCGGGCGCAGTAGACACATCGCCGGCCGCACTCACGCAGCGCGCCACGCTTGAGCGAGCGCTTCTCCAGGGGGAAGCGGTGGCGCCGGAGACGACGGGCACTCCTCGTCAGGCCCCGGGCGCCGGTGTGGAGGGGGACGCAGCTATGCCGCATGGCGTACCTCCGCCCTGTGCGGCGCGGGAAGAGAGCTCTGTCCTGGCATTGCACCTCGCCACAAAACAGCGACGCCCAGCCCCGGGGATTTCCCGAGCTGGGCGTCGCTCTCGAAACGTCAGCGCGCAATCCGGCCAGGGGCCGGCGCGCGCATGGCACACTGCGCTGCTTTCGAGGTAGAGGTCGGTCGTCTGGGTCGGTCATGATCCTCTGTTAGGTGACGCCCGTTCGGCGTCACGCGTCACACCATTGCATCCGGCGTGCCACGCGCGCAAGAGGCTCTTGCCGTCGTCACCATCTAGTTAAAGATTGATGATCCTTCCGATACGCTGCGCGGCGGGTCGCTCCCGCGCGCCCCGCGTGCCGTGAGCTCCACCTCCATCACGCCGACCGACGCTCGCGTCATCACCCGCGAGCACTACCGGTACGTGAGCCGGCCCCCCTGGCTCACCGACGAGACCGTCCGCCAGGGTGTGGTCGCCTTCGGCGGCCTCGCGGCCATCCTCGGCCTCGCCTTCGGCTACGCCGCGCACCCCTTCCCCTGGCTCGGCGCCACCCTCGTTCTGGTGATCGCCGCGGCCACCCGCGTCTTCGGCATCCCGCTCCCCGGCAAGGGCTTCGCGAGCTTCGCCGTCGGCGCCGGGATCGCCGGCATCATCGCCCTCGACTGGGCCGCCGGAGCGATCTTCGCCAGCGCCGGAATCTTCGTCGGCGATGCGCTCGTGAGGCGCCTCCCGCTCCGCAACTCGATCTCCAACGCCGGGCACTTCCTCACCGCCTGCTCGGTGAGCGGTTGGGTCTACTTCGGCCTCCTCGGCGGCGGACTCGGCGCCGGCGCGTTCTCGCAGCAAAACGTCTGGCGCCTGGCCGTTCTCATCCTCGTCTTCCTCGTCACCGTCAACGCGACCTTCTACCTCCAGCTCAAGCTCTCCCCCGCCATCGCCTGGGTAGACGCCCGCCTGACGGCACGCTGGGAGGGGACGGTGGCGGTGCTGGCGACGCTGCTGGCGCTCGGAGCGCTCAAGCTCGCCTACAGCGACGCGACCCCTCGCGGATACGTGGCCGGCGGCCTCGTGCTGATGTCGCTCACCGTCCTCACACACTGGCTCGTGAGGCAGGGCGCGATCGGCGAGAGCCTGCAGCTCGTGCAGCGGCTGAGTGGATTGATCAGCGCACGCCCGGAGATCCACAGCGCGCTGAGCGACATCCAGCGCCTCACCCGCTCGCTCGTTCCCTGGGAGGAGATGGGGATCGCGATGTACGATGCGCCGCGGCACGAGTTCATCGTGATTGCCGACACCTCGCCCGCGGTGCCCATCGGGAAGCGCTTCTCCGCCGCCCACGGACTCGCCGGATTCGCCCTCCGCCGTGGGCACGCCACCACCGACCTCGCCCTTCCGCGCGATCAGCGCCGGCTGGAGAATGGCGCCGGATCGGAGATCGTGATCCCACTCAAGTACGGCGAGCGGCTCGCCGGCATCTGGATCATCCGCCACTCGCGCATCGAGATGTACCGGAGCCACGACGCCGCGCTCCTCGAGTACGTGGCCCCGCAGCTCGCCCTCTCACTCTCGCTCGACAAGTTGATCCAGCCGGTTCTCGCCGCGTCGGAGTCGGTGACCACCCACGTGGAGTCGATCACCGGCACCACGCAGCAGCTCCACGCCTCGTCGCAGGAGAGCGCCAACACCGCCCGCCGGCTCGCCGCCACCGTGCGCGTGCTCGCCGATACCCTCTCCAAGGGCGCCGATGAGGCGCGGGCCGCGCAGGCGATCGCCGACAGCACGGTGAGCGAGGGACAGGGGACGCGTCAGAGCGGCGAGCAGATGCTGAGCGATGCGCGCGTCGTGCGTGGCGCCACCGAGCAGGCGATGGCGCAGCTCACGTCGGCGGCGGCGATCGTGCAGCAGGGCTCGGAGCAGGTGTCACGCCTCCAGGACATCTCGAGCGCCGTGCAGAAGTTCGGGCAGACCATCACCTCCCTCGCCGATCAGACCGGGTTGCTCGCCCTGAACGCCGCCGTCGAGGCGGCGCGCGCCGGCCCGCACGGCCGCGGCTTCGCCGTCGTCGCCCAGGAGATCCGCGCGCTCGCCGACCGTAGCGGCGCCGAAGCCGAAGGGATGGACCGCGCCGTCAGAGACATCCGCGCCACCCTGGACCGCGCCGTCGCCCTGATGCAGCGCACGCGCAACGAGGTCCTGTCCGTGGCCGAGGCGAGCAGCAACTGGGTGGACGAGCTGGATCGGATCGTCGCCGCATCGGAGGCCGTGGCCGCCGCCGGTCACCGGATCGTCGATGCCGCCCGCGAGAACGCGCAACGCTCCGACATCATGGCGCTCGCCCTCGCCGAGGCGAAGGACGATGCGACGCGCGCCGCTCAGGAGACCGGCGCCGTCGCCGGCGCGAGCACGCAGCAGGAGGGGGCGATCGACCTCCTCAATCAGGCGGCGACGGAGCTGAGCGCGACCGCCCAGACACTCGCCGCCGCCGTCGCCGCGGTGCGCGCGGCCAACGAGTGAGCGGCCGAAGCCGCTCACCCTCTCTACATCTTGACCGCTGGCCCCGCCGATGGCGTCTTCCGCGCGCGCATCGGGTCGCGCAGCGCGGCGATGATCCGGGCCGCCATCGCATCGAGCTGGGTTCGGTCAGGCATCGTCGAGCCGGGGAACGGCAGCGGCACGTCGAATCCATCCCCCGGCTGCCGCGGGATGAGATGGATGTGGAAGTGGTAGACATCCTGCCCCGCTGCGGCACCGCTCGAGACGACGAGGTTCATCCCGTCCGAGCCGGACACCCGCCGGATGAGCGGGCTCAGGGTCATCGCCACCTGGAAGAGGTGCATCCCCAGTTCCTGCGGGAGGTCGATCAACGATTCGTAATGCTGGCGGGGGACGACGAGCGCGTGGCCCGCGTTGACCGGCTGTATGTCCATGAACGCAATCGCGGTAGAGTCCTCGTAGCAGACGGACACCTCCGCCGCGCCCTTGATGATGTCACAGAAGATGCAATGGGCCGGAGTCGCCATGGGGGCAAGATACGCCGCCAGGGGGCGGGCGGCGAGGTTCGGCGAGTGGTCGGGTGTGACGGCGAGCCTTATCTTTAGGCGCCATGGCCATTGAGACCCGCGCCGAGCGCCAGCAAGACGCCGGCTTGAGCCGCGACCAGCTGATCGCCGCCTATCGCAACATGTATCTGTCGCGGCGGCTCGACGACAAGGAGATCCAGCTCAAGCGACAGAACAAGATCTTCTTCCAGATCTCGGGCGCCGGCCACGAGGCGATCCTGACCGCCGCGGCGATGGCCCTCCGCCCCGGCTACGACTGGTTCTTCCCCTACTACCGCGACCGCGCCCTCTGCACCCAGCTCGGCGTGACGGCGGCCGACATGCTCTATCAGGCCGTCGGGGCGTCGATCGACCCCGCGTCGGGGGGCCGACAGATGCCGAGCCACTGGGGGAGCAAGCCGCTCAACATCGTCTCCTCCTCCTCCCCCACCGGCACGCAGGTCCTCCACGCCGTCGGTGCCGCCGAGGGCTCCTACCGCGCCCGGATGCTCGGCCTCAGCGATGGCTTCCACGGCGACGAGGTGGCCTACGTCTCGTTAGGCGACGGGACGACCAGCGAGGGGGAGTTCTGGGAGGCGCTCAACACGGCGTGCAACCTGCGCCTGCCGGTGGTCTTCCTGGTCGAGGACAACGGCTACGCCATCTCGGTGCCGGTCGAGGTGAACACCGCCGGCGGAAACATCTCGCGGCTGCTCAGCGGCTTTCCGAACCTGCAGGTGAGCGAGGTCGATGGCTGCGACTTCATCGCCTCCTACGAGGTCATGCGCCAGGCGGTCGACTACGCCCGCGCGCGCCGCGGTCCGGCGCTCGTCCACGCCCACGTGATCCGCCCCTACTCGCACTCGCTCTCCGACGACGAGACGATGTATCGGCCGTCGGAGGAGCGGGACGCCGACGCCGCGCGCGATCCGCTCGTCCTCTTCCCCCGCTGGCTGGTGAGCGAGTCGTACGCCACCGAGGAAGAGCTCACCGCCATGCGCGAAGAGGTGGACGCGCAGATCCTCGCCGCCACCGACGACGCCCTCGCGCAGCCGCAGCCCGGCCCGGAGTCGGTCACCTACGCCGTCTACTCGCCCGAGGTCGATCCGGCGAGCGAGCAGTTCGACACCGAGGATGACCCGCAGTTCTCCGGCGAGCCGACTACGATGGTGGATCTGCTCAACGCCTGCATGCGCGACGAGATGCGCCGCGATGAGCGCATCCTCATCTTCGGCGAGGATGTGGCCGACGTCTCTCGTGAGGCATACCTCGGCCGGGTGAAGGGGAAGGGTGGCGTCTTCAAGGTGACGTGGGGGCTGCAGAAGGAGTTCGGCGGCGAGCGCGTCTACAACTCGCCGCTCGCCGAGGCGAACATCCTCGGGCGGGCGATCGGACTCGCGCTGCGCGGATTCAAGCCGGTGGTCGAGATCCAATTCTTCGACTACATCTGGCCCGCCTTCATGCAGATCCGTGACGAGCTGGCGACCTTGCGGTGGCGCTCGAACAACACCTTTGGTGCACCGGTCGTCGTTCGCACGACATACGGTGGGTACATCCGCGGCGCCATCTACCACTCGCAGACGGGTGCCGCTCTCATGACGCACAACCCCGGGCTGCGCGTCGTCTGCCCGTCGACTGCGCTCGACGCGAACGGACTGCTACGGACGGCGATCCGTTGCGATGACCCGGTGATCTTCCTCGAGCACAAGCACCTCTACCGGCAGACGTACAACAAGGCGCCCTATCCCGGCCCGAACTTCATGATCCCCTTCGGGAAGGCGCGGACAGTGCGCGAGGGACGCGACCTCACGGTGGTCACCTACGGCGCCACGGTGCAGCGGGC
>DASPTK010000026.1:0-11958 GCA_035623475.1 Gemmatimonadaceae bacterium | reverse complement strand
GAAGACCTCCCGAGCGAACCGCTACCAAGCCCATGAGGAGCGGCCTACGCGCGCGAGTGTCGGGTTCGGCTGGCGAGCTGATCGTGCGGTGTGGCGTTCGCTGGGCGCCCGATGGACGGCGTCTGCCGACTTTAGGATCCGAGGTCGCTCCGCCGCCGCCCTTCAGCTTCCGCCGCCCTTCAGACCGCGCGCGTTAGCCCTATCCGACGTCGGGCTTGTCCGCCCGCCGCGCTGAGCCTAGATGCGGACCGGGGCGTGGGCACTCGGCGGAGGCGGCGCTAGGCGCGTAGCGAGAGACAGCGCGCGCCCTTTGCGCGCTGGCTCGAAGCGTGTAAGCGCCCGCGCCGCCGAGCCCGAGCGCCCACGCCCCACCCGCGCGATGCTCCAGCCCGGCCCGCGCGCGAGAAACCCCAACGTCGGCCCGGCGCGCGTGCGACCTACTCTTTCACCGGATTCGTCAGGTGGCAGTAGTAGCAGATCTGCGAGTTCTTCGCCGCCATGAGCTTGGCGTTGAAGTCCGGGCCGTGCGGGTTGACCCCCCACGTGGTCGTCGAGTGGCACTGCATACAGTCGGCCTGTTTGTGGCAGGTCGTGCAGTTCGCCAGCTCGAGGCGCGCCGCCTGGGCGTGGTCGATCAGCCAGTTCGGCGACTGGTTGTGCGTGGCGCCGTTCCGGTTGCCGGTCGCCGCGATCCCGGTGCTCTTGTGGCAGGAGACGCAGAAGGCCTCGTTGTTGTGGCAGGAGGCGCAGTCCTGCTCGCGGCCGTATGCCTGCGCCGCATGCCCCTGCACGAAGTTCTGCGGGTGGTACTTGATCCGCCCGACGCCGTCGTGGCAGTCGGCGCAATACCGCTTGAGGTGACAGCTCGCGCAGTTCGCCGCCCCGCTCGCCGCCGCCGTCCGGTGGTTCTCGATCCAGTCGGCGGGGTGGACGTGCACGACCTTCACGTTAGGTGGCACCACCGCCGCCGTCCGGAAGGTCACCTCGCGCAGCAGATCGGTCGGATTCGCCCGACGGAGCTGGACTCCTTGCGCGCCGCCCGGTGCGGGAGTGGGGAGCTTCGCGATCGCGTCGTGCGCGCCTACCTGGAGGTGGCAGGTCTGGCAGCTCTGGCGCGCGTGGCAGTTGCCGCAGCTCGCGTACGAGGCCGTCGCCGCCCCGGCGTGCGACTCGGCGAAGCCCGGCACCGTGTGGCTCGACGGAAGAGGGTACTGCGCAGGTTTGCTCGCCACCGCCTGCGCCACCGCGGCGTTGCTCCCCAGGGCGACGATGCTTGGCGTCGTCGACGCGTTCATGTGGCATCGCGCGCAGCTCTGCTGCGTGTGGCAGATCGCGCACTGCGACGCCGCCTGCTGGTCCGCGGGGGCGTGCTTCGAGAGATAGTCCGGCGCGTTGTGAGAGTCGGGCGTCGGGAAGCCGCTGATCTGCTGCGACGTGAGATGCGTCGCCTGCGCGAGCGGCACATGGCAGGTCGAGCAGCTCGCTCCCGCAGCAAGGTGCGATGGCGCCGCGTGCTCGTGGCACGTGATGCACGTCTCCGGACGCGCTGCCACCACCGACATCCACTGCGTCGTCCCCGCCTGCTGATGGCAGCTCACGCACGCCTTGGTGTCGCGCTCGGTGTGCGTCTTCTGCGCGTGGGTGAGGTGCGAGAAGATGAGGTTCGTGGCGGCGTACGTCGCGCGGGGCTGCCAGTTCACCTTGCGAATAACGCGTCCATCGGAAGTCTTCTGCGTCCCATCGTGGCATCCGCTGCAGCTGTTGGCCGGCGGGTAGACGGCCGAGTCCTTCATCGCGACGCCGGTGTGGCAACCGAGGCAGCTCGGGAAGAGCGCTGCATGCTTCGCGTGCGGGAAGGAGTCCGCCTGCTGCGCTCCCGCGGTGCCGGCCAGCGCCAGCGAGATCGCAAGAAGGACTGGCGAGAGCGCCCGGCTCATCGGACGACGCTCCCGCCGGCATAGCCGGGGTCGGATCCGGCGGTGAACTCGAAGCGGAGCGACGCCCGGAACTGATTCCAGTTCGACTCCGGCGCGTTCCCGCCGTACGTGTTCCGATACTCCCCGACGTCCGCGGCCAATCTCCCCCAATCGGTGAAGCGCACCGCGCCCGCCACGCCGCCGCCGACCACCGTCCCGTACCCCTGCTGGTATTCGTACGCCGTCTGGAAGGCGGTGCCGAAGACTCCGGCGTACACCTTCTCGTTAGGATCCCACCTCGCCTGGAAGGAGCCGTCGCTCTCCGCGGCGCCCGGCCCGAGGTCGTAGTGATAGCCGGCCTTGATCGTCCACTCCTTCGCCGGACGCCATGAGGCATCGGCGCCGATGCGCCACCCGGTCGTCCGGAGCAGCCCGATCCCGGCGTTCGTGTTCTCGTAACTCCGGTATCCGCCCGACGCCTGGATGCCGAAGACGCCGTGCGGAGAGTTCCAGCTGGCGCCGACCGTCCCCTCGTCGTAGCCCACCGGGGAGAAGACCGACCAGATCGACCAGAGCTGGAAGAAGGGCTGATAGTGCTTCACCTCGGCGAAGACGCCGGTGGTGGTGGTGATCGGGTACTGGCCCCTGACGTCGGCGAGATTGAACTCGTCGGTCGCGAAGTCGAATTGGAGGTCGCCGGTGATCGTCGCCTTGCCGGCGTGAAAGAGGCCGTTGATGGCCGTCTGCTCGGCGTAGAGTCCGCGGAAGTCCGTGCGGTCGACGAGCTGGAAGGTGCCGGTGAGGCTGGAGCCGTTCTCCCACCGCCCGCGCACCCGGGCGCCGATCAGCCAGCCGTTGTCGTTAGGCGCTGTCGGATTCGTCTGGTCGGTGATGATGCTGCTGGTGTACGGTGCGTTCACCCCGTCCATCAGCGCCCACCCGCCATAGACCTCGCCGTCGATCCAGTTGGTCGGATGCCAGGCCACGTCGAGACCATCGTAGTTGTAGTAGCCGAGTCCGTTCTGCGCGAATTGGCGGCCGAGCCGGAAGCGCCAGTCGGTGCGGGTGTACTCGATGAAGGCGGCGAGGGCGGAGAAGTGCTGCTCCGCCATCGGCCAGGTGTCGTCGCCGCCGGTCACGCGGAATCGGATCTGGGCGTAGGCGCGAAGCCCCTCGCCGAATCCCCAGACGCTCCCCTCGAGGTCTTGCCAGATCGGGGAGGTCGTCTGCATCGGCCCCGATCGATTGAAGAGACAGTAGGCGAATCCGGGTTGGCACCAGGCGACATGTCCGTCGGGGGTCTGGCGGTACTGCCCGCTTCCGGTGGTTTGGCCGACCGGGATGCTGTCGATGATGAGCGTCGGCAGCTGGACCACCTGCGCGACGGTGGCCCCGCCGATGCGGAACTCCTGCGCGCCGAGTGCGGTGGGAGCGGCGAGCGCGCAGAAGGCGATGGCAAGTGCGCGGCCGGTCACGTCAATTCGTCCTCACCTGCGCGGGGAGCCACTGTACCTGGTGGCAGCCGGCGCACTCGCGTCCCGGGTTGTGGCTCACCAGCGTCTGATGGCAGACGAGGCAGACGTTTCGCTTCGCCTGCAGCGACTGGACGGTCTGCGTGGCATGACACTGCGATCCGGCGCAGCCGACGTGCGCGTCGCGAGTGTGGGCCGGCTTCGGGCTCGCGTGGCAGAATCGACATTGGGCCGACGGATCGTGATGCCGGTCGTGACACGACGTGCAGTTCTTGTCCGCCGGCACGGCGAGCGTCGGCGCGGCGCCGTGGCAGGTGAGGCATCCTCCGCTCACGGCGGAGTGCTGGTCGTGCCGGAAGTCCAACACCCGAGTGCGCGGCTCCTTCCAGACGCTCAGCTTGAAGACGACCGAGTCACGGATCGCCCGCGGCGCTCCAGCGGGCGCATGGCAGTCGGTGCAGGCTCGCGGCGGCGTCCCGGCGACCGCTCCCTTGGCCGTGGTGGCAGGTGAGGCGTGATGGCATGCCTGACAATCGGTGATCGTCTTGATCTTGAGCTCACCGTGCGGCTTTCCAGAGTTGTGGCACGCCAGGCACTCGACGCCGCGGTGCAGGCTGTGCCTGAACCTCTGGCCGCCGTACATCGTGGGTTGCACCGTGGCGGGCGCCGCTTGTGCCTTGACCGACGCGGCTTGCAATTGGGCCGGCACGGTCTTGAGCACGCGCGGCAACTCGGCGGTCTGCGAGCCGGCCGACACGAGGGTCGCCGGCGAGGCCATGTCAGCGCCGTACGACGCCAGGAGGGTGGAGTCGCCCCTCGTCATCGTCGTGCGCATCCGCGGCGGAGGATCGGAGTAGATGTTCTTGTGGCACGTCAGGCACATCTCGGCGCTCACCGACCAGGCATGCGCCTTGTGGCAGGTCTCGCAGTTGGCGAGTGCGGTGGCTGTGACGCCCTTGTGGAGCGGCGTGAGGGTCACCGGGTTCGCGTGGCAGCCCGAGTTCGTGCACGTCTGCCAGGCCTCCTTCGGCCCCATCTGCTTGTGCGGGTTGTGACAGGCGCCGCAGACCGCCTGATGCGGGTCCTTCTCCGGCACGAAGTTCCCCATCCGCTTCTGCATGTCGTTGTGGCACGAGAAGCACTGCTGCACGTCGGGCAGGAGGAACTTGCGGGTCGAGTCGAGGGAGATCGTCTCGCTCACACCGACCGTGAACTGATGGCACTTGACGCAGTGGAGCGACGTCTGGTCTCGCATCTTCGCGAAATTGATCTGGACCCCGTTGTGGCACCCCGCCTGGCCGCAGGTGACGTCGACGGGCACGAAGCGGTGGACCTCGGCACCGTGGCAGGTGACGCACTGCAGGTTCCTGAGTGAGGCCGAGTCGGAGTGGAGGTGGAGGCGGTGGCCCGCGGTCCCGACGATGTTCTTCCAGACGCTGTCCTGCCCGGGTCCCTTGATGTGGCACGTCGCGCACACGTCGTTGGGCACTTTCGCGTGCATCCCGATGTCCTGCGGCTTCTCGGCCACCCAGATCACCAGCTGGCGCATGCTCGCGAAGATCGACTGCTGGTGGCAGTCGTGGCACTGGAGCTTGCGATGCTCGCTGTGCTGGAACCTCGAGTACGCCACCGTCATCACGTGACAGCTGGCGCAGAAGTCGTTGTTGTGCTGCATGAAGTTCCACCCTACCACGCCGACGGCGGCGACGGAGGCGAAGACGAGGGCGACCACCGTGGCCAGGGCGATCTTGACGCCGCGCGAGCGCGTGACGAGCCAGGTCCAGATCGCCTGACGACGCTGCCAGAGCCACCAGGCGATGACGCACGCCACCAGGAAGCCGACGATGGCGCCGCCGATCTGGATCCAGCTCGGGAGATTGAACGCCCAGCGGGTGAAGGCCCCCAATCCGCCGGGAAGGGGCGTCTTCACGACCGCGGTGTCGCGCACGGTATCCGGGATGTTTTGCATCCCTTGCAGCATCCAGGGTCCTCCGTCGCTTGCCAGGCGCCGCTACGGCGCCCGCGCCGTCACCTCACGCGCCGCTGTCGCGTGCACACACGCCCGCGCCAACGGCGCCAACCTTACTCGATCTGCCCGCCGTCTTCTTCCGCGACCTCGATCGTCCCGAGGCCTATGGGTAGTCGTGCTGGACTTGCTGGATGCTATTGAGCAGCAGCTGCTCGATGAGCGGCACGTTGTGAGTGGTCGAGCCCGGGTCGGCCACCGGTGGCGGCAAGTTGCGAGTCTTTCCGCACACCGCGTCGTTCGTCGATGCAGGCTGGGCGGCGAGGAGATAGTTGAACCGCGCGCCGCGCGCCGAGTTGAACGGCACGGCCCCGACATTGTACGTCGAGCAGGGGATCTTGTTCGTGTCGTTGAGCAGCGCTTGCAGCTCGGCGAGAAGTGCGCTGATCGTCGCGACCTTGGTATCGAGCAGGTTCTTCGCCACATCTCCCGACGCGTGGCAGCCGGAGGTAGCGCAGGCGGTGAAGTTCCGCTGCGTCTCGTCGCAGTCGCCGGGCTGCGGCTTCCCGTTGGCGTCGGTACACGGTGCCGCGAGGAAGAGGTGGCCGGTGGAGTAGAAGGTGATCCCGCTCGAGTCGGTCGACTGGCTCTGGAAGACGTGGCAGGTGGCGCAGAGCCGCTTGTTCAACGTCGTGTCGCCGTGCGAGCCGAAGATCCGCGCATCCTGATCCATATTGGGCGGCCGCCAGCCCACGTCGTTGTTGCCAATGACCAGCGGACCCTGCGGCGCGTGGGGGCCGCTGCTGCTCGTCGTGTCGGGAACCGAGCGCCGGTTGTGGCAGCGGGCGCAGAGGTTGCTCCCGACGGCCAGCGTGTCGACCGGGAAGCGGAGCTGCCCCTGGTTCGGGCTCCCGTGGGGATCGTGGCAGACGGCGCAGACGATCGTCAGGGCGGCGTTAGGCCCCTGCGTGCCGAGCGGGTTGTTCATCTCCAGGTAGTCGCTCGAGACGCCCATCGTAGTGGCGAGCGCGCCCTGTCCGGTGTGACAGGGCTGACAGGCGGTGTTCCCTGCGCCATTCGAGAAGTGCGGGACGATCCCGTGCGCCGACTGCGACCACTCCTCGACGAACGGCTCGTGGTTCCCGGTGTGGCATCCGCTGCAGCTCGTCTTGGTGCCGACGGCGACGACGATCGACGGCACCGGTTGCGTCCCCGCCACTTCCGGCGCGTTGACGTGAGCCTGACCGGCGCCGTGGCAGCTCTCGCACTGCACGTCCTGATAGCGGACGTCGTGCGTGAAGGCGTAGCCCGCGCTGTCGCTGGTGGAGAAGTTGCCGAGCGTGCTCACCGTGTGGCAGTTGTTGCACGAGGACGCGGCGTGTCCGCTGTTCTGCAGATCGGCCCAGGCGCTGGCGTGCTTTGCGGTCGCCCAGAGCGCCTGGTGACTCGTGTGGCAGTTGCCGCAGACGGTGAGCTTACTGGAAGTGGTGCTGTATCCCAGGAACTCCCCGGCGGCTGATGGCGGGGGAGCGAATCCGGGAAAGTCCTTGTAGACGGTGTTCGTGCAGGCGAAGATGACGGCGCCCGCCGCTACACCCGCGGCCACGCGGATCATGGATTGCCGATCGAACTCACGCATTCGCCACACCTCGCGACGGAGCTCGAGAACCTGAATCCGCGCCGCAATTTCTCCGGGCAGCTTCGCCCGAGAGAGGGCGGGCTAATGATAGATTTCCACGTGAGTTGGGATGCGTCAAGTAGGATTTTCTCCGACACGACATCGCGATTCCCGAGCGCCCTTATCCCAAATCAAGACCCCGATATTCTCGGGTGCGATCGATCCGCATCCGACCTGATGCGTATGACAGCCGAGCGCGTTGTGGTCCGCGGCGCGGGATCATGCGCTGCTCCGGCCTTACTGCTCTCTCGTCTTCGCCCGCTCAGTCCGTAGGGGGAAGCTTTACTGCGCCTCTGTCGAAGCGCGCTTATGTTGGCTGCCGATTCTTGCGGGTATGGTCGGAACGTGCGCGAGCGACGCTGATGCAGGGCGCCGGCCGTTTCGCCGGCGAACTCCTTCCTGCCGGAGAAGACCGTGATCTCGCCTACCGCAATCCCTTGGTCCGATGACGCGCCGCTCGTGGAGCAGCTGGCGGAGCGCGGCGTCAGCCGGCGCGAATTCCTCGGCTTCTGTACACAGATGGCGGTCGTGCTCGGGCTCGGCAGCATCGGTGCCCCGCGGATCGCGCGCGCTCTCGAGTCGCTCAAGCGGCCGAGCGTCGTCTGGCTCTCCCTGCAGGAGTGCACCGGTTGCACCGAGTCGGTGCTCCGAAGCGGCGATCCGACGATCGGCAGCCTCGTTCTCGATCTCGTCTCGCTCGACTTCCAAGAGAACCTGATGGCGGCGGCGGGCTCAGCCGCTGAGTCTGCGCTCGCCAGCGCGATGAAGGAGAATCACGGCAAGTACGTCCTCGTCGTTACAGGATCGATACCGCTCAACGAGAACGGGATCTACACCTGCATCGCCGGCCGCACGGCCAAAGAGATTCTTCTCGAGGCCGCGGAAGGCGCGGCGGCGATCATCGCCGTCGGCGCCTGCGCGCACTGGGGGAATATCCAAGCATCGAAGCCGAATCCGACGGGCGCGGTCGGTGTGAGCGATGTGGTGAAGGGGAAGGACGTGGTGAACATCGCCGGCTGCCCGCCGATCGCCGAGGTGGTCACCGGGACGATCGTGAACTTCCTGACCTTCGGAAAGCTCCCGGCGACCGACAGTGATGGCCGCCCGCTCTTCGCCTACGGCACTCGCATTCACGACTCCTGCTCGCGCCGCGCGCACTACGACGCCGGCCAGTTCGTCGAGCGCTTCGATGACGAGGCGGCGAAGAAGGGGTGGTGTCTCTACAAGGTCGGCTGCAAGGGTCCGGCGGCGTTCTCCCCCTGCCCGGTCTTCATGTGGAACGAGCACACGAGCTGGCCGATCGGGGCAGGGCACCCCTGCCTCGGATGCACCGAGCGGAAATTCTGGGACACGATGACCCCCTTTTACGGGCGACTCCCGAATGTGCCGGGAGTCGGCGTCGAGCACACTGCCGACCTCCTCGGCGCCGCGCTCGCCGTCGGCGCGTTAGGCGGTGTGCTCGCGCACGCGGCAGCCACCGGCGTCAACCGGTTGCGCGCGCGTGAGCTCCCGGTGATCAACAATCCGCCGCCCCCGCCTCCTCCGTCATCCCCCACCCCCACCCCCAAGGCTTAGGGAACCGACATGGCTACCACCAAGGTCGTCGTCGACCCGATCACCCGGATCGAGGGGCACCTCCGGATCGAGGCGCAGGCGGACAACGGACGGATCTCCAACGCCTGGGCGTCGGCGACCCAGTTTCGAGGGATCGAGCTGGTACTCCAGGGGCGCGACCCGCGCGACGCGTGGGCATTCGCCCAGCGGATCTGCGGCGTCTGCACCGTCGTCCACGCCGTCGCATCGTTGCGCGCGGTCGAGGACGCGCTCGACATCAAGATCCCGCCGAACGCGAACCTGATTCGCAACCTCACGGTGGGAATGCAGTTCGTGCACGACCACGTCATGCACTTCTATCACCTGCATGCCCTCGATTGGGTCGACATCGTCTCGGCGCTCAAAGCCGACCCGGTGAAGGCGGCGGCGATCGGACAGTCGCTCTCGTCGTATCCGCTCAACTCCGTCCCGCACTTCCGGGAGGTGCAGGAGAAGCTCAAGAAGTTCGTCGGCAGCGGACAGCTCGGGATCTTCGCCAACGGCTACTGGGGACATCCCGCATACGTGCTCCCGCCGGAGGTGAACCTGCTCGCCGCGGTGCACTACCTCGACGCCCTCGACTGGCAGCGCGACGTCGTCAGGCTGCACACGATCTTCGGCGGGAAGAACCCGCACCCGAACTTCCTCGTCGGCGGGATGGCGTCGGCGATCTCGCTCAGTGATCTGACGACGATCAACAGCGCGAAGCTGGCGCAGATCCACGGACTCATCCAGACGGCACAAGACTTCGTCGAGCAGGTCTACTGGCCCGATCTCGTCGCCATCGCCGGCTTCTACAAGGATTGGGCGAAGATCGGCGGCGGGACGAAGAACTATCTCGCCTGCGGCGAGTTCCCCGAGGGGGACATCAAGGACACGAGCTCCCTCTACTTCCCGCGCGGGATCATCAAGAACAACGATCTGAGCAAGGTCGAGCCGTACGACCATCAGGGGGTGGCCGAGTACATCAACAGCTCCTGGTACACGTACTCGGGGGGAGACGACAAGGGGCTGCACCCGTACCAGGGCGAGTCGACTCCGAAGTACACCGGTCCGCCGACACCGTGGAAGTACCTCCAGGACGAGAAGAAGTACTCGTGGATGAAGGCGCCGCGCTACAACGGGATGGCGATGCAGGTGGGACCTCTGCCTCGCATGCTCGTCGCCTTCGCCTCGGGGCACAAGGACGTGGTGCCGCTGGTCGCCGACACATTGAAGAAGCTGGGCGTCGGCCCCGAGGCGCTCTTCTCGACCCTCGGCCGGACCGCCGCACGCGGGATCGAGACTGTCGTGATCGCGCGGCGTCTGAGCACGTGGTACGACGCGCTGGTGAAGCGAATCAGCGATGGCGACACGCGAACTTTCGACGAGTCGAAGTGGGAGCCGTCGACGTGGCCGAAGAGCGCGAAGGGCTACGGCTATCTCGACGCCCCACGCGGCGCGTTAGGCCATTGGGTGGAGATCGACAACGGCCAGATCGCGCGCTATCAGTGCGTGGTGCCGAGCACCTGGAACTGCTCGCCGCGCGACGGGCAAGGGCAGCTCGGGCCCTACGAGGCGGCGCTGACGGACAATCACCCGCTCAAGAATCCAGAGCAGCCGCTCGAGATCCTTCGCACCATCCATTCGTTCGACCCCTGCCTCGCCTGCGGCGTGCACGTGATCGACGCCACCGGTAGGCTGATCACCAAGGTGACCGTGCGATGACCGGCACGCCGGGCGCGTTAGGCGGTAGCGCGCCGGGCGCTGGTGCGCGCGCCCAATCGTACTCCGGCGGTCAGCCGCGCGGCGGGCAGCCGGGGCAGTACCGCTGGGTCTACCTCTGGCACTGGCCGATTCGCGCGATGCACTGGGCGGCGGCGCTCTCGATCGTCGCCCTCGCCGTCACCGGCTTCTACATCGGCGGCCCCTACTTCGCGCCGCCGGCGACGCAACACACGCCGTACTTCATGGGGTGGATCCGGCTGATCCACTTCAGCGCCGCCGGCGTGCTCGTCGCGACCGGAATCATCCGGGTCTACTGGCTCTTCGCCGGCGACAAGTACGAGCGACTGGCCGCGCTTTTCCCAGTGAAGAAGCGGGATTGGGTCAACCTGTACCGGATGGTCAAGTACTACCTGATGATCCAACCGGAGAAGGCGCCGCACTACCTCGGGCACAACCCGCTGCAGCAGTTCTCGTACACGCTGATTTACCTCGCGGCGCTCGTCATGGTCATCACCGGATTCGCGCTCTATGGCCAGTCGAATCCGTCGGGCTTGATCTACGCCATCTTCGGCTGGGTCTCGCCGCTGCTCGGCGGCCTCCAGCATGTGCGCGTCGTTCACCATGTAACGACCTGGGTCTTCCTCATCTTCATTCCGATCCACATCTACCTCGCCGTGCGTGCCGACGTGATCGAGCGCTCGGGGACGATCACGTCGATCATCAGCGGCGGGCGCTTCGCCTCCACCGAAGAGCGCTATGTCGACGAGTGAGGGCGCTCCAGCCACTCGAGAGAGCACGCCGGCCGGTCGAGAGAGCGCCACCACGGCAGGAGAGACATCGATCGAGGTCCTGGTCCTCGCCCTCGGGAATCCTCTCATGGGCGACGACGGACTCGGCGCCGCAGTCCTCGAGCGACTTGCCGCGTGGAGGTGGGGGAGTGAGGTCGTCATGGCCGACGGCGAGACCTGGGGGCTCAAGCTTCTGCCCTTGGTCGAAGAGGCGAATCGGCTACTGGTGATCGATGCGATCGATGTCGGCGCGAAGCCCGGCACACTCGTCACGCTCGACGGCGCCGAGCTCCCGCGGCTCCTCGAGCGAGCCGTCTCGCCGCATCAGGTGGGGCTGAGCGATGTCCTGGAGCTGGCGAGGCTCCGCGGCATGTTGCCCCTGTCGCTCGCCGCGATCGGGGTGCAGCCCGAGCAGGCCGAGTTCGGCCACCCGTTGTCGGCGGTCGTCGCGAGCGCGGTCGACTCGGTCGCGACGGCGGCTTTGCGCCAGCTCGCCGCCTGGGGATACGCCGGGCGCGAGCGCGAAGGCTCTTAGACGGGGCGAGCGCGAAAGCGCCTAGAAGACGGCTGTCGGCTGGACGGAGCCGCTCTCGACGGCTGCCGCCTGTGCGACCGGAGCCACCGCCAATATCGGCGCAACGAGCGGACTCGGTGAGCTCGACGCGCCAGGCGTGCCCGCCGCGCCCGCCGCGCCCGATGTACTTGCCTCGCGAGCACCGCCGCTCTTCGCTCCCGGATTGAGCCGCGGCTCGGCGCCTAACCAATACAGGCCGTTTGCCATGATGCAGTAGCCCGTGGCGGCGAACCAGACCATCGCGGCGCCGACGAATCCGGTGAA
>DASPTK010000025.1:0-38132 GCA_035623475.1 Gemmatimonadaceae bacterium | reverse complement strand
GTCGCCATCGCCTCATCCCGCACCCGGAGCGCCCGGGACGCCGGGCGAGCAAGCGGCGACAACCGGGGGTCAGACCGACGGGCGCGCCGTGAGGTAGGCGAGCACTCGATCGAAGGAGGTGAGCCCTTCGATCGACTCCGGTTTGACTCGGACTCCGAACTCCTCCTCGATCAGAGCCAGCAGGGTGACGGTCGCCAGCGAGTCCCAGGCTGGTAGGGTGTCGACCGATGCTCCGGGGATGACATCGCCGGGGAGCTGAGGAAAGACATCACGGAAGCACTCGATGAGGCGTTCGCGTACGCTACGCGTTGGCGGCATCGGAGATCGTGTGATAGAGAGGAGGGCAGAGACGGTCGAACTCTGTCCGCGTCAGGCGCGCGCCCGGTGCCGGCTCCGCCCCCAAGATCTCGGTCAGAAACGTCCGCAGCGGCCCGTTGCGCTCCGTCGGCGCGAAGTCGAAGACGATCTCGCTGACACCGAAGCGCTCGAAGAGCTGCTGGACCATCACGTGCTCGAGCCGGCGGGCAAACGCGCGGCAGCTCATCACCCACGTCTCGAGGTGAATCGCGTCGCCGTCGCGGTGGCCCCCGGCCACGGCGATCTTCCCCAATGGGCCGAACTTGTCGCGATAGCTGAGTGTGAGGAGCACGAATCGGTCGTCGGCCAGTGACGCGCGCCACGCTGCCTCCGGATGCCGGCGCCCATTGAGGTTGAACTGGTTCGTCTTGTTCACCAGCTCGAATGCTCGGGCGTCGAACGGGAGCTTGGTCGCCGTGATCGTCACCTCCCCCTCGGCCTCGCGAAGGAAGGATTCGTTCACTTCCCCATTTGCTTCAGCCTCGGCGGAATCGGCGCCGACGACCTGTTCGCGTCGCCGCAGGCTCTCCTGACGGATCCGGTCTTCGTCGGTGATGACGTCCTTCCCGAAGAGAGCGCGCAGCTGCACGAGCAGCTCGAGCAAGGCATCCGGATCATCCCTCGGAAACTGAATGCAGGTGACGCCAGGATGCGTCGCGCTCACTTCGGCCAGCTCCATCGGGCTGTCGTCGACGAACACGACGCTGTCCGCGCCGATGTTCCAGGCGCGCAATACGCGCGTCACCGACTCCGACTTTGCGCTCCAGTGCACCTCGAAGGGGAAGATCTGCGTTGGGCGGAGGAGGACGTCATCGCGGGCGAAAACCTCATCCACCAGCGCACGGTCGTTCTTGCTCGCGACGGCGACCAGAACACCGCTGTCGGCGAGGGCCGAGAGCAGCTGCTGGTAGAGACCGTGAATCTGCGCGTGGCCGGCCAGGTCCCACGCCACTCCGGACGCCCCCGCATCGCCCACGATTCCCTTCCAGAGCGTGTCATCGAGATCGGTGATCAGCCCCTTCTTCGGAGTCGCCGGGTGAATCAGCGCCGCGATCAGTCGCGCCAGCTCGGAGGCGTGATCGAGCTGGTACGGGAATCCTGTCGCCAGCTCTCCTCGGACGTCCCAGCGCGCCGACGGCGGGGAAGAACGTTGGAGCACCTGCTCACTCACCAGATGGACACCGAGTGCGCGCGCCATCGCCACCGCAAAGCCGGAGAGCGCAGCGCGCAGATCGGCGTCGAGCCGGGACAATTGCGCGGGGTGCGAATGCCCGATCGGCGGAAGCGGGAGCGTCGGGAGGGAGATGACGACGCGGCTCCTCTGCGCTAGATCGATCGTCGCTTCCGTGATCGCGTCGAGGCGTGCGCGCGCCGATCGCACGATGTCGTCGAGAAGGTCGGCGCCCCACCCTCCGAGCGACCGCACGCCGAGACGCGCATCCAAGTCGGGCCACTCCAATGCGGCGACGACGGCCGCCGGAGGATCCGCCCGCAGCCGCCGCAGAGACCCCAGCGTATCGCCGTAGAGGCCCGAGGTGAGCCGCACCTGGTAGCCGCTGAGCCGCGTCCGGAGCTCGGCGAGGAGGAAGGTCGACAGGTGGAGCGGCGTGAAGCCGCAAATCAGGGCGACATCGAGAGCCGCCGCCTCCGGCGACAGGGGCGCGTTCACAATCCGGAGAGCGTCGCGGAGCTTCATCGCAGTGAAGCCGTGCGGCTGGGCAGCGGAGCGGCACAGCAGGCGGCGCTGCACTCGCCCTCGATGGCGGCAGCGAGAACGGCGGCAGCCCGCGACGCCCCCGGGTCGGTGAAGTGGAAGAAGTCGCCGAAATTGCGCACAGAGCTCGTCAGGGCGCTGTCGATCGCGATGTCCGCCAATACCGCGCCCGACTCGCGGGCGACGGCGATCGTTCGCGCGCGCGCGGCAGAGTCGAAGGCGATGAGCGTCGTCCCCTGCGCCCGGGGAATGAAGCGCTGCCAGGTGATCAGCCGATCCCTATCGGGCACTGCGTGACCGAAGAACGCGTTGGCATGCGTCGCGAGAACAGGGACGGCACCCACCTCACGTACGCTGCCGACGAGGGAGCCGAGATCCGACTCGAAGCGGTCCGCGCGATCCGACGGCACTCCGTGGAAGAACCAATCGGCCGGGTGGTCGCGACGCTCCTTCGCGATATCCATGCGGCGAAGGAGTGTGAGGACCGCCGACGGAGTCAATTGCTTGAGCTGATCGCGTACCCGTCGCCCCGAGCGCGGCTCGAGCGCATACCACCACGGGAGCCCACTCGACCGCCCGGAGCTGTCGGGTCTCGCCGCGCGCGGAAGATCCTCGTGCAGGTAGAAGGCCGGCGTGGGGTAGACGACAACGAGATCCGGGCGCAGGACGCCGAGGCGGAGGCGCACGTCCTGCGCGATCGTCGGCATCGTCATTCCGGGAAGCGCGCCGTTGAGCACCTCGACGTGGGTGAGGCCGCAGCCGGGGCGCCAGCGGCCACTGGCGAGGGCGGCGCGGAGCGTGTCCTCGAGTTGACGAGGAAACTCGCGCCCCGGCGTCTCGTACAATCCGAAGGTCTCCGAGGCGCCGACGACCAGAACCCGCAGCGTTCCCGCCGGTTTCTCGCTGGCCACCTCCGGTCCGCGCATCCCGAGCGCGTTCAGCCGCCACTGCTCGAACACGGCACCCGGACGCCCGTGCATGCCCGTCGCATCCCGCACGAGCAGGTTCTCCGCCGACGCGATGCGAGTGGCCATCGGCATTCCGAATCGGAGGAGGTCCACCAGGCGAGTCGTGATTTCCAGCACGATGAGGAAGAACAGCGCATACACGGCAACGCGCAGGGACAGGCGCGCGACGTCGCTCCATGACGGGTTCGTCCCATCGGCGTGCGGAGTCACCCCGCCATTGCCGGGCGGCACGACAGGGGCCTCTCGGGTGTCAGCGCCGAGACTCACGGGGATCGAAGACTCAGGGGAAGAGCGGTGGGCTGGCCGGCGGAATCGCTCGCTGTTCGCCGCCAGTTGGTGTCATGCCGCCGTGCGCTGCACAGTCATTGATTCTGCGCGCGCACGTGAGCCGTCGCCGGCGTGAGCCTGCGCCTGGCAATCGCCACGAGATGGTGGGTGCCGATGGCGCGCTCACGAATGCTCTCGGGCGCGCTCTGCACTGCGTTGATGACGTTCGACGTCATCCCCGCGAGCGTGCGGATCGGGTGGCGCATCGACCATGAGCGCAGACCGACGCGGTGAAAGAGGCCACCGGCGACGGCGTAGTGGACGTCGACTTCCACGAGATGTCGCGCGAGGAGGGCCTGTAGCTGCGCGCGGGTGTAGTGGCGCTTATGATCAGGGTTCTTCCCTTCATGCTTGATGTAGTCACCATTCGGCGTCGTCATCACGAAATATCCACCGGGCTTGAGCACCCTGGACACTTCGGCGACGAACCGCTCGTCCTCCTCGACATGCTCGAGCACTTCCACAGCGATTACGCAGGAGAAGGTGCTGTCGGGCAGCGACGACTTTGTCATGTCGTCGAGCACGAGGGCGGCGATGTTGCTCCGACGACGGGCTGTCTGCTCCCACATAGCGTCGGTGACGCCGAGGTTGAGCTCAACCTGAACGGCGGATCGTCTCGGTAGATCGGTCACGGTGACCGATCCAGGAACCCCGATTGTGTAGTGTGACTTTCGCCCGCCAACGTCCAAGATGTTTGGGTTGGACTCGGGAAGCTGCTGAACGATCCGCCGAAGCTCCCGGCGCGCCGTCGCGTGGATGCGCGGCAAGGCGGGCTCCAGGCAAACATATGTAAGTTCGAAGGGCGTCAATCGGTGCTCGCCAAGGTGAGAGTGCTTGAAGGTCAGAGTCCAGCGATCGCCAGGTCGACGGGAGGCTTCCATACGGCGCTGACCAGCGCCGACGCGCCAAGTCGTTCGTCCAATATTTGGCCGGTTGGATCCTCTCCCCGGCACTGGGCACTACCGCCTCCTCAATGATAATCCGCCGACTCACCGCTCACTGCGCTCTCATCTGCCTCTCGGCAGTCGCTTCGACCCTGGCCCTCGCGCCGGCGGCGGGAGCTCAGGCCCAGCCGTATACACTCGACGACATTGTCGGCTTATTGAAACGCAAGGTCACAAGCACGCGCGTTCTGACCCTGGCCAAGAAGAATTGCGTCTCCTTCAGCGTCACCAACGACGCGGAGGCGAAGCTGCGCGCCGCCGGTGGCTCGCCGGATCTCGTCGAAGGGCTCCGGAGCGTTTGCAACCCAAATTCGCCGAAAGCCTCGACCACCGACTCTGCAGCTCGCGTGGCGGTCGGAGCGGCACCCGTTCCTTTGCCCTCGGCGCCGCTGCCCATAGACACCATGGTCACGCTGCGGCTGCGAGCTGCGATCGTCGAGTCGGATCTCAGCGTTCGGCCATTGCCGGAGATGGATCTCCTTCTCATCAGCCCCGCCGGCGACACGTCTCATGTTTCCACCGATCTCGAGGGACGCGTCGAGCGCCAGGTGAAGGCCGGTGTCTACCGGATCGAAGCGGGGCCGCAAGTCGTCGGGAACTCGAAGTATCGCTGGGGGTTCTTCCAGCAGGTCGCGAAGGACATGGGCACGGTCGAGCTGACACCAAAGAACGCGACAGTGGAGGTCATTCCCCCGCCCCCTCCACCTCCCGCAGTTGCGACCGCGGACTCTCTCGCGCGCATTAAGGAGTCGGCGTCGAAGAAGCCGAAGAGCGAGAAGGACATCTTCGAGTCGTACAAGAGCGGTCTCTTCACGATCTACGGGAGCCAACGCGGCAGCGGCTTTCTGGCTGATACCTCCGGCCTCGTGCTGACCGACGCGCGACTGCTGGAGGGAGCCGACGAGGTGCGCGTTCAAACTGACCCGAGCACCAAGATCTACGGGAGGCGAGTCGTCGTCGACAACGCGCGCGGTATCGCGGTTCTTCTCATCAACAAGAAGCGGTGCGCCCTCTGCGTCACGCTCCCCTTGCACGACAGCAGCGCGACGAACGCCCCCGAGTCCGGCGACCGCGTGCTCGCCTTGGGGTCGCCGCTCAACAAGGTCGGCGTGCTCGCTCTGGGAATCGTCAGCGCGGCCGACGCGAAGGGCGTCGTGTCCGACGCAGACGTGAACTACCTCAACAGTGGCGGCCCGCTGCTCGACATGAGCGGTTATGTCGTCGGGCTCAACTCGAGCCGGAGCGCAACCAATGGCGCTACGGCCAGGGTCTCCACGGCGATTCCCGCTGCCCAGCTCCTCGACGCGCTCGCCGCTGCGCGCGACTCGATGCTGATGGGGAGAGCGAGGCCGCCGTCGGATTCTCTCCTGCCGCTCATTCCGCGTGAGGCATTCCCTGATGAGCCGATCGCCGCCGTGAGCAGCCTCGGAGGAACGCTGCAGTTGCAGAACTACAAGCTCGACGCGTCGCCCTTCCGGATCTTCATGATGACGCCGCAGATCATGGCATGGCGTGAGGCGCAGGCGACGAAGGCGTTGGCCGATCGCAAGCAGCGCGATCCGAAGCGGGCCGCGTCCTGGACGCAGATCGACCCAATCGAGGGATGGCGTGATTGGCAGGACTATCTCGACGACCGCCGGGCCGTCGTGATCTTCAACATCACGTCGGACAAGACGGACTTCCCGTTCTACGAGCCCGACAAGATCCAGAGCATCGATGACGGCAATTTCCGCGACATGAAGCTCTATCGCGACAATGTCGAGATCGTGCCAGTGGAGAGAGTACGAGCTCCGGCGATGCTCAACGCGGAGCAGAACAAGGCCGCGGGGAAGGGGATGCCGATGCAGGGGATCTACGTGTACCGCATCGAGGACTTCGCGCCGCGGGCAGCGGGCACGATGGCGAGCTACACGATGGTGCTCACCGATGCCTCGAACGCCGCGAAGCCGATCAAGGCGCTCTTGCCACCGCCTATGATCGAACAGATGTGGAAGGACTTCACGGCGTACCGCTTCAGCAGAAGGGACTGAGCGAGGAGTCGCCCACCCCGGAGGGGGGCGGACCAGCTCCCTCGAGAGTGAGTCAGTTGCCGCTCTCGCCCCATCCGTCCGACTGCGTCCCCCCATCGCGCGGCTCCACCACGCGACGACGATTGGCGCCCCGCGCTTCACCACCCCGACGGCCGATCTCCGCCATGTGGGCCCGATTGCGGCTCACCGCCTGACCACCCTTGCGTCCAGCCTCACGGGCTTCCGTAGGGGAAAATTCGTGCGCCGTGCCCTGCTCGTGCGCTGCGCGGCCGCCCTTGCTGGCGATGCGACGCTGGGTGTCGGAATCCATCGCTGCAAATCCACGATTGGACTTCCGGTGGGAATTCGCCTGCTGCTGATCCTCTCGCTCGTCACGCATCTGTCCATCTCCGGGGAAGAGGAAGGGCCGGCCCACCGCAGGTGCGGCGTCGACGCAGCCGTTCTGGTTCGCGAAGGCGACTCGTGCCCACAGGGTCACGAGGCAAGCGATTCCCTCTGCAAGACACGGGCCGATGGGCTCGCTCGGAGCGCCGCGTGCCGGAGATTTGATCAGCGAGGCGATGTCTGTAGTTCGTGAGGAATCAAATGGCGGCGCGGTGCGCCCGCCGCGCGTCAGCGAGAGACGCTCCCCATCTCCGCATTCGGCGCCACTCCCGTAGGGCGCCGCACAGCGGGCACTCCGATCATGAACGCACCGGGATCGACGTCCGACACCACCACCGCGCCAGCGCCGATGCGCGCGCCATCGCCTACGCGAACGGGGCCGAGGACGACAGCATTTACTCCCAACTGAACATCATCACCGATGATGAGCGTGGTGTCGCTCTCATTGCCTCGCAGCCCAATGCAATTGCCCCCGGCGAGCACGAGGTCGCGACCGACGACCGCGCTTCCGTTCACGACCACGCCGAGCGAGCTGTGAAGGATCAGCAGACCGGGGCCGATTTGCGCGCGGTAGTGGATCTCGGCGCGCCCGCCGAGCAGATCGAGGAGGAAAAAGAGGGGGAAAAATAGCGGTCTCAACAGTACCCAGGCGCGCCCGCAGAGGAGGAAGAGAGCGCGATCGAGGCGGTACGACACGACAACCCAGGGCCCGCGCCCGAACCAGATCGTGTACCAGCGCCACCACCGCCGATTGACGATACGGCGGAGGTCCGCAACGAGCGCCGAGATCTGTTCCGTGGGTGATTGAGTCACCGGCACGCTCGATGTGCCGATGGGCGACCGGCGGCTCGTGGCCTCCGTCGCTGGAGGGTCGGCCGTTCGGATGGAGTCGACCGAGCCCTCCAGAGAGACGGTGTTACTTCGAGGTGTAGGACTGATACGCCGCGTAGCCGTACGCGTCGTAGTCCGCCACCTTCGAGTTGGGGTCGTTGACGACGACCCCCAGCATCCGGGCGCCGACATCGGTCAGCTGCTGCGCAGCTACTTGGGCCGCCTTACGATTCGTCTGACCCGCGCGAACGACCAGCACGACGCCGTCGGTCATTCCGGCCAGCATCGTGGAATCGGCAACCGGGAGTACCGGCGGCGAATCGAGAATCACCAGGTCGAAGGCGTCCGTCAGCTTGGCGAGCACCTCGCGCATTCTCTGGCTCCCGAGCGCTTCCGCCGGGTCGGCGGGGAGCGAGCCGGCGGTGATCAGATGCAGTCCCTCGATCGGTGTGCGACGCCCCGTGCCCGCCACGAGGCCCTGCCCGGCGAGCAGCTCCGTCAGCCCGGGCTCGCACGCCACCTGAAAGATGGTGTGCTGCGTTGGGCGCCGGAGATCGCAATCGATCAGGAGCACCCGGAGCCCGCTCTGAGCAAAGGTCGTCGCCAGGTTCGCGGTCACTGTCGACTTCCCATCCTGAGCGAACGGGCTTGTGACGACGATCGTGCGGAGCGAGCTCACAGCGCGTGAGAAGAGAAGCTTCGTGCGCACGTGTCGATACGCCTCCGACGCGACCGCGCGCGAGTCCCGCATTGTGATGAGCTGCTGGCTGTAGATAGGCTGCCCATCGACCAGTGGGCCGCTTCCGTTGCCGCTCCCATTCGCCTTGATCTTCCGTCGGCGCGATGCGCTCTCGGTGATCTTCGGGATGACGGCGAGGCCGGGGAGCTGGAGCAGTGACTCCGCCTCTTCGCGTCCACGTATCGACGTGTCGAGATTCTCGACCAGGAAGGCACACCCACCGCCGAGGAGGAGGCCGAGCAGCGCGCCGAAGATGATATCGCGCATCTTGGTGGCGCTGATCGGCGCGCGCGGGCGCGTGGCGAGGTCGATCACACTGACATCCCCAACCTCGGCCGCCTCGGCGAGCTTCGCCTTCTGCAGCTCCTCGCGCTCGTTGTCGGCGACCTTCGCGTACGCCTGCTCGCGCTCGACGAGGCGTGCTTCCTCGACGCCCGTGGCCGGGAGCACCTCGAGCGAGGTCTTGTTGGATGCGCGAATCTTCGCGTAGCCGGCGCTCTTGTCGTCGAGCGAGGAGAGAATCCCGACAGCCGTTCGCTCCATCTTGTCACGCGTGGTCGCAATCAGCGCATTCACCTTCTCCACATCGGGATTGGTGGCGGCGCTCGCCCACGGACCGGTTGTCATCGAGTCGCGCGACAGCTCCAACCGCTGGAGCTGGACGTAGAGGTCCGTCATCGCCTGGTTCGGCTTGTCGCTTTGCGTCGACAGCAGCGCGCCGATGTCCTGTGCCATTCCCTTGTCGGGGCCGCCCTGAATCCGCGCGAGGACGCTGCGATAGAGCTTCTGGTCCGCCTCCACCTCTTGCCGCTTGAGGTCCAGGGTCGTGAGCTCGCTCTTTTCCTGCGTGAACTGGTCGCGCGCGCTGTAGGTCTGCTGACGGCTCCGGAACGCGCTCAATGCCGCGCGGGCCTCGGTGAGCAGCGAATCGTTCTGCCGCAACTGTTGGGCGACGAACTCGCGCCGTAGCCGTGCCGCCTGGGCGCCCGCCGAGATGTTCGATGCCTGATACACGTTGGCCAGCGTGTTGACTACCTGCTGTGCGAGCAGCGGTGACGTCGATCTGAAGGTCACGTCGACAACGTCGGTGTTCTCGCGCGGCTTCGCGGCGACGCTGCCGGCGAGCTTCGCCGCGGCATCCTCGCGCGTCATGACCGTGAAGGAGTACTCCTTCCGCATCCGCTGCCCGAAGGCGAACTGCAGCCCCTGGTACGTGTACGGCTCTCCGTATCTCAACTGCCGACTTCCCGCGGTCGTCGTCACGACGTAGCGCGTCGGGCCGAAGCTCACCTGAAACGTCGGATATCCGAGGCTGTCTGCTGGCGACGGCTTCAGCTCGAAATCCGAGAAAAGGTACGCCGACACACCCTTCAGTCTGACCAGCGGCAGACTGTCGGCCACCGACGCCATCAAGCTGCGGCTGGTGAGCACCTGGATCTCCGTCATCACCGGGTCACTGCGCATGCCGATGCCGCCGCGACCGCCCCCATCGGCCAGCCCACTGGTGAGGGAGCGTCTCGTATCCGTCAGCCGAATTGTCGCCGTCGCCTGATAGACCGGTGCCTGCTTCGACGAGTAGTAGTAGGCCAGGCCCGTCGCGAGCAGCGTGACCGGCAGGATGATCCAGATCCGGCGGCGAATGACAGTAAGCAGCTCCCGGAGCGACGTCGGCGCAATCGTTGGATCCACAGACTCGGCGGCGTACACACGCCGACTCGCCTGCATCACGCGCCGCGGCCCAGGGAGATTGTGATGGTTGTTGTCAGGCACCAGATACTGTGACATGGTCAGCTCTCGCGGGGAAACGCCCAACGGCCCGTGGAAGTCGATTGCATCGCCTCACGCCCCCAGGCGGGCTTCGCGCTGGGTCGGCATCGGCACCACGACCTCGCGCCGACGGGACGACCGCGGATGGATTGCCAACGGCTCCGAGGCCGCCGGCCGCAACCCCGACTCGGGAACCATCGCCCGTAGTGTATCTATGACGAGGCGTCGGTTGCCGGCGTCGACAGCGGCCGCGAGTTGGGCAACCCCCTCCTGCAGGCTCGAGCCGCCGGCATCGTCGGTGGACACGAGCTTGATCTTCTCGATCGCGGTGGGGACTACAACCTCGCTGCTCGTCACAAGAGCCTCGGACAACTTCTCGCCGGGCCTGAGCCCGGTGAAGACAATGTTGATGTCCCGATACGGCTCCATTCCGCAGAGCCGGATCAGATTTTCGGCGAGCTCCAGGATCCGGACTGGCTCGCCCATGTCCAGCATAGTTATACGCTTTGCCGCCTCTGGCAACACGGCCGCCTGCAGGACGAGCTGTGCCGCCTCGGGAAGTGTCATGAAATATCGTTTCACCTCGGGATCCGTGACAGTGATCGGCCCCCCGGCGGCCAGCTGCCGGCGGAAGAGCTGAACCACGCTCCCGTCGCTCCCGAGGACGTTGCCGAACCGCACCGTGCGGAAGTCGGTGGGCGAGTTCCGCAAGGCGGGAAGGCCGAGGACGACCCGCTCGGCCACCCGCTTTGTGGCGCCCATGACGCTCGTCGGATGGACCGCCTTGTCGGTCGAGATGAGGACGAAGCGTCTCGCCCCAAAGCGAGCTGCGCAGTGGGCGACCGACAGGGTGCCCAGAACGTTGTTCCGGACCGCCTCGACCGGATTCTCCTCCATCATCGGCACGTGCTTGTAGGCCGCCGCATGGAAGACGTGGTCGGGCTGGAAGGTGGCGAAGACACGCCGAAGGTGGTCGTCATTGGTAATGTCGCCCACCACCGCCACGATCTCGACGTCGCTCGCCTTCTCACGGAGCTCGAGGTCGATGTAGTAGAGCGGTGTCTCGGCCTGCTCGAAGAGGACGAGCCGGGCAGGCTTCGCCTGGAGAATCTGACGGGCAAGCTCCGACCCCACAGACCCCGCCCCGCCGGTAATGAGCACGACCGTCCCCTCGACCTCCTCGCGTACGATGCCGAGGTCGAAAACGACGGGCTCGCGTGCCAGGAGCTGCTCGATCTCGACCGCTCGCAGCTCGGCCGCGGTGGCCCGGCCCTCGAGCAGTTCGCGAAGCGACGGCATCCGCTTGAACTCGCGCCGGCTCCGGAGACAGCGGTCGACGATCCGACGCATCTGCTCGGGCGTCGCCGACGGGATCGCGATCACCAGCACGTCAGGGCTCAGCGAGGCCGCGAGCTCGGGGATCTGGTCGATCGTCCCGCGGACCCGGACGTCGTGAATCGTCATGTGGAGCTTGGCCGGGTCGTCGTCGACGAGCGCGATCGCTTGAAGGTCGCTGCCGTTGGCGTGCTGCAGCTGTCGGAGCAGGCGCTCGGCGGCCTCACCGGCGCCGATGACGAGTGCCCGACGGCGGGCGGGCCCAGCCTCCGCACGATGACGTTCGTGGACGAACCGCGCCGCGAACCTGACGCCGCCGGCAAGGAGGATCGCGGCCATCCAGTCGAGGGCGAGAACGGTGCGCGGGACGGCGCCGAGCAACCCGATCGCGCTCAGGAAGGCCGCGAAGATGAAGGTGCTCAGGGTGACGGCCTTCCCCAGGTTCGCCAGATCGCGCACGCCGACGTGCTTCCAGATGCCACGGTAGAGACCGTAGGCGGTGAACACGATCAGACGGACGGCAAGGAGCAGGGGGAGAGTCTGCCAGAGCACGGCCATCTGCGCCGGAGGCACCGCGAAATCGAAGCGCAGCGCGAACGCCAGCACATACGCGGCGACGAGCACGAGCGCGTTCGCCGTGATGATGACGGTGCGCCGGTAGTAGACGAGTACTGAAGAGAAAGACACCGCGACTCCCTCGGACTGCCTATCGAAACGAGACTGGAAAGAAGCGACGCGTTAGCGACCGGCCGGCACCGCGGCGCCGAAGCGCAGCGGGGTCAGCAGGCGCCCGAGCACGCTGATCATGGTGTGCCCGACAACAGCGATGTCGCTCCACACGGTGGCGCGCGCGGCGTATTCCAGGTTGAGACGGACCTTCGCCGGCATGAGCTCGGTCACGTAGAGCCGCTCCGGATCGGGATCACTCTCGAGGATGGCCGCCTCGTCGCAGTAGGCGATGGAGGCGGGATCGGTGATGCCCGGAGTGAGCTCGAGGACCCGTCGCTGCTCCAGCGTGTAGAGGGCGACGTAGCGCTCCACCTCTGGGCGCGGGCCCACGAGGCTCATGTCGCCGGCGACGACGTTGAAGAGCTGAGGGAGCTCGTCGAGCTTGAGCCGCCGCAGCACGGCGCCGAGGCGAGTGATGCGCCGGTCGGTTCGGGGGGTGATCTGAACGTCCTGGCGCTCCGCGCCGACGACCATCGTCCGGAGCTTCCACATACGGAAGGGGCGGCCGCCGCGGCCGACGCGCGTCTGGGAGAAGAGCGCCGGGCCGCGGTCACTCAGCCTGATCGCGATCGCCAACACGATGAGGACAGGCGCCGTCACGATCAGTCCGACAGTGGCGCCCCCGACATCGACGGCACGTTTGGCCGGCGTCATCGCCGATGGGTGCGGACGACGTCCATCACGGCGTCGATCACATCGTTGACGTCCGTGTCCGTTAGGCGCGGGTTGAGCGGCAGGCTGATCATGCGCTCGAAATTGTCCTGCGCGACCGGGAGTCGCAGCGTCGTCGACCGGAACTTCCGGCGGTAGTAGCCGAGCATGTGGATCGGAATGAAGTGCACCGAGGTGCCGATGTTGCGGTCCTTGAGCTCCTCGATGAACCGATCGCGCGAGATGCGCAGGGCGCCGCGGCGCAGGCGCAGCACGTAGAGGTGCCAGGCGTGCTCCACATGGGGGCGCTCGGTCGGGATCTCGAGCGCGGGGTCGTCGGCGAAGGCACTATGATACGCGGCCACCACCTGACGACGGCGGCGCTGGAAGCTCTCGAGCTTGCGCAGCTGGCAGAGGCCGAGCGACGCCTGGATGTCCGTCATGTTGTACTTGAAGCCCGGATACACGACGTCGTATGACCAGTGCCCGCCCTTCTCGTAGCGCCTGAGGGCGTCCTTGGTCATGCCGTGGAGGCTCACCGGCCGCGCCCGCTCCAGAAAATCGCGGCTCCCGGTGAGCATGCCGCCTTCGGCCGTCGTCAGGTTCTTGGTTGCGTAGAAGCTGAAGGCGACCGGGTTCTCTCCCTGGCCGATGGGCACGCCTTTGTATTTGCCGGGGAGTGCGTGCGCGGCATCCTCGATGACATCGAGGCCGTGCATCTCGGCGATGGCGCGAATCGCGTCGAGCTCGACCGGATGGCCGGCGTAGTGCACTGGGATGATGGCTCGCGTGCGCGGTGTGATGGCGCGCGCGACCAGCTCGGGGTCGATGCAGAGCGTGTCCGGCTCGACGTCGGCGAGCACCGGCGTGGCGCCGACGTGCTCGATCACGTTCACCGACGCCGCGAACGTGAGCGGCGTCGTGATCACCTCATCGCCCGCCCCGATGCCGAGCGCGGCCAGAGCCGTGTGGAGTCCGGCGGTGCACGAGTTGAGGGCCAGCGCGCCTGACGCGCCGAGATAGGCAGCGAACTCGTCCTCGAACGCGCGCGTCTTGGGCCCGGTCGTCAGCCAATCGGAGCGCAGTGTGTCGACGACCGCGCTGATCTCCTCCTCGCCGATCATCGGTGGAGAGAAGGCGAGGAACGTGGAGCGCGGCGCGCGGGGGCGAATCCGGCGCGTGCCATCGACGTACGTCGCGACGGGGTGCTCGACGTCGTGGACGTGCTCGCGACCCGTGCGGGACGGAGCGATCATCGAGTCGGTCGCACCGTTCGACGGGAATACATCCGAGCTCGGGCGCACCGGTTGTTCGGTGGTCCCTGTGTCGGCGGGCATCACGAAAACCTCTTCTCTCATGGGCGGCGGCGCACACGCCGGCGGGGCGTCGGGCGCGCATTAGATCGTGCTAAGGATCGACTCGGTTACCATAGGAGAGAATGAGCCTGATGGTCAAGAGGTAAATCAGGTGCCGCTACATAAAGTGACAGCGCTGGAGCGCCCCGAGCGAAAATTGTGATAGTTTGTTTCCTCGCCGTGATAGTCGGCGATCGCTGGCGCGGGCGACGCCCGCACCTCGTCAGCGCGAGAGCGGTGTGGCGAGGGAGCGACCTCTGCGCCAGCGACCGAGCATCAGGTCGAGCGCACCGCGCAGATAGCCGACGCCATAGGAGAGGTGAAGCACGGGGAAGATCACCACCAGCCGGCTCGCCGCGCTCGCACCGAGGCGCCGCACGACTGAGAGCGATACCCCGACGACCGCCAGCGTGTAGACACCGACGACCGCGCCGAGCAGGAGGCGAGCCGGCGGCCAGAGCACGGCCCCCACGGTGCCCGCGGCCAGCGCGATGACGAAGAGAGGCGGCACCAGCTGCCTAACGCTCAACGCGCCCACCTTCCGCGCGACGTACGGTTTGAAGAAGCCGTATTGGTAGTACATGCGCGCCAGCTGGCGGAGGGTCGCGCGGGCGTAGTACACGCACTCCACCTCAGGAACGAGCAGGATGCGCCCGTTGGCCCGGCGCAGCCTGAGGTTGAACTCGTCGTCCTGATTGCGCGCCAGCGTCTCGTCGAACCCGCCGATGCGGTCGAAGACCTCGCGCCGGTAGCAGCCGAACGGCACCGTGTCCACCCACCGCGGCTCGCCCACGCCGATGCGGAAGTACGAGTTGCCGACGCCGAAGGGGTGCGCGAGGGCGGCGGCAATGCCATGGGCCATGGGCGTCTCCGCACCGGGCCGCGTCCGGCAGACGCCCCCGACGTTGTCCGCCCCCGATCGTTCGAGCCAGCCGACGAGGCGAGTCACGTAGTCGACCGGATACTCGTTATGCGCGTCCATCCGGACGATCACACCGCCGCGCGCCGCCGCGATGCCGAGGTTGAGGGCCACCGGCGTGATGCGCGCCGGGTTGTCGATGACCCGCAGACGGCCGCGCGATGCATAGCTCGACAGCACATCGCGCGTTCCGTCGTCGCTCGCGCCATCGACGACGATCACCTCCATGCGGTCCGCGGGGTAGGTCGAGGCGAGAATCGAGTCGATGCACGACGCAATGTACGCCTGCTCATTGCGGCACGGCACGATGACGCTCACCATCGGTGTGCCGCCGCTCTCACCGGCGATGGGGACTGTCACGCTCCGGGCTTCGAGCGCTCGTCGAGCGTCAGAAGGTTGATCACCGCCCGGAATTTGCCATTGGCCGAGCGCGGAATCGACGCCACCGCCTCGAGAACGACTGCCACATCACCCATCCGGTCGCGCACCCGGCGCGCGATTGCCTCACCATGCTCGGGGCGCCACCCCGCCGCCGGCACGAACTTCACGCGAACGCTCTCCAGCGACTCCTGGATGATCTGAGCCTCCAGAATGGGAAGCGCGGACTTGAAGACGGGATCCAGACGGCCCACCCGGCGGCCGTCGCGCGTTATCAAGACGTCGTCCGCGCGACCGTCGATGGCGGCGACGATCGGGAGCGTGCGCCCGCACCGACAGTGCGTCGGCGACGGGGCGATCGCGCCGCGATCGCCGGTATCGTAGCGCACGAGCGGCATGTCGGGGTTGAGCAGGGACGTGCACACGATGCGACCGCTCTCCCCATCGGCAACGACGCCTCCCGAATCCGAGAGAATCTCGACCACCCCGGCCTCCGGCCAGAGGTGAAGGCTGCCGTGCTCGCATTCGGAGGCGGCCGTCACGCCCTCGGCCAACCCGTACGTCTCTCGCAGCGGGCAGCGGAAGGCCCGCTCGATCGCCTCGCGTTGGCTGGGAAGCACCGGCTCGGCGTTCGTTATCACCACCGCCAACTCGGGGGGCGAGGCCGCCGCATCCAAGATGTGCCGCGCGAGGGCGTGGAGCGCCGACGTGTAGCCCAGGATGTAGCGAACGCGGTACCTGCGCAGGGCGTCGACGTAGTGCCCCACCAGATCGGGGGCCAGGTGATACGACGACATGTAGAGCTGATGAAGCGCGGCGTTCCAGACCCAGAAGGGCGGTTGGCGCGCAGCGACCGGGCTCACGAGCTGGCCGCCGAGGATCGCCCAGCGGTCGCGACGGCTCACGCCATACCAGTTGCGCGCCCGAGCCTCGAAGAGGGCGTACCATTCCCGGACCGTGGCCCGGGGCAGCCAGATGTCGAGTGGCTTCCCTGTCGTGCCGCTCGTGTGATCGTGAAACATGTCGCGGCGGCTCCGGTCGTCGGCCACGAAGGCGGCCGGGTCGCTGCGCAGAGAGTCCTTTCGCAGCACGGGCCAGCTGTGAAGTGCCTCGATCGCCGGCCGATCGCCGGCGAGGCGCCGATCCCGCCAGAGCGCTCGGTAGTACGGCACGTGCTCGGCGGCGCGACGCAGCACCATCGTTAGGCGCGCCGACCGCCACTCGTCCCATTCCCGCGGGCTCCAGTGCTCGCGCTCCAGTGCCCGGGACACGAGCCGGTCGGTCTCCGGCCCGTAGCGCCACGCCCGCAGATACAGACCGCGAACGCTGGCGACGCAGGTGCGCGACCACGGGGGCAACCGATGGTATGCCGCGAGCAGCGCGTCGCTCACGACGCCCGACGCGCCGCCCGCTCGAGCGCGTCCTCCCATCGAGGGAGGACGACTCGCCAGTCGAGCGACTCCGCATTCCGCCTGCCGTTTCGGGAGAGTCGCTCGGCGAGGCCCGGTTCGTCGAAGAGGCGGGAGCACGCGGCCGCCATCGCATCCGGGTCTCGGGCGGGAACGAGCAGGGCGTCCTCGCCATCCTCGAGTACGTAGGGAATGCCGCCGACTCTCGTGCTCACCACGCACAGACCACAGGCCAGCGCCTCGAGCACGCTGACGGGCGTGTTGTCGATGTCGGTCGTGTTGAGGAAGATGTCCCCCTCGGCGAGCCGGGCGGGTACGTCGCGCTTGGGGATCCCGCCGACGATCCGCACCTGCTCGTCGAGGCCCGCGCTCGCGATGGCGGCGCGGGTCCGCTCCAACGCGCCGTCGCCCTTGTCGGGCCCCACCATAGTGAGGGACACGCCGGTCTGCGACCGCCGCAAACGCTCGACCACCGCCACCGCCAGCGATGGATTGTAGATCTCGTGGAACGCGCGAAGCCAGATGAGTCGAGGACGAACGCGGCGGCGCAACTGGAACGGGTAGGCCTGCACGTCGATGGCGTTGGGGATGAGCTCGAGTCGCGGTGCGTACTCACGCATCTGCTCCACCAAGTACGCAGACGGCGCCGTCACGAGCCGAGCGCCGGCGAGCAGCCGACGGACGCGAACGGGATTGGAGCGGGCGAAGGGCGGCAGGTTGCCGCCATGGAGAGCCAACAGATATGGCCGTCCTACCGCGCGGAGCGCCGCGCAGACTGCCTCGGCCCATCGGAACGCACGCCCGCTGTAGACCTCCACGCACGCCAGCTCGTACGCGTTCCGTGCGCGCAACACAGTCGTCAACATGTCGGCAACACGAACTAGAGCGGAGCGGTACGACGATGTGGCGACGACATTCCACCCGGCTGAGCGCAGCCGGATGCCGAGCTCTTCGCCAACGCTGCGGACGTTTGTATGCGCCGAGATGTAGTTACCGACCAACAGCACGGATCGACTCACGACCCGGATTCGGTGGAGGATCTCATGCCTTGGCGCGAAGGGGATGGCAGCGGCCTCGCAAATCTATACTCTCCGGATGTCGCAGCGGTCGCGTGTCGGCGCCGCAGGCTCTCGAGATCAGTTGTCACGAAATGTTTCTGCGGATGTTAGAGTCGCCGTCACACTGACCGATGTTCGCTACGGTCTGTCCGCTATCCTCTTCTCTTACAAACAAATCCGCTCTTGCGCGTGATGACCTGGAATTCCTAAACTAGTGCCCACGAGGAGCTAGTCATCGACTAGTTCCCGCGACAAGTGGCACGATCGCCCGCCCCCTCCGTGGGGCCGCGACAAGGGCAAAGCCGGTGAAAGCCGGCGACGCAAAGCTACGAGGCTACAGCGCGCACCATGCGCCACGCCAGTCGGGCCGCCGAACGGACCTTCCGGAGGGAGTGTCATGTCTGCCCGCTACGTGCTCGCATCATTTGTCGCGCTCGGAAGTCTCATCCTCGCCGGATGCGAGTCGCCCGGCGCCCCCGTGTCCTTCGGCGGTCCTGGAAGCGGGACCTCCAACTCCAAAGTCACGCTGGTCGTGGTCAACGCCCCATCGGCGCGACTGATGGTGGGCAGTGGAATGCCCATGTCGGCGCACGCGTACGATGCGCAGGGCAATCCGGTGAATAAGACCGTGAGTTGGGTCAGCAGTGACTCGACCATCGCGACGGTGGGAAGCTCCGGAACCGTCACCGCCAAGAAGGTCGGCAGCGTCAAGATCGTCGCCGTCGTCGACGGCACGACGGGCTCCGCCGACCTGCAAATAACGCCGAACACCGCCGCGACGGTCATTCTGCAACCGAGCTCGGTGAATCTCTCCATCGGCGGCACCTATCAATTGTCAGGCGTGGCGCTCAACGTCGACGGAGACACGATCCCCGACCGGCCGCTCACCTGGACAAGCTCCAACAACAACATCGTCGTCGTCTCGGCGAGCGGGTACATCACCGCCGTCGGCTCCGGCTCGGCGACGATCAGCGGGCAACTCGACGGCAAGAGTGATCAGACGAGCGTCGTCGTCGCGCCTGCGGCCGTCGACTCCGTCGCGCTGGCGCCAGCCAACGCCAGCATCGTATCCGGAAGCAGCGTGCAGCTCGCGGTTACGCTTCGCGATGCGCAGGGAAATCTTCTTAGTGGGCGCTCGATCACTTGGTCGTCGGACAACACCAGCGCGGCAACGGTCTCCAGCAGCGGAAGGGTGACGGGAGTCGCCGCCGGAGTAGCCAACATTTGGGCGACCGCCGAGGGGAAGAAGGGGAAGAGCAAAGTCACCGTCACGGCGCTGCCGCCGCAGGTGGCCTCGGTCTCTGTCACGCCCACTCAGGCGACGATCAACGTTGGCGCAACGAGTCAGTTGGCCGCCGCCGCCCTGGACGGCTCAGGCAATACCCTCAGCGGGCGCACATTCACATGGGCGACCAGCAACGCGGCCGTGGCGACGGTCTCCTCCAATGGTCTCGTGACCGCGGTCGCCACCGGATCGGCGACGATCACCGCAACGAGCGGCGGCCAAAGCGGCACCGCGGCGGTGACGGTGGTGTCGCCGCCGCCGACGGTCGCGTCGGTGTCGGTGTCGCCGAACACGGCGACGATGCTGCCGGGGAATACCGTCACGCTATCGGCAACGGCGAAGGACGGCAGCGGGAACACGATCTCAAGCAGCACCTTCACCTGGAGCAGCTCCAACGTCTCCGTCGCAACCGTCTCGAGCAGCGGGTTGGTGACCGCAGTTTCGGCGGGCACGGCGACCATTACGGCGTCGACGAGCGGCAAGAGCGGTACGGCCGCCATCACGGTCAATCTCTCGCCTGTGGCGTCGGTCACTCTCACGCCGACCAGCGCCAATCTGATCACCGGTGACACGCTGCGCTTCACCGCGACCCTCAAGGATGCGGCGGGGAACACGCTCACCGGCCGAAGCATCACCTGGACGAGCTCGAACACAGGGAATGCCACCATCTCGAGCAGCGGCAAGCTGACGGCTCTCGACTCCGGCTCGGCGACGATCACTGCGACGTCGGAAGGGCAGAGCGCCACAGCGTCGGTCACGATCACCCTGGCGCCGGTGGCGTCGGTGGTCATCGCGCCGACGACCGCGAGCATCGCGGTGGGCGGAACTCAGCAGTTCAGCGTCACCCTGAAGGACGCGCGCGGCAATACGCTTCTGGGGAGGCAGATCACCTGGTCGTCGAGCGCGACGTCCGTCGCCACGATCTCCAATGCGGGTCTGGCGAGCGGCCTCACGGCCGGTACCTCGACGATCACCGTCGCGAGCGAAGGGAAGAGCGCGACCGCCACGCTCACAGTGACGGCGGCGCCGCCTCCACCGCCTACCGGGTCACACACGGGCTGGTACGTCTCGCCGTCGGGTAGCTCGGGCGGCAACGGGTCGAGCTCCAGTCCGTGGGATCTCCAGACGGCGCTCAACCAACCGGGCTCTGTCCACGCCGGCGACACCATCTGGATGCGGGCCGGTACCTACAAGGGCACCTTCACCAGCTACCTCACCGGAAGCCCGGGGAATCCGATCGTGCTCCGCCAGTATCCAGGCGAGCACGCGACGGTCGACATCGAGGCGAACGCCTGGAGCATCCAGGGCTCCGATGCTGTCTACATGGACTTCGAGGTCACCGACCTCAATACCAGCCGCGAATCCGCGATCACCGGTCCGTGGCCCGATGACCAACCGCGGCACCTCATCGACTTCGACATGGTGGGTCCGCGCACGAAGGCCATCAACCTGATTGTTCACGACCTGGGCAACGGGATGGGCGTCTGGGATCAGGCGACCGACGTCGAGGTCAACGGCTGTCTCGTCTACAACAACGGCTGGGATGGGCCCGATCGCGGGCACGGCCACGCCATCTACACGCAGAACACGACCGGCACCAAGAAGTTCATCGACAACATCCTGCTGACGTCGTTCGACCACGGGCTCCAGGCCTACGGCTCGGATGCGGCGTCGGTGGTCAACATGGTGTTCGACGGCAACGCCGCGTATGCGAATGGCGGCCTGGACATCGGCGGGGCGTGGAACATGCTCGTCGGCGGCTCGGCCCCCACGCAGAACATCACCTTCACGAACAACTACGCCTTCCACCCGAACACGGTGACGAGCGCGGTGGTGGGCTACTACGGTACGGACAACAGCAACCTGACGATGACCGGCAACTATATCTATCCGGCGCTGTTGCTCGAGAACTGGTCGCCGCCGGTCACGTTCGCGAACAACGTCATCGGCGGGACGGGCACCATCCTCAACGTGTACCAGAAGTCGGGCGTGTCGTGGAGCAGCTTCAACTTCAGCAACAACACGTACATGTCCTCGGAGGCCAACAACCCGCCCTTCGCCATCACCAGCGGCGGGAACCAAACGAACTATGAGTGGAGCGCGTGGCGGAGCACGACCGGACTCGATGCGTCCAGCTCGTACACGCAGGGGACGCCGACGGGGACGAAGGTGCTCGTTCGCCCGAACCAGTACGAGAAGGGCCGGGCCAACATCTACGTGGTGAACTTCAACCACGCGGGGTCGGTGACGGCGGATCTGTCCGCGGTGTTGACACCGGGGCAGAAGTTCGAGCTCCACAACGCGTTCAACTACTTCGCGGCGCCGGTGGTGAGTGGGACGTACAACGGCGGGGCGATCACGATTCCGATCTCGCCGCAGGTGCCGGTGGCTGCGATCGGGGGTTCGCCGGCGACGCCGCCGCCCTCGGACATCTTCTCAGTGTGGATCGTCATCCCGACGTCGTGATGGTCGACGCGTAGGATCGACAGACTCAGAACGCTGACGGGGCGCCGCGAGGCGCCCCGTCAGGCATCCAAGGCCCGCAAGACTCCTCGGCGATGCCGGCCTGTCGCCAGGCTTCGGTAGGTCTCGAGCAGCGTCGCGGAGAGCGTCTCCAATCCGTACATCCGCTCGACGCGCAGTCGTCCTGCCTGTCCCATTGTCCGCCGCAGCTCCGGTGAGCGGACGAGGCGCGTCAGGCGCTCCAACAGGGCGCCGTCGTCGCCAACCCTCACGACGTATCCAGTCTCGTCGTCGACCACCGCGACCCCCGCATCGCCGGCATCGGTCGTGACAACGGGCAATCCGGCCGCCATGGCCTCGAGCACCACGTTGGGGAAGCCCTCGTGGTCGGAGGTCAGCGCAAAGATCGACGCTCGGCGCAACTCGGACGCGACATCGTCGCGTCGGCCCAGGAAGCGCACCACGTCGGGGGGCAGGTGAAGCTCGCCGGCGAGCCGCTCGAGGGCCGGGCGCTCCGGCCCCTCACCGGCAATGCGCAGCTCGATCTCCATTCCCGCCCGGCGGACCGCCCCGACGGCGTGAAGCAATCGGTCGACGCGTTTCTGTGCCACGAGCCGACAGGTCGTGATCACGACCACTGGGTCACTCGACGCGCGCTCCGCCGGTCGCGGAAGCTCGGCGAGATCGATGACGTTGGACACGACTCGCATGTCCGCCGACGAGCGCCCCAACTCCTCGGCGTTCCGCTTCGCCGTTTCCGAATTGCAGATGAGTGTCTCCGGAGCACGTAGGAGCCAGCGTCCCCAGCGTCCATTCGCGCCGACATCGAAATGCGCGTCATTGCGCACAGCTCCGATACTCATTGCTCCGACGAGTGGTGCGGTGAGAGCCACGTAGCCGTTGGCGTAGAAGTGACCGGACTGGATGATGTGAGGCCGAGACGGCGCCATGGCAGCGGCCAGGATGCCGATACGCGCCGGTGGCAGACTGGTCCGGCCAATCCACGTGGGCTCGAGCCCCGCCGTTCGGAGTGCGCCCTCGTAGAACTCGCCTCGGGTGAGGCTGAAGATGCGCACGTCGACGCCGGCACGGTGAAGTGCCGTCGCCATGTACACCAGCTGCTTCTCCGCGCCTCCCTGCCCCAGCGTGCCGGCGACGAAGGCAACGCGCAGCGACGACACCTCGGCTACCGGCTCCGGAGCGGGAGTGTCAGATAACCCCTCGGGTCGATCGGCGCACCCGGGTCAGCGACGTCGCCGATCGGCTCAACCGGAGCTCGACGGCGCGGCGGGTAGTGCAGCAGGATGGTCGTGCCGCCGGCGATGAACCAGAGACTCTTCGCCTGAAACTCGGTGGAGAGGAATGCCGTGGCCAGAGTGAGGGTCGTCAGAACCCCAAGCCACATCAAACCCCGATCGCTCCGCCGCAGGCCGACCCAGGCGAAGGAGAACACAAAAGCGACGAGCGTGACGATCCCCGGCACCCCGTTCTCCGCCATCGTCTTCGCCCAGGCGGAGTGAGCCTGGAACTCCTCTCCGCGCCGAAAACTCGAGATCCCCTCGACGACGCCGAGGTCCTGCCATCCCTTGGCGAAGCCGCCCGTGCCGACGCCCAGCGGGTGCTCCTTGAACATCTCGATTCCACCGAGGGCGAGATCCCACCGGCCGCTCGTCCGCGCGGTCATGGATTCGGTCGGATCCAACATCTTGTCGATGCGGTGAACGGCCACGTCCTGCATCGACGTGAATTGCGTGGCCACGGCGAGGGTCACCAGCGCGCCCAGGGCAAGGGCGAGGGCGCGCGTGTGCACACCGGGCAAGGAGACGGTGAGGTAGATCCCAGCCGCGATGGCGATCAGCATGTTCCCGCGACTTCCGGTGAGGAAGATGGCGCCCATGTTCGCCGCCGCGAGGACGCACATCAGGACCCGCCCACGCGACTTCGCTACCGCATACCGGAAACCGAGGCAGATCGCCAGAATCCCCGACAGAGGAAATGTCGCATACGCATTCGGGTTGATCGAGTGGAGAATCGCCTTCTGGAGAAGGAAGACCAGAGAGCCGAGGGCAGTCAGCGTGCCGCAGATGATGCCGATCCAATAGAGCAGATCCTCCTCGTCTCGGGCCCTGTAGAAGTAGAGCGTGATGCCGAAGAAGGCGGCGAACCCGAAGGTGTGTTGCACGCCGAACTCCATTTCCGGCGTGATGACGAGGCCGATACCCAAGAGCGCCAACATCAGCGCGGCCAGCTTGGTGTGCGGGTCACGCCACTTGAACATCGTCGGCAGAAAGAGCAGCGAATACACCAAGAGCCAATAGTTGGTCGTATTCCAGCGCCATACTCCGCCGGTGAGGAGGTAGACGCGAGCGGGCGCATCCAGCGAGGACAGTATGGCGATGCCGACGAGGCCCGCAGCCGGGCGTTTCACCCCGAGGACACAGCCGATGTATCCGACGATCGAGAGGATGGCCAACGCGGTGCGAAAGCCCAGGCCAAGCGCGATGACCCAACTGGCGCAGACGATCGCCATGATAGCGAAGACCCAGCGCCGCGATGACGCGGCGGGATCGATCGGTGTCGGCGCCGCATCGAACTGCCATCCCCGTGTCGCAACTGGTGCCGTCATGTCCCCGCTCCATCCAGGGCGTTCACGCCCCACTGCTCCCGACAGGTCGCGGCGATGCGAGCCGCCCAACTCTCGAGTGTACGGCACTCGGCATACTCCCGGCAACGGTGCCGAAGGGCGGGCCAGTCGATTCGTTGGGTGAGCGCGAGCTCGAGCGCCGTGGCCAGGGCCTCGACGTCGCCCGGGGTCGTCGTCCAGCCACGCTCCCCGTTCGACCCAAGCACGACTTTCGCCGCCCCAACGGCGCTCGAGAGGACCGGGACCCCGTGGGCCATCGCATCGAGCCACGCCTTGCTGTAGCCCTCGGTGAGTGATGGCTGGACGCATAGGTCACTCTGGGCCAGTGCGGACGAGAGTGCTCCCCGGTCCAGCTGGCCGACGAACCGCACCGACGGGGCGACACCCAGCTCGGCCGCGAGGGTCTCGAGCGACGCCCGCTCGGGGCCGTCTCCGGCGATCGTGAGGAGCGGGCGGGCGCGCGTCGGGCGCTTCTGAAGCAGAGCGAGCGCACGGAGAAGGTTCCCGACACCCTTCTCGGGGGAGAGCCGGCCGGCGTACACCAGGCGCGGCGGATCACCGAGGGGCCGATCGGTGCGGGCATCGATGCGGTCGAGCTCCGACCGGCTCAGGGACGTGGAGAAGATCCACTGCATCCGCGGCGAAGGGGCGATGGCCCCTTCGCCCGTGGCCAGCATGATGTTGCGCCCTCCAGCAAAAGCCCTCATGGTGGAACGCGTCACCCTGTTGAAGAGCGTCGTCCCGGCGCCGTTCTCCCAACGGCCTCCATACCGCGCCAGAAGTGGCTTGCGCATGACGAGCCCGAGCCACATCCCGACGAGGGCGATGTCGCCGGGGAGAGGGGTGTGAACGGCATCGGCGCTCTTGATGGCGCGGCGAATCGTGCCGAGGTAGTGCGGCGCGGCCGCCGCCACGGACAACTTGCGCACAAGTCCGGCACCGCGTGGAGGGCGCAGCGGAATGACCGTCGCCGGCGGTAGCGGAATGCCGCCGGGGCGTGCCGGCCCCCGCACGATCACGAGAGTGAGCTGTGAGAAGAGAGAGCCGATCGCCGCCATCTGCAGCGGAAACCCTCCGTACGAGAGCCAGGTGCCGCGCTCATCCTGCCAGCACTCCTTGAACGAGACTACGCACAGCTTCATGCGGTCACCCCCACCGCTCGTACGAGGTCGCGCGGCAGACCAACCTTCACTCTCCCTTCCCGACGGAGGGCGGACACCCGCTCGAGGAAGGGCACCAAGGATCGCTCGCTCTGAGGGTCGCTACCGGCGAGCGAGTGGGGGTGACCGTAGACGGCGACCACCCCGCCCTGGTCGGCGCATCGCTCGACCACCTCGAGATTCGGGGCCGTGAATCCGCCCGGTGTGTTCAGACGGACGCACATGACACCGGCAATCCGACGCGGCGACAGCGGTCTGTCGATGCGGCGCCCGATGCCTCGTTCGGCCAAGCGGTGAGCGAGGGATCGATAGGCGAGCCGGCATACCCGATACCCTGCGTCGCGCAGCTCCTCGCAGAGGCGGCGCACGCCGATGCGCTCGCGAGGCACGGAGCGCCGCTCGCTGACACTGATCGACAGCGCGGCCGGATAGTCGATCGGCTGGTTGAACGGCGGTACGAACGACACGACCGGTGCTCCAATGCACTGCTCCAGCGCATCCTTGCTCTGGCGAAGCGTCGCCCGCAAGCCCTCGATGCCAAGACCGGGGAGCCATTCGTGCTTGAAGGAATGACTCGCCACCTCATGGCCCGCGTGGTGCACCGCCCGAATCTGCGCCGGATCATGATAGGGGCGAGGGCCGTCGAGCGCCGCCGCTCCAACGACGGCGAAACAGGCCGGGACGCCATACTCCGCATGCAGGGCAAGGAGCCGCTCGGTGTTCACGAACTCGTCGTGACCCCACGTCTTGGGCCCGCCGGGACTGCGACTTCTGTCGCCTCCCCACTGCGTGTCATAATCCCAGAAGATCATCACTGTTCCCGGCGTCGAGTTGCTCAACGCGACTCCGCGCGGACGCCGGCGACGCTCGCAGCTCGGTTGGCGCCGATGGTCATGCGGCCTCTCCGACTGCCGGATCGATGCCGTGCGTTTGGATCCACGTCGCGACGAGGAGCAGATCGAACAGGCGTCCCGCGAGCAGGCGTTCTTCGTAGCGCTTTCCCGCGCCCGCCGCCGAGGCATAGCTTGCGACGAGCCTATCGAGCGCCGACTGGTTGAACCCGATCTCCCCCAAGCACGCCGTCACCTCCCACTCGCGCCAGGCGGTGACGAGGTGCGGACGAAGCCATTCCGCGAGCGGGAAGTCGAAGCCACGCTTTGGCGAGGGCTCAGCGACGGTGGGCGAAAGGCGCTCGGCGAGAGTGCGCAGGGGCTCCTTCGTCCTTCCACCGGCTTCGCGCTGCGCGAGTGGGAGCTCGGACGCGTAGTCCAGCATCGCGTTGCTCAGGAGGGGCACCCGCACCTCCATGCTGTGGGCCATCGACATGCGGTCGACCTTGAGCAGACAGTCGCACGGCAAATCCACCAGCATGTGAAAGCGGATCTGTTGCTCCTGAAAACCGCCCACCTCTCCCGCTCCGATGACGGCGCGAACCGCGGGCGCCGGATCCTCGGGATCGGGATAGAGCGTTCGGAGCACTTCCCCCGACAGAATGGCTTCGAGCATCTCCGGCTCCCACCGGCGTGCCCACTCGACGATGAGGTGAGAATCACCGCGCGTGGACAGCCAGAGAAGCTTGCGAGCCTTGCGCGACCACTCCTGTTCGCGCGGGAGATGGGCGGCGAGCGCGGCGCGCAGGGGCCGGGGGATGACGCGGGCGCGCCGGGAGAGCCGCTGCCTCCGGAGACCCAGATATCCGAGAAAGAGCTCGTCGCCGCCATCGCCCGCCAGGGCAACCGTGACGTGCTGCCGGGCCTCTCGACAGAGAAGAAAGACGGCGAGCGAGGAGTCGTCACCGAACGGCTCGCCGAGGCGACGGGCGATCGTCTCGAGGGTGGTACGGCCAAACGCGAGCTGCTGGGCCGCGATCTCCGTATGCCGCGTATGCAAGTCGCCGGCGATCCCGCGCGCGCGCATCGACTCGTCTCGCTCGCCCAGCATCTTCACCGTGAAGGAGCGAATGGCGTCACCCTGCGCATGCCGCGTCCGCTGAGCGAAGGCCGTCACCGCCGTGGAGTCGAGGCCACCACTCAGAAAGCTGCCGAGCGGGACATCCGAGACGAGCTGGCTCGCCACCGATGCATCGACGCACTCCTCGAGCGCCGAGAGTGCGGCGGACGGCGTCGCGAGCTCGGGGCTGGGCCGATACTCCCATTGGTAGTACTGGCGCACCCGAATCGCCCCGTCGTTCCACTCGAGAAGCGCGCCCGGCGGGAGCTGCCGGACGCCCTCCACCCAGGTGGTCGGGTGGACCGCGTACCCGAACTGAAGAAATTGCGCGAGCCCCGCCCCGCTGAGGCGGCGCGGGACGGCGCTGTTGGCGAGGAGGCCGTGCAGGTCGCTCGCGAAGACGAGATCGCCGCTCCGATGGTCGTGCCAGTAGTAGAGGGGCTTGATCCCGATTCGGTCGCGCGCCAGCAGGAGCCGGCGGCGGGTGCGATCGTAGATGGCGAAGGCGAAGATGCCGTCGAGCTCTCGCGCCATCTCCGCTCCTAGCTCCTCATAGAGGTGCAGGAGAACCTCGGTGTCCCCACGCGTGCGGAATACGTGTCCTTGCTTCAGGAGCCTCTCGCGGAGCGGCTGGAAGTTGTAGACCTCGCCGTTGTAGACGAGGACGATGGAGCCGTCCTCGTTCGCCATCGGCTGGTGGGACCCGGCGACATCGATGATGCTGAGGCGTGTGTGGCCCAGCACCGCCGTACCCGACGACTCCTGCCAGATCTGGCACTCGTCAGGCCCGCGGTGGGCAAGGGCGCTGACCATGCAGGCGACCTGCGCCGCGCGCGGCTGCCCCGGCTCCTTCCCGACCCATCCGCAGATTCCGCACATGGGTCAGCGCGCGCTCGACGCGCGAGGACGAGAGCTAGCCACGGACCGGAGCCTCGGTGGTGTGCGGCGGGTTCTCGCGCCCGGCGCCCAGGAGCTGCCCGGCTGATCGGGCGATCTGCGCCCCGACGAGCAGCCCGTGCGCATAGAGGAACCAGGCCGTGTCGGTCCAGCGCCGGTCGGTGAGGCATCGACGGTGGATCGACCAGTTGTTGCGGACCGTCATCATCGTCAAGGAAAGGTTCTCCGGCCGGCCCGTCGTGGACCGAACATGAACGGCGCGAGCGCTCCCGACCATCAACAGCCGCCCGTGCGCGCGCATGCGGAGGCTGAAGTCGGTGTCCTCGCCGTTCGCGTATCCGGAGAATGCGTCGTTGAAGCGCACGCGCGACGCCGCGTCGCTCCGCCACATCATCGCGCACCCGCGCAACCAGTCGCCTTCCACGGACTCCTCGGTCGGCGGCTGAAAGCTCCAGGGCTGCGTGACACCGGAGCGGCTATACCGGCCGGGCCGGAGGCTGGTCACGACTCGCAGCCGGGCGCGCCAGCGCCAGACGCGCGACGGTGCGACGAACTCGTTCTCGATGAAGGGGCCGACGCCGACCACCTCGGGCGCCGCGGCCATCGCCCTCTGGAGCGTGTCCAGGCATCCGGGGAGCAGGACGAGGTCGTCGTCGCAGAACATGACGAGCGACGTCGAGAGACGCTCGAGCGCATAGTTACGCTGGCGCGTCAGGCCGCGATACGGACCCGTCACTCGTGCGTAGCTCACCTCGTCGCCGAGCAGCGACAGGGATGGATGACCGCGCACGACCCGCTCCGTCGCATCATCCGGGCTCGCATCGACGATCATCACGCTCTGCGGTCGCGGGGCCTGCGTGAGCAGCGAGTCGAGGAAGCGCCGCACATCCTCCGGGCGCTTGTGCGTGCAGACCACCACCGTGAGCCCCGGTCGTCGCACCGGCGGCGTCTCGTCGGGAGACTCCACGATGCGTCCATCGCGAGCAACGAACCGAGCGACGACGCCGTCGGCGGACCCCGGCGTGTCGGCTGGATGAGGGGTGGCGCCGGCCGAGCGCGCCATCCGAAACTGCTCGATGGCGCCCTCGAAGAAGCGAAGGTTCGCCTCCAACAGGGCCTCGGTGGAGAATCGCTCGCGCACGGCGGCAGCGCCTGACGAGCCGAGGCGCGCCGCGAGCGCCCTGTCGCTCATCAGCCGGAGGATCGCGCGGGCGATCTCATGCGGCCGATCGGGATCGACGAGCAGCCCGTCCACGCCATCGCGGATCACCTCCGGCCCCGGTCTACGCGTGGTGTAGATCGTGGGGCACCCGCGCGCCATCGACTCGACCGGCGCGATGCCGAACGTTTCGGCGTACGATGGGAAGACCGCCACCGTCGCCTTCTCCAGCGCGTCGAAGAGGGTCTCGCGCGGGACGTGGCCGTGAAAGTGCACGCTCGGCCGCACGCCCTCCTCGAGCTGATCGAGGAGATGGGCCTGCATCGACGACCCGTCCTCGGTGCCTGCGTCCTTGCCATACAGATGGAGCTCGGCGGATGGCATCGCGCGCCGCACCTCCGACCAAGCCCGGACGAGACCGACGACCCCCTTCTTCTCCGTCAGCGTGCCGGTGAACACGACCAGGTTCCTCGCGCGCGGCGCGGCAGGCGCGGTCGGCGGGAGCTCGACCGGATTGAAGAGAACAGCCGCGGCAGCACGGGAGAGAGAGAGTACCTCGCGTGTTCGGTCGGCGGCGTAGGCGCTGGACGCGCACCAGGCATCGGCGCGCTCGAGCGAAGCGCGCTCGATCCGCCAGGCCGAGCGCGGAACCTTCCGTCCCGCTTCGGCGGCGAAGAAGGCCGACGTTCCGTTCGCTCGCACCACCACGGGGACCCGCAGTCGAGGCCAGCCGGCGAGTGGTCCCTGCCAATCCGGTGCCTCGACGATGTCGAGCTCACCCCGTTCTGCCCACGCGCGGACGCGCCGGTACACGCTCCATCGTGACAGGAGGCCGGCATAGGGCGCCGAGGAGTGCGTCAGTCGCCAGACGCGGACGCCTTGGTCGACCGCGTACGGCGCCCCGTCATGCCCCGCCGGATAGGCGCCGATCACGCGCACCTCGTGTCCGGCACGGGCAAGGCGGCGCCCCAGCACCTGTGTGAGGGTGCCGATCCCGCCGTGTGGTCCTGGCGGATACTCGGAGCAGATGAAGCAGATCCTCATTCGACTCTCAAGGAACGAAGCGCGCGCCCCGAAAGGCGTCGTCCTTGTCGAGGAGCGTGACGTGCCAGTCCTCCTCGTCGCCGTCCAAGGGCGTTGTGAGCCAGAGGCGCGCACCATCGCGTGGCGAGAAGCCCGCCGCCTGCGCCGCAGCCCCGAGACGATGGGGGAGCGTGGCGTCGATGTAGTCGGCCTCCGGCGCCGTGGCGACCGCCAGGGCGAAAATCTGGCGCGCGGTCTCCGCCTCGGTCGCGGCGGTGAGCACATCCAGAATGCGCGCCCGCCGGCGTCCCAGGTAGTCCACATCACTCTGCATGAGCAGATATCCGATTGTTTCCGAATCAACCTCCACGGCGAATGCGCGCAGGGCGGCGACGGGTGATCGCCCGAGCCATGCCAGGTAGCCGGCGTGGCGGACGAGGCCGGAGTAGGCTGGCCACTCCTCCGCGCCCTGCGCCAGGATGCCGAGCGACGCTTCGACCAGGCGCACATCGACGGTCGCCCGGGCTTCGGGAGCGCGCCCGCGAGCAGCATGCTGCGCCGCGCGAACCAGGCCGGCCGGCTTGCGAACGCCACGGCGCCGCGGCCACTCGTATCTGAGCGGGTGCCTAACGAGGAGCCACGTGCGAGCGCATTCGCGGCACGACAGTCCGAACTCGGCGTAGAGGCGCTCGGCCTCCTCGCTGCCGTTCACGCAGGCCAGGGTCGGGATTGCGGCGATGGCACGACGGAGCAGCTCGCGGCCCAGTCCCTGTCCCCGGGAGCGACTCGCCAGCCGCCAGTCGCTGATCCACCCGGCGGGGGATGTGATGCCGCGCCGCCGAAGGGCGAAGGGGAGGCAGCCGATCATCCCGGCGATCCCCTGCTCGTCCTCGGCGATTAGCGCCGACGGGAAGTTGGTCGCCCGCCCGTCGAGGTCGAAGTACTTCCACGCATAGTAGCGGGCGGCGAGCGAAGGGTTCTCGCGCCACTCCGGATATGCCTCGGTGAGGAAGGCGACAAGTGCGGGCTGGTCGCTCTCTCGAACGCCGCGGACGGTGGGGTGCGTCTCCCGTGCCCGGTGCTCCGCTGCAGCGGGGCGAGGACGGGGCGCGGTGAAGGTGTCGTTCAAGCCGCCCATCGTCGCCCCCATCAGGCGCTGAGGGGACGGGGCACGCCGCGGTAAATGGCGTCGAAGCGCTCGTACGCCGCGCCGATCTCTGGCGCGGAGACCGCCTGCTCCCAACTGGGCGGCGGCGCGGCGTCCGCCCCACGTCCCATGAGGCCTTTGACCGCGGCCCGCAACGACCGCCGGCGATCGAGGCCGAGCAGGTCCATGACGCGGTTGCGCAGCACCTTGCTCTCCGCGCACTCGTGAGCCTCGAGCGCGACCGCCGCAGCGCGGCGCAGCCCGGCCTGCTGCGCGTCGCTGTACACCAGGGGCGCCACGAGGGCGGCGATGATGCCGGCGCAGCGCTCGGCTGCCCGGCCGTCGATGTTGCTGTACGTCGACCGGAGGAAGGCGCGGCGGGCCTCGCGCTGCGCATCGCTCAGCCGTGCGCCGGCGATGTACGACATGAGGGCCTGGTCCGCGGCATCGATGTCGGCGACGACGTGGTTGCCGCTCAGGTAGTCGGCCCGCACGCTCCCCTCGTACTCTCCCCGCTCGTACTCGAGCACCGGCTTCTCGAGCATCCACGCCTCGGTGGCGGTCGTGGAAAATCGCTGGACAACGGCCGTGCAGTGGATCAGCACGTCCCGAATGGCGACATCGGTCACGACGGCCACGTTCTCCCGGTCTGTGCCGAGCGTCCGGTACGGCCCCACCTCCTCGCTCGGGTGCATCTTGACGACGAAATTCCAATCGGGATGACGATGCGAAAGCTCGCGGAAGAGCAGGCGGAACTCTTCGTAGATGGTGCGACTGTTGTTGACCGTCGTCTTGGCGAGCGGCTCGTCCATGCGCCCGCGGAAGTGCTCGGCGTCGGTGAAGGATGTGTTGGTGGGCCAAACGACGATGGGCGCGTTGGGATTCGATAGGCCCATTCGCCGCACGAGATCTGCCTTCGGCTCGGCGGTTTTCACCAGCGGCGCGCGATAGGAGTCGAACCGCGGGCATCCGGTGACGAGGACTCGCTCCTCCTCGAGCGCCGTCGCCTCGCATACCACCTTCCGTCCCGCTTCGCCCCAGGCCAAGTAGGCGTCGATCAATGCGACGACCTCCGGGCGCTTCATGGCGCCTCGAAGCTCATCCTCATCGCCGTGGAAGAATCCCGCCGTCGGCAGGATGACCAGCTTGGTGCCGATCTCCTTGGCGGCTCGGGCGGCCGCCAGGCGGTCGCCGCTCGTGAGATAGTCGAGCACGAGGACGTCCGGGGCGCTCCGGAGCACCGACTTCGTGAGTCCGCTCAGGCCGCACAGCTCGACCTCCATACCATGCCGGGTCCGGAGGTGGTACGCGACCAAAGTGTGGCTCTCGAAGTCGCGGCGGTGATTCGGAACTGCAACGAGCGCCTTCCGACTCGCGCGCGGCCGTCGCTCGCGCGTCGGGACGCTCATCGCTTGCTCTCCTCCCAGCGCTGCTCCTCGCCCTCGGTCGCCAGCTGATACTGCCAGAGCTGTTGATACGTGGGGCAGGTCGCCAGCAGGGCCTCGTGCGTGTCGAGGCCCACTAGCCGACCGCGGTCGAGCACGAGAATGCGGTCGACCGCGCGGAGCGTAGAGAGGCGGTGGGCGATGACGAAGGAGGTGCGGCCCTCCATCAGAGTCTCGATCGCGCCCTGCACAGCGCGCTCGGACACGGAGTCGAGATTGCTCGTCGCCTCGTCCAGGTACAGGATGGGCGCGTTCTTGAGGAGGGCAGCGGCGATGCAGATACGCTGCTTTTGGCCGACCGATACTCCACGCGCGTCACGCCGCCGACCGACGACGGTCTCGTACCCGCGGTCCGTCAGCGTGATCTCGTCGTGAATGTTGGCCGCCCTGGCAGCCGCGATCACATCCTCCATCGACGCGCTCGGGCGCGCGAAGCGGATGTTGTTGGCGATCGTGTCGAGGAAGAGAAACGGCTCCTGGAGCACGATCGCGCTGTTGTCCATGATGTCCGCCTGACGAATCTCCCGGAGGTCGACGCCATCGAAGAGGATACGCCCGCGGGTGGGGTCGTAGAGGCGCATCATCAGGGACACCAGGGTGGACTTCCCCGCCCCCGATGGCCCCACGATTCCGATCGTCTCACCGCGGTAGAAGGTGGCCGAGACGGAGTCCAGAACCACCCGATCGTGGTAGGCGAAGGTGAGATCCTCGAGCACGATCGTCGACGGCGCTCCCGCCAGGCGGCGCGCCCCCGGCGCATCGGGGAGCTCGGGCGGCGTGCGCATGATGTCATCGACCCGGTCGAGGTTCGGAATCATCGCGCGAATGGAGCCGTAGACGCCGAGCAGGTTGAGGAAGGGCGCGTAGACCGCCATGACGGCGATGAGGACGCTCATCAGCGATTGCCAGGAGAGCGTCCCGGCGCCGACATCGCGCCCGCCGATTACGAGGACGGTGATGAGGCCGAGTCCGGACATCGACTCGAGCAACAAGCGCGCGGTGTTCTTGCTCTGCGCCTGGTGAATGACGTAGCCGTAGAGCTCGTGCGCGATTTCGGCGGCTCGCTCGAGCACGCGCCGCTCGCCGCGATTCACCTTGATCAGCTTGATCCCCTGATTGACCTGGAGAAAGCTGTCGTAGAAGCCGATGGTGACTTCGCGCTCCGCACGCGCCGCCACGGTGATCCGCTGACCGAGCCAGTAGGCGGGGATCGCGCCGACGGGGACGACGACGAGCCCGATAATGGCGAGCTTCGGACTCAGGACGAAGGTCACCGCCACCAATCCCAGGAGGCGCGACAGGGAGAGGACGAGGGTGCTCAAGTCGACGGTGATCGTTCGCAGGGCTTTCAGATCCTGGAACGACGCCATGACGAGGTCGCCCTGGCTGGTCCGCTCGAAGAATCGCAGCGAGAGCGACAGCAGCTTGGCGAGGAGCTGCTGCATCGCCTTGATCTCGACCTTGTGCGCCAGCCGGATGGAGGCGATCTCGCCGACGTAGGTGCTGAGGACGCGAACCGTCCAAATGGCGAAGACTTCGGCGGCGCCGATGGCCAGGGCGGCGGTGGTGATGGCGGCGCCGGTGCTGAAGGTGATCAGCACGTGGCGGAGCACCCAGACGAGGAGCCCCTGGAGCACGCCTTGGGCGAGCGTGGCGGCCATGAGGACGGCCCCGAGGAGGGGATGAGTCCGTAGGCCGCGTGCTCCTATGCGGAGCGCGCTGAAGAAGCTGTGGGGGCGATTCTGGGAGCCCTGGAAGGTCATCGTGGACAACGCGTGGAGCGGTTCGGGGTGTACGTCACTCGAAACATCTGAAGGACAGAACCGATCGAACGTTCGATCATATAGGCGCCGCAGTTTTCGTCGACCAGAGCCACCATCGAATCAGTGCGGGCCACAGCGCACAAATGCTTGTAGGACATAGCACTACACTCGCTCAGCAGGCCGAACCGGGGTGTTCCCTCGACTCGGCGTCCTGTTCCAGTCTATCAGCGCGCGCCTTCCAGGAGATGCTTTTCGCCGACGGTAGATGCGGGCCAGCTTCTGATAGGCCTCATGGCTCGCCAGCGCCTGTCGGGACGCAGCATCGAGCAGCGTCGGGCGGAGGACATCCGCGTTCGTCCACGCACGGAGCGCCGCGGCCGCAACATGCTCGGGCGCGGCCCGGTCGGTGAGCGACACCACTTCACAACCGGCGCCGAACTGATCGGCCAGCCCCGTCATCTTCCCACGGAAGTAGGGAGTCTTGACCAAAGCGACGACCGGAATGCCCTGCGAGAGGGCGAAGACGGCCGCGTGATAGGCGCCGGTGATCAGTGTGCGGCAGCGCCCGACCTGAGCGATGACCGCATCAGGCGAGTCGAGAGACTGCCCGCCATCGCTCTCATCGTCGATACCGGTCAGCAGCTCGCGGATGGCGTCGGAGTCCCCCGGCCGAGCGATCGGCACCGGCACCATCGGCGCGGCGAACCGCTCGGACAGACTCTGCAACACCGGACGCAGCTGGCCGATGAACTGCGGGGAAAAGCCTGACGACTTCGCGACCCGGAGATTCACGCCGAGCCCATCGCCGAGTTGTGCAGGCGCCGCCGCGTAGGCCTTGGACACGGCGTCGTCTCCGGTGATCAGGATCCGCTCGTCCGACACGCCCATCGCATCGAGCACGGGCATGCTCGTGAGGCGCTCGCGGAGGGCGATGAGCGGCACGCGCGGCAGGACCTCCTTGGCACGATCGAGCGTCCGGCGATCGGAGAGCGGGCCGAATCCTTGGCCGAAGATCGCGGTGAGTATTCCGCGATCGTGCGCGTAGGCGAGCGTCTCCAGCACCGGGTGATCCCACCCGACCGTGTGGTCGGTGAATCCGCCGGCGCCGGTGAGCACGAACAGATCCGCCCCCTCGAGGGCCGCGAAGAATTCCTCGAATTCCTTGGCGTCCACCCCCGTCAGGCGCAGGCGCGTGCGCAGCGCCGACGCGTGCAGACGCGGACTTTGGCGGCGTAGCTGGCTGGGGGTGCGGAGGCTGCGGGGGAGGAGTCGGGCCACGCGATGCGGCAGCAGCTCGCAGTTCAGCCAGATGTCCCGCCCGCGCCACGACAGCGGCCGCGTGCCCGGGCAATAGCGCGCCAGCCCCGCGGGATCGCGGGTGATGACTTCGATCGATGCCTCCGGCCAGAGCTCGCGCAGTCGCTCCACCGACACCTGGAGCATCGCCAGGTCGCCGGCATTGGAGTAGAAGTAGTCCCCTGTATCGACAATGATCCGCATCGGTACTCCGGATTGGCTCAGGCGGAGCGCGTGTCGCGGCGCGTCGTGGTGACCAGACCGTGGCGACGCAGCTCCTCGATCGTCGCCCGCGCGTCCTCGAACGGCACATTGCACTGGCTCGCGATCTCGGTGATCGAGCGCGTGCCGTCGATCAGAAACATGATGTCGAACAACGCTTCGTACCCGCGCCGGTTGGTCCACCAGTCGATCTCGATGCCGTAGCGCGAGCAGAAGACCTCGCCCTTGAACTTGTTCACCGGAATCACGTTTCCCTCGAGCGTGTCCAGCATCTTCAGCACGAGCTGGCTCGATTCCGTGAGCCGCCGCGGAGAGCCGAGTGTCGGCGTGTCGCGGTTCGAGTGATAGCCGCGATACGGGGCGTCGGCGTGGCTCATCGGCAACACTCGGGAGAGCGAGAGCATCGGCACGCGAATGCCGGGCGCGTTGAACTGTCGCTCGTCGTTGCCGATGACAGTGCGGAAGGCGCCCGTCCAGCCGAATGGGTCGGCAGCCCGCAACGCCTGCGTGAAGCACTCATCGATTTCCGTGTGGCCGTCGAAGGACAGCTGCAGCGCGTGGGGCTGATCGAGCCCGAGCATCTCGAGGAAGAGCCCGCCCTTGAAGTGCGGCACCAGTTCCTCGTGGCGGCTCAGATACGCCACCGACCCGATCGTCTCCGGCACGATGAGGAATCGATACGTGTAGTGGCGGTTCTTCCGGCGGAGAAGCTCCCGCATCACCTCGACGCCGACGATGATCCCCGAGAGGTCGTCGTTGAACATTCCCGGATGGCAGAGGTGCGCACAGAGCACGATCGTGTCATCGCTCGCTCCGGGCGCCACGACCTCTCCCACCTTGAGCGTGCCGTAGCTGAAGTCGGTGCGGATGACCACCCGATACCGGTCATCGGTGAGCGTGTCGCGCATCTCCTTCGAGCAGCAGAGCCCCCAGTCGCGCTCGTAGTACTTGAAGATGAAGGGGACGGCATCGCTCAGCTGATGGTGAACGTGCAAGTGCGCGAAGAGCGTCTCCCGCGACACCTCCCCCTCGAAGGGGAGCGAGTACGACACGACGTGCAGCGGATGATCGGCGTAGGAAAAGAGCCGGGTGCCATCGAGCCGCTCGAGGTACGCCTCCCGACAGCGCCACTTCTCGGGCACGATCCAGCTCCAGCACTCGCTCCCCGTCGGGATGTCGTGCACGGTCATCGGGAGCTGCGTGCCGAGCGCGCGAAGCGACGCGTCGTACCCGTCGGAGACGATGTCGCGCGGGATGCGCCAGAGGGCCTCGGTCAGCACTGCCGCGCTGGCGTCGGAGGGGAGTCGCACCTCGATGCGCGGTGCGCCGACGCGCGCCTCCTCGAGAGCGACGGGATTGCCGGCCGGGCCGCGCGCGGTGAACCAGGGGTCCTTGGCCAGGGCGTTTGCGATCAAGTCGTAGTACGCGCCGCTCTCGACGCAGAGCACCTCGCCCTGACCGACTGCCGCGGCCCGGCACAGGCCCGCGGCGCGGGCCAGCTCCTCGAGCCGGCTGTCATCGGGGATGCTGTTCTCGGCCATGATCCGGACGTTGTACAGCCACCCGGTCTTCTTGACCGCGGCGCCGTCGCGGATGACGCCGGTGAACAGCTTCCGGAAGCGGAAGGGGACGCCGACCATCTCTTCGACGTGGTGCTGGAAGCTCGCCTCGTAGAGCCCAATGCCGAGCATGCAGATCTTCCCCCCCGCCCGGCGGAGGCGATCGAAGACGCTCCCTCTTCCGAAGCAGGTGGGGGGCACGTCGCCGAGGAGCTCGGCCGCGC
>DASPTK010000024.1:0-8495 GCA_035623475.1 Gemmatimonadaceae bacterium | reverse complement strand
CGGGAGGGAGCGGCGCCCGCCTCGCGCCGGCGGCCGCCGGCGGGATCCGGGCTGCGATCCTCCTCGCCGGCGGGCGTGAGGTCTGCTTCGTCGCCACGCTCGACGGCGAGGGGACGGTGCAGCGCGCTCGGGTGGTCGCGCGCGGCGACGCGACGAGCGTGTTGGCACTCCCCGGCTTTGCCGCCCGCGGAGAGATGTTGCTGCACAACCATCCGTCGGGGCTCCTCGAGCCCTCGGAGGCCGACCTCGCCGTGGCCGCGCGGCTCCACGACGACGGCATCGGGTTCGGCATCGTCGACAACGAGGCGAGCGACGTGTACGTGGTGGTCGAGGTGCCGCGCCCCCGCGCGACCACTCCTCTCGTGCCTGACGAGATCGATGCAGCGCTCGGCCCGAGTGGGCCCGTGGCGAGACAGATCGCGGGCTACGAGGATCGCCCCAGCCAGCGGGCGATGGCGGCGGCCGTCGCGGGGTTGTACAATCGCGGCGGGATCGGGCTCCTCGAGGCGGGGACGGGGGTCGGCAAATCGCTCGGATACCTGATCCCGGCGCTCCGCTGGGCGAGCGCGAATGGCGAGCGCACGATCGTCTCGACCAACACGATCAATCTGCAGGAGCAGTTGGTCGGGAAGGACCTGCCCTTTCTCGCGCGGGCCCTGGATGATCAGCCGGTCCGCTTCGCCCTCCTCAAGGGATGGCGGAACTACATCTGCCTCCAGAGGCTCGAGCAGGCCAGCGGAGCGGCGCCGGGGCTCTTCGACTCGAACGTCTCTCGCGAGCTCGACGGATTACGGGCATGGGTGGACCGCACCACGGACGGCAGTCTGAGCGACCTGCCGACACCGCCGCGACCCGAGCTGTGGGACGAGGTGGCGGCCGAGCCCGATCTCTGCGGCCGGCTCAAGTGCCCGCACTTCGACGACTGCTTCGTGTTTGCGGCTCGCCGCGCCGCCGCGCAGGCCGACGTCATCGTGGTCAATCACCACCTTCTGCTCTCCGATCTCGCCGTTAGGCGCGCGCAGCAGAATTGGGGGGAGGCAGCGGTCCTTCCGGCGTACACCCGGCTGGTGGTCGATGAGGGCCATCACCTCGAGGACGCCGCCGCGGCGCACCTCGGAACGACGGTGACGCGCCGGATGCTCCAGCGGCTTCTGGCGCGCCTCGAGCGGCAAGGGAAGGGACTCCTTCCCGCCCTCGCCAGCCGGCTGAGCGCGGGACGCGACCTGTACAGCGTGGCCAGCCTCGACCTGGTGGAGGCGCGTCTTGCGCCGTCGGTGGATGCGGCGCGTGGGAAGGGGGCGCTCGTCTTCAATCTCCTCGAAGGGGTGGTGAGCGACTCGGGAGAATCGGTGCTCCGGCTCACCGGCGAGTTCGACGAGCATCCAGTCTGGGCGCTGGGACTGGAGGCGGCGCTCGAGGATCTGACGCGGGAGATCGCGGTCCTGCGCGAGGGTCTCACGCTGGTGCGGGAGCGCCTCGAGGCGGACACCGCGGCGCGAGAAGCGGCGGCGCCGCTGCTCAGCGAGATGCGGGGAGTCGTGCGCCGCCTCGACGGCATCGGCGTCGGTCTCCAGCGCGCGCTCCGCCCGCCTCCGGGCGAGCCGCCCACGGTGCGCTGGCTCGAGCTGCGCGGTCGCGAGCGGGAGCGCTCGGTGGCCGTCACCGCCGTTCCCCTCGATATCGCGCCGATCTTGCGCGAGGACCTCTTCCGGCGCCTCGAGACGGCTGTCGTGACCAGTGCCACACTGGCGGCCGACGGGCGCTTCGCCTTCCTCACCGAGCGCCTGGGCCTCACCGAGCCCGACGTCGAGCCACTCACCAAGGTCTTCCCCTCGCCATTCGACTTTTCTCGTCAGGCAGTTCTGGCGGTGCCCACCGACCTGCCGGTGCCGAACGTCGATGCGCCGGGCCACCTCGCCGCCGTCATCGGCGTCGTCGCCGATCTCACGACCGCCGCCGACGGCGGCCTGTTCGCGCTCTTCACGAGCCACCGCGACGTGCGGACCGCGTCCGCGGAGCTCCGGGCGATCTGTCTCGAGCGGAATTGGCCGCTCCTGGTGCAGGGGGAGGAAGGGCGCGATGCTCTCCTGCGTCGCTTCCGCGAGTCGGGGCGGGCGGTCCTCCTCGGGACGGCGTCGTTCTGGGAAGGGGTGGATGTGGCCGGTGCCGCCCTCCGGGCGCTCGTGCTTGCCCGACTTCCCTTCCGCGTGCCGACCGAGCCGCTCACCGCTGCGCGTTGCGAAGCGATCGAGGCACATGGTGGAGATGCCTTCCGTGACTTCATGCTCCCCCACGCCGCGCTGCGGCTGAAGCAGGGATTCGGACGACTGGTCCGGTCGCGTACTGATCGCGGTGTCGTCGTGCTCTGCGACCCGCGCGCCGTCCGCACCGCATATGGCCGGGAGATGCTGGAGACACTCCCGTCTGCGCATCGCCTCATCTGTCCCTGGGCCGATGCACGCCATGAGATCGAGCACTTCTACCTTCACCCGAGCTGACCGTGAACCGACCGGGCAAGATCGTCGGCGTAGGCCGCAACTATCGCGAGCACGCCAAGGAGATGGGTAACGAGGTTCCGAAGGAACCGATCCTCTTTCTCAAGCCGCCCACGACCGTCATCGCGAGCGGCGAGCCGATCGTTCTCCCCGCGCTCTCCTCGTACGTGGAGTACGAGGGGGAGATCGGAGTCGTGATAGGCCGAACGCTCCGCAAGGGCACCGAAGCGGACGCGCGGCGCGCGATCGGCGGCGTCGCGGCGGTCAACGACGTCACGGCGCGCGACCTGCAGCGCAGCGATTTGCAATGGACCCGTGCCAAGGGATTCGATACCTTTCTTCCTGTCGGTCCCTTCGCGCCGCCCCCCGCTGATCTCTCCGATCTCACCGTAGTGACGCGTGTGAACGGACGCGAGCGCCAGCGCGCCGCGGCCCGCGACATGGTGTTCGGGATTCCGTGGCTGCTCTCGTACATCTCGCAGGTCATCACGCTGGAGCCCGGCGACCTCGTCGCGACCGGGACGCCTGCCGGCGTCGGGCAGCTTAACGCCGGGGATCAGGTGGAGGTCGAGATTGTAGGGCTCAGTGTCGTGCGGAATCCGGTGGTCGACGGCCGCGCGAGCGCGTAAAGGTGGCGGCGGCGAGACGATACCCACGGCCCTCCGCGTCGCGGGCGCTCCTCTGAACTCCTTCTTCTCATGAAACCATCCACGCGCTTCACTTCGCTGCCCGACTATCCGCTCGCTTCCGTCCCGCAGCGCAAACGCGAGCTCATCGCGCGCGGTGTGGACGTGATCGATCTCGGGGCCGGTGATGCCGACCTCGCGCCGCCGGCGGAGGCGAGTGCCGCGATCCAGGAAGCGGCGGCGAACCCGGCGATGAGCCGATATGGCTTCGGCCTCGGGCTGCCCGCCTTTCGGCAATCGGTCGCGCGCTGGATGCAGCGCCGTTTCGCCTTGAGCTTCGATCCGATGACCGAGATCGTCCCGCTCATCGGATCGAAGGAAGGGATCGCACACCTCGCGCTCGGCTACCTCAACCGGGGCGACCTGGCAGTGATTCCGGAGCCTGGGTACCTGGCGTATCTCGGCGGAACGCTGCTCGCCGAGGGGGAGCCGTACCTCGTTCCGCTACGCTCGGACAACGGCTTTCTCCTCGATCTCGACCGACTGCCGCGGGATGTGTTGAGCCGGGTGCGGATGGTCTATCTCAACTATCCGAACAATCCGACGGCTGCCACCGCGCCGAAGGAATACTTGGCGCGAACGATCGCGCGATGTCGGGATTTGGGCATTCTCCTCGTGTATGACAATGCGTACTCCGAGCTCGCCTTCGATGGCTACACGCCACCGAGCATCTTCGAGATGCCGGGCGCCGACGATGTGGCGATCGAATTCCACTCCCTCTCCAAGACCTACAACATGACGGGGTGGCGGTGCGGGTGGGCGGTGGCGCGGCCCCCCATCGCGGCGACGCTAACCAAGGTAAAATCCTTCGTGGACACCGGTGCGTTCATGGGTGTTCAGGCCGCGGCGGCTGCGGCCCTGGATCATTCGGAAAGTTTTGTACCGGGGAACGTCGAGGTCTTTCGCCAGCGGCGCGATGCGGCAGTGGAAGCCTTTAGGGCAGCGGGCTTTCCGTGCGACGTCCCCCGCGCCACCATGTATCTCTGGATCCCGCTCCCGGACGGCGTCTCCAGCGCGGCGTTTGCCGAGCGCGTACTGACCGAAGAGGGGGTCATCGTCCTTCCTGGCTCGTCTTTCGGAGCGGGCGGCGAGGGGTACTTCCGGGTATCCTTCGTTGTGGGACCGGAGCGACTGGCTGAGGCCGCCCGCCGTGCTGGCAAGGTGTTGTCGTCCTTCGAAGCGAGCGTTGTGTGAAGCGGAAACTCGATGGGTCGTTGTTCGTCTCGCTCGCTCTGCACGTCGTGCTGGGCGCGGGACTGATCTACGTCCTATCGATACCATATCCCCTCGAGCAATGGTTGCGCGAGCACAGGCAGGAACCGCCGCCGACCGAGCGACTGCGCTACATCCGCCTCCCGGACGAAGAGACGCGCGCCGCGCCGCGCAGTGGGGGCGATGGCAGACACCTGCCGGCCCATCCGGCGAAGCCGCTGGTGGCTCCGTCGCAGGTGCCGACGACCGTCGAGGCGACGCCGAACAGCGTACCCGCCGAGGAGGGGAGCGGCCCGGTGATAGGGAAGGGGGGCGCGACCGAAGGGATCGTGCCGAACATTGCCGATCCTCGCATCTGGCTGCCGCCGGGCGACATCGCCGTTAGGCGGAAGACTCCGACGGAGCGCCTCGACAGCGCGCTGGCGGCGATGATCGCGCACCATCTCGACTCCGTCGATCGGGCGAATGGCCACCAGCGCGCACCCGGCGATTGGACGGTGGAGAAGGACGGTCAGAAGTGGGGGATGGACTCGCAGAAGATGTACTTCGGGAAGTTCTGGATCCCCAACGCCATCCTGGCGCTTCTCCCGATCACGGGTGGGAACAACCCGATCCTGGAAGAGGAGGGGCGGCAACGCAATGCGCAGCACGCCGAGATCTACGAGAACGCCGAGCGCGCGATGAACAACGACGACTTCCACGATGCGGTGAAGCGCATCCGCATGCGGAAGGAGAAGGAGCACGAGGAAGAGATGGCCCGGCGGAAGAAGGAGAAGGAGGCGCAGCAGGCCAGCAAGCAGCCGCCGCCACCTCCTCCGCAACCCGCCGACGCCACGCCGGCGGTCGTTCCGTAGGGACCGTTCGCTGAGCGCTGGCTAGGAGACCGGCGCCTCCTCGCGCGCCTCGACCGCCTCGACGATCGCGCTCTCCTGAAACGGCCGGAAGACGCCGCACACCTTGCCTAGCAAGGCGAAGTCATCGCCCGGTGCGACGACGACCTCGCGGTCGCCCGACCCGGCCGATGAGAGAACGATGGCGTCGCCGCGTCGCTCGTAGAGTCCAACTGCCACCTCCCCCGCGAGCCGGGCGGCCACCACCTCGCCATGCGCGGCCGTGGGGGCGTGCGCGACCAGCACATAGTCGCCGTCGAAGATCCCGCGGCCCACCATGCGGTCCCCCGAGATCTTGAGAAAGAAGACGCTCTCGCTGGGCAAGAAGCGCCGGTCGACGGTGATATACCCGAGGCAGTTCTCCGGCACCAGCGGGTGGTCGCCGGAGGCGAGTTTCCCGTAGTAGGGCACGGGCTGCGTGCGGGTCGCTCCCTCGTAGCCGAGCAGGCGCACGCCGCGCGAGCGCGACGGATCGCGTTGGATGTAGCCCTTGATGGCGAGCGACTGCAGGATCTCGGATACGGTCTTGGTCGACTTGATGTGGAAGCGTCGGCCGATCTCCCGGACACTCGGCTGGTACGTGTTCTCGGTGAGAAAGTCGACCAGATAGTGATAGACCTTGCGTTCGATCGTCGTCAGCGTTTCGGGCATGTCCCCCTCGGGTTAAAGCACGAGCCGGGAATCCACTCGTGGACTCCCGGCCCGCGCTGCATCACAGCCCTCCGGCTCGCCTAGGCGACTCGGCTCAACGTCGCTCCGGCGTCGAGAGGTGACGCAACGCGGCATCGATGCGATCGAGGGCGAGATCCCTCCCCATCGCGTCGAGCACTTCGAAGATCCCCGGGCTCACCGCCAACCCCGTGAGCGCGACCCGCAGCGGCTGGAAGATTCGCCCTGCGGCGATACCACGCTCCTCCGCCAGTGCTCGGAGAGACGCTTCCATCGCGTCGCCCGTCCAACGCGGAAGGGTCGCCAACCGTTCCCGTGTCGCCGAAAGGAGGTCGGCTGTTGCCGGTGCGTCCGCCCACTGCTTGGCCACCGCGTCGGCATCGTAGGAGATGCTCGCGCGGAAGTAGGGGGCGGCCTGGCGGACGATATCGTGCACAGTTCGTGCCCGAGTCTTGAGAAGCTCTATCAACTTCCCGTACCACTCCGTGCGCGCCGCCAGCTCCTCGGGAGTCGCCAGGCCCGCTGCCACCAGCTCGGGTGTCACCAGGGGCTCGAGCTCCATCGCCGGCAGGCGACTCAGGTGCTGGCCATTCATCCACTCGAGCTTCTTCGTGTCGAAGATCGCTGCCTTCTTGAGCAAGCCGTCCATCGAGAAGAGCTCGATCATCTCCTTCAGCGTCATCACCTCTCGGTCCCCGCCCGGCGACCAGCCGAGCAGGGCGAGGAAGTTCACCATCGCCGCGGCCAGGATCCCCTCCTTCTGATAGTCCGCCACCGCCGTTGCGCCGTGCCGCTTGCTCAGCTTCTTCCCATCCATGCCATGGATCATCGGCACGTGGGCGAACTCCGGCAGCGGACTCCCGAGGGCGCGATAGATCAGAATCTGTTTCGGCGTGTTCGAAATGTGATCATCGCCCCGCATGACGAGCGTGATTCCCATCTCGATGTCGTCGGACACGACCGCGAGGTTGTAGATCGGCGTCCCGTCGGAGCGAAGGATGACGAAGTCCTCGATGTCCTTGTTGGGGAACTCGATCGCTCCGTGCACGGCATCGACCCAGCTCGTCGTGCCCTCGGGGACGCGGAAGCGGATCACGTGCGACACGCCGGCGTTCACCCTCCTCGCCACGTCCTCCGCGCTCAGGCGGTCGCAGCGCCGGTCGTACTTGAACGCCTCCTTGCGCGCCTCGGCGGCGCGCCGCTGGTCGTCCAGCTCGGCGGCCGTGCAGAAGCAGCGATAGGCGTGTCCGCTCTCGAGAAGGCGCCGGGCATCCCGCTGATGCCGCTCCAGCCCTCGCGCCTGATAGGTGACCTCGCCATCCCAATCGAGCCCGAGCCACTCGAGCCCCTCGAAGATGGCGTGCGTGCTCTCCTCGGTGCTGCGAGCCCGATCGGTGTCCTCGATGCGGAGCAGGAAGCGCCCGCCCGTGTGCCGGGCCAGCAACCAGTTGAAGAGAGCGGTGCGCGCGCCACCGACATGCAGAAAGCCGGTGGGGGACGGCGCGAATCTCAGAACGGGTGGCACCTGGAGCGCGCTGTGCGTCGGTGTGAGTGTCGGGCGGTGCGGACGCCGTCGTCATGCACGACCGCGAGCGCGACCACGCCACAAAAAAACGGACCCGCCATCATCGCGAGGCGGGCCTCATACGGAGTGGGAGGGATTCGAACCCTCGATAGGGCTTTTCGACCCTATAACGGTTTAGCAAACCGCCGCCTTCAGCCTCTCGGCCACCACTCCCAACGAAGCCATGCCGTTGTGTTGTCGCGACTTCCGAACTCGCATCGACCGCCCTCGCACCCGCCCGCGCCCCCAATTGTGCCCAAAGTGCGCCCGTACCTCAAGCGGACCTGCGGGGCACCACTTGCTGGGGCTTTCCACGAGTCTCGCGTGCTGCCAGCCTCACAGCGCCCTCGCTGAGGTCCCGACTCGCAACGACGCCGTAGCGGTTGTAGACGGAATCCGTGCGGTGCCCGACAATGGCCTTCGCCGAGGAGCGACTGACACCCGCCTGCGTCAACTGCCTAACAGCGGAGCGCCGGAGGTCGTGCGGCATGCGACCAACGAGCCGGGCCGTTTACAGGCGGTCTTCTATGCACCCCGGATCGAGCGGATCGGACGCACTCCGCCCAGCTCCTCCTCGAAGCGCCAGAAGACGTGAGGAATGATAACCCCGAGCCTGCGTTCGACGGCAGCGGTCCTCTCGCGCCGTTCCTTGAGGAGTGCCGCAAGCTCTGGCTGCGCAGCAACAGGCCCCCCGCGTGCCTGGCGTGATTGTCCCCGTTTCCGTCCCGACGCAATCTAGGCCGAGATGAGCGATCAGCGAATCGACGCCCTTCTAGCTGTCTAGCCCCTCAGGCGGAGACGGGTGCCGCGATGCTTGCTCGGAGGCAACGCTCACTCTTCGCGTAGGGCGATGATCGGGTCGAGCGCCGCCGCCCGCCGTGCCGGCATCCAGGATGCCGCGGTGGCGATCACCAGGAAGATCACGGCGATGAGGCCATACGTCATCGGATCGGCGGAGTGCACGCCGACCAGCATCGAG
>DASPTK010000023.1:0-46562 GCA_035623475.1 Gemmatimonadaceae bacterium | reverse complement strand
GAAGCTGAGCGGGCAGAGGCCACAAGCACCAGAGCGGAGCCAACCTTTCAGCACACGCGACGGAAGTCGGTGTGACTATTGAAAAGGGAGGTGACGCGCGATGCGATTCCACTTTTCGTGGCACGCGCTCGCAAGATTTCTGACAGGGACGTTTGTCGCTGCAGAATGGTTGACTTGGAGGTAGAGTCGGGAACGGGGGTTCCCTCTTCATATCGCTTATGATGTCCACTCGAACGCGAACCTATATCACCGTTGTGATCGTGCTGGCCGGACTGGCCGTCAGCGCGCTGGTACGCGTCTCACCCCCCTTCGATGCCGCGGCCGCAAGGGCCGTGGCGTGCTTTGCTGCATTTGTCCTGCTTGGAGAGTTGATAGCACATCACCTTTCTAGTGGGGCGGCGGGGTCCATCTCCTTTGTTCCAACGCTTGCAGGTGCTCTGCTCGCCCCGAGTTGGTTGGCGGTGGTCGGCGTAGGCGTGTCGCATCTGACGGCTGCGATCATTGCGAGGCGGAACCCGGTAAAGACCCTGTTCAACATCGCACAGCTCGCGCTGGCGATGTCGATAGCGATACTTGGCTATCTGGCGGCAGGAGGACGCACCGTACTGACCTCGGAAGACTTGTTGGCAGCGGGCGCCAACAGCCTGGTGGTCCCGTTTGTTGTCATGGTGGCGCTGCTGTTTACAGTGAACAGTTGGGCGGTGAGCGCCGTTATTGCGTCAAGTCAGGATAGGCGTGTGCTCGATGTGTGGAAGCAGAACGCGCGCGCGAGCATGGTTAACGATTTGCTCTCGAGCCCCGTCGTGTGGTTTCTGGCTTGGACGTATCTGAGATTCGGTCCGTGGGGAGTGGCGTTCTTTACGCTTCCGTTGCTAGGCGTTAGACAGCTTTACATGACCAACCATCAGCTAGAGCAGGTCAACCGGGACCTGTTGGAGCTAATGGTCAAAGCAATCGAAGCTCGCGATCCATATACCTCGGGTCACTCTCGTAGGGTAGCGCACTACGCTCGGCTCATCGCTCGTGCGATCGGGCTCAACGGCAGAGAGGTCGAAAGAGTGGCGATAGCGGCGTTGCTACACGACGTGGGCAAGATTCACGAAGTGTATGCACCGATTCTGCAGAAGCCGGATCGACTCACGGCAGATGAGTGGGCGGTCATGCAAACCCATCCTATCAAGAGCGCAGAGCTTGTCTCAACGGTTTCGCACCTCCGAGACATTGTCGCGCCGGTTCGGAACCATCACGAGAACTGGGACGGATCCGGCTATCCGGATGGGCTTGCGCAAGAGGAGATTCCGCTCGGCGCACGGATCGTTCTGTTCGCGGACACGATCGACGCGATGACCACGGACCGGCCATATCGCAGGGCGATGACGGAGGCGCAGGTCCGCGCCGAACTGCTGAAGCATCGCGGAACTCAGTTCGATCCCAACATTTGCGACAGACTTCTTGGAAGCCCGCTCTTCGGACTGCTGTTCGCGCCTGGGCACAAGGAGAGCGCAACCGGCCCGGCAGTCGGAACACCGTCACCCCGCCCTCGAGTAGTGGCAAACGTCTAAGCACGAAGGCCGCTAACTCGCGGTGCCCAGCCGCGAGCCACCACCTCTCCCAGGCGCGAAGCTGTCTGCGTCGCCCGTGCCTGGGCAATGCCTCAGGCAGCGCCACTTGGGCTTTGCAGTCCAGCCGCTTCGAGGGCGAGACGCAAGTCTGAAGAGAGCGAAAGCCCAGGCCGCCGGTGGACTGTCAGGTATTCCGAGAGCAAGGTGCACGCCTCAGTAGCCCTTCCCGCCTTGACTAAGCTTTGGCACATCGCGGCGGCGCAATGATCGGCTGCGTTGCTAGCTCTGGTTGCGAGATGTAATCGCCAAAGCTCGTGCAGGAGCGACTTAGGCAAGGGATTCTTCTCCGCGAGCAGGAGTTGACACTGCAACGAAGCGCATCTTGCTGTGGCGCGCGTCATGTGCAGTCCTCGAATCTCTGCCTGCAAGATCGCGAACGTGGATCTTGCTGATTCAAACCGCCGTCGCTTGATGGCGATCTCCATGGCGTGGCCCAGGGTAGTTACGTTCGGGCGATAGAACTGGTTAGCTTCGTCGACCCGCTCGACCTCGTTGTAGATGCGTTCGGCGTCGTCCACATTCCCGCGCCATAGCTCGATAGCCATCAACTGATTCGCCGCACTTTCTATCCTGCGAACCAACCCGTGCTCTTTCGCCATCGCCATCGCCTCACGAGCTACTCGCTGCGCCGTCTCCGTGTCGCCCGCGAATCGATACGCCAGCGACGCGTGCTCGATGTACTTGACGCACTCTGCAGGGTCACCGCCTAACTTCGCACGCTCCACCAAAATGCCGGCCGCCTCCACAGCCCGATGGGGGTCGCCGAACGCACAGTGATAGATCAAATCCAGATGGAGACGGGCCGTCTCCGATAAGTTGACGTACCCCGGCTCCCCCACGATCGACTCGTAGATCGCCCCGGCCTCGGCGGCCAGGCAGAGGTTGTCGGCGAGCATCATGCAGATGACGCCGGCGGCAAGGCGATGGGCGGCAGGAGCTGCCGGCGACGTGGCGCAGGCGCGAACCTGGTCGAACAGCGCCCCCACGTCGCACTGACCCATCCATCGCGCTTCGTGTGCCACCAGCTCGAGGTCGTCGTGATGCGTCTCCGCCGCCGACTCGTTGCGGAGCCTGCGGAGCTGCGTCACGGCCTCCAGCACGTGACTCCACGCCTGCGTGCGCCGGAGCGCGGTGAGCCGCACTTCGGCGTTCGCGAGCTTGTCCGGGAGGCCGGTCGCGATCGCGTCGGCTCTGTCGAGCGTCGCCACCACCTGATCGGGGAGTCCCAGTCGTCCGGCGTGCTGAGCGCACTCCCGGAGGAGAACCACAGCGCGCGCCCCCTCGCCCGCGAGCTGCCAGTGCTCGGCGCCTTCCCAGAGCAACGCCGTCGATTGCGTCGTCTGAGACTCGCCCTCGAGCCGCAGCGCCGCATGACGATGGAGGATCGCCAGGGTCGACTTCGATGCGGAGCCGAGGACCGCATCGCCCAAGAGGCTGTGACAGATCCGGACTTCGCCCTTGTCCGTGGAGATGAGGGCGTATCGCTCGAGCTCGTCCAGCGCATCGAGCAGGTCGATACGCCGCTCCCCCAGAACGGCCTCGAGTCGCTCCAATGTCGAATACCGCCCCAGGATGGCGCAGGCTTGGAGAGAACGTCGCGCCGGCGACTGCAGTCTGTGCAGTCGATAGTGGATCAGGGTGAAGAGGCTCGGCGGTGGGCGATAGCTCCCGCTCGCCTTGCTCGCGTTATGCGCGAGCTCGATCAGGAAGTAGGGATTGCCGCCGCACATTCTCGCGCACCAGCCGCGACGCTCGTCGTCTTCCCGGTGACTTCCCGGCAGGAGCGATCGGGCGATGTCATCGCAGACCGAATCCTCCAGCGGCGCCAGCAGCCGCTCCTGGAGGTCGGAACGGCTGCGCGATTCGCCCACCGCCGGTGCGTACGGACTCCGCGACGTCAAGATGGCGAAGCCGGCCCGGGTCGCGATCCACTGGCTCAACTCCGCGACGACCTCCCACGACATGCGATCCAACCAGTGCACGTCCTCGATCACCAGGATCAGACACTCCTCCGCCGCAATCGCGTCGAGCAGGTCGAAGAGCGCCATGCGAATGCGCGCGAATACGGTCTCGCCCTCGCCGGCCTCCCCCGCCGATGTCGCCGCCGACGAGTCGTGTTGAGTGAGGCGCTTGAGGTAGTGAAGCGACTCCGGCGAACAGCCGATCGAGCCGGGGAGGGCGAGGAGCGCCGGCACGAGATCCACGAACGCCGAGAGCGGACGGCGCTCATCGCTCGATTGGCATCCCACGCGCACCACCTGCACTCGCTGTAGCTCGGCGGCCCGCGTGAACTCCGTCACCAGGCGCGTCTTCCCGATCCCCGGCTCGCCCCACCAGAGGTGGGTGCTCCCCTGCGACTGCCGCGCGAGGGCCAGCGCGCGATTCAGCTCGCCTAGCTCGTGATCGCGCCCGACGAAGGGCGTCTCTCGCACGCGGCGCGCTTCGGCGTAGGGTGACTCACTGATGCGGCGGCGCAGCAACGAGGCTGGCACACGAATCTCGCGGGCCTGGGGGCCGATCTCGCGCAGATACCGGTCGAGAATTCCCAGCGCTTGCGCCTTGCTGCCGTTGACCGCCGCCGCCTCGGCCACCGCCAGCGTCGCCTCCTCGTTGAGCGGGTCGATCTCCAGGCAGCGCTTCGCCAACCGCTCCACCAGCGGCCAATCGCCGCGCTCCTTCTTGGCGCCGATCGCCGACACCAATGCCCGGCGCAGCGCGCCATTCACCATATCGCGTTGGCGATCGACCCATTGGGCGAAGGGCTCCGAGAAGCGTGGTGCATAGCCGGGCAAGAACGTGCCGGGGGCCGCGTCGGCGAGCGTCTCCAGAGAAGCGTCGTCAGGCGTGGTGACGAGAGGGGAATAGTCGGTCGCCAGCGATCGGGCGGACACCACCAGACACGATCCGTCGGCGCGAACGGGGCCACCAAGAGCCCTCAGTTTGTACAGAACCTGACGAAGGCAGTGCTGTGCCCTCTCGTGCTTGGCGTCCGCCCAGACGAGGTCGAGCAGCTCGCGACGGTCGATCGGGCGCGGGCCCTCGACGACGAGATAGAGCGCCGTCGCGAAAAGCGTCTCCGCTGCGGGCGTGAGGCGCACATCCCCCACCTCGATCACACACTGGCCCAGCGATCGCAACCGGATCATTGGCGCTCCCTCCGCGCACGGGCCCCGTCCCAGGCACTGGAGTGGCCCGCCGGAGTTCTACCGCGGGGCCGTCATCGGGGCGTCAGCGCTCTACCGCTACCACATGCCACAGAAGCGGTTGCAGCGGAAGAGGTCGCCTAACCGGTGCTCCCGAATCCACCCTTCCGGTCGGTCGTCTGCGCCACCGCTCCCTCGGTCCACGGGAGGACGGAAAACCGGTGCAGCACCGCCTGCGCGATGCGCTCGCCATGCGACAGCGTCACGGTCCGAGTGGAGTCGTTGCGCAGCATCACCATCCATTCATCCGGGTAGTCGGAGTCGATCGTCCCCGGCGCGTTGGGGATCATCAGCCCGCGACGAAAGGCCACCGAGCTTCGAATCCGGATCTGGGCCTCGAAGCCGCGCGGGAGCCGCGCGCGAAAGCCGAGCGGGATGAGCGCGGTAACTCCAGGCTCGAGGTCCAGCTCCCCGGCGTCGGTTACTGCGCGCTCCTCCTCCGCCTCTCCCGTGGAGACGCGCACTCGGCGACCGCGCAGGTAGGCGCGCAAGTCGTAGCCTGCCGCGCCGGTCGTCGCGCGCTCGGGAGGAACCAGGTCGTCGTGCAGCGCCTCGAAGATTACTGCGGCGGCACCCTCACCTCGGTCTGCCGCGGGCCGGGCTGTTGCTCCCTCGCTCGGCGCAAGCTGCTTCTCGCTCACCGGAATCCCTCGATCGCATGGTCCCCAATTCTCCGAGAACGGCGTTGCGGTTGCAAGGCACACCGGTCGCTCGATGCCAGCCCACATCCCCCGTCGCGTAATCAGTGCGAATCGGTGAGCGACGCGTGAGAGCCACGTGAGTCGTGGGAGAGGGTCAGCGCCTAGCGTGTGAGCCGTACGCTGGCTCGTGCACCGCGGACATTCGCAGAGCTCCGGGCGCCGGCCGGCCATGACCAGGGGGCTCTATGCTAACCTCACACACTTCTCCAAGGCGGCTCGCCTTGTGGGGCGCGCTTCTCATTGGCGTTGCCTGCTCGGATCCCGTGGCTTCCTCCGGTCGCAGCGACCGTATCAGCGTGATCAGTCCTGCGCCATCACTCGGAGTCGGAGAGTCTCTGTCGCTGCAAGTGATAGATGGCTCCGGTGCCCGCAAGGACCTGGGCCGAGCGCAGGTCTCTTGGTCGAGCAGCGATCCTTCGAGGGCCCGCGTTTCGCAAGACGGCATCGTCACCGGACTCGAACTCGGCGCTGTGGTCATCACGGCGTCCATGGGTTCGCGGTCGGGATCGCTGAGCCTGAACATCGGCGCACCGATTCATTCCCTGACGGTGGAGCCGGCGACCCTGCGGATCGAACTCGGCCAGTGCAAGGTCTCTTTCTTCTCCGCGGCTCTGAAAGACGCCGCAGGGAATGCACTCTACGGCCGGCTCGTCAGCTGGCGCATCAGCGACGAGTCCGTGGCGGCGATCGACAGCCGTGGGCGTGTGACTCCGTTGAGCGCTGGTGAGGCGACGGTCAGCGCCACGGCGGGTGGTCTGTCCGGGACCGCGCTGCTCAGCGTGAAGGAGGCGGGGCGCGGCTGCGCGCAGCCGAAGTGATCACACTGGTGGACCCGCTATGCACGAGAGCGAGGGCTGCTTGCCGCCCTCGCTCTCGTGCATAGCTTTTCGATTGTGTCCTCTCCTCGCGTATTCGCCACCCCCGCCTCGCGGCGCGATGGACCGTCTCGCGACCGGGTGACCTACAACCTTCCCGAGCATCTGGCCGCCTGGCAGATCCCAGCAGACTGGTGCTGGGGAGGGGAAGGTGTGGCGGGTGAGTATCGGCACTACCAGGAAATCATCGATGCCCTCGGCCGCTCGCTCTCTCTCGTGAGCGTGCCGGATCCCTCGCACGCCGCGTGGCTTGCCGCCGAGGCGCGGATGCTCGCCCACCTGAACCATCCTTCGATTCCCACCACGTACCACTACTGGCCGGCTTACCCCGACGCCAAGCGCGGTCCCGGGTATCTGCGCCGTTGGATGGCGGGCGAAACGGTGATGTCGCGTATTCGCCGCTCCGGATCGGACGACCTCTCCACGGCGATCCAGCTCCTGCGATCGATGGGGTCGGCCCTGGCCTACCTGCACTCGGGAGGCGCCTCCCACGGCGCCGTCAGTGGTGAGACGTGCTGGGTGACGCCGACCGGCCGGTTCTGGCTGCTCGGATGGGAGTGGGCTCCGAAGGCGGATATCCCTGCCGGGTTGAGTCCCGACCGTCGATGGATGCCGACACCGCCGGAGTGGTCGGACGGCAAGTGGGCCCCCACTCCGTTGAGCGACCAGTGGCAGATCGCGGCGACGACCTTCGCGTCGCTCACCGGCGAATATCCTCCCGCAGAGGAGATCCCCCCGCTCACCCTCGTGCGGCCGGAGGTGCCGCGGTCGCTCGCCGCCGTGCTCGGTCGCGCCCTCAATCCGAGACCGGGCGACCGCTACGATTCGTTGGCGGCGATGCTGCGCGAGCTCGACCGCGCGGTCGGGAGTCGCACGTCGATATTCACCAGTGGCGCGACTAGCGCACTGAGGCCCGGAGACACGGAGGAGTCGAGGCTGCGCTGGGCCACCGGTGAGGACTACGAGGTGATCGCTCGACTGGGGTCCGGAACCTTCGGCTCGGTCTGGCGGGTGCGTGACCTCTCGCTCGGGCGCGAGGTCGCGCTCAAGATGCTGCACCCCAACGTCGCCAGCGACGACAGCGCGGTCCGGCGCTTTCGCCGCGAAGCGCAGCTCGCCGCGCAGCTCGCGCACCCCGCGATCGTCCCCATCTACGATTGGGACACCAACGGCGGGGTCTCCTGGTACACGATGGAGCTGGCCGAGGGCGGTTCGCTGGCCGACCTCGTTCGGCGAAGCGGCCCGCGCACGGTGGTCGAGATCGCGCCCCATGTGGAGCAGGTGCTCGACGGACTCGCGGCGGCCCACGCCAGCGGCATCATCCACCGTGACCTCAAGCCCGAGAACATCCTCATCGACCGCTACCGGCGCTGGCGCATCGCCGACTTCGGGGTGGCCAAGATCAGCGGCGAGGAGCTGCTCAGCGGGACTACCGGGACTCCGGAGTTCGCCGCGCCCGAGCAGCTGTTAGGCGAGACCCAGACCGCGGCCGTGGACTGCTTCGAGATCGCGTCGATCGTCGCCTACGTCCTCTCGGGGCTACCTCCCTTCGGGAGCGGTGAGGGGCGCGCGATCCTGGCACGTCAGCTGACGCGGGATGTGGACCTCAGCGGGTACACGCCGGAGATCGCGAGCTGGCTGCGCCGCGGTCTCGCTCCGGAGCCCGATCAGCGATTCCCCGAGGCCGGCGCGATGCGGGATGCCTGGCGGACCGCCGTCGATGCGACGCTCGGCTCGACGGGCAGGGTGCCCACCTGGCGAGCCTGGCTCCCCGGCGCCCGCACGGAATCGAAGTCCGCCGCGCCGGAGGCGCGCTGAGCGCGTAGCGACGCACTATCCCCCGGGGCGCCGACGGCGCCGGTCTACTCCTCGAGGCGGATCAGCTTCTCGGGAGTGATCCCCTCGGCCTCGCCCTGGAAGTTGAGGACGACGCGGTGCCGGAGCACGGCCAGGGCCACCGATCGCACGTCGTCGAGGTCGGGCACGGCGCGGCCGTGCATCGCCGCCTTCGCCTTGGCGCCGAGGGTGAGATACTGCGAGGCGCGCGGGCCGGCGCCCCAGCTCACGTAGCGCTTGACCTCCGGGCTCGCGTCGCTCGAGTCGGGACGGGTACTACGTGCGAGCCGCACGGCGTAGCGGACGACGGTGGGGGGAGCGGGAATGCGCCTGACGAGATGTTGGAGCTCCGAGAGGTGGGCGGCGGTCACCACCGGCGATACGGTCGCCTCCTCGTCGCCGGTGGTGGCGGCCACGATCGTCTCCTCCTCTTCGGCGCTCGGGTAGCCGACCCGGAGCTCGAACATGAAGCGGTCGAGCTGCGCCTCGGGGAGCGGGTAGGTCCCTTCCTGCTCGATCGGGTTCTGCGTCGCGAGCACGAAGAACGGCTCGGGGAGGGCGTGGGTCTGGCCGGCGGCGGTGACGGCATGCTCCTGCATCGCTTGCAGCAGCGCCGCCTGAGTTTTGGGTGGCGCGCGATTGATCTCGTCGGCGAGGACGACGTTGGCGAAGATCGGCCCGCGCACGTAGCGAAAGACGCGCCTGCCCGTGGCGTGATCCTCCTCGAGCAGCTCCGTGCCGGTGATGTCGCTGGGCATGAGGTCGGGGGTGAACTGCACCCGCGAGAAGCTCAGGTCGAGCGCCTCGGCCACCGTGCGCACGAGGAGGGTCTTGGCGAGACCGGGGACGCCGACGAGGAGCGCGTGGCCGCCGCTCAGGAGCGCGGCGACGAGATTGTCGACGATCTCGTGCTGGCCGACGATCCGGCGGCCGATCTGCTCGATGAGGCGCGCGCGCGCCCTCGCGAGATGCTCGAGAAGCTCGACGTCGCGTTCATCGCCGACCGCGGGTCTGCCTGCGCGCATTGCCACCGGCGCTGTCGCTCGGTTGGGGACAGGGCAAAGCTAGTGGCGGCGGCGCGCGCCAAGAAGGGGCGCGCGCTCGCGCAGGCGTGCGCGACCGGTGGGGGTTGAGTGAAAAGCGTTCAGCTGAGAGGCGGCGTGTGATGATCGGTGCGTGCGATCGGCCTCGCACGCACTGCACACGCTCTCGATCAGGGAAGCGAGAAGCCGACCCGTTCTGTGAGCGGGTAGTTGCTGCTCTCGAGGACGGCGACCGCGATGAAGCTCCCTGCGGACGGCGCCTCCTTCCAGCTCTCCTCGAAGCTCACCGTCTGTCGGGGCGCGATGAGTCGATTCTGGATGGACTGCGTGAACATGCGTCCCGCGCTCCACCGCCATACTTCGCGCCCGAGCGAATCGACCACGGCGAAGTCGTGCGTCTGACCGTTGGCGAAGTTGACCTCGATCGCGTGATCGCTCTGGTTCGTGATCTGAAGAGTGAGCTGGACGCCGCCATTGACCGCGACGTGCGCTTGCCCGGACAACTCGTCGCGCGCGGACGCAGGCGCGCGGCGAATAGAGATGCTTGTGGGGGCCGCGGTCGCCGTGGAGGCGGCGGTCGAGTCACCGCGTCGCGCGTGCGGACCGCAGGCAAAGATGAGTGCGCCTGCTGCCACGATCCACACAGCGGGTCGGGAGAGGAGGGGTCTGCCCCGGGGGCTCACGTAGTCACAATTTTGCTGAGGGCCGAAGTTATCAACACGAATGGGGACAGTCAAGAAAAGCTTTTCTTCACCGAGGCCTCGTAGCCCTAGGAGCGTCAAGAAGTTGGGCGACCGATTGTGCCGTCAGTCGAAATGACCTGTTGATGGTTTCCACTCCGTCGCATGTTTGGCAGCGAGCTCTGCTTTGGAGTTCCTGGCCGAGGAACTGAGCCGTTTTATGGGCGCTTTCGAGTCCGCTCTGGCGCACTATCAGGGATGCCTGACGACGCGCGCGCGCGGACCGCGAGGTGCGGCGCGGGCTACGCAAGGACGATCGAAATGGGGCCCGTGACGACGTGGAAACGAGGGGATGAGGCGTCGCCGCCGTTGCTTGCGAAATTTTTCACAAGCCCGTAGTTTTTCTCCTGCGATGCCTGGCGGACAACAGTCGGACGACAACCCCGCGCGCGACGCCAAGGGGTCGTCCGCGGGCGCAAGTCCCGCGGCCTTCGCAGGCGCAGGCTTTCAGTTCGCGGCGTCCATCCTCGCGTTCCTCTTTCTGGGACGGTGGCTGGATGGTAAGCTCGGGACCGCGCCCTGGCTGCTGATCCTGGGGGTGTTCGTCGGCGCCGGCGCGGGGTTCTACAGCATGTATCGGCGCCTGATGGCTTCCGAGGGGAAAGGGGACGCTCGGCGATGAAGTCCTTTGGCGGCTACACTCTCGTCGCGACGGCGATCATCGCACTCTGCGCGTGGGTCCTCACCGTCGTGTTTCGAGATCCGGGAGCCACGCGCGCCATTCTCTGGAGCGCCGCCATCGCGCTCGGCGTGCAAAGCGCGGCGTACCTCATCACTCGCTTCTCGATGCCCACCAACGTCATGGCAGGATGGGCACTCGGCGCCGTCGTTCGCTTTGTCGCCTTGGCCGTTTATGCGCTCGCCATCGTCAAGCCGTTAGGCCTCTCCCTATCGAGTGCGCTCCTGAGTCTGGCCACGTTCTTCCTGGCCTCGACGGTCGTCGAGCCCCTCTTCCTCAAAGCATGAACGTTCGCCTCTTCGCTCTGTCGATGGCCATGCTCCTGGTTGCTCCGGTTCACGCGCAGGAGGCGAAGGGGCAGCCCGTCGACATCATCACGCCACACATCACCGACTCGCACGAGCTCGAGACTCCCTTCGGCTCGATCCACTTGCCGCGATGGGAGCCGGTGCAGATCGGCGGCCTCACGGTCGACCTCTCGCCCACGAAGCACGTCGTGATGCTGACCATCGCGGCGACGCTCTGTCTCCTGCTCCTGATCCCGGCGGGCGTGGCGAACGCGAAGCGGGCAAGTGGCCAGCATGCGTCGAAGGGGTGGGCGGGGACGATAGAGGCGATCGTGCTGTACCTGCGCAACGAGGTCATCCTGCCGAACGTGGGTCCGCACGGTGATGCCTACGTGCCGTTTGCCCTCACGCTCTTCTTCTTCATCCTCTTCGCCAACCTGCTCGGACTCATCCCTTACGGCTCGACCGCCACCGGCAACATCTCGGTGACGGCGACGCTGGCGATCATCACCTTCCTCGTCGTGGAAGGAGCGAGCATCAAGGCGCTCGGATGGAGGTACATCTGGACGATCGTCTTCGTGCCGCCGAAGGATATGCCGATGCTGCTCAAACCGGTGATGATCGCGATCATGACACCAGTCGAGCTGGTGTCGAAGTTCACCAAGCCCTTCGCGCTCGCGATCCGACTCTTCGCCAACATGACCGCCGGGCACATCGTGCTCCTGGCGCTGATATCGCTGATTTTCACCTTCGGCAAGTGGCTGATCGTGCCGGGGCCGGTGGCCCTCGGTATCGCCATCAACATGCTGGAACTGTTCGTCGCTTTCCTGCAGGCATTCATCTTCACCCTCTTGGCCAGCGTGTTCATCGGCCTGGGGCGCGCGGAGGCACACTGATCGCGGGGAGGCCGGCGGCGACGCTCCTCGTCGCTGGCCCTGTACCCGGTCGAGCGACTGGGGAAGCTCGTTGAGGCCCGGGCCTTGGTGACGAGCGGTGGCGCTGGCTGATGCGCCGCGGAGCAGAAACGATTCACGACTTCGAGTGGAGCACGACATGCACGCGATTCTTCCTTTGTTTCAAGCAGCAGCGTCATTCTCCAAAGAGTACACCGGCGCCTGGGCGATGATGGGAGCCGGGATCGGTGCGGGGCTGGCGACGATCGGCGCCGGTATCGGCATCGGCCGCATCGGCGGGCAGGTCGCCGACGGCATGGCGAGGCAGCCGGAGCTCGCCGGCCGGATCCAGACCGCGGGTCTGATTCTCGCGGCGCTGATCGAGGGCGTCGCGCTCTTCGCCGCCGTCATCGCGTTCGTCATTCAAGGAAAATTCTGACATTCGGAGGGCGCGGCCCGGGTCGCGCCCCTCCGTTCTCACGCCCCACGTCACGACGATGAGACAGCTCTCCGTATTGCTAGGCAGCGCCGCGGCCCTCGCCGCCGCCGTGCCAGCGCTGGCCCAAGAGGAGCAGCCGCGCGGCCTCCTCTCGCCGGCCACCGGCCTGATGTTCTGGACGGTCGTGATCTTCGTCATCCTGCTGGTGCTGCTGCACCGGTACGCCTATCCACAGATCCTGGGCGCCGTCCAGGCGCGCGAGCGGGCTCTCGAAGAGGCCATCAACGCCGCCAAGCGCGATCGCGACGAGGCGGCGAGGCTCCTCGCCGAGCATCAGAAGCAGCTCGACGCGGCCCGCACCGAGGTGCAGCAGATCATCGTCGAAGGGCGAGTCGCCGGCGAGAAGGTGCGGACCGACCTCGTCGCTCGGGCCCACGAGGAGCAGCAGCAGATGCTCGAGCGCGCGCGTCAGGACATCGCCAACGAGCGAGACAAGGCGATCGTGGAGCTGCGTCGTGAGGCGGTCGATCTCGCCATCCGCGGGGCCAGCAAGGTGATCGACAAGAACCTCGACGATCAGACGAACCGGAAGATGGTGGAGAGCTTCCTGGCCTCGCTCGATCAGGCGAAGAGCTGATGCGCGAGCCGACGATCGCGGCCAACTACGCCGAAACGCTCCTCGCCCTCGCCGAAAAGGCGAAGGACCGGGACGGCTGGGGAGCGATGATCGAGGACGTGGCCGATGCGGTCGAGCAGGATCCCACACTCCGCCTCTTCCTCGACTCCCCTCGGGTGAGCACCCCGGAGAAGAACGAGATTCTCGGGAGAGCGTTCGCCGATCGCCTTCCGCGTCTCTTCGTTCGCTTCCTCCAGGCGGTCGTGTCGCGGCGGCGGCAGCACTTGATCCCCGAGATCGCGCGGGAGTACCGCATGCTGGTGGAGGCCGCGGCGGGTCGCGTCCACGCCGACGTCTCGGTGGCGCGCGAGCCTGACCAAAAGGACCGCGAGACGATCGCGCGCCAGCTCGCCCGGATCACCGGCAAATCGGTGGTGCCCCACTACCAGGTGCGCCCCCAGCTGCTCGGTGGCGTCCTTGTTCGGATCGGCGACACGGTGATGGACGGCTCGGTCGCCAGAAAGCTGGCGGTGCTCCGCTCACGCATGCTCGGTAGGACCGCTGGGTGACGTCGCGCCGCGGCGCGTCAGCGATCTCCTTCGCGCTCTCCGACGCCCCGCGCCTCCAGTGATCTCGTGGCCCCTCCAACCGACCCAGCCTCATGGAGCCGAGGAAGTTCCTCTTCGTGTCGCTGTCCGGACTGATCGGCGACATCGCCTGGCAGGTACTCAAGGAGGGACACGACGTCCGCTACTATATCGACGCTCCGAAAGAACGCGACATCGCGGACGGATTCGTTCCCAAGTCCACCGATTGGGAGGCCGACGTGGCGTGGGCGGATCTCATCGTCTTCGACGACACGCTCGGCCAGGGCGCGCGGGCTCAGACGCTTCGCGCGCAGGGGAAGAGGGTCGTCGGTGGGACGCCCTACACCGACCGCCTCGAGGATGATCGCTCCTTCGGGCAGGAGGAGCTGCGCAAGGCCGGCGTCTCGATCCTCCCGTACAAGGAGTTCGAGGACTTCGACTCCGCCATCGATTACGTCCGCGAAAATCCCGAGCGCTACGTCATCAAGCCGAGCGGCGAGGCGCAGAACGTCAAGCGCCGGCTCTTCGTCGGCGAAGAGGATGACGGCGAGGACGTGATCCGTGTGCTCGAGGCGTACAAGAAGGCCTTCGCCGATGAGATCAAGGTCTTTCAGCTGCAGCGACGAGTGACCGGTGTGGAAGTGGCGGTCGGCGCGTTCTTCAATGGGAAGCAGTTCGTCCACCCGATCAACGTCAACTTCGAGCACAAGAAGCTTTTCCCCGGAAACATCGGCCCATCGACAGGCGAGATGGGCACGTCCATGTTCTGGAGCGTCCCGAACAAGATCTTCAATCAGACGCTCGCCAAGATGGAGTCCCGTCTGGCGGAAGAGGGGTACGTGGGCTCGATCGACCTGAATTGCATGGTGAACGGCAACGGCATCTACCCGCTGGAGTTCACCGCGCGCTTCGGCTATCCGACCATAAGTATTCAGCAAGAAGCGATGCTGACGCCCATAGGCGAGTTTCTCTACGCTCTCGCCGCCGGCGAAGATGTGAAATTGCGCGTCAAGAGCGGCTTCCAAGTGGGGGTGCGGATCGTCGTCTCACCCTTCCCCTTCGACGATGAGGCGACGTTCAATTCGGTGTCCAAGGATGCCGTGATCCTGTTCAAGAAGCCGGCGCCCGAGGAAGTGCACATCGAGGATGCCAAGCAGGTGAACGGACAGTGGTTGGTGGCCGGCACGTCGGGGGTGGTGCTGGTCGTGGTCGGGTTGGGCTCGACGATGCGACAGGCACAGGCGCAGGCCTACAATCGAATCAAGAACATCCTGATTCCGGACATGTACTACCGCACCGACATCGGAGACCGGTGGTACGACGACCACGACCGGCTGCATACCTGGGGATACCTGCGAGAAACGTGAGGGTGCTCGACTGCTGCGTGCTGCGCGCCCACGTGTCGGCGCGCCTGAGGTCGCCGGCGAGGGGGCGGTCCGCCGACGAGCATCGACACCTACCGCTGGCCGTATGAGCGGGCGTGTCGAGGTGGTGCGCGTTCCCAAGCCGTGGGGATACGAGTTGATCTGGGCTCACACGGATCGCTACGTCGGCAAGATCATCCACATCGATGCCGGCGAAGCCCTCTCCGTGCAATACCACGATCGGAAGGACGAGACGGTCTATCTCCTCCGCGGCGAGCTGCGCTACTGGGTGAAGGGCGGCAAAGGGGAGACCTTCACCGACATGCTGCTCAAGGAAGGCGACGCCTTCCGCATCACGCCCCTCACCATTCACTACATGGAAGCCGTGACCGACTGCGACGTGCTGGAGGCGTCGACCCCCGAGCTGGATGACGTCGTTCGCCTCAAGGATCGCTACGGTCGCGAAGGGACGAGCGCGCCGTGAAGGTCATCATCCCGCTCGCCGGCAAGGGGACGCGCCTCCGGCCGCACACCCACGTGACGCCGAAGCCGATGCTCAGGATCGCCGGCAAGCCCGTGATGGCGTACATCCTGGAGGACCTCCAGCGACTCGGCGGGATCGAGCAGATCATCTACATCACCGGCCACCTGAAGGAGAAGGTCGAGGAGTACGCGACCAGCGCCTTCGACTTCCCGTCCGTCTTCATCGAGCAGAAGGTGCAGAACGGCACGGCGACGGCGGTGGAGCTGGCGCGCGCGTACGTCGACCAACCGGTTCTCATCATCTTCGTGGACACGATCTTCGACGCCGACCTGAGCAACGTTCGTCATACCAAGGCCGATGGCATCATCTGGACGAAGGAGGTCGAGGACTATCAGCGGTTCGGGGTGGTGGTGGCCGACGATTCGGGGAACATGACGCGAATCGTAGAGAAACCGTCGACGCCGATCTCCAAGCGCGCGAACATCGGACTCTACTACATCCGGAACTGGAAGCTGCTCTACGAGGGCATCGAGCATGTGATGCGCCAGCCGCCTAACAAAGGCGAGTACTACCTCACCGACGCCTTCCAGTACATGATCGAGCACGGGGCCAAGATCCAGGTGCTCGACGTGGAAGGCTGGTACGATGCGGGAAAGATCGACACGCTCATCGCGACGAACCGGGCCATGCTGGAGCGGGGCCACGCCCGGCACGGGGGGCATATCACATCGTCCACGATCGTCGATCCGGTGTACATCGAGGATGGAGTGAGGGTCGTCGGATCCACGGTGGGGCCGAACGTGTCCGTAGCGGCCGGAACCGTGATCGAGCGCAGTGAGATTCGCGACACGGTGATCGGGGAACGCTCCCGAGTCGTGAGGAGCGCCCTACACGATTCCCTGGTCGGCGACGATGTCGTTCTCGAGGGAGTGAGGGGCACGGTGACCGCGGGAGACCATACGGAGGTGCGCTCGGGCGCTTGAGAACGACAGCGTTCGGGCACCCCCGTCCGCGTTCATCGCTACACAGGGGGTTGCCGTGCAAGACCGATGAGAGCCCTCTCGTCCCACAGAGTCGATGAGGTTTTGACTATGGCACAGCGAATGTCGTGGGCCGTATTGATGATTCCGCTGCTCGCGGGCTGCACGACCACGACCTCGATCTCGGGCAGCCCCGCCATCCTGATCAAGCGATCGGGTGACAATCAGACTGGCCCGGTCAACACCCTCTTGCGTATGCCGGTCATCGCCGAAGTGGTCAACGGGTCGGCCGTCCCTCTGCAAGGTGTGACGGTGACGTTTACGGTCGTCTCGGGAGGAGGGTCGACCAGCGACCAGACCGTGACGACGGATGTGAACGGGGATGCCCAGGTCAGATGGGTGCTCGGCGCCACCGTCGGTGACCAAGACTTGCGTGCGTCCGTGGTCGGCGTTGTGCCGGTCGACTTCACGGCGACGGCGACCCCGGCCGTCGGGAGCCGGGCGCCCTAGCTCGTCAGGCGACCCGGTAGCGCCCCTCACGATCCCCGCACCGCGCTCGCCTCGGGCGTAAAGGGCGCTTTGTGCCCCGGCCGCCCCCGACGCAGTGTCCTCGCGGGGCCGAGAGTCACGGTCACGCCAGGCGATCGGCCGCGGTCCCCTTCCGCAAGGGTCGTTAACGCTTCCCGCCGCGCACCTGTCGTTCCGTCGAGGGGAGGAGCGTGCGGCGGCCGCGCCGTCGCGCTTGGCTCGCCGCCTTCCGCGTCGTCAACCAGCAACGGTGAGGGCCGACATGGCGCAACGAATGAAGCTAGGGTTTGTCCTGCTGCCACTTCTTGCGGGCTGCATCACATCGCCCACGGCAAGCAGCAGCGCCGCCGTCCTGATCAAGTTCCTCGGCGACAATCAGGCCGGCGTGGTGAACACCACGCTGCCGAAGCCGTGCATCGTCGAGGTGGTGGACGCCTCCGGCATCCCGGTGCAAGGCGCGACGGTCACCTGGACGGTCCTGACGGGAGGTGGTTCCGTCAGCAGCTCGAGCGTGGACTCGGACGTCAACGGCGAGGCACCGGTCAACTGGACGCTCGGCTCGACCGTCGGTGAGCAGGACCTGCAAGCGTCGGTGACGGGCATTCAGCCGGTGACTTTCCTGGCCGTCGCCAGCCCCTCCGGTCGCCTAACGCGCTAGCTCGTCAGGCCAGCCCGGCCGCGCCGACCACGATTCCCAGGGCGCGGGCCACCCCCAACTGTCCGTCGGTGTTGTCGAACCACTCCGACGCCGAGTGCGCGTCTCCTCCACGGCCGCCGGCGCCGATCGCGATCGCCGGGATGCCGCGGCTGATCGGGACGTTCGCGTCGGTCGACGCGGTGGCCAGCTCCGGCTCGCGTCCGATGAGGCGCGTCGCCTCGATCGCCATCCGCACCAGCGGGTGATCCGCCGGCGTCTCGCCGCTTGGCCGGTCGCCGATCGAGCCGACACGCCACGTGAGCGCCGCCGCGCCCCGCGCTCGGCGTCCATTCTCCTCCTCGGCCGCTCCGAGCGCTGCCAATGCTACCTCGCGCTCGAACTGCTCGAGCATGATCGGCGACGTGGAGCGCAGGTCGACCTCGAGCCACGCCTCGTGCGGGATGGAGTTGACCGAAATCCCGCCGCCGATTCGTCCTACGGAGAGGGTCGTCCGCGGCTCGGTGGGGAGTGCGACCCGGGCGAGGCGCGCCGCAGCGATCGCCGCCGCGTGGACAGGATTCGGCATCCCGAAGGCCGTCCAGCTATGCCCGCCGGCGCCGCGATAGACGATCCGATAGCGGCGCGAACCGAGCGCTCGATGCACGATCCGTTCGTCCCCCGCGCCGTCGAGCGCGATCGCGGCGCACGCATCGTGACCGACCTCCGAATCGGCGAAGACATGCTTGGCACCGCGCAGATTGCCCGATCCCTCCTCACCCGTGGTGGCCACGAAGTGCACGGGGATGCGTGTGCGCAGGCTCCGTCCGTCGATGATTTCGGCGAGCGCGAGCATCGCCGCCAACCCACGTCCGTTGTCGCCGATGCCGGGCCCGGTGAGCCGCCCTCCGTCCTGCTGCACTCGAATCTCCGTGCCTCGCGGGAAGACTGTGTCGAGGTGCGCGCAGATGACGACGGGCGCGGCATCGAGCGCCCCCGGGCGCGAGCCGTGGACATTCCCCGCCTCATCCGTGTGGACGTTCAGCAGCTCCAATTGCCGGAAGCGCCGAGAGATCCACTCCGCGCGCTCACCCTCGTCTCCCGTGGGAGCCGGGATTTCGGAGATGGCGATCTGGGAGGAGATGATCGCCTCGTCACGCGCAGCGAGAGCGCGCCTGGCGCGCCAGAGCGCGTCATCGTGCCAGAGGAGCCGAAACCGCGCCGCCGTGGCCATGAAATCAATTGAGTCGATGGCCCGTGGGATGCAAGGGAGGGTCTGGATTGTCACCATCGGCGGCAGGTGGCGAGCTGCTCACCCGGCTTCTCCCGGCCACTCCAGGCGCTAACATTCCCCTGGCATGCATGAACGCGATCTAATCTTCGACTGGAACGCGGTCGACGCCTCGTTCGACTGGTCCTCCTGCCGGGTGGAGCTCGACGACGAGACGCTGCGCGACGGCCTCCAATGCCCGTCGGTGACCGATCCGAGCATCGACGACAAACGCGCGCTGCTTCACCTGATGGTGGCCTTGGGGATCGATGCGGTGGACATCGGCCTTCCCGGAGCCGGCCAGCGCGCCCGCGAGGACGCGCTCTCGTTGGCGCGGGAAATCGCGTCGGCTTCGCTTCCCCTTTCCGCGAACTGCGCCGCGCGCACCGTCGTGTCCGATGTCGAGCCCGTCGCTCGCATCTCGCAAGCAGCAGGGATTCCGATCGAAGCCGCCACCTTCATCGGCTCATCCCCGATTCGGCAGTACGCCGAAGAGTGGACGTTGGACCACATGCTCCGGGCGAGCGAGGAGGCGGTGACGTTCGCGATCGGAGAGGGGCTGCCGGTCATGTTCGTCACCGAGGATTCGACGCGGGCGGCGCCGGATACCCTCAAGGCGCTCTACAGCAACGCGATTGCGTGGGGAGCACGGCGCCTCTGCATCGCCGACACAGTCGGGCACGCGTCCCCGGCTGGGGTGCGCGCGCTCGTCCGCTTCGTCAAGTCGGAGATCATCGCGAAGAGCGGGGAGCAGGTGAAGCTCGATTGGCATGGACATCGCGATCGTGGCCTCGGTCTCGCCAATTGCCTGGCTGCCATCGAAGCCGGGGTGGATCGCGTCCACGCCACCGCGCTCGGAATTGGCGAACGGGTCGGGAACGCCGAGATGGACTTGCTGCTCATCAACCTCCGGCTCCTTGGCGTGCATCAGCACGACCTGTCGCGACTGCCGGAATACTCGCGACTCGCCTCGCGCGCCTGCGGCGTGCCGATTCCTCCGAGCTACCCGGTACTCGGCGAGGACGCCTTCCGGACCGGCACCGGGGTGCACGCGGCGGCGATCGTCAAGGCTCGCCGGAAGGGGCACGCGTGGCTTGCCGACCGCATCTACTCCGGAGTTCCGGCGGGAGACTTCGGCCTCGAGCAGCGGATCGAGATCTCTCACGTGTCCGGGCTCTCGAACGTGAAGTATTGGCTGGAGGCGCGCGGATACCCCGCCGAGGACGCGGGGCTCTGCCAGTATCTCTTCGATGCCGCCAAGAGGACGCATCGAACGCTGCGTGACGAGGAGGTGGAGGTGTTGATCGAGATCTACCGACGCCAACTGGCCGGCGCGTGATCGGATCGCTCAACGACATCATTGACGGCTACCTCGAGCTCCTCTGGCAGATGAATCCGGTGGAGGCCACGTTCCACGGCCGCCATGACTTCGATGGGCTCCTCCCTCGCTTTGACGCGGTCTCGGTGCGCGAGTTTCTGGCCGCACTACGCACGTACACCGGCGCGCTCGAGGAAGCCGATGCCGACTCTCTCGAGGACGAGATCGATCGGACGGGCGCGCTCCACGCGGCACGTCACGACATCCTCGTGTTGGAGCGCGAGCGACCGTTCGCGACGAACCCGGCCTTTCATCTCAGCCAGGCGCTGAATGGCCTCTTCCTCCTCCTCGTGCGCAACTCGCAGGACCCCGTTCGGCGATCGGCAGCGTTGCTCGAGCGACTGCGGGGGCTCCCCGCTTACCTGACGCAGGCGACGGTGGCACTCACGGAGCCGGACACCGTGCTCACGGAGATGGCGTCGTCGATGGTTCCCGGAGGGATCGCCCTCGTGCGTGAAGGGCTCGACGATGAGGCGGTGGATCTCTCGTCGCTCGATGCCGGGGCGCTGGAGACGGCTCGCAGCGAGGCAGCGGAGGCGCTCGGACGGTTCGGCGACGCGCTCGCGGAGATGGCCGCCCGTGCGACGGACAACTTCGCGATCGGCCGCGACCTCTTCGATCGGAAGCTCCACACGGCTCACATGATCAACGACAACGCCGACGAGCTGCTCCGATTCGGCGAGCGCCTGCGGTCGGAGGCGCACGAAAGGCTCGCCGCCGTCGCCGCCGAGATCGCGCCGGGGACGCCCGTTCGTGACGTGTTCCGGCGTTTGCGCGCGGACGTTCCGCGCCCAGCAGAGGCGCTCGATGCCTATGGCGGGGCGCTCAAGGCGGCGCGCGACTTCACGGTCTCGCACCGGCTGATGACCGTTCCCGATGTCCAGCTGCGGGTCATGCCGACGCCACGATTCCTGCGGGCGCTGGTGCCATACGCCGCATATCAGGGTCCGGGCGCGTTCGATCACCAGCAGCTCGGCCTCTTCTTCGTCACGCTCCCTCGGCCGGGCGAGCCATGGCGAGCCCATTGCCGTGGCGAGCTGCCGGCGACGGCGTTGCACGAGGGAGTCCCCGGTCATCACGAGCAGATGGTGGTGGCCAACGGACTCTCGCGAGTTGTCAGGCGCGTACTGAGCACGCCGGCGGCGCGCGAGGGTTGGGCGCTCTACTGCGAGACGTTGATGGAGGAGACCGGGTTCCTCGCGACGCCGGCCGAGCGCTTCTTCTACGCGCACGGGCTCCTCTGGCGAGCGCTCCGGGTGATCATCGACGTGTGCCTTCACACGCGAGGAATGACGGTGCAAGATGCGACGGCGATGCTCCGCGACGAGCTGGGGTTCGACGAGGCGATGGCGGCCGGGGAGGTGAGGCGCTATTGCGCCTATCCGACGTACCAGCTCTGCTATGCCGTGGGGCGCCGCGAGATCCTCAGGCTCCGAGACGACGCGCGACAGGAAGGCGGTCCACGCTTTGCACTCGATGCGTTTCACGACCAGCTGTTACAGTACGGCGCCCTTCCTACCGCGCTGGCGCGGTGGGGGATGGGGTTGGCCGAAACGAAAGTATGAGGAGGCGAGGGGCGATGTGGACATCGATGTGGCGGCCGGTGGGGAGTGCGCTGGGGGGACTCGCTCTCGCGTTGGCAATCGCGTGCTCGAAGGGTGGTGGGGGAGGTCAGGGAGGTGGGGGAGGTGGGGGAGGTGGCGGAGGCGGTGGGCGTCAGACCGCTGACAGCGCCGGAGCGGCGGCCGCTCCGGCGGCTCCGGCCGCATCCGCGCCCGTCTCGTTGAGCACGGGAGGCCCGTACGTCTTCGTGAGCAACGAGGTTGGCGACGATATCACCGTCATCGACACTCGCACCGACAGCGTCGTGGCGACGCTTCAGCCCGGCACGCGGCCGCGCGGGGTGCGAGTGAGCCCGGACGGGAAGACTCTGATCGTCGCGGTGAGCGGCTCTCCGCGCGGAGGACCGGGCGTGGACGAGTCGAAGCTCCCCCCCGCCGACCGATCGAAGGACGGGATCGCGATCATCGATCTCGCCACGGGTCAACGGGTGCGCACACTTCCGGGCGGCATCGACCCCGAGGCGTTCGACGTCTCGAAAGACGGCGGGACGATCTACGTCTCCAACGAAGATGGCGGGTCGCTCACCGTCCTCGACGTGGCGAGCGGTAGCGTCGCGGCCACGATCAAGGTCGGCGAGGAGCCGGAGGGGGTCACCCTGACACCGAACGGCGCCCAGGTGTGGGTCGCGAACGAGGCGAGCGGCACGGTCTCGGTGATCGACGCCAAGGGCCGCAAGGTTCTCGCTACGATTCACACCGACAAGCGTCCGCGATCCGTCGCGTTCACCCCCGATGGCTCGAAGGCCTACGTGGCGAACGAGGTCGGCGGGTCGGTGACGGTGATCGACGCGAAGCGGCTCAAGGTCGTCAGGCAGCTCAAAGCGACGGTGCCTGACGCGAAGCCGATGGGGACGGCCATGTCCCCCGATGGCGGCCGCGTCTACGTCACGACGGGCCGCGGCAAGGCGATGATGGTCATCGACACGAAGCGCGACTCGGTGCTCACGGCGTTCATGGTCGGACCGCGTCCGTGGGGCGTGGCGGTCAGCGCCGATGGCGGCCGGATCTACACCGCCAATGGCCCGTCGAACGACGTGTCGGTGATCGATGCGGCGACGGACTCGGTGGTTCGCCGCGTCCCCGCCGGTAAGATGCCCTGGGGGGTCGCGATCTCGAGGTGACGCCCTCCGCCTGACTATGGAAGACGACGCGCGGGAGGCCGGTCCGGCGAGGGCGCCCACTCGCGGCGCGGCGGACGAGGGCTCGCTCCGCTCGCGCCATCCGCTCCCGCGGAATGTCGTCGCGCTCGCCGCGGTGAGCCTCCTCACCGATGTCTCGAGCGAGATGATCTACCCTCTCATCCCGGTCTTTCTGAGCACCGTGCTCGGCGCTTCGGCGAGTGCGTTGGGGGTCGTCGAGGGAGCGGCGGAATCCACAGCGGCACTCCTCAAGCTGGTAAGCGGCTGGTGGTCGGATCGTGTGACGAAGCGCAAGCCGCTGGTGGTCGCCGGCTACGCGCTCGCTACCTTTGCCCGACCGCTCATCGCCGCGGCGCAGTCGGTGGGGCAGGTGGTGGCGATCCGTGTGTCGGATCGCGTCGGGAAGGGGATTCGCACATCTCCCCGGGATGCCCTCATCGCCGACTCCGTGAGTCCCGCCGTGCGCGGGCTGGCGTTCGGCTTCCACCGGGCCGCCGACCACGCCGGCGCGGTGATCGGTCCGCTCATCGCCTTCGTCATCCTGCAGACGGAGGGCGTCGCCCTGCGCCGCGTCTTCTGGCTGGCGGCGATCCCGGGCGTGCTTGCGCTCCTGGTGCTCGTGGTGGGGGTGCGCGAGGTGCCCCGGGCGGCACCCGTCGAGTCCCACGGTGCGGCGAAGGGTCCGCTCGGCAGGCGCTTTTGGGTCTTCCTGGGCGTGGTGCTCCTCTTCACGCTCGGCAACTCGACGGACGCCTTTCTCCTTCTCCGCGCCGCGCAGCTCGGCGTGCCGGTCGCCCTCGCCCCGATCCTCTGGTCGATGTTTCACGTCGTGAAGTCCGCCTCGAGCACGCCGGGAGGTGCACTCTCCGATCGATTGGGCCGGAAGCCGTTGATCGTCACCGGCTGGGTGATCTACGCCGCGGTGTACTGGGCCTTCGCCCGCGCGACGAGCGCCTGGCAGGCGTGGGCGATATTCGCCGTGTACGGGCTCTACTTCGGGCTCACCGAGGGAGTCGAGAAGGCGCTCGTGACCGACGTCGTCCCCGCCGCGCGCCGCGGTTCCGCGTTCGGGTGGTACAACCTCGCACTGGGACTCGGTGCGCTTCCGGCGTCGCTCATCTTCGGCGCCCTCTGGGACCACCGGGGGGCGCCGATGGCGTTCTACTTCGGCGGCGCAGTCGCCCTCGTGGCGGCGATCGGGATGGCGATCGTCGCCCCTGGCCGGCCCGGGGGATCCGCCACCGCTCCGTAGCGCCGCGTTAGCAGCAGCGGTTCCCGGGCCGGGCGAACCGATCGCGGAGTCGCTCGCGTTCGAATGCCTGAGGAGTGAGCGCCGGCTCGCCGGCGTGCGCCCGGCCCATGTGCGCCAGGTAGCGCTCGTAGTCCGGGGCGCCGACGATCGAGCTCCACACCCGAGCGAGACGCTCGAACGTGCCGACGCGGCGAGCCGCTGGCCGGCGAGCGGATCGGATCTCCATCACCTGCTCCCCGCCGCGGCCGCCTTCACCGGCGACCGGAGGTTCGCCTCGAAGAGCTCGTAGATGCGGCGGTACTCGTCGGCCCACGACGACGGGCGGACGAAGCCATGGTCCTCGACGGGATAGGACGCCAGCTCCCAGTTCGTCTTGCCGAGCTCGATCAGCCGCTGCTCCAGCCGGACGATGTCCTGGTAGTGCACGTTCTGATCCACCATCCCGTGCGCCATGAGCAAGGGCTTGTTGAGCCCCTGGGCGAAGTAGATCGGCGAGGACTGGCGATAGGCGATGGAGTCCTTGTCAGGCAGGTTCAGAATGCGCGACGTGTACCAGTGGTTGTAGTGCCCCCAGTCGGTCACCGAGCGCAGGGCTGCGCCGGCTCCGAAGTACGATCCCTCGGTGAAGAGCGCCATGAGCGTCATGAAGCCGCCGTAGCTCCCTCCGTACATCCCCACCCGCTCGGGGGGAATGCCGAACGTCTGGCGCAGGTAGCGGGACGCGTCGACCTCGTCCTGCAGGTCCCGTCCCCCCATGTGCCGGTAGATCGCCACCCGCCAGTCGCGCCCGTAGCCGGCCGACCCCCGGTAGTCGGCGTCGAGCACCACGTATCCCTTCGAGGCGAGGTACTGGTTGAACATGTATTCGCGGAAATAGCTCGACCAATAGTCGTGCACGTTGTGCAGGTAACCGGCACCGTGGACGAAGATCACGCCCGCGCCATTCGGCTGTGCCCCCATGTCCGCCGGACGGTAGAGGCGGGCCGGCACCATGGCGCCATCCGATGCCCGGATCTGCACGATCTCGGGAACGATCCAGTGGAAGGAGAGCCACTCGGCGGTCGGGGACACCGTGAGCTGCGACTCGGCCGCGCCGGCGCGGTTCGCCATCAGATACAACTCCGGCGGGCGATTGGCGGTGGAGTAGAGATCGGCCAGCAGGCGCTCGCTCGGCGAGACGATCACCGTATGCCCGCCCTTGAGAGTCGTCAGGCGCTCGCGCGCTCCACCGGCCACGGGCATACGATAGAACTGTCGTTCATAGGGCGACTCCTCGCTGGTGTGCAGGTAGAACCACCGGCGATCGGTGCTGAGCTCGACGTCGTTCACCTCCCACTTGCCACTGGTGAGCTGTCGACGCCCCGTCCCGGTTGCCCCCATGGTATAGAGGTGCGCGTAGCCGTCGGCTTCCGACACGAACCAGAAATTGTCGCCACGCAGCCATCCGCCCTGGCCGAAGGCCGGCCCGTCGACCCACGCCGTGTCGCGGAGCACGTCGACGGCGTTCAGCGCCCCGGAGTCCGCACTCACCGTGTACAGGTAGCGCGTCTTCCAGTCGTAGCTCACCGCCTCCACGAGCGCCCGAGTGCCGGCGTCGTTCCAGCCGAGGAGGGCCACGAAGCCGGGCGCATGTGTCGTGTCGTCAGGCGTGAGCGCCAACCATTTGACCGTGCCCCGGGGAAGCCCGATGAAGGCCACCCGGCCGCCATCCTGCACGTCGCCCACCTTGTCCCGGACCTTCAGCTCCTCGGTGTATCCGCTCTTCGTCACGAATTCCGGAATGTCCGTCTGTCGTGACTTGTCCGCCGACGGAATTCTCGTCTGGATGAGGAGCGCGCGACCTGTGGGAGAGACGGCCAGCGCCGCGACCTTCTCGTCCTTGCCGAGATAGAGCGTGCGCACGCGGAGCGAGTCGTGCTCCTTCTTGAGCGCCTTGGCGATGCTGTCGGCCCGGAGCTTGTCGCGCACCGCATCGAAGAGCTCGCGTTGCTCCGCCTCGAGTGCTCCTCGCTGTCCCTTCGCCGCGGCGGAATCCTTGGGCTCGGGCCCCGCCCGGATGTCGGTGAGCTGCTCTTCCATCCCGCCGTTCACGCCGAGCGCGAAGACATTGTCGTCGCGAACAAAAAGCACACGCCGGCCGGCGACATCGAAGTGCGGATCGCGCTCGCGGGCCACCGTCTGCGTGAGTCGCCTCGACGTCCCCGCCTTGAGGTCGACGACGAAAATGTCGCCATCCCACTCGACCGCTCGCAGCTTCCGGTCCGGGCTGGGGTCGCCGCGCTGCAGGAGGGGCCCGACGGTGTCCATGTGCGCCAGGGTGACGCGCTCCGGCGTGGCTCCGGCCACGGCCCTCACGCGGTACGGCTGGAGCTGCTCTCGCCAGTCGCTCCCCGGTGGCAGCCAGGAGAAGTAGATCCACTTCTCGTCGGCGGTGAACCGCACGCGCTCCGGCTCCCGCCCGACGATCTCGGGACCGCGCATGATGTTCGGGATCGAGAAGTCGAAGGCGCTCGCCGAGCCCTGAGCCAGAAGAGGCGAGGCGAAGCCGGTGAGGGAGAGGACGAGCGTGGGGAGAGGGCGTCGCATCGGAGAATCCGGCGGAGTCGAGTGAATTACGCGTCGAAGCGGATCGTCGTTGGGCGCTCAATCGCCGGCCGCCGCGGCGGCAGCGATCTCGAAGGGCACTTCCGTGGAGACAGCCGGCTTGACCCCGCGAAGTACGAGGAGCCATTCGCGGATCGTTGCCACCAGCACCACGATCACGGCGGCGAGGAAGAGCGCCGCCACCGCGGCGTCGAGCCGGTCGTTCAGGGCCAGGCGCGCCGCCGCGCCAGCGGTGCGCACACCTGCCGGGAGCGTCCCCGACTGGAGAGCGGCGTCGAGAACCGCGGCGTGGGCGAGAAAGCCGAGCTTTGGATCGGAGGAGAAGATCTTCTGCACACCGGCGGTGAGCGTCACCGTCACCAGCCAGGCGAGAGGCACGAGCGTCACCGGAACGTAGCGCGCCTTTCCCATCTTGATGATAACGGTCGTGCCGACGCAGAGGGCCACCGCCGCCAGAAGCTGGTTCGAGATTCCGAAGAGCGGCCAGAGCGAATTGATCCCGCCGAGCGGATCGACCACTCCCTGGTAGAGGAAGACCCCCCACATCGCCACGATGAGCAAGCTCCCCAGGATGACGCCCGGATACCAGGAGACACGCCCGAGGGGGGCCCAGAAGTGGCGGAGGAGGTCCTGCAGGAGAAACCGTCCCACGCGCGTTCCGGCGTCGAGAGTCGTCAGGATGAAGAGCGCCTCGAACATGATGGCGAAGTGATACCAGAGCGCCATCGCCCCTGTCCCGCCGAGGAGCCGCACGAACAGCTGCGCCATCCCCACGGCGAGGCTCGGCGCGCCGCCGGTCCGCGAGAGGAGTGAGCTCTCGCCGACCTGCTTGGCCAGGTCGTTCATCGCCGCCGGGTCGAGCGCGAAGCCCCAGCCGGCGATCGCGTGCGCCGCGCTCTCGACCGTCGAACCGAGGAGGGCCACCGGCGCGTTGATGGCGAGATAGACGCCGGGAGTGAGCGCGCAGGCCGCGATGAGGGCCATGATGGCGACCATCGACTCGGCGAGCATCGCGCCGTAGCCGACCAGCCGCGCATCGACCTCCCGCTCGAGGAGCTTCGGTGTCGTCCCTGATGCGATCAGCGAGTGAAACCCCGAGACCGCGCCGCAGGCGATCGTGATGAACACGAACGGAAAGACCTTTCCGGCGAAGACCGGACCGCTCCCGTCCACGAATTGTGTGAGCGCCGGCATGCGCAGGGGCGGGAGGACGACGAAGGTGCCGGCGGCCAGCACGATCACGACGCCGATCTTCACGAACGCCGACAGGTAGTCGCGCGGAGCGAGCAGGAGCCACACCGGAAGCACGGATGCGAGAAAGCCGTAGGCCATGATCAGCAGGGCGAGCGTCGTTCCGCTCAGCGTGAAGATCGGAGCGAGTGTGGGACTCTGCGCCACCCAGCGACCGGCGAGAAGTGCGAGCAGGAGGAGGCCGACGCCGATGAGGCTCACCTCGAGAACTCGACCCGGCCGCACCCAGCGCAGATACGTCCCCATCAGGAAAGCGATAGGGATCGTCAGGCCGATCGAGACCACGCCCCAGGGGCTCTGGCGCAGCGCGTTCACGACGACGAGGGCGAGCGTGGCGACGAGGACGACGAGGATCCCGATCACCGCCAGGAGTGCGGTGCTCCCGGCCACCGACCCGATCTCATCGCGCGCCATCTGCCCGAGCGAACGCCCGTCGCGGCGCACCGAGGCGCAGAGGATCACGAAGTCCTGCACCGCGCCGCCGATGACGACGCCGATGATGATCCAGAGAGCGCCCGGGAGATAGCCGAATTGCGCAGCGAGCGTCGGCCCCACCAACGGTCCCGGACCGGCGATCGCCGCGAAGTGGTGTCCGAAGACGATCCAGCGATTGGTCGGCACGAAGTCGCGCCCGTCGTCGAGACGCACCGCCGGCGTCGGTCGTCTTTCATCGAGCGCGAAGACGCGCACCGCGATGAAACGCGAGTAGAACCGATAGCCGATGGCGTAGGTGCAGAGCGCGGCTGTGAGCAGCCACGCGGCGTTGATCGTCTCCCCGCGCGCGAGAGCGAGCGTTCCTACAGCGGCGGCGCCGAGCGCGGCCACCACAATCCACCCGATCGCCGAGAGTACGCGACGCACGACGCGAAGATGCTCGCGTGCTCGGGACGCGGCCAGGGCGCCTCGCCGCACGAGCGAGGGAGTCACGCCCACGAGAGAGCGCACCTGGCAAGAAACGCCGCAACCCCACTACTTTTCGCCAACCGGAGCCGGACTACCGTGAGATCAGTGTTGGTCACCTTGCTCGCTTCGAGCTTCGCCTTCCCCCTGGCCGCGCGAGCCCAGAGCCATAACGACCCGCTTCCCGTGGGCAGGCCGCTCGGCGCCTACGCGGGACGGCGTGTGCTGCTCCTTCCCACGCAGTATCTGCGCCCTGACACGATCGGCTTCTCGGCGCAGATCGCCGACGGCCAGGACTACCTGGCGAACCTCGATGCGGAGCTGGCCTTCGCGCTGGCCGGCCGCGGACTCAAGGACACCTGGCTCTACCCGGCGCAGCTGGAGGCGGCCTCGAAGCGCAACAAGGGCTACGCCCCGAGCCCCTACGGACTCGCGGCGCAGTGGCTCCGTCCTCCGGGTCCCCGGAAGATGCCCGACCAACTTCCGGATCCGCTGGCTACCCAGCTGCGTCAGCTCGTGGCAATCGAGGAGGACGCCCAGTTCGTGCTGATGCCCCTCGAGATCCGATTCGAGCGGACACCGACCGGGATGGGCGTCGCCCAGCTGCGCATGGTGATGTTCGACGCGCGGCGCTCGATCATCGTGTGGGAGGCGGACGTCCCCAGCGCGCCGGCATCGGCGATGACCCCGGCTCTCGCAGAATCGGTCGCGGAGCACTTCGCCGACCTCGTCGCCGCGCCGTGACCTCTCCCAGCACGTGGCGATCCCGGTCACGCTGATACCGGGCGACGGCATCGGGCCGGACATCGCCGACGCCGCGGTCAAGGTCCTCGATGCCGCCGGCGTCCAGATAGCGTGGGACAGGCAGCTGGCAGGGATGGCGGCAGTCGCCGCGTGCGGCGATCCGATGCCCGACGCCACGCTCGAATCGATCGCCACAACCCGCGTTGCTCTCAAGGGGCCGCTCGAGACCCCAGTCGGCGGTGGCTATCGCAGCGTGAACGTCGCCCTGCGGATGCGCTTCGATCTCTACGCGAACGTGCGGCCCGCCTACACGATCCTCCCCAACAGCAAGTTCCAGAACGTGGACATCGTGCTCGTCCGCGAGAACACGGAGGGGCTCTATAGCGGCGTCGAGCACTACGTGAAGATCGGAGCGGATGACAAAGCCGCGGCCGAATCGGTGGCCATCATCACGCGCGCCGGCTCCGAGCGCGCGATTCGCTACGCCTTCGAGTACGCCGTCAAGCGCGGCCGCAAGAAGATCACCCTCGTGCACAAGGCGAACATCCTCAAGCTCTCCCAAGGGCTCTTTCTCGAGACGGGGCGGAAGCTGGCCAAGGAGTTCGAGGGGCGCGTGCAGTTCGAGGAGCGGATCATCGACGCGATGGCGATGATGCTGATCCTCAAGCCGGAGACGTTCGACGTCGTGGTGACGACGAACATGTTCGGCGACATCCTCTCCGACGAGATCTCCGGTCTGGTCGGCGGGTTGGGACTGGCCCCCGGCGCCAACATCGGCGAGCACGCTGCCATCTTCGAGGCTGTGCACGGAACGGCGCCGGACATCGCGGGGAAGGGAGTCGCCAACCCCGGGGGACTTCTCCTCGCATCGTGCTTGATGCTCGAGCACCTCGGCCAAGATGGGTGCGCGGCCCGGGTGCGCGCGGCGCTCGAGGGTGCGATCCGCGATGGGAAGACGGTCACCCGCGATCTCGGAGGCACGGCCGGCACGCAGCAGTTCGCCGACGCGATCATCGCGAGGCTCGCGTGACCACAGTCCTCCACGTCTCCGACCTGCACTTCGGGAAGCCGGCGGTGCCGGAGCTGGTCGAAGCGATCGAGGAGATGATCCAGCAGCAGAAATTCGACGTGGTGGCGATCTCCGGAGACGTGTCGCAGCGTGCGCGCTCCGGCGAGATGCAGCGCGCGCGGGCTTTTCTGCGGGCCGCCGGCCGGGTGAGCCGTACGATCGTCGTTCCCGGCAATCACGACGTGCGCTGGTGGCGCGCGCCCGTCGGCATTGGCAGCGTGCGCGCCGTGTACGCGAACTACCGAAAGTTCATCAGTGAGGACCTTGAACCCGTGCTCCACGTGCCGGGCGTCACCTTGGTCGGGCTCAACACAGCGCACGGCGTGCGGCACCACACGCTCACCTGGAACATTCGGGACGTCGGTGTCGTCGGCGACCTGCGACCGTCCCAGATCGAGCGAGCCCGAGCCGTCTTCGCCGAGTCCCCTCCGTCGGACATTCGCGTCATCGTCATGCACCACAACCCGATGAAGGGCGAGCTCTCACGTCGACATGGCCTGGTGCACACGCGGCGGGTGCTCGGCGCGTTCGCCGACTTGAAGGTCGACGCGGTGTTGTGCGGGCACGACCATCAGGAGGCGATCCACTACATCGAGCACACGCGGCGCGGCACCGTCATCTCGACCGCCGGTACGGTGTCCAACCGATCGCGCGGCGGACGCCCTTCGTCGGTCAATGTCCTGACGCTCGAGCCGCACTGCATCGCCGTCGCCACTCAGATCTGGTGCGCTGGTGAGAGGACGTTCCGCGCCGGCCCGGTCAAGCAGTTCTCGCGATGACGGGGATCCTCTCCTTCGGCCGCCGCGACCCGCTTCAGCTCCAGCTCGAGCTGGAGGGACCTCCGCGCGACGCGCCTGAGCTCCTGGCCAGGCTGCGGTCGCTCGGGTTGCACGGGATAGAGACCTGCCGGCTCACGGACAACAAGAGCGTGCTGGTGAGTCACCGCGGGACCGAGCTGAGAGTCCATCGCGCCTATCTCGAGGCACCGGCCGCGGTGCTCGAGGCGATCGTGCGCTTTGTGTGCGCGTACCGCCGCCGGGATCAGCTCGCCGCGCGTCGCGTACTGACGAGCTTCCCGATCAAGGCGACGCCCGGGACGCCCCGGCGTCTCGCCAAGCCGCACCCGGATGACGTCCCCCTCGCGCAGGAGCTCGTGACCTGGCACTGGCGCTACAACGCCCGCTATTTCGCGGGGGTGTTGTCGCCGATCTCGATCATCATCTCGGGCCGCATGCGCACGCGGTTGGGTCAGTACTCGGCGTCCGACGGTAGCGAGCCGGCGACGATCTGCATCAGCCGGTCGCACATCCGGCATCACGGATGGGCCGAGGCCCTTCATACGCTCCTTCACGAGATGGTCCACCAATGGCAGGCGGAGACCGGCCGGCCGATCGACCACGGAGCGGATTTTCGTGAGAAGGCGATCGAGGTGGGAATAGCCGCGTCAGCGCGCCGCGAGATGGACGGACGCGCTGCCCGGCAACGCTTGGCCTGACCTCTCGCCACGCCAAAGGGCCGGGCGCGGCGTGGCAGATCCGCTCGGCGCGCCGCCCTATACCGCCCCCTCCGGCAGCCGTATCTTTCGGTCATGAAAGATTTCTTCGATATCGACAGCGCCCTTTCCGAAGAGGAGCGCGCGGTTCGTGACAGCGTCCGCGCCTTCGTCGACGAGCGCGTGCTTCCCATCATCGGCGAGTGCTACGTCGCCGGCCGCTTTCCGAAGGAGCTCATCCCCGAGATGGCGCAACTTGGCGTCTTCGGCGCGAATCTCCCCGAGGAGTATGGTTGCGCGGGGCTCAACAACGTCGCCTACGGGCTCATCATGCAGGAGCTGGAGCGCGGCGACTCCGGTGTCCGCTCCTTCGCGTCGGTGCAGGGCGCTCTCGTCATGTATCCGATCTACGCCTTCGGGAGCGATGAGCAGAAGCAGCACTACCTGCCGCGCATGGCTCGCGGCGAGATCATCGGCTGCTTCGGACTCACCGAGCCGGATTACGGGTCGAATCCGGGCGGCATGGTCACCATGGCCAAGGAGCAGAGCGACGGGAGCTGGGTGATCAACGGCGCCAAGATGTGGATCACCAACGGGTCGACGGCCCAAGTGGCGGTTGTGTGGGCGAAGACGAATGGTGACAAGTCGGAGGGCTCGATTCGCGGCTTCGTCGTGCCGACCGACAGTAAGGGCTTCGCGGCCAAGGATCAGAAGGGGAAGCTGTCGCTCCGCGCGTCGGACACGAGTGAGCTCGTGTTCCAGGATGTGAGGGTGCCGGCGACGGCCGTTCTGCCGAAAAGCCGCGGGCTCAAGAGCCCCCTCATGTGCCTCACGCAGGCCCGCTACGGGATCTCGTGGGGCGCCGTGGGTGCGGCGATCGCCTGCTACGAGGAGGCGCTCTCGTACGCCTGCAACCGCGTCATGTTCGACAAACCGATCGCCGCATTCCAATTGCAACAGGCTCGCCTGGCGGAGATGCTCACCGAGATCGTGAAGGGCCAGCTCGTCGCCCTGCACCTCGGCCGCCTGAAGGACGCAGGCTCCTTCACTCCACAGCAAGTCTCCCTTGCCAAGCGAAACAACGTCGACATGGCGACGAACATCGCGCGCGAGGCTCGTCGCCTGCTGGGGGCGAACGGCATTCTCGCTGAGTATGCGTCGATGCGGCACATGGCGAATCTCGAGAGCGTGTACACGTACGAGGGAACGCACGACGTGCACACGCTGGTGCTCGGCCAGGCGGTCACCGGCCTGAGCGCGTTCAACTAAGCAGCGCCGGGTCTCTCCCCAGAACCGCCTCGAGTGAAGATCGCCGTCGCCATCAAGCGCGCACCTGTGATGGATGTGCGCTTCCAGATCGCAGCGTCAGGCACGTCCATAGATGAGACCGGCCTGAAGTACGACATCAGCGACTTCGATGGCTACGCCGTCGAAGCCGCTCTTCGGCTATGGGAGAAGGACAAGCAGGGGGAGATCGTCGCGATTTCCCTCGGCCCAGACGTCGTCCAGGAGACGATTCGGAAGGCGCTGAGCATGGGTGTCCACCGCGGAGTCCAGCTCAAGGCAGAGCGCATCCCATTCGACGGCCTGGCGATCGCGCAAGCGCTCGCGGCGGAGCTCGAGGATGGCGGATTCGACCTGATTCTCTTCGGCAGGCTCGCCTTGGACTCCTCACACGGCACGGTGGGCGCCATGACGGCGACGCTTCTAGGACTGCCGTGCGTGACGTCGATCAGCCGTCTCGAGATCGCCAACGGTCGAGCGAACGTGCGGCGAGAGCTCGAGGGGGGTGCGGAGCTCCTGGACGTGCCGCTCCCGTGTGTGCTCACGATAGATGAAGGGATCGCTCGGCCCCGGCTCCCGACGCTTCCCGGAATAATGGCGGCGAAGAAGAAGCCCCTGGAGGTGAAGCCGGCGCAGCTCGGAGCCGAGCACCTGGTGGTGGAAAGGATGGAACTCCCGCCCGAGCGGACCGGAGGACGAATCATCGGTGAAGGTCCGTCGGCGGTACCCGAGTTGGTGCGGCTTCTCCAGACCGAGGCCAAGGTCCTCTGATGGCGAACGTCTTCGCCTTCGCCGAGACCCGAGCCGGGTCACTTCGAAAGGTAGCGCTCGAGGCGATAACGGGGGCGCGCCAGCTGGCCGACGCGACGGGCGGGGGCGAGGTGCACGCAATGCTCGCCGGGCCTCCGGGAACGGCGGCCGCAGCGGAGCGGCTGGCGGCTCACGGCGCCGACCTGGCGATCGTGGTCGAGCATCCCGCGCTCGAGCTGTACTCCCCGGACGTGCTCGCGGCCACGGCGACGACGCGCATTCGGGGTGCCGGCTACCGCGCGGCAGTCTTCAGTGGATCGGCGCAAGGGCGCGATCTCGCCCCGCGCGTCGCCGCCGGGCTGGGTGTCAGCATGGCCGCCGACGTCACGCACGTCGTGCCATCGGGCGACGACATGGTCGTCAGGCACCCCGGCTACACAGGGAAGATCATCATTACGCTCCGCCTCCATGGCGCGCCGGCGATCGTCACCCTGCGCCCGGGGGCGGTGAGCGCGGTCGAGAGCCGCCGAGCCGTGCGTGTCGAGCAGGCGTCGCCGGCGATCGATCCGGGTGCCGCGCGCGTCTCACCGGTCGAGCTCATTCGCGGATCGACGGCCAAGCTCGATCTCGGCGACGCGCCGGTGATCGTGAGCGGCGGACGTGGCCTCAAGGCGGCGGAGAACTTCAAGCTTCTCGAGGCGCTTGCCGATGCCTTCCAGAACGCCGCCGTCGGCGCCACCCGCGCCGTCACGGACGATGGCTGGCGTCCGCACAGCGACCAGATCGGACAGACCGGGCGCCTCGTGAGCCCGGACCTCTACATTGCCTGCGGCATCTCCGGCGCCATTCAGCACCTCGCCGGAATGCGGACGTCGAAGACGATCGTCGCCATCAATCGCGATCGTGAGGCGCCGATCTTCAAGGTGGCCGACTACGGCATCGTGGGGGACGTCCTCGAAATCGTTCCAGCGCTCACCGAGGCGGTCAAGAAAGCCAAAGCCGGCGCCTGACGAGGCGCCTCCGCGCCTTGCTCGCACGCGGGCCTCGACACGCCCCTCCGGGGAATCAGAAGGTCACACCGACGACGGCCACCACATCGATGTTGAGGTCGGAGTGGTGGACGTCCTCCACCAGCGCGCCGCGTATCTCGTGGCCACTCGCGAGGCGTGCGATCCACCCGAAGTCCGCCGACCAGTACGGCTGATTGAACGACGAGAGCGGCGTGTTCGAGTAGAGCGGGGCGTGGTAGAAGCCGCGCAGGTAGATCGACTGGCCGTCGAACAAACGCACCCGCACCCCGGTGGCGCCCAAGGCCATCAGCTCGTTCTGCCACGCGGCGAAGTCGCCGGTGGTTGGACTGAAGCCGATCGCGGCGGTCGATTCCCAGGTGAGTCGATCCCAGAGGAGAAAGCGTACGGTCTCGATGAGGTTGACCGTAGGGACGTGCCTCCCGTACGCCGACGCTGTGCTCGTCGGGAGGGTCAGGGAGAGAAGCGACTGCCAGTGAGACTCGTGACGCCAGCCGACCTCCAATCGGGTGTCGTCGAGAAAGAACGGCTCGCTCGGGCGCGTACGCTCGGGGCCGGCGTAAAACCAAAGGGTGTCGCCGTACGTGTCGGTGGGGCGATACTGGCGCCCCTGGTGAGGGAGGCCGATGCGATCGTGAACCCAATTCAGGAAGGGGTCGGCGAAGCCGGCGTAGGTCCCGCGGGCGCCGACCCAGAGGTTTACGAACAGATGTGGACTCAGGTCCTTCTGCACGCGCAGGCTGAGACGGAGGAGCTCTTCGTCGAGGAGATAACGGCCCTCCGTCGTGTATTGACGCTCGACCGCGGAGCCATACTCGAGCGATGAGGTGAACTGCCACCCGGCGCGTGCGTCCTCGTAGGGCGCGACGTAGAGGCCGGTGCGGTCGGCGACGTCGGGGCTGAGGGGCGCGACCGGAGGGAGCGAGAGCGCGTGCTGCGCTCCCAGTCGAGTCGTCACGAGGGTGAGGCAGAGGAGACGGCGCGCCAGGCGGCCTCGCCGGCTCAGCTCCATCCGCACGGGGAGACGTAGGTCGGGGTGATCAGAACTTCGCCCCCAGAACAGCGACCACGTCGATGGCAAGGTCGTGAGCCGTGTGCACGTCTTCGACGAGAGAGAGCTGAAACTCGTGCCCGGACCCGGTCCGCATGATCCAGCCAGCGTCGAGGCTCAGGTAGCTCGCATTGAGTGCGGACAACGGCGTTCCGGAGTAGATGGGCGAGTGATAGAAGATCCGGGCGTAGATCGATTGCCCGTCGAAAAGGCGCGCCCTCAGGCCGCCTGACGCCGTGGCGAGGAAGCGGTTGGCGTATTCGCTCAGGTCGCCAGCGCTCGGCGCATAGCCGAGGCCGGCACTTGCCTCGAAGGTGAGCATCGAGAAGAGGAGGAAGCGAGCGCTCTCGATCAGGTTCACCGTCGGCACACCGCGCCCATAGCCCTCGCCGGTGCTGGTCGGCAGCGTCAGGGAGAGGAGCGATTGCCAGTGGGAGTCGTGTCGCCATCCCCCTTCCAGGCGCATGTCATCGAAGAAGAACGGGTTTGCCTGACGACTGTATTCCCGACCGGTGAAGAACCACATTGTGTCGCCGTACGTATTGAGCGGGCGAAACTCCCGCCCTTCGAGTGGGACCCCGAGACCGCGGTGCAGCCAGTTGACGAATTGGTCGGTGAACCCGCCGTAGGTTCCTCGCACCCCGAGCCACCCGCTGACGAAGGCGTGCTCACCCAAATCGTGGCGGATGCTGAGCGTCGTCCTCATGAGCTCGGCATCGAGCAGATACATCCCTCCCGGAGCAAACTCACGCTCGATCGCGCTGCCGTATTCCACCGTGGCGAGGAACTGCCAGCCGGGTCGCGGATCCTGGTATGGGGCCGCATACAGCCCCGTGCGATCGGCGGCGTCAGGGTTGAGCGGTACGCTGGGAGGCAGCCCGAGAGGCGTCTGCGCTATTGCTGCCGGTGCGAGGATCGTTGCCGCGAGGAGGGCGAGTCTCGACGCGTGCCGCCACCACGTCACTTATAGCCCCGCTGGAAGACATACACCGGATTGATCAGCGTCACCGCGATCTTCTCCGCGGTGTTGAAGCCGCCCTGCCGCATGGCGACGGTCAGGCGGTAGATCCCCTCGCCGAGGATCGAGCCGAGGATCGGCGTGTAGATCAGATCCTGTGTGCTTGGGTGCTCCATCGGCGCCTCGATGACGAACTCCCACATGCACGAGGCCCACGCCGAGAAGAGGAAGCCCCGGAGCGGCGACTCGTCGTAGTCGCGCTCCATCAAGTATGTGACGGCGCCGAATATCGGATGGGCGACGTAGTTCCAGCCCCAGGGGTCGGTATCGAAGGTGGGCGCGCTCTGGAATGATTCGAGGAAATGGTGCCAGCCGTGGTCCGGAGTGCTCCACTTCGAGGTATTCGCCGGCAGGGCCCAGAGGACGCCGAGCGTGGCCACGCTCCCGGTGAGATAGAGCACGACGTTGCGCTTGGTGTGATGGATCCGAGGCACGACGTCGATCGAATCGACGTCATCGACGTCCGGCACCTGACCGGAGTCCGGATCGTCCGACGGGATGAGACGCGGATCGATGTCATGCCCGCCACCGGGCGCGAGCACGGCGTGCGGCACCTCGCGCGGGAGCGGCATGGCGAAGGCCGATTCGGCGATGGCGAACGTGCGCGCCTGATTCGCCGCGCCCGCCCAACGGAGTGAGACTCCCTGCGCTGCGGCGGTCGTCGTGAACGCGATCCAGAGCCACGCCACACGTCGTGCGATCATGCCACGCCACCTCGCACTACCGGTCATTCCCTCGCCGCGCGAGAGACTTCCTATATACGGATTCCGTCACCGTCCCGGCAATGGCGCGCGCTTGTATCGCTCCAGGAGCGACCCTAGCTTCTTGCCATGCACCCGTCGAACGTGGTCTTTCTCGTTGTCGTAGTCATCGCGGCGGGTTTCTTCTCCTACAACGTGCAGCGCCTCATCGCCTACTTGCGTGTGGGGCGACCCGATCCGCGCCTCGATCACCCGCTGGCGCGTCTGCGCAACGTGCTCGTGATCGGGATCTTCCAGAAGAAGATCTTCCGTGATCCGATCGCCGGCCCGATGCACGCCGGTATCTTCTGGGGTTTCATCGTACTCACGGCGGGAACGGCAGAGCTCGTGCTACAAGGAATTCTTCCCGCATTCTCCTTCGGATTTCTTCCGCCCGCACTCTATCGCTTCTATTCGGTGTCACAGGACGCGTTCGGCGTGATCGTGCTCGCGGCCGTGTCCTTCGCGCTCTACCGACGGCTCGTCCTCCATCCAAAGCGCCTCGAAGGCGATGGGCTCGAGCACACCGACGCGATCATCATCCTGAGCGCGATCGGCGGGCTGATGATCACCATGTTCCTCGCCAACGCCTTCCAAGTCGCGATCGATCCGACGACGGTCGCCCGCGAGAAGGTCGTCTCCTACGGACTCGCCGGCATGATTGCCCGCGTCCCCGTGGAGGTCGCCGAGCGAGGTCGCGCCATCACCTGGTGGTCGCACGCGTTGCTCGTTCTCGCCTTTCTCAACTATCTGCCGTACTCGAAGCACCTACACATCATCACCTCGCTCCCCAACGTCTTCTTCTCCAACGCCGGCGGTCCGGGGCCCAAGGGCGCCCTTCGCTTCCTCGATCTCGAGGCCGAGGGCGCCGAGCAATTCGGAGCGGCGGACGTCGACCAGCTCACGTGGAAGGACCTCCTGGATGGCTACTCGTGCACCGAGTGCGGGCGGTGCACGGCCGCCTGTCCCGCCAACGGCACCGGCAAGGTGCTGAGCCCGCGCAAGATCATCATCAGCACTCGGCAACGCTTGCTGGAGAAGGCTCCGCTCCTGGTGGGGGATCGGGACGAGGCGTCCAGTCATCGGCTCGTCCACGGCGAGGGGAGGGATGCCGAGTCAGGCAGCGCGACCTCTGTGCTCGATCGGCGGCTGCTCGACAACTACATCACCGAAGAGGAGCTCTGGCAGTGCACGACCTGCCGGGCCTGCGTGCAGGAATGTCCGGTGGGGATCGAGCACCTCGATCATATCATCGACATGCGGCGCGATCTCGTGCTGATGGAGTCTCGTTTCCCGGGCGAGGTGCAGCCGGCATTCGAGTCGATGGAGAGAAATGGGAGTCCGTGGGCGTTCGATCCAGGCGATCGAGCCCACTGGGCGCAGGGACTCGAGATCCCGACGATGGCGGAGCTGGCAGAGCGCGGCGAGATGCCGGAGGTGCTCTTCTGGGTCGGCTGCATGGGCTCGTTCGACGATCGCGCCAAGAAGGTGAGCGTAGCTCTGGCCCAAATCCTCACCGCGGCGGGGGTACGCTTCGCGATCCTCGGGCAAGAGGAGAGCTGCAACGGAGACCCCGCGCGCCGCATGGGCAACGAGTACCTCTACCAAATGCTCGCCAAGCAGAACATCGGGACACTCGACCGGTACGGCGTCCGCACCGTCGTCACCTTCTGCCCGCACTGTTTCCATCAGTTGGGAAAGGAGTATCCGCAGCTGGGCGGACACTACGAGGTGATCCACCATTCCACCTACATCGAGCGGCTCCTGGCGGCGGGGCGCCTCCCGCTGTCGGAGGGGGACGGTGCGGGACAGGCGATGGTCTACCACGACAGCTGCTACCTCGGCCGCTACAACGACATCTACGACGCGCCGCGGGAGACGCTGCGCCGCATCCTGCCGGTCATGCGCCTCCAGGAACCGGCCCGCACACGCGACCGCGGATTCTGCTGCGGCGCCGGCGGGGGGCGGATGTTCATGGAGGAGAGCCAGGGGAAGCGCATCAACATCGAGCGCACCGAGGAGCTTCTCGCCACGGGCGCCGACACAATCGCCGTCGCCTGCCCCTTCTGCATGACGATGGTGAGCGACGGCGTGAAGGCAAAGGACTCGCCGGTCCCCGTCATGGACATCGCGGAGGTCGTGGCCCGGCGCCTCGCCTGACGAGTGTGTGGGTTCGTGCCGGAGCTCGGAGCGCGACGCGATCGACGGCCGCGCGCGGGGGCCGTGGCGTCACCCGTGCGGGGCCAGCCCGGCGAGCACGGTGTCGAGGCGCCCCGGCGTGCGACCCGCTTCCTCCGCCGCTTCCTTTCGCACGACGGCAGCCCGAACGATGCGCCCGCCGACGTAGCGGATCGGCTCGGGCGGGAAACGGCCCATCGATCGCCCCACTACGCCGCTCCCGCTCCACTCGTCGCGGCGTCTGAGCGCCAAGCTCGCCAATATCCGCCCGCCAAGCCAGCTCGGCCCGACGCCATGTCCGCTCCACCCGACTCCGTGGACGATGTTCGGATGTCCCGGAAGGTGCCCGATGGTCGGGAAGGCGTTAGGCGTGCGATCGACCGGGCCGGACCAATCGTGCGTGATTCGCGCTCGGCGGAGCATCGGGTAGAACCGGTAGAAGTCGGCCGCCGCACCCGCCGCGCGCTCCTCCGACCGGTCGAACGAGTCGCCGATCGCACCCCCGAACGCCAGCTGGCCTCCCCCCTTTCCGAAGGCGATCCGCCCATCGCGAGTCGTGCGATAGTAGTGGACGCGAAGTTGCGAGTCGGTGATCGAGATGCCGTCGCCCCAGCCGATCTCCGCGAGAAGCCCCGGAATCGGCTCGGTGGCCACGATGTCGCTCGACACGACGACGACACGTCGCGCCAGCTCGCGGATCGAGGCGGCCCAGGCGCCGTTCGCGATCACCAGGGCGTCCGCGCGTACGCGGCCGCTCTCGGTCCGGATCTCGGCGGGCTGGGACCGTGAGAACGTTTGCGCGCGCGTGCCCTCGTAGATGCGCACGCCCCGCTCCAGGGCGACGCGCCGGAGCCCGCGCGCCAGCGCCGCCGGCTGCACGGTGGCGCACGCTCCCTCGACAACTCCGGCGAGATGGACCGGGGAGCCGCTCCTCTTCGCGACCTCGCGAGGGTCGAGGCGACGGAAGGGCTCCGCGCCGAGACGGGCGCACGTCCGGAGCACGGCGTTCCACGATCCGATCTGGGCGGAATTGGTGGCCGACCAGAGCCACCCGCCGCGGACGAAGTGCGCATCGATGCCGTGGGTGCGGCAGAAGGCGTCGATCTCGCCCACCGCGCGCTCCGACTCGCGCGCCATTCGCAAAGCCTCGGCATCTCCGCAGAGAGACACGAGCGTCTCGATCTTCGGCCACCAGGTCAGGACGAATCCGCCGTTCCTTCCGGATGCACCGCCGCCGCACACATCCTTCTCGAGAACGACCACGTCGCATCCGGGCTCGAGCTCCGTGATGCAGAGCGCGGTCCAGAGCCCTACGTACCCGCCGCCGACAATGCAGACATCGGCGCGGATGGATGCCTCGAGCCGGGGGGATGCGGGCTCACCACCGAGCGATTCGGTGAGCCAGAGAGAGCGGTGAGCGGCTGGAGCGCTCGGCATCGGTGGCGCGAGCCCCTCACGTCTCGAGTGGCGCCGGCGCCAGGGCACCCACGGCAGGCGACGAGCGGCGGGTGCGTGTCATAGGTGAAGCTCATCGGCGCTCTCCGCCTCCTCCCCCAAGAGGAGCGCGTTCACTACCTCACCGGCCTCGACCCGCTGGCGCTCTTCGGGCACCACCAGTAGCGCGTTGGCGCGTGCCATGGAAGTGAGCAGCCCCGAGCCCTGCGGTCCGGTGAGTCGAGCGGCAAGCGTGCCATCGAGGCGTACCCGCACGACGCCGCGAAAGAAGTGAGTGAGCTTGGCGCCCAGCGTCACCGGCTCCTCCAACATCACGGGCACCGTCCGCCGGAAGAGGTGTGTGTGGCCGAGCATCTTTCGGATGACCGGCCGCACGAAAAGCTCGAAGGTCACCATCGTCGACACCGGGTTTCCCGGAAGGCCGATCCAGGGGAGCGCTCCGATGCAGGCGAAGCCTAACGGCGCGCCGGGGCGGATCCGGACCTTCCAGAGCGCGAGCGTCACTCCCCGCTCCGCGAGGACGGTGCGAATGTAGTCCGACTCTCCGGCCGAGATCCCGGCGCTGGTGAGGAGGAGATCGCTGTCGCGGGCCCGGTCGAATCGCTCGCGCACCACGGCGGGGTCATCGGGCGCGAGCCCGAGGTCTCGAGGCTCTCCCCCGGCCGCGCGGATCATCGCGTGGAGTGTGTAACTGTTCGAGGTGACGACCTTCTTTCCTTCGAGCGCTTCGCCGAACCGATCGAGGTCCACCAGTTCATCGCCCGAACCGAAGAAGGAGACTCGCGGACGGCGGTGTACGACGACCGTCGCCTGTCCCACCGATGCCAGAACGCCGATCTGAGCCGGGCCGATCGGTGTCCCGGGGGTCAGGACGACGCTCCCCTTCTGAATGTCCTCGCCGCGCGGGCGGATGTTCTTCTGCGCGTCGCGGTCGTTCATGATCCGCACGCGATCGCGGCCATTGTCGGTGTCCTCGACGCGAATGACGGCGTCGGCGCCCGATGGGATCGGCGCACCCGTCATGATGCGAGTCGCCGTCCCCTTCGACAGCGCCTTGGTCGGGAACCCCCCGGCGGCCACCGTCTCGAGAACGGAAAGCTCCGCCGGGGATTCGGCGCTCGCTCCGGCGACGTCGCGCGAACGCACGGCGAACCCGTCCATCGCCGAATTGTCCCAGGGGGGGATCGTCAGCGGCGAGACGACCGGTGCGGCGAGCACCCTGCCTAACGCGTCTCGGACGGGCACCGACTCCGTTCCGAGCGGCTCAATCGCGCTCAGGATGCGCGCGCTGGCGTCGGCCACCGAGTTCATCGCCGGCCTCAGGGGGCGGGAAGGCTCGCCAGCCGGATGGCGATCGAGTCCTGCACCTCCTCCACGCGCGTCACGGGCACCGTCCAGTTGTTGCAGAGGAGGCTGAACACGAGCTGCCGGCCTGCCGGCGTGGTCACGTACCCGGACAGCGACCGTGCGTTCGCCACGAACCCCGTTTTGGCGTGCACGTTCCCCTGCGCGGCGGTGCCGCGCATCCGGCGCTCGATCGTTCCATCGACGCCGGCAATCGGGAGCGCGTCGTAGAAGACCGTGAACGCGCTATCGCGCCGCATCGCCGCCAGCACCCTCACGATCGTCTCGGGACTCACGTAGTCGTAGCGCGAGAGGCCGCTGCCATCGCGGATCACGAAGCCGTCCGGCGCCGCCCCCCATGCGATGAGCTGCCGCTCGACGACGGCCCGCCCGCTATCTGCCGAGCCGACGCCGCTACGCTCGAGGCCGAGCGTCTTGAGAAGCACCTCGGCGATCTGGTTTTGCGATGGTTTCTCCATCGCCGCCAGGATGTCGCGCAGCGGGGGAGAGCGGTAGACGAAGAGAGTCTCGCCCCGCCGTGGCGCGGGGTCGGCTCCCCCGGGGACCGGTCGACCGCCGGCCGCGCTCGAGCGGTGGACGGTGTGCGACGCGACGGTGATGTGATCCTCCCGAAGCGCATCGGCGAGGGCGTGGACGTAGGCCGCTCGCTGGTCCCGGTAGACCCAGGTGAGCGTATCGACTGTCCCCGGCGCGATCGTCCCCGTGATGGCCACGACGCCGGTAGCCGAGTCGACCGCCGTGTGAAGTGAGGATTCTCCGCGCGCTGTGCTCACTCCCCGCGCATCGACCGGCGGGTAGCTCTTGCTCGGCCGCGTTTCGACGCGCGCCCTCGAGCCCGGCGCCCGTCCTCCATGCACGATCAGCTCCGAGATGCCTTCGTTGAGGTAGAGATCGTCGACTCCGGCGCTGTAATCTTCACCGAGATCGTCCCACGCCCACCCGAAGCCGAGCGTCGCATCGGGGAAGGCCCGATCGCCCGCCACGATGCGGCCAGCGATCTGCGACACGCCGTGCGCGCGTAAGGAGTCGGCCACCTCGCGAAAGGGGGTCGCGGCGTCGCCTCGCATGTGGTCGCTCATGGAGGGATCGCCACGGCCATCGACGACGAGGTCTCCCTCGAGCACGCCCGAGCGAATGGGCCCCGTGGCGACGAACGTCGTTCGGAAGCGGAAGTCGGGACCGAGCTGCGTGAGGGCGACGGCGCCCGTCACGATCTTCATGTTCGATGCGGGGAGGAAGAGCTTGAGCGCGTTGTGTGAGTAGAGCGTGTCGCCGCGGTCGGGATCGACGATGAGGATTCCCCAGTGCGCGTTGCGGAACGCGGGCTGCCCCACCATCGAGTCGATCGAAAGCTGGAAGGCGCGCACGGGCGGGTGGGCCGCCGGCGGTCGCGCGAGAGCCGGTGGCGTCGCGGCCGCGGCGCTCGGCGCCGGCGGCGTCGCGGTGGATGTCGCCGCCCCGTGGCTCGAGCAGGCGATCGTGCCGACCAGGAGCATTGCGGCAGTGTGTGGCCAGCGGGTCATGGGCTCCTCATGACGCGCCGCTCGACGATGTCGGCGACCCTGGCCGCAACGTCGGTGGCGTTGGCATCGATCCACGGGAGGGCGCCGGCGGCCGCCGGCGTGTCGGTCACCATGGCCAGGTACCTCTCGGCGCCCGCCGCATCGGCGCGGTACCGCGGCGTGCTCTCCGCGCCACCCACAGCACGGCGAAAGATCTCCACCTTCGGCAGGGCCGAGCCGGTGAATCCCTCGCACACGACGATGTCGGCGTCCGACATGTAGCGCGAGGCGATCTCCTCGGGCGGGAGCTCCTCACTCCACCGCGATACGAGGGCGAACTTGTCAGGCGCCGCCATGGCGACCCGCTCGGCGTTTCCCTCGTGGTAGTGCCTATAGGTGTCGGTCGTCGACGGGTCAAGGTTGAACGTGTGCGCGCCGTGCTTGATGGTCATGACGCGATGCCCGCGACGAACGAGCTCGGCGACCACCTGGACGGTGAGAGTCGTCTTCCCGTGCTTCTTACGCCCGACGATCGCCACCATCGGCGGCACTGGCATACTGCTCCGCGAGCGCGAGCTCGGCTGGTGTGTTGACGTTCATGAAGATGCGCTCCGGATCTCCGAATGTGCTTACGACAGCCAGCGGAAGGCGCGCGATGCGCACCTCGGCGTGAAACCCCACCGCGCGCAGATCTCCGCGGTCGATGGCGTGCTCGATGGCCGGGATACATGCTGGAGTATAGTACGCACAGAGTGGCTCGAGGCTGCGCGGGCCCCGGCTCTCGGGGAGCGCGGCGTCGGAGCCGTCCCGCTGGCCGAGATCGCGCAGGGCGCGCAGCAGCCCGAGGGGAACGAAGGGCATGTCCCAGGCCACGAGGAGCACCGGAGAGGCGGCGTGGGTGAGGGCGGCGTGGATGCCGCCGACGCTGCCGCTCCCTGGGCGTACGTCGCGCACCACCCGCACTCCGGGGAGCCACGACTCGGCGGCCGGGTCGTTGGCGATGAGCAACAACTCGTCCGTGGCGCCCCGAAGGGCATCGGCGACGCGGTCGATCACCCGCGTGGATCGCACTCGCTCGAGCCCCTTCGGCCGGCCGCCGTATCGGCTCGCGTCTCCCCCCGCCAACACCGCGCCGGTCACGCGGGTCACGGCCGATACTCTGCGCTCAGCCTGTCGTCCTCGCGCACCAGCACGCCGGTGACGGTCGCAGCGTCGCCGAGCGCAGCGGCCACACGCGCATGGATGAACCGCGCGAGGTTCTCCGAAGTCGGGATCCACTTGCCCTCGCCGAACTCCGGGACGTCGAGATTGATGTTGCGGTGATCGAAGCGCGCGCGAACCTCGCGCTCCAGCACGCGGTCGAGGAGGGCGAGGTCGATCACCATCCCCGTCTCCTCATCGATGTCTCCCGAGACGGTCACCTCGCAGACGTAGCTGTGGCCATGGTAGTGCGGGTTCGCGCAGGCACCGAAGACCTCGATGTTCCGCGCCTCCGACCAATCCGCCCGCCGGTAGCGATGGGCCGCCGCGAAGGTGACCCGCCGGGTGAGTGACGCACGGCTCATGTCCAGTCCGCGGGAACGGGATCGGTGGTCCGGCGGCCGGTCGATGCTACTTGCCGGCCCGTCCGATGACCATGTTCAGCCCGAGCGTCAGCTGGAGGTTGTTCGTCCACTGATTCGTCGCGCTCCCCGGAACGAGCACCGGGACGCCCGCTCCACCGGGGATCAGGTAGTACGAGCTCGGATAGGCGTACTGCCAGATGTTGTCCACGAAGTCGAAGCGCAACGTGAACCGGCTCGTCGGGGAAGGGATGTACTTCACACCGCAGCCGACGTTGAGGGCGAAGCCGGTGCCGACGCTGAAGCCGCCGATGTCGGGAGGGCTGGTGTCGAATTGTGCTCCGAGGCCGGCGTGGACCAGCGGTACGAGACCGTGCCAGGTCTTCGCGCCGGTGAC
>DASPTK010000022.1:0-2448 GCA_035623475.1 Gemmatimonadaceae bacterium | reverse complement strand
TCGACGCCAGCGCCCTGATCATCTCCCTCGACACCGGCCCCCTCCACATGGCCGTCGCCCTCGCCCGCCCCGTCATCAGCCTCATGGGCTACAACAACCCCAAACGCGTCGGCCCCTACCGCCTCTTCCACGACCTCATCGTCGATGCGTATGGCGACCCGGGCGAGGACTATCCGATCTCGATGGCGCACCGCGCCGGCCGCATGGAGCGCATTCAGGTGCGCGATGTGGTCGAGAAGGTCGAGATCTGGGCGCAGCGCTACCGCGTGCCTGACGAGGTGAGTCGCTCGTAGACCGACGCGGTGAGGGAGACGGTGCGCTCGATGGAAAAGCTCGGAGCCCGAGCGAGGCCGTTGCGGCCGAGCGACGCGGCGAGTCGCGGGTCGCGCACCAATCGGGCGACGGCATCGCCCAGCGCGTCGGCGTCGCCGACGGGGACGAGGAGACCGGTGCGCCCGTGCTCGACCACCTCCGGGATCCCCCCGGCCGCCGTCGCGGCCACGGGCTTCCCGAACGACATGGCGTCGATCGCCACGCTGCCCAAACCCTCCTCTCGCGAGCTCATGACGACGACATCGGCCGCCGCGAGGAGAGAGTCGGCATCGGCCCGATCGCCGACGATCCGGAGCGTGCCCTCGAGCGAGAGCGACGACGCGGCGCGCTCGACTGCCGGCCGGAGATAGCCGTCGCCGGCGAGGACGGCCTGCAGGTTCGGCACGCTCCGCCGAGCCTTCTCGATCGCGCGCACGTACGTGACCGGGTCCTTGTGATTCACCAGGGCGCACGCCATCACCGCGAGAGGCGCCCCCGGGGAGACTCCGAGCGCCGCGAGAGTCTGCGCCGTCGCCGGCCGCACGCTGCGCGACAGATCGACGCCGCTGTGGATCACCTCGACGCGCGACCGGTCGATGCCGCTTCCGATCAGGGCGTCGGCGGCCGCTCGGGAGACTGCGATGATCGCGTGCGCCCTCGCGTACTTCCAGCGCGAAGCGGGATTGCGCCGCACCGGAAAGTCGACGCGGCGCGACACCACCATTCGCGCGCGCGTGCCGAGCGTGGCGACCGCCGAGAGTGCGACGGCGTGGCCGGAGTGGGCATGTACGACGTCGGCGCGCAATCTCAGGATGGATCGGCGGAGCCGGAGCGCCGCCGCAACGTCGAATTCGGAGGTCGGCGCCAACTCCACCACCGGCACGTCGCGCCGGCGCATCTCCTCCGCCAGGGGTTCGTCCGGCCGCGCGGCGACGACGCTCCGATGGCCAAGCTGCGCCAGGCCCTCCACCAGCCAGAGCACCTGTCGCTCGCCGCCACGCCACCCCCGCTCCGTGTCGACGTGCAGCACGGTGAGCGGTCGGGTCGCGCCGCCGAGCAGCGGCGCGGAGGAGCTAGCGGCGCTCGCCGTCAATTCGGTACCGAGGATCGTTGTACATCTTGAATTGGCGAAAGACCCGCGGCGCCACCGCCCCGGAGGCGATTGCCGACAGCAGCTCGTCGAGCTCCTTCGACAGGTCGGCGCGCTGATGGCGCAGCACGTCCACCCTGTCGAGGCACTGGCCCCGGAAGTCCGCGGACGCGTCCGGGCGCTCCGCCTGCTCGGTCATGTGGTAGAGCTTGAGCTGGACGATGATGAGCTTGTCGGCCAAGGCGCCCACCGTTTCAGCCACGTCCACCCTCGCTTCGACTCCGCGCCATGAGGCTGGCAACGGCATCATCGATCTGCTCTATCAGATCGTTCCGGCGCTGGTTGAGCCGGTCGATCGTGCGCTTCGCCGCCGCGACGCGATGGTCGTCGTCGTCGCGGGCGCGCTCCTCCTGATGCCAGATCTCGATGTTCGTCTCGGCGAGCCGAGCGATCAGCGTGCCGATCCCTGCATCCATTGACGTCAGCGCTCCTTGAATCGCGGACTAGTTGCCGGCACGGCAGAATATAGTTTCCCGGCCATCCCGCCGCCCGGTTCGACGTGGCTCACTCCTCGCCCACTCCGCTCGCTCCCGCTGCATCGCTCCATGTCTCGCTGGACCGCATCGCCATCGTGATGCTCTCGGCGGTGGGGGATGCCGTTCACACGCTTCCCATTGTGAACGCGCTCAAGCGTGTCGCCCCGGCAAGCCACGTGACCTGGATTCTTCAGCCCCTCGCCGCGACCCTCGTGCGCGGGCATCCCGCCGTCGACGAGATCATCGAGCTCGATCGCGCACGTGGCTGGTGGTCGTTCGCCGACATTCGCCGGGAGTTGCGCCGGAGAGAGTTCGATGTGACGCTCGCGCTGCAGGATTACTTGAAGGCTGGGATTCTGACGACGTTCGTGCGCTCGCCAGTGAAGCTGGGGTTCGACCGGGCGCGGGCCCGCGACCTCAACTGGCTCTTCACCACGCACCGGATCCCGCCCCACGCCCCCCAGCACGTCCAGGATCAATACCTCGAGTTCCTCTCCGCCCTCGGCGTCC
>DASPTK010000021.1:0-78489 GCA_035623475.1 Gemmatimonadaceae bacterium | reverse complement strand
GACAGCCAGCGAGCGCTCGGCGATGACCACCGAATCGCTGACCGAGGTGCGGCGCTCGGTGCGCGAGATCACGTCGCTCCTCGACGGGCTCACGTCAGAGCGACTGAGGGCCTGGGAGTCGTACTACGGACTCGATCGCGACGACGCGGCGCTCCGGCAGATCGATGCGCGATCGATCGGACAGCCAGGAGCGTAGCATCTCCGTGGGAGCTAGCGCGACGTACTTTGTCAGGCGGTGAGCGCAAGACTATCTTTCGCGCGCCGCCGCGATTGAACGTCGGCGCGCGGCACCTGCTCTCCCCCCTCTCCGTCATGCGTCTCACGTTCGCGGCGACGCTCCTTTGCGCGTGCCTGTGGGCGCCGCGCGCACTCGCCCAAGCGCCGACGCGGAGCGACAGCGCAGCCGACCCCGCGCCCCCGATGGCGATGGGTCCGACGGACACGGCGCACTCGATGCCGATGGGGCCACCGGCGCCGCTCGGCATCGTCGACTCGCGCATCGCGTCGGGGACGAGCTGGGTGCCCGATGCCTCGGTCATGCACGCGGCTCACTTCACCCCCGGATCGTGGGTGCTCATGCTGCACGGGATGGCGAATGTGCAGTTCGATGCCCAGTTCGGGCCGCGTGGCGCCGCACTCGTGCAGAGCATCAACTGGGCGATGCTCATGGCGAATCACCCCCTCGCCGGTGGTCGCGTGCAACTCCGCGGAATGCTGAGCGCCGAGCCGGCGACAGTAGGCGGCCAGGGATATCCCCTCCTGCTGCAGACGGGCGAGAGCTACCAGGATGCGCCGCTCCACGACCGTCAGCACCCGCACGATCTCTTCATGGAGCTCGCCGCGCTCTTCGATCGCGCGGTGGGCCGGGACGTGGCGCTGGAGCTCTATCTGGCGGCCGCTGGGGAGCCGGCGCTCGGTCCCCCGGCGTACATGCATCGCCCCTCGGCAATGGACAATCCCTTCGCGCCGCTCGGGCACCATTGGCAGGACGGAACGCACATCCAGGACGGCGTGCTCACCGCCGGCATCTACACGCGGACGATCAAGGTCGAGGGATCGTGGTTCAACGGTCGGGAACCTACGGATCGGGTGGGGCTCGAGCTCCGGGGCTTCGACTCGTACAGCGGGCGACTCACGGTGAATCCGAGCCCAGCCTGGAGTCTGAGCGCGTCGTACGGCTACCTCGCGAGCCCCGAGGAGCTCGAGCCGGCCGATGCGATCCACCGAGTGTCCGTGTCGGCGATCTACGTCACGTCATTCGCCGAGAAGGGGGAGTGGGCGAGCGCGATCATCTATGGCGGCAACCTGCATTCGGAGCCATCGCACTGGGAGCGGAGCGCGCTCGCAGAGACGGACGTCACCCTCGACGAAAAGAACGCGATCTTCGCCCGAGGGGAGTGGGTCGAGAAGAGCGCTCAGGACCTCGCCATCGCCGATCAGCCCACGAATCGGATCTATCCGATCGTGTCACTCTCTGCCGGGTACACGCGAGAGGTGGCATCGCCGGTGGGGCTCAGCATCGGGGTTGGAGGGTTGGCGACGCTCGATGTGGTGCCGTCTTCGCTGGAGCACGCGTATGGTTCGAGGACTCCGGGAGGGCTGGTTGTGTTCGTGCAGGCACGGGCGCGGGGAACGCACGCCACCATGCCCGCGATGGACGGGATGCCGGGAATGACGCACTAGCGTCGCTCTCGATGACAGGAAAAGAACGAGGGCGGCGTGTCGCCTTCGACACGCCGCCCTCGTGGAGATCGGAGAGAGGTGCGATTACTGGCCGATCGAGGCGACGCCTGCTGGGCCGTTATCCTTGCTCTCGATCACGAACACCACGCGACGGTTCAGCTCCGCGCCCGGATCATCCTTCTGGGCGTTCGGAACCACGTAGCGGGTCTTCCCGTAGCCGACGGCCTTGAGATCGGTCAAACCCTGAGTCGACAGATAGTCCCGCACCGACTCTGCCCGATGCTGCGACAGGGTCTGATTGTACTTGGTGCCACCCGCGGGATCCGCGAAGCCCTCAACGGTGATCGGCGAGCTCGGATAGTACTTCTGCGCGACTTTGGCGAAGCGGTCGAGGGCCGGCTTGTCCTCGTCGCGAACTGTGGCGTCGTCGAAGGCGAAGTGCACCGGGAGAGCGAACTCCATCCCGTTCTCCATCGCCGTCACCTTCGCGCCAAACTCACTGCGAAGGCTATCGAGATCGCGCTTGAGATCCGCGACCTGCGCGGTCAGCGCGGCGTTCTGGGCGCTGTCGGCGGCAACACGGGCATTCTTCTCCCCTGTCACCTGCGCGGCGGTGTTCGAGTCCGCGCGCGCCGCTTCCGCGGCAACCTGTTCTTTGACGAACCCCTTGCTAGCACACCCGACGACCAGGGGCGCAGCGAGGGCCATGGCGGCAACCGTCTTGAGCTGAGTCTTCATGGTGTGCTCCGGTGCTACACGGTGGATCAATGAGTGTAACCTTTGAACGCGAGGGCGCAACGTCTGCTGACATTCTGCTAGAAACGTGCCGAGCCCGCCAGATGGGACCTTTCCTTAGTGTGCGTCCGGCAATTCCCCATCGCTAGGCGAGCGGTGCCGTAGGCATACCGAAGATATGGGTCCCGATCTATCGATCAACGCGGAAGCTCGAGGTCCGGTTCGAGCGACCCGACGGCGGCGGCGTCATCCAGGAGCGCGAGCGGCTCTGCGAGCTCGGGTGCGGCGTCGAAGGCCAAGGAAACGGATGTGCTGTCCGCCTCGAGCGCGCTGTCCGCCGCAATCGCCCCTGCTGCCTCGAGCGCCGCCAGCACGCGGAAGAAGCTTCGCCGATGATGCGGCGTCGGGCCGAGGGAGTTGAGACCGGCCACGTGCGACCTCGTGGCATAGCCGCAGTTCCGCTCCCAGGCGTAGCCCGGATGCCGCTGCGAGAGACGAGCCATGAGGCGGTCGCGCGTGACCTTCGCCACAATCGACGCACAGGCGATGCTGAAGCATTTGTCGTCGCCGTCCACGACCGCCGTGTGTGGGATGCGGAGGGATCGGATCGGCCGGCCATCGACGAGCACCTGGTCGGGCGTCAGCGCGAGGCGCGACAGCGCCCGCCGCATCGCGAGAGCACTGGCCTGATAGATGTTGTAACGGTCGATCTCGGCGGCCGACGCCGCGCCGATCCCCACTCCCAGGGCGCGCTCGAGTATGACCCGAGCGAGCCGACGGCGCGCGATGGCGGTGAGCATCTTCGAGTCGTCGACGCCGCGAATGGCCCGCTTGTCGTGCGGCATGACGATCGCGCATGCCACGACGGGACCGGCGAGACATCCTCGCCCGACCTCATCGACCCCGGCAATGAGGGTGGCCCCAGTGCGACGGAGGTCGCGCTCGAGGGTCGTCCAGCGGGCTCGGTGCACGGGAGCGGAGCGGGAGCTCCCCCGTCGTGCGCCTCCCGCCACTCTCTACTCTCCCTCGGCTTCCGCCAGAAGGAGGTGCGTCTTCTTCTCGCGAATGCGGCCCGCCTTCCCGGACGCGTTGCGGAGGTAGTAGAGCTTCGCCCGACGGACCCGCCCTCGACGCACGACGACGACGTTGCCGAGCATCGGGCTATGCACCGGGAAGATCCGCTCGACACCGACGCCGTTCGAGATCTTGCGCACAGTGAAGGTCTCGCTGACGCCACTTCCGCGGCGGGCGATGCAGACGCCCTCGAAGGCTTGGAGACGCTCCTTGTCACCCTCCTTCACCCGCACGGTCACGCGCAGCGTATCGCCCGGGCGGAACGGAGGGATATCGGAGCGGAGGTACTCCTTCTGGGTCTCGGTGAACGGATGCATATGGAAACTCCGGGCTCGGGAGGGAGCCGCCGGGTGATTGCGGGTTGGCTGGAGACGCGGAAGTTAGCGATCCCGCGGACGAGATGGTAGCGCGCCCATTGGCCATCGAGCGTCGAGCGCCTCCAACGCCCTTCAGGGCTCCGGACCGGTGCGGCGTGTCCGCTTGCCGGCCTCGCGCGGCCGGTCGGGAGGCGCCCCCGCCTCGCGCTCGCGGAATCCCGAGCCGGCGCGCTGATCCTCGCGCCAGGCGGCGATCCGCGCGTGATCGCCGGAGAGCAGCACGTCGGGCACTCGGAAGCCGCGATACTCCGCCGGGCGCGTGTAGCTCGGTGCGCTGAGCATACCATCACCTGCGGCGAAGGAGTCGGTGCGGGCGCTCTCGGCGTCCGACATCGCCCCCGGCAGGAGCCGCACCGTCGCGTCGACGATCACCAGCGCCGCTGCCTCGCCCCCACTCAGGACGAACTCGCCTAACGATATCTCCTCGGTGGCGAGATGGTCCGCCACCCGCTGATCCACGTCCTTGTAGTGCCCGCAGAGGATCGTGAGCTCCGATCCCGCGGCGTAGCGGACGGCATCCTCCTGCGTGAACGGACGCCCGCGCGCCGACATGAGCACGATCGGCGAGCCGGTGGCCGGGGCCAGAGAATCCACCGCCTCGAAGAAGGGCTCCGGCTTCATCACCATCCCCGCGCCGCCGCCGAACGGATAGTCGTCGACGGTGCGGTGTCGATCGCGCGTGAAATCGCGAAGATCGATCAGCCGGTAGCTGACTGCGCCCGCCCCCTCCGCCCGCGCGGGGATGCTCAACCCGAGCGGCGCGCGAAAGTACTCGGGGAAGAGCGAGACGATGGTGACGCGGAGCATCAGTCGAGGAGCCCCTCGGGAGGAGCCACCACGATCGAGCGCCCTTCTCGATCGACGCGGCGGATGAAGGCCTCGTGGAAGGGGAGAATCACCGGTGCGCCGGAACGCTCGATCTCCAACGCGAGGCCCTGCGGCAGTTCGAGCACGCCCGTCACCTCTCCGATCACGCCACCATCCTCGAGCAGCGCCCGCATCCCCACGAGCTCGTGGACGTAGACCTCTCCCTCGCCCGGCGGCGTGAGCTCGGAGGCGGGAGCGAGCAGATGGCGATTCTGCCAGCGCTCGGCCTCGGTGCGATCATCGATCTCGTCGAAGAGAACGATGAGAGTGCCGTTCGGTCGCTCGCGAGCGGTGCGCACCGTGAGCACGAGCTCCCCGGGGAGGGGGTCGCCGTCGCTATCCCCGGCAAAAAGTCGACGGCCGACCGCAAAGACAGCGGCCGGCTCGCTCGTGATGGGTTCGACGATCAACTCTCCGCGAATCCCGTGAGCCCGCAACAGGCGCCCGACGATCATCATGCGGGCTTGGGCTCGCCGCGGCGATCTACTCCGAGACCGGAACCGCGCCCGGGGCGCGCTTCGCCGCGACGCGCGTCTGGTGCCTCGCCTTGAGCAACCCTGCTTTCCGAAGAAGGGAGCGCACCGTGTCCGTCGGCTGCGCGCCGACGTCGAGCCAGTGGTGAGCGCGGTCACTCTTCAAGGTGAGACCGCCTTCCCGGCGCGGGTCGTAGCTCCCGATGGTCTCGATGAACCGACCATCACGCGGGCTTCGCGAATCTGCCACGACGACGCGATAGAGCGGTGTCTTTTTCCGCCCAACGCGGCGGAGGCGAATCTTGACGGCCATTCGATTTGATCCTGGTAAGTGGGTTTTCCGTGCTCTGAGCGTTGCCCTACACGCGCCTCATCATACCCATCCCGCCGCCCTTGCCAAGCCTCTTCATCATCTTCTGCATCTCGCGGAACTGCTCGAGGAGCCGGTTGACCTCACTGATCGATCGACCGCTCCCTCTGGCGATGCGGGCGCGGCGCGACCCGTTGAGGATCGTTGGATTCTTGCGCTCCGCCTTGGTCATCGAGAGCACGATCGCCTCGGCGTGCTTGAGCCGCTTGGGATCGGCCTTCGCCTGCTTCAGCAGTTTCGCATTCACGCCCGGCAACATCTTCAAGATGCCTTCGACGGGGCCCAGGCGCTGGATCTGCTTCATCGTCGTGAGGAAGTCCTCGAGGTCGAGGCCCTCCTTCCGCACCTTCTTCTCGAGCTTCTTCGCTTCGTCGGCGTCGAAGGCCTCCTGCGCCTTCTCGACCAGGGAGACGATGTCTCCCATCTGGAGGATCCGTCCAGCCATCCGCTCGGGGTGGAACTCCTCCAGCGCATCGAGCTTCTCCCCCACCCCGACGTATTTGATCGGCTTCTTCGTGACGCCGTAGATCGAGAGTGCCGCACCGCCGCGCGCGTCGCCATCCATCTTCGTCAGCACGACGCCGGTGACACCGAGCGCCTCGTCGAAGCCGGAGGCGATCCGGACGGCATCCTGTCCTGTCATTCCGTCGGCGACGAGCAGGATCTCGTCGGGCCGCACCGTCTCCTTGAGCCGCCGGAGCTCATCCATCATCGGCTCATCGATCTGCAGACGCCCGGCCGTATCGAGAACGACGACGCGGTCGCGAGCGCGACGTGCCTCCTCGATGCCGTGTCGGGCGATGCGCACGACGTCAGTCGATCCTCGCTCGAGATAGACGGGCACGCCGATCTGGGCGCCGAGAGTCTCCAGCTGATCGATGGCGGCCGGGCGATAGACGTCGGCGGCGATGAGGCGCGTCGCCCGTCCTTCCGCGTGCAGCTTCTTCGCGAGCTTCGCCGCCGTGGTCGTCTTTCCCGAGCCCTGCAGTCCGACCATCATAATGACGCCGGGCGGCACGGTGCCGAGCTTGAGGGGCTCGCGCTGCTCGCCGAGCATCGCCGCGAGCTCGTCGTGGACCACCTTGACGATCTGCTGCCCCGGCGAGACAGATTTCAGGGCCGCCACTTCGGTGGCCTTCCGCTCGACTCGCTCGAGAAACTCGCGCGTGAGCTGGAAGTTGACGTCGGCCTCGAGGAGGACACGCCGCACCTCGCGCAGCCCCTCCTTGACGTCGCTCTCCGACAGGACTCCGCGGCCGCGCAGGCGCGCAAAGACGCCGTTAAGCTTCTCGCTCAGCTCATCGAACATAGCCGTTAAAGCTAGATCGCTGTAAGATTTAGAGCAACGGCGGGTGTCCGGTGCCGGGTGGGGTGAGGGAGGGTACGTAGCTCCGACGCGGGCTTGCGCGTCGGGAGTGAGAACACCGCCGAAGATTCCCGCCGCGCCCGGCTCTAACCGCGCGCGCCCCTTACCCCTACGCGACCCCCGACAACACCTCTCTCCCCCGGCCTCCAACGGCCCATCACATGGCCCGCGCCCAACGCAAGGAAGAGATCCTCAAGTCCGAGCTGCCGCCCACGCTCCCACTCATGGCGCTGCGCTCGACCATCGTCTACCCGCTCGGCACGATCGCCGTGCAGATGGGCGCGCCGGAGAACCTCTCCATCATCCGCTCGCACGATGAGGCGGGCCTGATCGTCGGTCTCGTCGTGGCGAGCGGGGACCACGATGAGACGATCAACCCGGATGTCTTCGTGGGACGCGTCGGCGTCGCCGCGCGCGTGCACGAGCGCATCAACCTGCCGGGCGACACGATCCAGATCACGCTCCAAGGCCTACGCCGCATCGTCGTCGACGGCATCGAGGCGCGAGAGCCCTACCCGGTCGCTCGCATCAAGCCAGCGCGCGAGACGCCACTCGATCCGATCAACGGCGAGGAGCTGATGGCTCGCCTCGTCTCGGCCGCCGAAACGCTGGCCGAGCTGGTCGACCGCATCCCCGACGAGGTGCCGGCGATCCTCAAAATGAACATGTCCGATCCCGGCCGATTCGCCGACCTGGCCGCGACGAACATGAACTTCCGCATTTCGGACAAGGACGAGGTCCTGCAGCGCCTCGACATCGGCGAGCGGATCCGCTTCGTCCTCAATCGGCTCGAGCGCGAAGTGGCGCGGGCGCGGGTGATGGAGGACATCAAGCGGCAGACCGAGGTGAAGATCGAGCAGCACCAGCGCGAGTTCTACCTCCGGCAACAACTCCGCGCGATCCAGGCCGAGCTGGGAGAGGCGGACCCGGGGGAGAAGGAGGCGCTCGACATCCTCAAGAAGATCGAGGAGGCGAATCTCCCCGAGAAGGTGGCCCAGGAGGCGCGCCGAGAGACGGAGCGCATGCGCCTTCTCTCGCCGGCATCGAGCGAGTACCAGGTGATCCGCACCTACCTCGACTGGCTTCTTGCCCTCCCCTTCCACAAACGATCGGGGGCCGAGACGATCGAGCTGACCAAGGTGCAGGAGGCGCTCGACACCAAGCACTACGGCCTCGATGAGGCGAAGGAGCGCATCATCGAGTACCTCGCCGTCCGCAAGCTCCGGGGAGGGGACCCGCACGGGCCGATCCTCTGCTTCGTCGGACCGCCGGGTACGGGGAAGACGTCGTTAGGTGAGGCAATCTCGCATTCGATCGGGCGTGAATTCTACCGCATCTCGGTGGGCGGCGTGCGCGACGAGGCGGAGATCCGCGGACACCGGCGCACCTATGTGGGCGCCATGCCCGGTCTCATCATCCAGGCGCTTCGTCGCGTCGCCCTCAAGGATCCCGTGCTCATGATCGACGAGATCGACAAGATGACGCACGGGGGGATGTCGGGAGACCCGACGGCGGCGATGCTCGAGGTTCTCGACCCGTCGCAGAACCACTCCTTCGTCGACCACTACATCAACCTCCCCTTCGATCTCTCGTCGGTGCTCTTCATCTGCACCGCCAACAACCTCTTCGACATCCCCGCCCCGCTCCGCGACCGAATGGAGGTCATCCGGATCGCCGGCTACACGATCGAGGAGAAGGTCGAGATCGCCTGGCGCTACCTGCTGCCGCGCCTCTTCGAGGAGCACGGCATCACCGACAAGGACCTCCAGTTCACCGACGAGATGCTGAGTCTCATCTCGAGCGGCTACTCGCGTGAGGCGGGGCTGCGCGGCTTCTCGCGCAACATCGCCGCGATCATGCGGAAGCGGGCGCGCAAGAAGGCCGAGGGGGAGGAGGGGGCGTGGGTGGTGGACCAGGCGATGGTCGAGGAGATCCTCGGCGTGCAGCGCTACCCGAGAGACGAAGCCGAGACGGAGCCGGAGGTGGGAGCGGCCACCGGGCTCGCCTGGACCTCGACGGGCGGCGATCTCATGACCATCGAGGCGCTCAAAATGCCGGGCACCGGCCGCCTGATCGTCACCGGGCAGCTCGGCGACGTCATGCGCGAGTCGGTGGACGCGGCCTACTCCTATGTGCGGTCACGCGCCGGTCAGCTCGACATCGACGACAAGATGTTCCGCGACTTCGATCTCCACATCCACCTGCCGGCGGGGTCGATTCCGAAGGACGGGCCGAGCGCGGGCATCACCGTCACCTTGGCGATCGCCAGCGCCCTGAGCGAGCGCCCGGTACGGCGCGACCTGGCGATGACCGGCGAGGTGACGCTTCGCGGCCGCGTCCTCGAGATCGGCGGGGTGAAGGAGAAGGTCCTCGCCGCCTACCGCGCCGGGCTGCGCGAGGTCATTCTCCCTAAGAGCAACGAGAAGGATCTCCGCGACGTGCCCGAGACGGTGCGCACCAACATGGTGTTCACCTTCGCAGCGACGATGGACGAGGTGCTGCGACTGGCTCTCCTCCCTCCCCCGGTGAGTGCGCCGGTCGACACCGCGCCCGCGGAGCCGGGAGACGAGCCGTCGATCAGGTCGGCGGAGCGCCCGATCCCGATAGAAACGACCACCTAGACCGGCCCCGGCGCGCACCCTCAGCCTAACGTGGTGCTCCAGCCGCTCGACGATCCCGTAAAGGAAGCCCAGCTCGCGCGCATGAAGCGCCGCGCGACCGGGCTCCTCGTGCTGGCGACCGCGATCTTCATCGCGGCGCACCTCCTCCTGCCCCGATACCCCTGGCTGGCATGGGTCCAGGCCGCCGCCGAGGCGGCGATGGTCGGCGGCGTCGCCGACTGGTTCGCGGTGACCGCCCTCTTCAAGCACCCGCTCGGCATCCCGATCCCCCACACGGCGATCATCGCCGCGCGCAAGGACCAGATCGGTCGCGCGTTAGGCAATTTCGTACAGAAGCACTTCCTGAGTCGCGAGGTGGTGGCGCAGAAGCTCGACAGCCTGCAGGTGGCCGAGCAGCTCGCGAGGTGGCTCACCGTCCCCGAGAACAGCCGGACCGTGGCCCGGTACGCCGCCGCCGGCCTCGCCACCGGCGTCCGATCCCTGCGCGATGACGACGTCCAGCAACTGCTCGACGAGATGCTTCTCGAGCGCGTTCGGTCGACGCGGGTCGCGCCCCTCATCGGCCGGCTCCTCTCGGTGATCACCGAGGACGACCGCCATCAGGAGCTGCTCAACGAGGCGATTCGCCTCCTCTCGCGCGCCGTGGCGGAGAATCAGGACACGATTCGCGCCAGCATCGAGCGCGAGAGTCCGTGGTGGGTTCCGGACATGGTGGACGAGAAGATCCACCAGAAGATCGTCACCGGGTTGGATCGCACCCTGGCCGAGATCCGCGACGACCCACACCACCCTCTCCGCATCCGATTCGACGAGGCGCTGCACCGCTTCATCGACCGGCTCCACCACTCGCCGGAGGTGCAGGCGAGGGCGGAGGTGATCAAGCTGGAGATCCTCGACGCCGACGCCGTGCGCCGCTTCTCGGCGGCGGTGTGGCAGCAGGCCAAGGACGCCCTGATCCGCTACGCGGAGAATCCGGATGTCTTCTCACCGACGGCGATCGAGCGAGGGCTCGTCACGCTCGGAGAGGCGGCGGTAGCGGACCCGCGGATGCTCGAGCGTGCCGACGCCGCGATCGCCGACGTGGCGGTGAGTGTCGTCGATCGCTACCAGGGCGAAGTGGGACAGCTCATCGCTCAGACCGTCGCCGGCTGGGACCCCGCGGTCACCTCCCAACGCATCGAGCTGGCGATCGGGAAGGACCTGCAGTTCATCCGGATCAACGGCACACTGGTCGGCGGACTGGTGGGGCTGCTGATCTATCTCGTGACCAAGGTGATCTGAGCGCCGACGCGCGCACGTTAGCGACCCGCGCGCGCTCACCGCAGCTTCACCTTCGCCGGATCGATTAGGGCCGGGTTGACCCCCTCCGGGACGTCGACGTAGAGCACTGACGCGTGGCCGGCGATCACACCGATCCAGAGCAGAAGCGTTCGCCCGCGCACCGAGTACACCTTCCCCTCGTACGCCTCGCGCGGGGCGACGGCGCCGAAGCGCTTGCTGATCACGGACGCGGCGGCCTGCGCGAAGTCGGTCGCCTCGGCCGGCGAGTCCCACACCGTCAGCCAGGCCACGCCATCGCCCTTCGGGGTCTGCAGAATCGCGTAGCGATCGCCGGCCCAGCCCGTCGCCCCCCGCACCGACGCCGCCTGATCCTTCAGGTGCTCGAAGAGGAAGAGGCGAGTTCCGAGCTCCCCCATGTCGTTGTCGTAGGTGCTCCTCACGCCGGCGCCGCTCGGGGGGGGCAGCGTAACCAGGATCGGCTGATCCGGTTGCGCGCCGAAGAAGCGATCCGGGTGAAGGATCTGCTCGCTCGACGTCGGCATCCGCGCGCCGAACGGCTGCTCGTGCGGAAAGCGCTGGTCGAATCGCCTAACGAACTCGGCGCCGTTCAGATATGGGAAGATTGCCATCTCCTGGAGGATCTCCGGCGCCGAAGCGAATTTCGGCATGCTGCTCCGATTCTCGCGAATCGCCTCCCGCACCTTGTCCCACCCGCCGGGGAACTCGGCCCCCGGACCGAGCATCACCTGGAGCGGAACGAGCACCGCCTGCCCCTCGATCACCGACTGTGCGGCGAGCACCCGGTCGTCGTCCCCTCGGATGTGCTGCAGGGAATCAATGTTCAGGTACTGATCCTGAAGCGCGTGCACGAGCTCGTGCTGCACCACCAGCTCCACCTGCTCGGGCGGCGTCCCATCGACGATGTAGAGCACCTTTGTGGCGGGGTCGTAGAAGCCGATCACCTGCTCGGCGTAGAGATCCACCAGAAAGCGGCGCAAATCCATGGTGTCGGGAATCAGTCCGAGACGCCGAAGGAGGATCTGTTGGCCCGCGAGATCTTGCTGCGAGCGCTCCTCGTCGAACTGCCGGTCGAGGAAGGAACGCACCTCGGCCTTCGTCCGCCGCTCGACCTTGGGGGGCGTCTTGAACTTGAGCCCCGTCGCCTCCTCGATCTCCGGGATCGCCTCCTTCACCTCGCGGGCGTAGGATTCCTGCGCGGCCGCGGTGCGGTCGCGCGAGCAGGCGAGAACAGCGAAGGTGGCGAGGAGGAGGGCGGGTGCGGCGCGCCGGCTCACGCGGTCCACTCGACGGGCTGCCCCGTGGCGACACTCACCACGCGGGCGATGTCGTGGCCACGCACGACGAGCCCCTCGTCGATCAACCGGCGGTGCAGCTCGATCTCGAGCGCAGCCAGCCGCGCGCTCGGGGTGCCGCGCGGCGGCGCCTCGGGCGAGGTCGGCGCGGCGGCGCGCGAGGGCTGGCTCGCCGCGCCGGGGGCGCCCACGGGTTCCGGCGCCCGCTGGCCTGTGAACGCTGCCTCGAGCTCGGCGCCGAATCGCTCGAGGGCCTTGAGCCCGTCGCGTGCCAGGCGCTCGAAAGGATCGTCGACGCCGGGCATGGGAGCCGACCCTCGGCTGGGTGCGTCGGCCCTCGCCCCGTTTGACGCCGCCTGACGCACGAGCTCCCGCCGCTCGGCGACCATCGCCTCGAGAGCGGGCGAGAGCACGGCCAGCGCCTGGGTGTGCGCACAGGCCTCGTCGAGCGCATCGATCGCCCGGTCGGGACGCGCGCGATCCTTCACGTAGCGGTCGGTGAGAGACACCGAGGCGACGAGCGCCTCGTCCGCGATGGCGACATTGTGATGTCGCTCGAGGCGCTGGCGGCGTGCCTGCAACACCTCGAGGGTCTCCTCCGGCGACAGCTCCCGTACCGTCACCTTCTGAAAGCGCCGCTCGAGCGCCGGATCGCCGCACACCCAGCGCTCGTACTCATCGCTGGTCGTCGCACCGATCACCCGGAACTCGCCGCGCACGAGAGCCGGCTTGAGCATGTTGGCCGCGTCCATCGCCACGCCCAGCGCCGTTCCCTGCCCGATCAGATTGTGCAGCTCATCGATGAAGAGGATCACGTTGGGATCGGCCGAGGCCGCGGCGACGATCCCCTTGAGCCGCTCCTCGTACTGGCCGCGATACATCGTTCCCGCCAGCACCGACACGTGATCGAGCGCGAGGAGACGCACCTTTCTCAGCGCGAGCGGCACCGCGCCCGCGGCCACTCGTTGCGCCAACCCTTCGGCGATCGCCGTCTTCCCCACACCGGCGGGGCCCACCAGGGCCGGATTGTTCTTGCTCTGGCGAAGGAGGACGTCGATCACGCGCGCGATCTCGGGATCGCGACAGCGCACCGGCTCGAGCTTTCCGGATCGGGCTTCGGCGGTGAGGTCGCGCGTACAGCGCTCGAGCGCGCCCTCCGAGCCGAGCATCTCTTCGAGGATCACAGGCCGAGGACTCCCACGACGTACCAGCGCACCAGATCGCTCCCCCAGAGTAGGGCGACCATTCCCGCCGGAGCGAGAAAGACGCCAAAGGGAACGAGCGGCGGAGCGAATTCAACGCCGCGACGGCGGCTTCGAAGGTATGTAATGGGAAGCACCGCGCCGAGGAAGGCCACGGCGCCGATCACCGCGCCGAGGAAGACGGTGAGGAGCGACCGCCCCGGCCCGAGGTAGGCGCCGACCATCGCCATGAGCGTCACGTCACCGAAGCCCATCGCTTCCTTCTTGAATGCCAGCTCACCGAGCCAGCCGATGATCGCGATGACGCCCGCGCCGACGCAGGCGCCGAGGGCGGCGTCCCACGGACCGGCGAAGGGCTGCCCGGGCCCTCGCCAGACGGCGGCGAGAGCGGCGGCGAGTCCGAAGAAGAGGCCGAAGACGGTGAAGCCATCGGGGATCACGTAATCGGTGGCGTCGGTGAGCATGATCCCGAGGAGCACTGTGCCGAAGACCGCGACACGGAGTGCGGTGAGAGTCACGCCGAATTGCATCACCGCCGCGAGCCACCCGAGTGCGACGGTGAGCTCCAGGAGCGGATAGACAACCGAGATCGGCTCATGGCAGGAACGGCACCGCCCTCGCAGCGCGAGCCAGCTTACCAGGGGCACGTTCTCGTACCAGGCGATCTGATGGCCGCACTTCGGGCAGCGGGAGCGAGGACGGACGACCGACTCCTCCTTGGGCCAGCGGCTGACGCAGACGTTGAGGAACGACCCGACGCACGCTCCGACGAGGAGCGTGCAGATGTACGTGAAGAGATTCGGAACGCCGGGGAGGAGCTCCGGAGCGACCCGTGCCGGCAGCATCACGGACGGAGGTGGTGAAGCAGGATGCCGGCTGCGACCGCCACGTTGAGCGATTCGGAATCGGGGGCGATCGGAATGCCCACGCGCCTAACGACGCGGGCACTCGCCGAGGCGGAGAGGCCGGCGCCCTCGTTCCCCAACACGAGCGCCAGACGGTCGGGCGCGCGCAGGGTGGCCAGGGGCTCACCGGCGGCGTCGGCGCCCCACAGCTCCACGTGGCGGGCGGCGAGCACGTCGTCGAGCCCGTCCCAGGTCATGGCGAATTGGGGGTGTCTGAAGAGCGCGCCCATCGCGCTACGGACGACTTTGGCGTTCCACAGGTCAACCGTGCCCGGCATGGCGAAGCTCGCGTTCACCCCCAGCGCCGCCGCGGTTCTCAGGAGCGCTCCGGCGTTGCCCGGATCCTGAATTCCGTCGAGGACGAGAAGCCGCGCCGGGGATCCGATCTGGAGCGAGGCCGGGTCGCGCTCCGGGATCTCGCCGAGGATGAGGATTCCCTGCGGGGTCTCGGTGTCAGCCGCACTCGCCAGCTCGCGCTCCGACACCTCCTCCACCGGGAGGTTGCGGCTCTCGAGGAGCGTCCGCACCGCGCGGATGCGCGGCCCGTCCGCCGCCTCCCGGGAGATGAGCGCACCGCGCAGCGTGATCGGCGAGCGCACCACCTCCTCCGCCGCCCGCACCCCTTCGGCAACGAAGAGCGCCAGACGCTCGCGCGCCTTCCGGCGCTGGAGATCGCGCGCGACGGTGAGGAGTGTCACGGATGGGACGGACGGCACGCGGCACGAGTCGCGTGCGGTTTCGTCGGTTCGCGGAGGGGCTCGGGCGGGGGCACGGAGGTCGATGCCATTCTGCGCGCACGACCCGTGGAGAGCAAGGCGGCGCCCGGACGGCGCGCCGGAGCGGCACAGCTGCTAGTCAGGCCTCTCCGGGGGCGCGCGCAGACGCCGCGAGCAGCTCCTCGACCACCGGCGGCATGGAGGGGTCGAAGCGAACGATGCGCATTTCGATCTCCAGCTCGTACGGGAGCTCGGGCCGGCTCGCGCTCAAGCTCCGGAGGCGCGCCCGCAAACGCGGCTGGAGCACATCCACCGTCTCGTCGGAGGCATCGAGCACCAGCACCGCGAAGTCGTCCGAGCGGAGACGAGCGATGACGTCGGAGGCACGGAAGGTCTCGCGCAACACGTCGGCGGCGGCGACGAGGGCGCGATCCCCCTCTTCCCGGCCGAAGCGCTCGTTGATGGAGCGAAGCCCCACGATGTCGGCGCGCGCCAGAAGAAGTCCTCGCGTCCGGTGGGCGAGCTTGAGATGGTGCTCGGACAGCGTGGTGAAGCCTCTTCGGTTGTACAGGCCCGTCAGCTCGTCGGTCAGCGAGAGTTGGCGCAGCGTCGCCTGGAGCCGCTGCCGCTCGATCGCGTAGCGAAGGACGCGAGCCAGCAGGTGTCCATCGAGCTGCTCTTTCACCAGATAATCCTGCGCGCCGGCCTGCACGGCGTGGAGCCCGAAGGCCTCATCGGCATCGCTCCCACCAACGAGCACGACCACAGCGACATCGGCAGCGTCGACGCGCGCCCGAACCACCGCGTCGAGCGCGGCCTCCGCCGACCCGGTGCCATCGAGCAGCACGACGTCGACCCGTCCCGCCATCAGCTCGCTGAACGCGTCAGGCGCGTGCAGCACGGCCTGACTCACCGCGTAGCGCGAGCCTCCCGACCGGGCGACGCTCGCGAGCACCTCGTGCAAGCGATCGCATTCGGCGGGTGAATCGGCGAGAACGAGAACGGCCGTCTGTTCGAGATTCATTCGGGACAATCGTGCGTGAAGTAGTGTCGATCGGTCTGCGAAAGAGAGACGTGGAGCGATGCGCCCCCGTCACGAGCGCTTGTCGACACTTCCGTCGCTGGCGCATCATTCGTGGATGCGCGTTGCGCTGACCATCGCGGGCTCCGATTCCGGAGGCGGCGCCGGTATCCAGGCGGACCTCAAAACGTTCCATCGTTTCGGTCTCTTCGGTACGTCCGTGATCACCGCCGTCACGGCACAGAACACCCTCGGCGTCACCCACTCCCTTGCGCTGCCGCCGGACCTCGTAACCGCCCAGTTGGACGCCGTTGCGACCGATCTTCGGCCGGCAGCCCTCAAGTCAGGCATGTTGGCGAACGCGGCCATCGTGCGCGCGGTCGCCGCCGGCATCCATTCGCATCGCCTCTCGCCGTACGTGCTCGATCCGGTGATCATCGCCACGTCCGGCAGGGAGCTGCTGGAGTCCGACGCCGTTCGCGTGCTGCTGGAGGAGCTGCTCCCGCTCACGACCGTCGTCACGCCGAATCTCGATGAGGCGGAGCGCCTGCTCGGCGACACGGTGCGGGATGAGTCAGCCATGGAGCGAGCGGCGCGCGCCCTCGTGGCAGCGGGCGCGAAGAATGCCCTCATCACCGGCGGCCATCTCACCGGCCCGGAGGTGGTGGACGTCCTCCACGATGGCACCCGCACCCACTCTTTCCGTCACCCGCGCCTAACAACACCCCACACGCATGGGTCCGGGTGCACCCTCTCGGCGGCGATCACCTCCTATCTCGCGCTCGGCTGCCCGCTCGTCGATGCGGTGTCGCGGTCCCTCGACTTCGTTCATGCCGCCATCGCGGGCGCGCCACGACTCGGCGCCGGCTCGGGGCCCCTCAATCACTTCGCCTGACGACCGACCCCGCGGCTGCAGGCACGAGTCGTTCGAGGAAGCCGCGGATGAGGGCCGTGACGTCGGCGGAGGCGCGCCGCGTCGCCTCCAGCACGGTCTCGTGACTCAGCCGGGCCGACGACAGGCCGGCGGCGGGGTTGGTGATCACGCTCAGACCGGTGACGCGCATCCCGAGCGCCCGCGCGGCGATCACCTCGGGCACCGTCGACATGCCGACGGCGTCCGCCCCGAAGCGATCGAGCATCCGGATCTCGGCCGGCGTCTCGTACGAGGGGCCGAGCACGCCGGCGTAGACGCCGTCCTCGAGCGCGATCCCACGCTCGCGTGCCACCGCGTGCATATGCGCGGCGAGCGCTCGGTCGTACGGCTCGGACATGTCGGGGAAGCGGAGCTCCCCGCGGCGCAGGGGGCCGATGAGCGGATTGCGGCCGGTGAGATTGAGGTGGTCGGTGATCAGCATCAGCTGCCCGGGGTGAAACGATCGCCGTATGCCCCCGGCGGCGTTGGCCACCAGGAGCGTGGCGATGCCCAGCGCGTGCATGACGCGCACCGGGAGCGCCACCATGTCTTCCCCCAGCCCTTCATAGAGGTGGAATCGGCCATCGAAGAGGAGGAGCTCCCGGCCGCCGATCTCGCCGCAGACCAGGCGTCCGGGGTGTCCGGCGACTGTCGGCGCCGAGAAGCCGGGAATCTCGGCGACGCGGAGCGCGGCGCTCGTCCGGAGTGCGCCCGCGAGGCCGCCCAGCCCGGAGCCGAGGATGGCCCCGAGGAGCGGAGCACGCGGCCGCAACACCTCGCGGATCGCCGCCGCCGCCCGGTCGATGTCGGCCGCGACTCCGTCGCTCATCGCGTGGCACCGAGCGCCGCCAGTTGCGCCTCGAGCCCGTCGAGCATCCGCCGTCGCTCCTCCCACGGAAGGAAGGCCGCGGCGAAGCCGTTGCGCGCGACCGAGCCGAGCTCGGCGAGCGAGAAGGAGAGGTAGCGCGCGGCGTGCCAGTACTCGTCGGTGAGCGTGGTACCACTCATCAACCGATTGTCGGTGTTGAGCGCGACCACCATTCCCCGATCGAAGTAGCGGCGGAGGGGATGGGCCTGGTAGCTCGGGACGGCTCGCGTTTGGACGTTACTCGTCAGGCAGATTTCCAGCGCGATCCGTCGGTCGTTGACGTATTGCGCCAGCTCCGGGTCCTCCTCCAGACGGGTCGCGTGTCCGAGCCGGTTTGCCCCGCACTCGTGAACAGCCTGTCGCACCGAATCCGCGCCGTCCCCCTCCCCCGCGTGGATCGTGATCGCCAGGTCGTGCCGGCGCGCGTAGGCGAACGCCTCGGCGTGATCGCGGGCGGGAAATCCGCGCTCCGGACCCGCCAGATCGAGCGCAACCACGCCGCGGTGGCGAAAGGCCACCGCGACTTCAGCCAGGTCGAGCGACCGGCCCGGAGGGAGGTTGCGGAGCGCGCAGAGGATGACCCGCCCCACCGTGCCGTACTCGCGGGTCCCCCGCTCGATCCCTCGGAGCGACGCCTCCACGGCATCGCCGAGCGTGAGCCCTCCCCTCGTGTTCAGAGTGGGAGCGTAGCGGATCTCGATGTACCGAACGCCGTCGGCCGCCGCATCGGCCACCAGCTCGTGCGCGATCCGCTCGAGTGCGGCGGCGCTCTGCATCACCGACACGGTGACGCTGAATCGAGAGAGGTATTCTTCGAGATCGCGCGCGTTCCGCGCGATCATGTAGTCCCTCAGCCCCTCGACGTCGGTGGCGGGAAGAGAGAGGCCGGCCTCCCGCGCGAGCTCCAGCAATGTGGAGGGTCGAAGGGATCCGTCGAGGTGACAGTGCAGCTCGGCCTTGGGGAGGACGCGCAGCTGCTCGCGCGTTGGCGGGCGTCCCCCCATCACGGCGGCGAGCCTGCCGCTCCACCCCGCTCGCGCACCGGCGTGAGGCGGAAGATGGCGCCGGCCGTGACCCGCGTCGCCCCATCTACCGGCAGCCCACGACTATCAGTGAGCTGCGACTGGCCGGCCTCTACGGACTCGGCGGCCGACTCGCTCCACGCTCGCACGGCGTCGATCGCCGATGCCGTCTCCGGAACCTCGACGCGGTGTGCGTTGACGAAGGCCGAGACGGTCCGTGTCATCAATACCAAGGTAGCGGCGCGAGGGTGGGGGTGGTACGGTTCCGGGCAGTCGTCGGCCGCGGCGCGCGTCTCGACTCGACGCGCTACTCCCGGGCGCGCAAAAACGCTAAGCTTCTCCGAGCAGCCCCGGCGGTTACAGAACCGTGACCGCAACGCGGTTCAATTCCGGAGAGTACGCGGTCAACGTGGACGGGATAGGCTGCGGCACTTGGGCGCGTCGCCGGTCGAGCCGCAGCAGCGGCGCACACGAGGAGTCGCCTACGATATGACCGTCGCCAACGCCGAGCGCCGAGTGGCGCCGACACCATGAGCACGAGCATGCAGGGCGAGCGCGTCCTAGTGGTGGACGACGAGCCGGACATCGTCGCGCTCGTGGCCTACCACCTCGCCAAAGCCGGCTATCGAGTCTCCACGGCGTCGTCGGGCCCCGAAGCGCTGCAGGCAGCGCGCGAGGAGCGGCCCTCGCTGGTGGTGCTCGACCTGATGCTCCCCGGGATGTCGGGGTTCGATGTCCTCGAGCATCTGCGCACCTCCGAGGCATCGCGCGATGTGGCCGTTCTCATGTTGACGGCGCGCCGGGATGAGCCCGATCGGATACGGGGGCTCACGTTAGGCGCCGATGACTATCTCACCAAGCCGTTCAGCCCACAGGAGCTGGTGCTTCGAGTGGGAGCGATACTCCGGCGGGTGACGGCCGGGGGCGGTGCTCCCACGGACACGATCGCCATCGGGCCGGTGGTCATCGACCGCTCGGCGCATCGCGTCAAGCTCGATGGACGCGAGATCGAGCTGACCCCCACCGAGTTCAAGCTCCTCCTCACGCTCGCCGAGCGGCGCGGGCGCGTGCAGGGACGGTCGCTGCTCCTCGAGACCGTGTGGGACGCGGCGCCGGACATTCAGACGCGCACCGTGGACATGCACATTCAGCGCTTGCGCTCGAAGCTCGGCGACGCGGCCGACCTCATCGAAACCGTTCGCGGCTTCGGCTATCGGCTGCGCGCCCCGGCAGCGCGCAGCACGTGAGCCTCGCCCAGCGCCTGCTCCTCGGAGCGGCGCTCGTCGTCAGCGTACTCGTTCTGTTGCTCGTGGCGCTCTCCGGAGAGCGCCTCAAGCGCCAACTCCTCGAGATACAGACGGCGGAGCTGACGCGCGAAGCCCGCCTCGTCGCCGGTCAGTGGCATCCGGGGGTCGACGCCGACGCGCTGGCCGGCGCCGCCGGCGCGGCGCTCGGTCACCGCGTGACCTTGGTCGACTCCACCGGCCTGGTCATCGGAGACTCCGAGTTTCGCGGGGAATCCCGCTCGGGACTCGAGAATCACGCCAATCGCCCCGAGATCATCGGTGCGAAGCGCGACTCCAGCGCCTGCGCCGACCGCCTGAGCCCATCGGAGGGGACGAACCAGGTCTACTGTGCCGCACGAATGGCCGGAGGCGTGGCCCGGGTCTCCGTTCCTACTCAGCAACTCGATGACGTCATCGCGCGCGCGCGCGGCAATGTGCTCATCTCCGGGCTCGCCGCGCTCGTGGTCGCCCTCCTCCTGGCATACGCCTTCTCCCGTGCCGTGAGCCAGCCGGTGATCGAGCTCCGCGACGTCACGCGCGCGCTCGCGGCAGGAGATCTGTCGCGGCGCCCGGCCCTCTCCGCTCCGGGCGAGCTCGGAGAGCTGGCCGCGGCCGTGCACCGGCTCGCCGAGCAGCTCGACAGCCGGCTCAAGGCGCTCCAGGCCGACGACGTTCTCATGGGAGCGCTCATCGAGTCGCTGCACGAAGGCGTTCTCGCCGTCGATTCGCGGCGTCAGATCGTGCGAATGAACGAGAGCGGACGCCGGCTCTTTCACCTCACCGACCCGACCCCCTTCAGCGCCGATCTCCTGCCCCGCGAGCGGGCGCTCCGCGAGGCACTCGCGAGCGCGCTCGCCGGCGAGCCCGTGGAGCACGCCGAGATCACCGTGGATGGACTGACGCTCGCGCTCACGGCACGACCCCTCGCCGGCGGCGGGGCCGTGCTCGCGGTCTTCGACCTCACAGCCACCCGACGTCTGGAGACGGTACGGCGCGACTTCGTCGCCAACGTCTCGCACGAGCTCAAGACCCCCCTCACGGTGATCGGCGGTTTCGCCGAGACGCTGGTGGCCGACGACGTGCCCCTCGAGCAGCGCAGCCAGTTCGCCGAGGCGATTCGCGGAAACGCCTACCGGATGCAACAGATCGTCGACGACCTGTTGGACCTCTCCCGCATCGAGTCCGGGGGCTGGGTCCCGAATCCGGCCACCGAGGACGTTCGCACCGTGGCGCTCGAGGTGATCAACGCCCGCCAGCGCGACGCCAATACGAAGCAGGTCGCCCTCGACATCGACATCGATTCCTCGGCGCGCACGATTTACGCCGACCCCACCGCCCTGCGCCAAGTCATCGGGAACCTGGTCGATAACGCACTGCGCTACACCAACCCCCGCGGCTCAGTAACCGTCTTCTCGGCGCCGGACGAGCGCGGCATCTGGGTCGGCGTGCGCGACACCGGTATCGGGATCGCCGCCGAGCACCTGCCGCGAATCTTCGAGCGGTTCTATCGGGCGGACATCGGCCGCTCCCGCGACCACGGCGGCACCGGCCTCGGACTCGCGATCGTGCGGCACCTGGTGGAGGCGCACCGGGGACGCGTGCGCGCCGAGAGCGCAATCGGCAAGGGGACGACCGTCGCGGCGTTCTTCCCGACAGCGCCGGCCGCCGCGAGCCAGGAACGAGTGCCGGCCTGACGAGCGAGCCCCCTGTCTTGGCTCCCGCCTGACGGGCCGAACTGTGCGGTTCTGACCGCCGTGACACAATCGTTACCGCTTCCGTGCGCATCGATGATCCGAGGCCAACAGCTTGGGCGGATCAAACTCCCACGGAGCCCACACGTGACAACGCGCCAACTGACCCTGGCCGCTGCGACGGCTCTCCTTGCGGCGACTTCCACCGCGATCGCGCAGGACCTGAACGGGGCCGGTGCCACGTTCCCGTATCCCATCTATAGCAAGTGGTTCAGCGATTACGCCGCCAAGACGGGCGTCAAGATCAACTATCAGTCGATCGGATCGGGCGGCGGGATTCGGCAGTTCACGGAGGGAACCGTCGATTTCGGCGCGTCCGATGCGCCGATGTCGAACGACGAGATGGCGAAGCTGAAGGGACCGGCGCTGCACTTCCCCACCGTTCTCGGCGCCGACGTCATCTCCTACAACATCCCCGGAGTGACCGGGAGCCTGAAGCTCACCGGCTCGCTCATCGCCGACATCTTCCTGGGCAAAGTCACGAAGTGGAATGACCCGCAGATCACGAAGCTGAATCCCGGGGTCAAGCTCCCCTCGTCGGACATCCTCGTCGCGCACCGCTCGGATGGGAGCGGGACGACCTACATTTTCACCGACTACCTCTCCTCCGTCAGTCCGGCGTGGAGCTCAGGGCCAGGGCGCGGGAAGGATGTGCAGTGGCCGGTGGGCCTGGGCGGCAAGGGGAACGAGGGCGTGGCTGGTCTGATCAAGCAGACACCGGGCGCGCTCGGCTACATCGAGCTGGCCTACGCGAAGCAGAACAACCTGCCGATGGCGCAGGTCCAGAACGCCGAGGGTGAGTTCGTCACCCCGTCGACCGAGTCGGCCACCAGGGCGGCTGCGGGTGCCGCCGCCAAGCTCCCGGCGAACACGGACTACCGTATCTCGATCGTCAATGCGCCGGGCAAGGGTGCCTATCCGATCTCCTCGTTCACGTGGCTCCTGGTGGCGCAGAACCAAGCGGACCCGGTGAAGGGGAAGAAGCTCGTCGACTTTCTCCGGTGGTACCTGTCGGAGGGCGAGAAGTCGGCCGCATCGCTCGACTACGCGCCGCTGCCTGACAACATGATCGCGCAGTTGCTGAAGCGTCTCGACACCATCACGCTCGCCGCGAAGTGATCGCGCCTGACTGGAGCCAGGGCTGTTCGGCCCCGGCTCCAGTCGCCGACAACCACCCTCACTCGAGCCACAACATGGCACTCCGATCTTCGACGCTGGTCGCGTTGGCGCTGGCGGCTGCCGTAGGCACGTGGTCGCGCGCCGCAGGAGCTCAACAGGTCTATCCGGACACGACGAAGGCCGACACCACCAAGCCTCCGCCGCCTCCTCCGCCGAAGCCGAGCCCCGGCCCGCAATTCTCCGGATGGCTCTTCGGCGACTTCCAGTATCAGACCGACTCCGCTCGCAAGGCCGCGAATGGTGGGAAATCGCCCAATCAGTTCGATCTCGGGCGCGCATACTTCACCGTCGTCGCGCCCGTGGGACCCCACCTGAGCGTGCGCCTGACGACGGACTTGCAGGCGTACGGCGGCACGGGTGATCCCTTCTTCGGCAAGGGCCTCGTCATCCGCATCAAGTACGGTTACTTGAACTGGAACTTCATCGACCAGAAGAAGGCCACCGACTGGGCCGCCTTCGCCCGCATCGGCGTTCTTCACACAGTCATCATCGACTACGAGGAGCGCTTCTGGCCTCGCTACCTCCAGCAGACGGCGGTCGAGAAGAACGGCTTCATGTCCTCATCGGACCTTGGTGTGGCCGCCAACTTCACCATCGTGGACAAGCTCGGTGAGATCTACGCCACGATCGTCAACGGAAATGGCTACACGAACCTGGAAACGGATCGGTTCAAGGACTTCGCCATCCGCTTCGCCATCACACCGTTCGGCAGGAGCGATGGGCTCTTCTCGACCTTCGCCATTACGCCCTGGGTCTCCGACGGCGGAAACCGGAGCAAGTTCTTCAACGGCGATTCCACGGGCGCCCCGCCGATCACCGACAAGCTCGAGAAGAACAGGTGGGGTATCTTCGTCGGGAACCGCGACCCGCGGCTCACCTTCGCCTTCGAGTACGCCCAGAAGAAGGACGACAACGAAAACGCCGCGCTCACCGAGGATGCCCGTGTCGTGACCAACGTTACGGGTGACCTGACCGATGGCTTCATCATCGTCCGCCCCACAGCCTTCAAGAGCCCCACCAGGTCGTCGAACCTCGGAATCGTCTTCCGTTACGACCACTGGGTTCCGAACAACACAAGCAGCTCGGCGCAGAACTTCTATATCTTCGGCGTCTTTTTCGAGCCGAGTAAGACGACCGCAGTGGCGATCGACTACCAGAACATGTCGCCCGCCAACGGGAACAAGACGCCGCAGCAGTCGACCTGGTTCTTCCACTGGCAAGCGCTCTTCCCGTAAGCGGCAACTCCTTGGCGTAGTTCAAGATCGGGCCTGTGACGATGTCGTTACAGGCCCGATCTCATTCCTGTAGTGGCGATCATGCATCTTCCGCGTTCGATGCCACGCCTCGTGCGTAGTCGCCGGCCGCGTGCGAGCGAGCTCGTGCTCGCCGTCACGCTTCCCCTGGCCGGCCACGACGATGGCGGGCCCGGCGGAGCCCTGCCATGAGCGCATCGGGCGCCGCCCCCATCATCGAGACGCGGGACGACGAAGGCGTAACCGTCCGCATCCACGGCTCCGCGATCGGGGACCGGATCTATCAGGCCGCGATCACGTTTTTCGCGCTCTGCATCCCGATCCTGCTCATCCTCCTGGCGTGGGAGATCGCCGTCGCCGGCTGGCCCGCATTCCAGCGTGCCGGTTGGTCGCTCCTCACGTCCAGCACCTGGGATCCGGTGCACGAGCACTTCGGCGCCGCGCCCGCGATTTTCGGCACGATCGTGTCATCCTCGATCGCCCTTCTCCTAGCGACGCCGCTGGCGGTGGGCGTGGCGGTGTTTCAGGCCGAGTACGCGCCACGCTGGCTCCGCCAGCCGGGAGGCTTCGTCATCGACCTTCTGGCAGCCATTCCCAGCGTCGTCTACGGACTCTGGGGGGTCTTTGTCCTCCTGCCGCTGCTGCGAGACCCAGTCATGCCGTTCCTGCGGGATACCTTGCACCTCGGGAGCACGCCGTTCTTCCGGGGCCCGGCGTACGGGCCGAGCATGCTTGCCGCGGGAGTCATCCTAGCGATCATGGTGCTGCCGTATATCTCGGCTGTCTCGCGCGAAGTGCTGATGGCGGTGCCGCGCTCCCAGCGCGAGGCGGCGCTCGCCCTCGGCGCAACGCGATGGGAGTCGATCTGGCGGGCCGTTCTCCCTTATGCGAGATCGGGAGTCATCGGCGGGATCATCCTTGGGCTCGGCCGTGCGCTCGGCGAGACGATGGCGGTGACTATGCTCATCGGGAACCGCCACGAGGTCTCGCTGTCGCTCTTCGCCCCAGGCTACACGATGGCATCGCTCATCGCCAACGAGTTCAGCGAGGCATCGGGTGACATGCACCTCTCCGCGCTTATGGCGGTCGGCTTCGTCCTCTTCGTGATCACGATCGTCGTGAACGCGATCGCGCGGTGGCTGGTCTGGCAGGTCTCGCGCGGCAGCGCCGCCAAGTAACGGCCATGAGTGAACCCGTCGCGACCGCCCCCAATGCCGCTGCACCGACTCCTCCTGCGGCGCCGCTTCGCCCCAGCGGGCGCCAGCGCGCCTTCGCCGAGCGCACGGCGACGACGATCGGACGCCGCCGGGTCGTCAACAGCATCATGACCGGGGTGCTGGTGCTCTTCTCAATCCTGGCCGCGTTGCCACTGGTGGTGATCCTCTTCCATCTGCTCAAGCTCGGGGCGAGCTCGCTCAGCATCGACTTCTTCACGAAGATGCCGAAGCCGGTCGGCGAGAGCGGCGGCGGCATGGCCAACGCGATCGTCGGCACACTCATTCTCGTCGGAACGGGGGCACTTTTCGGGCTCCCCATCGGCATCGGCGCCGGACTCTATTTGGCTGAGCATCGCGAGGCGAGGCTCGCCAACGCCGTTCGCTTCCTCTCCGATGTGTTGAACGGACTTCCGTCGATCGTGATGGGCATCTTCGCCTGGCAGTTCCTAGTGCGGCCCGTCGGCCACTTTTCCGCGCTCTCGGGCGGGGTCGCTCTGGGAGTCATGATGATCCCGATGGTCGCCCGCACCACCGAGGAGATGGTTCGCCTCGTGCCGATCTCACTCCGTGAGGCGGCTCTCGCCCTCGGATTCGCGCGCTGGCGCACCTCTCTCTCCATCGTCCTGCGCACGGCCAGCGCCGGGATCGTGACCGGCGCACTCGTGGCACTGGCGCGCATCGCCGGAGAGACCGCTCCGCTTCTCTTCACCGCCTTCGGCAACCAGTTCTGGTCGACCAAGCTCTCGCAACCGATTTCGGCGCTCCCGCTTCAAATATTCTCCTACGCCATCAGCCCCTACGATGAGTGGCACACCCTTGCCTGGGCCGGAGCGCTCGTCCTTATCGCGCTCATCCTCGTCCTTAGCATCGTCGCTCGCGTCGCGACCCGCTCGCGTTTCGTCCTCGGCGGCGATTGACGGCGTGAAGGTCGCCGACGCGCTGGTCGGAACGAAGCCGCCGCGGCCCGATGTGCCGGAGCGGGAGCGCATGGTTGCCGAGCAAGTCAACGCCTGGTTCGGGTCGACGCACGCCGTTCGCGGCGTCCAGATGCGAATTCTCGACCGCCACGTCACCGCGATCATCGGCCCCTCCGGCTGCGGGAAGTCGACGTACCTCCGCTGCCTCAACCGGATGCACGAGACCGTGCCCAACGCTCGCGTCGAAGGAAGAGTCCTGCTCGACGGGCGAGACGTCTACGGGAAGGGCGTGAACGCCGTGGCCGTTCGCAAGCACGTCGGGATGGTCTTTCAGCGCCCGACACCATTCCCGACGATGTCGATCCGCGACAACGTCGCCGCCGGCCTCCGCGTCATGGACGGCGATCGTCCATCTCGGCGGGAGGCGGACGAGATCGTGGAACGCGCTCTACGGCGCGCGGCGTTATGGGATGAGGTGAAGGATCGCCTATCGACCGGTGCGGTGGCGCTCTCCGGTGGCCAACAGCAGCGCCTCTGCATTGCGCGGGCGCTGGCCACCGAGCCGGAAGTGTTGTTGCTCGATGAGCCGACCGCTTCGCTCGATCCGATAAGCACACAGTCGGTGGAAGAGCTGGTGTACGAGCTGCGGAACAGCATGACGGTGGTGATCGTGACCCACAACATGCAGCAGGCCGCTCGCGTCTCGGACTTCACCTGCTTCTTCCTGAATGGAGAGATGGTGGAAATGGGGGCGACCGACTCGATGTTCACGACTCCGAAGGACTCTCGGACCGAGGCCTACATCACCGGACGGTTCGGATGAGCGACGTTGGAGCCGTCTTCGCCACACCCTCGACACGAGCGCCCGCTCCCGTCCAGAGGTCCTCGGCGCTCGATGCGACGCAGGGCACGATCGAAGTGCGCAACTTCAACTTCTTCTACGGGGAGAAGCGCGCGCTTCACGACATCCAGCTCTCGATCCCGCCGCGGACGGTGACCGCGTTCATCGGGCCGTCGGGCTGCGGGAAGTCGACTCTTCTCCGCTCGATCAATCGGCTCAACGAGTTGATCCCCGGCACACACCACTCGGGCGAGATCCTGCTCGATGGCTCCGACATCTATGACCCGACGCGGGACCTGGTGTCGCTCCGCCAACGAGTCGGGATGGTCTTCCAACGGTGGAACCCCTTCCCGAAGACGATCTACGACAACATCGCCTTTGGGCCGCGTATCAACGGAACCACTCGGCGCGCCGATTTGGACGAGATCGTCGAGACGTCACTGCACCGCGCCGCACTCTGGGAAGAGGTGAAGGACCGGCTGCGACAGAGCGCGCTCGGGCTTTCGGGCGGCCAGCAGCAGCGCCTCTGCATCGCGCGCGCCCTGGCCAATGATCCCGAGGTCTTGCTCCTCGACGAGCCGGCGAGCGCTCTCGATCCGATCGCGACACAAAAGGTCGAGGAGCTTGTGTACGAGCTCAAGAGGGAGCTCACGATCGTGATCGTGACGCACAACATGCAGCAAGCCGCCCGCGTCTCAGAGTTCACGGCCTTCTTCTACCTCGGTAAGTTGATCGAGGTCGACGCGACGGACAGGATCTTCACCAGCCCGCGCGAGGCCAGAACCGAAGCCTACGTTACAGGGAGATTTGGATGAGTACCGCCGAAAGCACGACCGCCGCTGCCCCCACCTTTCGTCACTTCCACGAGCAGCTCGATCAGCTGAAGCAGAAGCTGCTCGATATGTCCGAGCGCGCGGAGGAGCTGGTCGACCTCTCGGTCGACGCGCTCCTGAATCGCGACGCCGGCAAGGCGGAGGCCATCATCGCCGGCGACCGCGTCGTCGACAGCCTCGAGGTGGAAGTCGAGGGGCTCGCCGTCTCCCTGCTGGCGTTGCAGCAGCCGATGGCGCGCGACCTCCGTTTCCTGGTGAGCGCAATCAAGATCTCCAGCGATCTCGAGCGCGTCGGAGATCACGCCGTCAACATCGCCGAGTCGGCTCAGCGGTTGATCGAGATGCGCTCCGACATCACGCCCGATCCGGAGATCGAGGACATGGCTCGCCGCGCACGCGGCATGTTGCGCGACGCGCTCGACGCCTTCGTGCGTGCCGATGGCGCCCTTGGGCGCGAGGTCTGCATGCGCGACGACCAGGTGGACGCCCTCCACGACTCCCTCTTCCGAATCCTGCTCACACACATGCTCGAGGATCCGTCCACGATCTCGGCCGCCCTCGAGCTCTTTCTGGTGAGCCGGAACCTGGAGCGCGTGGCGGACCTTGCGACCAACATCGCGGAGGACGCCGTCTACCTCGCCGAGGGAAAGACAATCAAGCACCACCTCGAGGACCGTCCGGTCGCGCCGGTAGCCTGAGGTGGCGCGGGCCGCGCAAGAGCTGGCTGCACCGCGGCCGGTACGCGGTGCGCCGGTAGCGGGGTACGACCGGGTCGCGGCCATCGACATCGGCTCCAACTCGATTCGCCAGATCGTCGCCGACGTCGCCCCCAACGGCGACATGCGAGTCGTCGACGAAATGAAGGCAGCGCCACGCCTGGGCGCCGGGGTAAGCGAGACTGGACTGCTCACCGACTCGGCCGTCCAGCGCGCGATCGAGGCGGTGACGCGGATGGCAACGCTCGCCAGACAGCTCGGCGCGAGCCGCATCGAGGCCGTGGCCACCAGTGCCGTGCGAGATGCCTCGAACGCGCAGCAGTTCATCGATCAGCTGCAGCGTGCCGCCAAGATTCGCGTTCGCGTCCTCACGGGTCAGGACGAGGCCTTGCTGAGCTTTCGCAGCGCCCTCGCGCACTTCGACCTCGGCGTCGGCCGAGCCGCGGTGGTGGACATCGGCGGAGGGTCGCTCGAGCTCGCCCTCAGCGCCGGCGGTCTCGTCGACCGCCTCGTCACTCTCCCCTTCGGCGTGATCCGCTTGACGGAGCGATACCTGACCGAGGACAACTCACGTCGAGCGGTGAAGGCGCTCCGGAAGGAGGTGCGCGACGAGCTCCGCACCCACCTGCCGGCGCGCGAGTGGCGGAACGTCCAGATCATCGGATCCGGCGGCACCTTTACGAACCTCGCCGGCATGGCGTTGGCCAGGCAGGGGCTCACCGTTCCGAGCGTCCACGCAACGACCGTCACCCGGGTCGAGGTCGAGCACATCCTCGATTCACTGCAGGGAATGTCCCTCACCGAGCGTCTGACGGTGGCCGGCCTCAATCCGGGACGCGCCGACATCATCGTGGCCGGCCTGGCAGTGATCGCCGAAGTGATGGCCCGCCTCGACTCGCACGATCTGGTCGTTTCCGGCTACGGCATCCGCGAGGGGCTCCTGCTGGAGACGGCGCGAGTGATGCCCTCGATCGCCAACCCCGGTGAGGCACGAGAGCGCTCCATCCGCCGCCTCGCGGAGGCATGCCACTTCGAGGAGCGACACTCGGTGCACGTACAGAAGCTCGCCCTGCAGCTGTTCGATGCCCTCGGGGCGCGACTCGGCTGCGAGCCGCAAGACCGGCAGACGCTCGCGGCCGCAGCTCTCCTCCACGACATCGGCTACCACATCAGCTACGACCGCCACAACAAGCACTCGTACTACCTGATTTCGCACGCCGACCTGCTCGGGATGTCGCCGGCCGAGCAGCTCGTGGTGGCCAATGTAGCGCGATACCACCGCGGCGCCCCGCCGAAACGGAAGCATCGCGCGTACGCGGCGCTCGACAAAGCGATGCGGCAACAGGTGCGACGGCTCTCGGCGATCCTGCGTGTCGCGGACGGATTCGATCGCGGCCACGTGGCCGCCGTGGATCACGTCCGCGTGCGATGGCTCGATCGAGCGATTCGCCTCACACCGGTGCCGCGCAACGCCCACCGGTCACTCCGACTCGAGTTATGGGGAGCCAGTCGCAAATCGAGGCTGCTGGCTCGAGTGGCGGGCGTCCCGGTGGAGATCGTGGGCCCGCAGGGGAAGGTCGAAGGAAAGGACTAGGCCGGCGCCATCTGCGCCTGCCGCTCCACCACTGGCGGCTGCTCCACTGGAGCCACCTCCGGCGCCGCTGGCATCTCTCCCCATGTACGGGTCTGGCAGATCACCTGGGCAGAGCGCTCCAGCTCCTCGAGCGCGAGCCGCTGGTGGTAGGTGCCGTCGGGGTCGAGCACCCACGCCTGCCGATTGTCGTGGAGGTAAGTGTCGAGCAGGGAACGGAGCTGAGAGTGCAGCGCCGGATCGTCGATCGGCACCACCGCTTCCACACGACGATCGAAGTTGCGCGGCATCCAGTCGGCCGAGCCGATGTAGTACTCCTCCTCCCCACCGTTCTGGAAGTACCAGCAGCGCGAATGCTCGAGGAATCGACCGACCACACTCATCACGCGGATCCGATCGCTCACACCGTCGATGCCAGGCCGCAGACAGCAGATACCGCGAACGATGAGGTCGATCTCGACCCCCGCCTGCGAGGCGCGGTAGAGCGCTCGAATCGCGTCCGGATCGACCAGCGCGTTCATCTTCCCGATGATTCGCGCCGGTCGGCCGGCCAACGCATGCTGCGTCTCCCGCTCGATCAGGTTCACGAATCGATCGCGCATGTTGCCTGGAGCGACGAGAAGCTTGCGATACACGCGCTGGTGCGAGAAGCCGGTGAGATAGTTGAATAGGTCACTCAGGTCGGCCCCGATCGATGGCGCACAGGTGAAGAGCCCGAGGTCGGTGTAGAGCCGCGCCGTGCGCGAGTTGTAGTTGCCCGTGCCGAAGTGGACATAGCGGCGAATGCCGTCCGCCTCACGCCTCACGACCAGACACGTCTTGGAGTGCGTCTTGAGTGTGACCAGGCCGTAGACGACGTGCACGCCGGCGCTTTCGAGCTGTCGCGCCCAGCTGATGTTGTTCGCCTCATCGAAGCGCGCCTTGAGCTCGACCAGCACCGCCACCTGCTTCCCTCGCTCCGCGGCGTCGACGAGGGCGCGCACGATCGGCGTGTCACCCGACGTCCGGTAAAGCGTGAGCTTGATCGCGAGTACCTGGTCGTCCTGGGCTGCGCGCTGCAGGAAGTGCTCGACCGTGGCCGCGAACGAGTCGAAGGGGTGATGGACGAGAATGTCCCCCTCCTTGATCGCCTCGAAAATCCCTCCATTGACATCGCGCAGCCGCGGCGGTGTCGTCGGAACGAATGGAGGGTCGCGCAGCTCGGGGATGTCGAGGCAGGCGATCTCCATCAGGTCACCGAGCTCGAGCAGCGATCCGACGGCGTGGACATCGCGCTCGCTCAGGGTCGCGTTCATCGGCAGCCGGTCGTCTCGCAGCTCGTCGATGAGGAGGGAGCGAATTTCCGCGGGCATCTCATCCTCGACTTCGAGCCGCACCACTTCCCCGAAGCGCCGGCGGAAGACCTGCTCCTCGATCGTCGCCAGGAGGTCATCCGGCTCTTCCTGCGCCGACAGCTCGATGTCGGAGTTGCGCGTGATCCGGAAGGCGTGCCAATCGCGGATCTCCATTCCCGGGAAGAGCGCCCCGAGGTTCGCGCCGATCACCTGCTCCAACGGGACGAAGCAATGCGGCCGACCGAACGGAATCCACCGCGGCAGGCTTCGCGGCACCTTCACGCGAGCGAAGTGCTCTTGCCCGCTCAGTGGATCGCGAAGACGCACCGCGAGCGAGAGCGAGAGGTTGGAGATGTACGGGAACGGGTGTCCGGGATCGACGGCGAGTGGCGTGAGCACCGGGAACGCCTGCGTCTCGAAGAACGCATCGATGCTCGACCACTCCTTCGGATCCAGCTCCCTCATTGAGACGAGCCTCACGCCGTGCGACGCGAGCTCAGGGAGCAACTCGTCGTGCAGGCACTGCCGCTGAAGCGTGAGCAGTTCCTCTGCGCGCCTGGCGATTGCGTCGAGCTGCTCTTGCGGCGTCAGCCCATCCGGCCCCCCCGCCGTCACGTTCGCCGCCACCTGTCGCCTCAGCCCCGCCACCCGGACCATGTAGAACTCGTCCAGGTTCGTGCTGAAGATCGAGATGAACTTGAGCCGCTCGAGCAGCGGATTGCGCCGGTCGAACGCCTCGTGCAACACGCGCGCGTTGAACTCGAGCCAGCTCAACTCGCGATTGATGTAGAGCTGGGGAGTGTTGAGTAGGTCGGACATGAAAGGGGTTCGGAAAGCAAACCGCCCGCAGGACGATGCGGACGGCTTCTCAGAGGCTAGTGACTATCTCGAACTAGTCTAACACGGAAGATGGCCGGACTGTCACGAGTTTGTCACAAGCGATTTTCGGCTTTTCTTTGGTACTCAGAAGAAGTTGCGCAGGGATGCCGCCCGGGTCACTTGGGGGACACCGACCGTAGAAAGGCCCAAACCAGAGCGGCAATCAGGGCTGAAGCCGGGATGGTGAGAATCCAAGCCCACACGATCCGTCCGGCGACCCCCCAACGCACCGCCGAGAGCCGCTGGGTGGCCCCCACACCGGCGATCGCTCCGGTGATGGCGTGCGTCGTGCTCACCGGTATCCCGAAGCCTGTGGCGATGAGGATGCTCAGGGCCCCCCCCGTCTCCGCGCAGAAGCCGCCGACCGGGCGAAGGCGCGTAATCCGCGACCCCATCGTGTGTACGATCCGCCAGCCGCCGAGGAGCGTGCCGAGCGCGATCGCGCTGTACGCGGTGATCTCCACCCAGTAGGGGATCTGGTCGGCGCTGGTCAGATACAGGTGACGGAGCACGCCCGTCTCGGCCGCGAACCTGCTCTGCACCGAGAAGAGAAGTCCCACGACGATGCCCATCGTTTTCTGAGCGTCGTTGGCTCCATGGGAGAGAGAGAAGAACGCGGAGCTCGCGAGCTGGGCGCCGCGAAAAAGACGGTCGACGCGCCCCGGCGGTACGCGGTGGAAGGTCCAGTAGACTCCTACCATGAGGAGGAATCCGAGAGCGAGACCGATGAGCGGGGAGAGAACGATGAAGATCAGGGTCTTCGTCCACCCGCTCGGAATGATCGCAGCGAAACCCGCCTTGGCGACGGCCGCACCTCCATAGCCGCCGATGAGAGCGTGCGAGGAGCTCGACGGCAGACCGTAGAGCCACGTAATGATGTTCCACAGGAGGGCGCCGATGAGCGCCCCAAGCACGACGTCGGGATCCACGATCGTGATGTCGATCATCCCCTTCACGAGCGTGCGCGCGACCGCGGTGCCGACGATGAAGGCGGCGAGAAAGTTGAACGTCGCCGCCCAGAGAACGGCCGGAAAGGGTTTGAGGACGCGTGTTCCGACGACGGTGGCGATCGAATTCGCCGAGTCGTGAAAGCCATTGCTGAAGTCGAACAGGAAGGCGACGCCGACGATCGCCAGGATATACGCGATCACGTCACGCGTGCTTGAGCGCGATGCTCTCGAGCACGTTCGCCACGTCCTCGCACTGGTCGAGGGCACGCTCGAGGGTGTCGTACAGCTCCTTCCACTTGATGACGTGCAGCGGGTTGGGCGTGCCGGCGAAGAGGGCGCCGACCGCGTCGTGGTAGAGCGCATCCCCCGCTTCTTCCAGGCGCTTGATCTCGCGCCCGCGCTGCACCACGACCTTCGAGTCCTTCATTTGCGCCACCGCCGACTCGATGGCGTCGGCGGCACGAACGAGCACGTCACAGAGCTCCCGCGCCGGCTTCTGCACCTCTGTGATGTGGAACATCGCCGCGCGCCGCGCGGTGCCGTCGATCAGGTCGATGACGTTGTCGAGCCGCGAGACGAGCAGGTGGATGTCCTCGCGATCCAACGGCGTGACGAAGCTCTTGTCGATCCGCGAGATCACGTCGTGGGTGATGCCGTCCGCCTCGTGCTCGACCTGCTTGATCTCCGCCACGAAGCGGTCAAGCTGCTGCGGGTCGGAGAAGAGGTCGCGGAGCAACTTGGCCGAAGCCGTCAGACGCTTGGCGAGCTCCGCGAACAGCGGAAAAAACCCCTGGTCCCGCGGGAGGAGGCGCACCGGGAGAGGTCCTCGGCAGCTGTGTAACGATCCGATAACGGCGGGGGAAGGTACGCCCCGCCGTACCGGGGCGGGAGGGTTTGCCCTCAGTCGCGGTCGCTAGAGGAGCCCCTCACCTCCAGCCATTTGCGCCTGGTATACGCGACGATGCTGGTCGACCAGCGATTGGTTCTTGAAGACGTTGACCAGGAGTAGCCCAGCAACGAATCCGCCAACGTGCGCCCAGACGGCAACGCCGGAGACGTCGGAGCTCACGGAGGAAAGCTGCGGCAGGGCCGCAATCAACTGCCAGGCGAACCACCAGAGCAGGACCGCCCACGCACGGATCGGGATGACCTTCACGAAGAAGATGAAGATGAAGAGCATGTTGACGCGCGCCTTCGGGTAGAGGAGCAGGTACGCTCCCATGACGCCGGAAATCGCACCCGATGCCCCGACCGTGGGCACGGCCGATGCCGGCGCGCTCGCGATATGGGCCGCCGCCGCCGCCAAGCCGCAGAGGAGATAGAAGATCAGGAAGCGGAGCCGCCCCATGCTGTCCTCGACGTTGTTGCCGAAGACCCAGAAGAAGAGCGAGTTGCCGATGATGTGCCCCCAACCGCCGTGCAAGAACATCGACGTGATAGGCGTGAACTTGTTGACGGCGTCGTTGTCGACGACGCAGGCCATCCCCGGCCCGATCGGCACCGAGGTGCCGAGGGCTGCACGATGGGTGAGCTCGCCAGGAACCATCCCGAGGTTGCACACGCTCGCCGCCAGCGCCTGATCGTTGAAGCCGGCTTGCTGGTAGAAGATCCAAACAGCCCAGATAGCGCCGAGGATTGCATAGGTCATCACCGGCGTCCTGAGGGTGGGCAGGTCGTCGCTGAGCGGAATCATGGAGTTCCCCCTGCCGAGTCGGCGCCCACGCGCCCGCTTCGCGCCTCCGCACCTCCCATCACGCTGCCACCTCGTTCAGAGAAGGTTGCTGGCTTCTGCCAAAACGGCGCAAAATGGCGGCCTTGCATTTGCTATAGCCGCATGTGGTTATCGCGACCCCTGCGCAGTATGGCAGCAGGCTGCGCGCGTCCATCTAACACTCACTCGAGGCACTCATGGCCGAGAAAGTCATAGGCATCGACCTGGGCACCACGAATTCGGTCGTCTCCGTCATGGAAGGCGGCGATCCTGTCGTGATCCCGAACTCCGAAGGCGGGAGAGTGACGCCATCGGTTGTCGGCTTCACGAAGGACGGCGAGCGCCTGGTGGGCCAGGTGGCCAAGCGACAGGCCGTCACGAATCCCCAAAATACGATTTTTTCGATAAAGCGCTTCATGGGGCGCAAGATCAGCGAAGTGCAGGAAGAGATTAAGCGCGTCCCCTACAAGGTCGTCTCCGGCCCGAACGATCTCGCTGTCGTCGAGGTTCAGGGGAAGCGTTACACCCCACCCGAGATCTCCGCGATGATTTTGCAGAAGATGAAGCAGACCGCGGAAGACTATCTGGGTCACAAGGTCGAGAAGGCGGTGGTGACCGTTCCCGCCTACTTCAACGACTCGCAACGTCAGGCGACCAAGGACGCCGGCCGCATCGCCGGCCTCGACGTGCTTCGCATCATCAACGAGCCGACGGCGGCGGCGCTGGCGTACGGCCTGGACAAGAAGAAGGACGAGAAGGTCGCCGTCTTCGACCTCGGCGGCGGCACGTACGACATCTCCGTGCTCGAGCTCTACGATGTCGAGGGCTCGCGCCAGTTCGAGGTGAAGTCGACCAACGGCGACACGCACCTCGGCGGCGACGACTTCGATCAGCGCGTGATCGATTGGCTGGTGGCCGAGTTCAAGCGCGATCAGGGGATCGACCTCTCCAAGGATCCGATGGCGCTTCAGCGCCTCAAGGAGGTCGCGGAGAAGGCGAAGATGGAGCTCTCTTCGACGCAGCAGACGGATATCAATCTGCCCTTCATCACGGCGGACCAGTCGGGTCCGAAGCACCTCAACTACTCGCTCACGCGCGCCAAGTTCGAGCAGCTCGTGGACGACCTGATTCAGCGCACGAAGGCGCCGATGGAGCAGGCGCTCAAGGATGCGAGTCTCAAGCCGGAGCAGATCGACGAGGTGATTCTGGTCGGCGGATCGACGCGCATTCCGAAGGTTCAGCAGCTCGTTCGCGACTTCTTCAAGAAGGAGCCGCACAAGGGGGTCAATCCGGACGAAGTGGTGGCCATCGGCGCCGCGATTCAGGGCGCAGTGCTCACCGGCGAACAGAAGGACGTGCTCCTCCTCGACGTCACGCCCCTCTCGCTCGGCATCGAGACGCTGGGCGGCGTCACCACCGTGCTCATCGCGCGGAACACGACCATTCCGACGAAGAAGTCGGAGGTCTTCTCGACAGCCGAGGACAATCAGACGACGGTCGAGATCCACGTGCTGCAGGGCGAGCGCGAGCTGGCGACATACAACAAGACGATCGGCAAATTCCAGCTCACGGGAATCCCGCCGGCACCGCGCGGCATGCCCCAGGTGGAAGTCACCTTCGACATCGATGCCAACGGCATTCTGCACGTGACAGCGAAGGACAAGGCCACGGGCAAGGAGCAGAAGATCCGTATCGAGGCGTCGAGCGGTCTCTCGGAGTCGGAGATTCAGCGGATGGTGAAGGATGCCGAATCACACGCCTCCGATGACAAGTCGCGGCGCGAGGAGATCGACACCCGCAACCGGCTCGACAGCATGACCTACGACGTCGAGAAGAATTCGAAGGAGTGGGCAGACCGGCTGAGTCCCGAGCTCAAATCGAAGCTCGAGGGCGCGGTGGAGCGTGCGCGCAAGGCGCTTCGCGGCGAGGACATGGGCGAGATTCGCGCGGCCCAGGAAGAGTTGACGCGCGCCTACAGCGAGGCGGGACAGTCACTGTACGCCCAGCAGGGAGCACAGGCGCAGGAGCCTGCGGGAGCCGGGGCTGCTGGGAGCGGGAGCACCGGAGGTGGCCCGCAGCCTGGCGCGAGCGGCAAGCGTCCGGACGATGTGGTCGAGGCCGACTACGAGATTGTCGAAGACGACAAGAAGTGAGAACGACCGCTGCCCGCTCGCTCATGAGTGGGCGGCGGTCCCCATGGGGCGGGGGCGCCCGCGCCCCTCGGCGCGGGCGCTTTCTTCTGTCGGGATTCGAACAGCACGCAGGCTGGCGCCTTCGGCAACCGGAAGCGGGTATTGGGTGACCAATCCATCCGGTCCGGCGTCGCCGTACGAAACTTGCAGCGACCGAAACGTGTAGAATATGTCATACCCTTCCAACGAGTGGATGTCCCGTATGTCGTCTCGCAAAGTCGCCCGTCCGTGGCTCGCTGTTGCCGCGGCGTTCGGCCTGATCGGCGGTCTCGTGATCGCCGGAGGCTTCAATCTCACCCCGTTCAGCTACGCGCAGCAGTCGGCCTCCAAGGCGAAACCGCCGGCCGCAGCCGTACAGCCCGTCGCGGACGTCTCCAACGGCTTCGTCTCCATCGCCGAGCATGTGACGCCCGCGGTCGTCTCGATCCAAACGGAGCGCAGCGCCCGAGAGTCGCGCGGTCGCGACAACTCCGATCAGCAGCAGAACGTTCCGCCGGGCATGGAGGACTTCTTCCGGCAGTTCGATCCGAATCGGCGTCAGCCCCCGCAGGAGGGCGCAGGCTCCGGTTTCATCGTGTCGCCTGACGGCTACATCCTCACCAACAACCACGTCGTCGCCGACGCCGATCGCGTGAACGTCGCGCTGCTCGACAAGCGCGTGTTCAAGGCCAAGGTCGTGGGGCGGGATCCCACCACCGACGTCGCCGTCATCAAGATCGACGGCAGCAATCTCCCCACCGTATCGCTCGGGGATGACACGCAGGAGCGCGTGGGCGAATGGGTGCTGGCGATCGGCAATCCGCTCGGCCTCGACTTCACCGTCACCGCCGGCATCGTGAGCGCCAAGGGACGGAGCGGCCAGCTTCGGAACCTCTACCCGAGCCAGTACGCCATCGTCGACTACATCCAGACCGACGCGGCGATCAATCCCGGCAACTCGGGTGGCCCGCTCGTGAACACACGCGGTGAGGTGATCGGCATCAACAGCGCAATCGCTAGCCAGACCGGCTTCTACTCGGGCTACGGCTTCGCCATTCCGATCACGCTCGCCAAGACGGTGATGAACGACATCATCCAGTACGGGCGAGTGCGGCGGGCGATTCTCGGCGTCTCGATTCAGGACGTGCGTCCCGAGGACGCGCAGGCCGCCGGACTGAAGGAGATTCGTGGCGCGCTGGTCGGCGGTCCCACGCCGCGCGGCGCCAGCCCGGCCCGCGACGCGGGCATCGAGGCCGGCGACGTGATCATCGCCATCGATGGCACGCAGATCGATCGCGTGGCCCAGCTGCAGCGGATCATTCGCGGCCATAAGCCGGGTGAGACGGTGACGGTCGACGTCATGCGCTACGGCACGAAGCACTCGTACAAGGTGAAGCTGGCCGAGGCGCCGAGCGACGAGCAGGTGGCGTCGGCGGACAGCGGAGGGTCGGACGGCGCGTCGCCGACGTCCTACGACAAGCTCGGCATCGCCGTCGAGCCGATTACGCAGGAGCGGGCCAGCCAGGCCGATCTCTCGGAGTCGCAGCGCGGCCTCGCCGTCACCGACGTGGATGCCACCGGTCCAGCCTTCCGGTCGCTGGCGCCAGGGAGCGATGTGATCGTCAAGGTCCTCGCCCCAGGGCAGCAACGCCCGGTGCACAGCGTGGCCGACCTCGACGCCGCGTTGACCAAGGTTGGAAAGGGGGACGTCGTCAGCCTGCTCGTCTACAACGTGCAGGCGAAGCAGCAGCGCGTGGTGAATCTGCGAGTCGAGTAGCACCCCCCGCCGATCGACACTCTCGCGGCCCGTCGGCCTTCGCCGGCGGGCCGTGGTGCGTCGATCCCGGGCGGCCGCGGTGAGCTAGATGTCGCCGTCCGTGATTTGCCGGGCGAGGCTCGCCGCCGCCGCACGAATGCGCCGACTCGGGAGCGCGGAGAGAGCGCCGGCTTCCGTGTCGCCGATCACTTTCAGGATCTGCGAGTCGCTCACGAAGGTGATGAGCCCGGTGGGCACGTGAAGCACGATGTAGCCGGGCACGGTGTCAGTCGCGCGCTCGAGATGCACGTCGTCCGGCGACCACTCCGGGGATGTCACGGACACCGGTCGCGCGACAGCGTGGTCAACACCTGCCTAACATTTCTTCATACGCCACAACATCCGATCCGTTCGATCGTCTCACTCTTGGCGCGGGGTGTGCCCCGCAGGCCGACCGCACGAGAGAGACCGAACCAATCAACACCGGAGGATCGTGATGCTTGGGACCCATCGCAGCGTGATCGCGATCACGCTCATCGCCGCACTGGCGGCCGGCTGCGCGAGCGCGCCGCCGCCGGATCGCGTGTATGTGCGGGTGGCGCCTCCGCCGGAGCGCGTCGAGGTGATCACCGCGGCCCCCGGTCCGTTCTACGCCTGGCAGAAGGGATATTGGCGCTGGAATGGCCACGACTACGCGTGGGTAGCCGGCCGCTGGGCGCTCGTCGAGGAGCACCGGACCAAGTGGGAGGCTGGCCACTGGCAATCCGACCATCACGGGTGGTACTGGGTCGAAGGTCACTGGAGTTAGGCACCGCCGCCGCTCTGCGTCAGCTCAGGTGGCGCTGACGCAGACGGCGTAGGCGGTGAGCTGGGTCGGCGTTCCGTCATCATCGATGGCGACTCTCCACGACGTGGACGTCGCGGGGTACGACTGATAGACCTTCGTGTCCACCCTGTCCATCTCACCGAAGGTGAAGCCTCCACCCACGACGGTCTTCCCTGTCGGGCACCGAGCGTCGAGCATGAAGTACCCTTTGCCCGACGACTTCGCACCGTTCTTCACGATCTCGTACGCCGAGACGCCGGCCTTGCCCGCGACTCCTTGCGGTCCTTGAGGGCCTTGAGGGCCCTGTGGTCCGGGGGGCCCCTGCGGTCCTGCGGGACCCTCCTTTCCGGCTTGGCCAGACGGGCCGGTGGCGCCGACTGATCCCTCCTGTCCTGGGGGTCCTTCCGGTCCGGTCGGGCCCTTGTTGCACGAGAGAGCGACGAGCGCAGCGATGGCACACGCTCCGCCGATCAGGAGACGGGCGCTCGCTGGTCTGGGTGGAGTGGCGATGACGGATCTCATGACAGATGCCCCCCGGAGCGTAGCTCCTGTTGCCCGCGGCGAGTGGCAGTTCAGGGGAGTCGAGGCCGCTCGGCGGGGACCCTAACGTGAAGTGTCGGGGGGTCTGGCGCGAGCGGGCCGAGCCGTGGTGGAAACCGCTGCCGCGGCCGCCTCGAGCGGTTAGGTTCCACACACGCGAGAGTGGCGGAATTTGGTAGACGCGCTGGACTTAGGATCCAGTGGGGCAACCCGTGGAGGTTCGAGTCCTCTCTCTCGCATTCCAGCGCCCCGGGGTCGCCGCCCCGGGGCGTTCGCCTTTACTCTCGGCTCCCGGCTGTGGGTGGCGTGGGTGGCTATCGCCCCGCGACGACGAGGTCGAGACGCAGAGTTCCCGCGCCATCGAGCTGCCGCGGGTCGATGCGCAGCGACCCTTCGAAGAGCGCGCCCTTCATCCAGCCGTCGCTCACTCGCCCGACGACCCGCATCGCCCCCGTGCTCCAGTCCAGCGTCCCCTCCGCCTCGGCAGCGAAGGACTTCATCGGGTCGTCGGCCGCGACAAAGGCGATCACTCCCACTGGCCACACCGGGTCGCTAACGCGCATCGCTTCGCCACGGTATTCGACGCGGATCGTGATCTCTCCTGGCGCGTTGCCGCCGACGGGACCGCGCCAGATGTCATCGACCCCCTCCGCGCCCACGCCCTCGAAGCGCACGGTGAAGCCGATCTCGACGCGGTCCGCATCGGCACGCACGCCACGCATGTCGGGAAACGCCATCAGCGCGCAGGCCACCGCGCCTCCGGCCAGCGCGGTCCGCCCGCGCGCCAGCGTTCTGAGGATCGAGTGTGTCATCGCCGACTCCTGTTGAGGGTGACGGGAAGCCCTCTCGCTGGCCTCCACCTCAGAACACGGAATCGCCGGGAAAACCCCCTCATGGCATGAGTTAGGGCCGATTCGGGGCGCACAAAGAGATATTGACCTGCCGAGGTCGGACGGGTATCGTCGCCGGTGCGCTCTCCACGCACCCCCGGCCAGCACTGTTGACGCGCCGCGGAGATGTCCGCATGCCCGATCATCAAGCCGAGAACGTGACTGCGCTCCTCAAAGCCTGGGGGCGCGGCGAGCAGACTGCCCTCGAGGAGCTGCTGCCGCTGGTGTACGACGAGCTCCGGCGTCAGGCGGCTCGCTGGATGCGCGCGCAGCCGGGCGGGCACACGCTCCAAACCACAGACCTCGTGCACGAGGCCTATCTGAGACTGATCGATCACGACCGAACCGGCGCGAATTGGGCGAGCCGGTCCCACTTCTTCGCTGTTGCGTCGAAGGCCATGCGCGGCGTCCTCGTCGATCATGCCCGCGCTCGTCAGGCAGCCAAGCGGGGCGGCGGCCCCCAGCGAGTGTCGCTCGGCGCTGTCGGCGAGGCGCCGGCGGCCGAGGCCGACGTCGACATCCTCGGGCTCGACGAAGCCCTCCAGCGCTTGGCCGCCTTCGACCAGCGTCAGGCACAGGTGGTGGAGCTCCGATACTTCGGCGGCCTGAGTATCGAGGAAGCGGCGGACGCGCTGGGCGTATCGCACGCCACGGTGGAGCGCGATTGGAGGACGGCGCGCCTCTGGCTCAAGCGCGAGCTGTCGGCGCGATGAAGTCGCGATGACGCCGGAAAGGTGGCAGGTCATCAAGGAGCTTCTCGACGGAGCGCTGCAGCGATCGCCCGCCGATCGCCGCCCTTACCTCGAGGAGGCATGCGGCTCGGACCCCACCCTCAGACGCGAGGTGGAGTCGCTACTCGCCGCCGATCCGGATCCCGGGGGATTTCTCGAGCCGCCCCCCCACAGGGCGCGCGGCGAGGCGGACATCCGTGGACGACTCCAAGCCGCGGTCGGCCAGACATACCGCATGGAGCGCGAGATCGGGCGCGGTGGCATGTCGACCGTCTACCTCGCCCAGGACATCAAGCATCGGCGGTCGGTGGCGATCAAGGTGCTCCACGAGGGGGCGGCCACCGCCGTCGGCGTGCAGCGCTTTCAGAGAGAGATCGAAGTGTTGGCGAAGCTGCAACACCCCAACATCCTCCCGCTCTACGACTCGGGCGTGGTCGATTGGGCGCTCTATTACGTGATGCCCTTCGTCGAGGGAGAGTCGCTCCGCGCACGACTGATTCGCGAGAAGCAGCTCCCCGTGGATGAGGCCCTGAGGATCGCGACCGAGGTGGCCGACGCGCTGGGCTACGCCCACACTCAGGGGATCGTCCACCGGGACATCAAGCCGGAGAACATCCTGCTCTCCGGCGGCCACGCCGTGGTGGCCGACTTCGGGATCGGAAAGTCGATGGTGTCGAGCGGGAGCGCGTCACTCACCACCTCCGGCTCCTTCGTCGGCACTCCGGCCTACGTGAGCCCGGAGCAGGGCGCGGGTGAACGACACCTCGATGGTCGGAGCGATCTGTACAGCCTCGGCATCGTCCTCTTCGAGCTCCTGGCCGGCGTCCCACCCTTCACCGGCCCGACACCGCATGCCGTCATCGTCAGGCGTTTCAGCGAGGCGGCTCCGCCAGTGCGGCAATTCCGCGACTCGGTGCCGGAATCGGTGGAGCGCGCCCTCAGCCGTGTGCTGGCGAAGGCGCCCGCGGATCGCTTCCGCACGGCGGCCGAGTTCATCAGAGCCCTCGGTGCGCTGTCGGACGATATGGACGCGAGCGAGCCGATCGGGGTGCCTGATGGCGAGTGGGGTGGTGCAGCGCGTCGGCGGACCACCAGCGCTCCCGCGACCGCGATGGCGGGCGCCACGCCGTCGATCGTCGTTCTCCCCTTCGCCAACATGAGCGCCAACCCGGACGACGAGTACTTCTCCGATGGAATGACGGAAGAGATCATCGGCGCGCTTACCCGCCTCCGCACGATGCGTGTGGTGGCGCGCACGTCGGCGTTCGCATTCAAGGGGAAGGCGAAGGATGTCCGGGCGATCGCCCAGCGCCTGAAGGTGAGCAACGTGCTCGAGGGAAGCGTGCGGCGCTCGGGGAGCCGGTTGCGCGTCTCGGCCGAGCTGATCGATGGGTCGGACGGGCTCCGGATCTGGGCCGAGCAGTTCGACCGCCAGGTCGATGACGTCTTCGCCGTCCAAGATGAGCTGGCGCGACACATCGTCGAGAGCCTCAGGGTGACCTTGTTAGGCGGCGCCGGGCAGGCAGTGGTGACACCTGTCACGCCGAACTCAGAGGCCTACGAGCTCTACCTCAAGGGGCTCTACTACTCGCACCGACGCACCGAGCGTAGCCTTCTCAAGGCGATCAGCCACTACGAGGAGGCGATCGCCCGCGACTCGCGCTTCGCCCTCGCCTTCGCCGGGCTCGCCGACTCGTATGCCATGCTCTGCATCTACGGAGAGATGGCGTCGGGCGAAGGGATGCCCCGTGCCCGAGCGGCGGCCCAGAGCGCGCTGGAGATCGATCCCTCGCTCGGCGAGGCGCACATGACATCGGGGTGCGTGAAAGCCATCTATCACTGGGAGTGGGCGGCCGCGGAGCGCGATTTCAAACGCGCGCTCGTCCTCTCTCCGCAGAACCCGGCGACACACCAGCGCTACGCACTCGATGTCCTCGCACCGCTCGGCCGATTCGACGAGGCATCGCGCGAGCTCGAGCAGGCTCGCGCACTCGACCCGCTCTCCCTCATCGTGAACACGACCCTCGGCCTCCCTTTGTATTTCGGGCGCCGGTACGAGGAGGCCTCCGATCAATATCTGAAGGCGCTCGAGCTGGATCCGAACTTCGGCATCGCCCACTACTTCCTCGGGCAGACGTACGTTGCGCGAGGCCTCTTCGATGAGGGGATCGCCGCGTTCCAGAGGGCGCTCGAGCTGGGCGGGCCGAGCGCGCAGGCGAGCGCGTCGCTGGCCCACGCCTACGGAGTGTCGAAGCAGAGCGCGCGAGCGCGAGCGGCTCTCGCCGACCTTCAGATGCAGGCGACGTCGCGATATCTGTCGCCCTGCCTGGTGGCACTGGTGCACATCGGACTGGAGGAGCACGACAGCGCTCTCGATTGGCTCGAGCGCGCTCACGAGGAGCGAGCGGCCGACCTCTTCTGGTTGCAAGTCCGGCCGACGTTCGATCCTCTCAGGCGAGAGGAGCGTTTTCGCACGCTACTGGCGCAGCTAGGGTTCACACCCTGAGCACCCGTACCTCCGGTCGTCCGGCGAGCATCCCCGACTAGGCCGTCTTCGGCCGCACGCCCAGCAAGGCCGCCTTGATCTCCGGCGACATCGAGGTGAAGCGCACAGAGAACTCACGCTCGCTCCCAGCGACGGCGCCAATGATCTTGGCGTAGAGTGCCCCGGTCAGCTGCGCCCCCGTGGCGTCGACGAGTTGGATCTTGATGTTGCTCATCGGCGGGACGAGGTGAGACAACCGCACTTCGGCCCCCTTGGGGGAAAGCTTGATGAACGCCCCTGTGTGCACGTCGCGTTCGAGCTGACTCCCATCCAGCATCGCGTACCCGAAGGGAATCTCGGCGGTGAGGGCGACCAGGGGCTCCGCGCTCTCGGTGAGGAAGAGCATGTGCGGGCGGCCGATGCCTAACGCTTCGCACACGGCGACGGAATGATCGATTCCCTTCGCGTTGATCTCGATCTGCTTCCCGATTCGCAAGGTCGGGCCCACGTCCTGTTTCGTCGTCTCGGACACCAGAATCTGTCCACCGGTGGTATATGACTGGATGCGCGAGGTGAGGTTCACGTGCCGCCCCACGACGCCGTATTTCATCCGCTCCGCCGATCCAATGTTGCCGAGCACGACCTGTCCGGTGTGAATGCCGATTCCCATCTCGACCTCGGGGAGGTCCTCCAGCCGGTTCTGCTCGTTGATCTCCGGCATCGCCAGCTGCATCGCCACCGCGCACGCGACGGCGCGCTGGGCGTCATCCTCCTGCCACGTGGGAGCGCCGAAGAGGACGAAGATCGCGTCGCCAATGAACTCGTCGATCGTCCCGCCGTACTTCTTGATCACATTCACCATCGCGGCGAGATAGCGATTGAGGATCCCGACCACCCGCTCCGGCGCGAGTCGCTCCGACAAGGATGTGAATCCGCGAAGGTCGGCCATGAGCATGGTGACCTTCCGCTTCTCTCCTCCCATCTGCAGGCCGGCCGGCGATTCGAGAAGAGTGGCGACGACTTCGTCGGTGAGATAGCGACCGAACGTGTCGCGGATGAACCGATTGCGGACCTCGAGCTGCTGTGCAACCTGCTGTAGTTCGGCCTCGATCGTCTTGCGATCGGAGATGTCCGCCCAGGAACCGACGAGCTCCGTCGCCTTCCCCTCCTGATCGCGCATCACCGTGAAGGTGTCCTGGATCCAGATGTAGTGCCCCCGCCGATGCCGGAATCGGTACTCGACCACGCCGCTTCCGCGCTCGATCATCGAGGACATGTCGCTGAACACGCGGTTCGCATCCGCGGGATGGAGGCGCTTCGACCAGAACTTCGGATCATCGCGCATCTCCCACGGCGCATACCCCATCGTCGATTTCAGATTCTCGCTGACGAAGGTGCAGGCGTAGTCGTCGGTCGCCTTGGTCGTGTAAATGACGGCCGGACTCGCGGCGACCAGGTTCTGCAGGTCGTTCATCAGTGCCATGCGCTCGCCTAACGCCTGCTCGACCCTCTTCCGGTCGGAGATGTCGGCCCAGGAGCCGACGATCTCGAAGGGCTTGCCGCTCTCGTCGCGGACGACCTTGAAGGTGTCCTGGATCCAGAGGTAGTGCCCTTCCTGGTGGCGGAAGCGGTACTCGACCGTTCCCCCGCCCTTCTCGATCAGCGGGAACATCTCGCGGAAGACGCGCCCGGCGTCCTCGGGATGAAGGCGCTTCGACCAGAACTCCGGGTCCTCCAGCATCTCCCAGGTGGAGAACCCCATGATCGGGCCCACGTTCTCGCTGACGAACGTGCACGCGTAGTTGCCGGTCGCCTGATTCGTGTAGATGATGCCGGGTGTGACCGTGAGCAGATACCGCAGCCGCTCGCGAGCGGTGTTCAACTCGGTCGTGCGATCCTCGATGCGCTTCTCCAGCTCATCGTGCGCCCTCTGCAGCGCCTCCTCGGCGCGCTTCCTGTCTCTGAGGTCGGTGTTGAAGGCGACCGTCCCGACCTCGCGTCCCTCCTCGTCGAGCAGAACGGACGCCGAGATGAGCACGGGGATCGCGTTCCCATCCTTCGCCCAGAGCACGCTGTCGAAGCCGGAGACCGTTCCGCCGCGCTTCCGCATCTCGCGCACGACCTCGTTCGCCCCCGCCTCGCTGCCGTAGAGGATGCTCACGTTGCGCCCCACGACTTCCTTCGAGCCGTAGCCGAGGAGTGACTCGGCGCCCTCGTTGAAGAGGACGACGCTTCCCTCCTTGTCCGTCGTGATGATCGCGTCGGGCGAGCTCTCGATCAGGCGCATCAGGTAGCGCTTCGTGTCCTGGAGCTGGGCGTTTGCCTCCAGACTGACCTGCTTCGCGCGCTTGTGATCGGTGATGTTCGCCCAGGCCCCCACCAGCTCGAGGGGGCGACCGGTCGCGTCGTGAACCACCTTGAAGGTGTCCTGAATCCAGAGATAGTGCCCCTTCTGATGCCGGAACCGGTACTCGATCGTCCCGCCCCCCTTCTCGATCAGCGGGAACATCTCCTTGAACACCCGCGGCGCGTCCTCCGGATGCAGCCGGTCCGGCCAGCACTTCGGATCCGTCGTCATCTCCTCCGCCGCCATCCCCATGATCGCGCGGAGATTCTCGCTCACGAACGTGCAGGCGTAGTCGCCTGACGCGGCGGTCGTGTAGATGATCGCCGGACTGACCGCCAGCAGATATTGCAGCCGCTGGCGGGCATCCTTGAGCTCGGTCTCGATCGCCGAGCGCTCGGACACGAAGGCCTCGAGGTTCCGGACTTGCTCGCGCACACGCGCGAGCTCGTCGAGAAGCTCGGCCCTCCCCTTCTTCCCATCCTCCAGGGAAATGACCGATCCCGTCGACTCTTCGCCGACGGCAGGTCTCGAATGACTGCGGCTTTCTGAAGCGCTCATGATCCCGCCTTTCGTTCAGCCGTGTCCGGTTGAGACGGGCAGTGGCCGCCAAACGATCTCTTGCAAGAGAACAGGCCGCCCGAGCCAATCTGGTGGCCGTGAGCCCTGCAGAGCGCATGTCGTTGCATGGAAACGACTTGCGAGCTCAGTGGAGTGGGGAGGGTAGCCCGTGGCTGCCTGCCAGGGACGGACGTGAGAATTCCCTGGCTATTGTGAGTCCGCTGGCCCGATCCTGTCAATAACTCTTTGCGTCCGGGGCGCTACCCACCCAGAGCACACCGGTGGCCGACAGACGCCGGCGCCGGGCGCGCTGCGCCCCCTGTTAGGCGTGCCGACGGCACGGCGCGACTCCGCGCTCGCCGCTGGCAGTCGCGGGTTGACCCGATTTGTCCCGTCGTGGAATCTTCAGCCCACTCATAACCCTGGCGGCAGTCGTGAACGGCGCGGACAAGATCAAGGAAGCACTCGAGCGCAACGTCAAAGCAGTGACCCTCCGCCCCGGCGTGGGCCAGGGTACGGCGGTCACCAAAGTCGTGCTCCGCGAGGGTCTCACCTGTGAAGTCGCCGATGGGCACTGGACGCTCACCGCGAGCATGTCCGAGAAGTACGGGGGTGCCAACAGCGGACCGAATCCGGGGGTACTGGGACGTGCCGCGTTAGGTACGTGCATCGCCGCCGGATACGCGATGTGGGCGGCGCGCCTCGGCCTTCCGCTCGCCTCGCTCGAGGTCGAAGTCCAGGCCGACTACGACGTGCGCGGCGAGCTCGGCGTCGCCGACGACGTGACCCCCGGCTACACCGCCGTCCGGTATGCGGTGCGGGTCGAGAGCCCGGCGCCCGAAGCCGAGGTCCGGCGCGTCCTCGACATTGCCGACAAGTACAGCTCCTGGCGAGACATGTACGCGCGCGCGATCCCGCTCGAGCGCGAGCTCATCGTCACGCGGAGCGGCGACTAGCGTGGACCCGCGGCTTCAGCGCCGCGTCCAGCGCTACGGCTGGGACAAGGCCGCCGACGTTTACGAAGGCTTCTGGGCGAACGCCCTTCGACCGGCGCAGGAGCGCCTCCTCGCGCTGGCTCGTATACAGCCGGGTGAGCACGTCCTCGACGTGGCGTGTGGCACGGGGCTCGTCGCCCTCCCCGCCGCTGAATCCGTCGGAGCAGGCGGGCGGGTTCTCGCCACCGACATCTCCGACGCCATGGTGCTGAACCTCCGCGCAACCGCGGCCGCCAATGGCCTCGCGCACCTCAGCGTCGAACGGATGGACGCCGAGTCGCTCGACGTCGCAGATGCGACCTTCGATGTCGTGCTCTGCGCCCTGGGCCTCATGTACGTGCCCGATCCGGCGCGCGCTCTCGCCGAAATGCATCGGAGCCTCCGCCCGGGCGGCCGCACGGTAGTCGCCGTGTGGGGCGCCCGGTCGCGCTGCGGGTGGGCAGAGATCTTTCCGATCGTCGAGAAGCGCGTCGCATCGGAGGTTTGCCCGCTCTTCTTCCAGCTCGGCTCCGGCGATGCCCTGAGCTACACGCTCGAACAGGCCGGATTTCGCGATATCGTCACCGAGCGAATCGATGCGCCGATCCACTACGACACGGCCGAGGAAGCGTGTGGGGCGGCATTCGCGGGCGGGCCAGTTGCTCTGGCCTACTCCCACTTCGATCCCCCCACGCGAGAGTCGGCGCACGCCGAGTATCTCGAGTCGATCGAGGCCTACCGAAGCGGATCGATGTACGACGTGCCGGGCGAGTTCGTTGTCGCGATCGGCGCCAAGCTCTGACTCCGCTTCTCTCGAAGACGACGACTTTCGACTCTCGGCCCTCCCCCAACGCTGGACGGGGCGCCTCGCGGCGCCCCGTCAGCGTTCTGAGTCTGTCGATCCTACGCGTCGACCATCACGACGTCGGGATGACGATCCACACTGAGAAGATGTCCGAGGGCGGCGGCGTCGCCGGCGAACCCCCGATTGCGGCCACCGGCACCTGCGGCGAGATCGGAATCGTGATCGCCCCGCCGTTGTACGTCCCACTCACCACCGGCGCCGCGAAGTAGTTGAACGCGTTGTGGAGCTCGAACTTCTGCCCCGGCGTCAACACCGCCGACAGATCCGCCGTCACCGACCCCGCGTGGTTGAAGTTCACCACGTAGATGTTGGCCCGGCCCTTCTCGTACTGGTTCGGGCGAACGATCACCTTCGTCCCCGTCGGCGTCCCCTTTGTGTACGAACTGGACGCATCGAGTCCGGTCGTGCTCCGCCACCCTGTCCAGGGGTAGTTCGTTTGATTTCCCCCGCTGGTGATGGCGAACGGCGGGTTGTTGGCCTCCGAGGACATGTACGTGTTGTTGCTGAAGTTGAAGCCGCTCCACGACACGCCCGACTTCTGGTACACGTTGAGGATGGTGCCCATCCCGCCGATGACGTTGTTCGCGAACGTGACCGGCGGCGACCAGTTCTCGAGCAACAGCGCCGGATAGATGTAGTTGCCGGTCATCGTCAGGTTGCTGTTGTTCGTGCCGTAGTAGCCCACTACCGCGCTCGTCACCGTGTTCGGGTGGAAGGCGTAGTTGTTCGTGAAGGTGATGTTCTGCGTGGGAGCCGAGCCGCCGACGAGCATGTTCCACGCTCCACCGATGTCCAGGCCGCCATTCGCATACGCGGCATTGCCGTCGAACACCATGTTGACCACCGACGCCGCATCCGAGCCGTAGGCTTGGAGCCCATGGTCGAACGACGTCAGCAGGATGTTGTCGATGAACTTCTTGGTGCCGGTGCTGTTCTGGGTGTAGATGGCATGGCCGTGCCCGCGATCGGGCCCATCCCAGCCATTGTTGTAGACGAGACACCCGTTGACCTCGACGTCGGTCGCCTGATTCCAGACGCCCATCCCGTTGCCCAGGTCGTGAATGATCAGGTTGATGAACTTTGTCCGTGGGCCATAGACATCGATGTCGATCTGGTGCCGGTTCTGATCAGAGGGCCACGGACCGGTGATCGACGAGTAGCGGCTGGTATTGAGGTCCGTCATCTCGAAGCCCCAATAGACGGCATCGGAGCCCTGGATCGTGAACGCCATCTGCTCGGCGTCGATCGTCGCGCGCTCGCCGGGATACTGGCGGAGCACGATCGGATTGCCCGGGCTTCCGGTGAGGTAGCTGGTGAAGGTGCCCTTGTAGGTGCCGGCCCGCATCCAGATGGTGTCGCCGGCATGGACGGAGCTCGGCTGGTTGAGCGCCGTCTGGAGATCCCACGGACTGGTGCTCGACCCATTGCCGCTCGAGCTACCGGACGGCGAGACATACCATCCCTTGTGCGTTCCGGTGACGACGACGTTGAGCACCTTCACCTGAACCGATGCGGTGTTGGTGTTCCCGGCCGCATCGCGCGCGACCGCGGCGAGCGTGTGCGTCCCATTCGCCGCCGTCCTGCTGTCCCACGACGCCGCGTACGGCGTCTTCGTGACTGCGGAGCCGAGCGACTGCCCGTCGACCTGGAACTGGACGCTTGACATTCCCTTGCTGTCCGTCGCGTTGGCCGTGACGCTGACCGTCCCCGTAACCGTGGCGGCATTGGCAGGCGCGGTGATCGCGACCGTTGGCTTGGTCGAGTCAGAGGACGAAGCCGGGGGCGGAGCCGCCCCGATCAGCTGTGTCACCACTACCACGTACATGCTCCCCGCGGTCCCTGCGGTCACGTTCGAGCCCAGTGTGATGTGTCCCTTGGCGAACGCCTTCGAGTAGAGCCAAAGTTGCTTCCCCGCCACCTCGCTGCTCACCAGGGTAAGACCGGTCGCGGTCCAGCCGGACATCCACGTGGGCACCGGGTACTGACGGTCGTGTGCAACGTACACCGTCACGTTGCGATCGACATCGAAGCTGAGGAAGGTCGTGCTCCCCGGCGAGGCAGCTTTGTCGCTGCTCGCCGTACGCACGAAGGTCGCCCCCGTGAGAACGCTGGGCACGACCGTCTGAAGCACGTACGACTGATCTGTATACAGTTTGGTTCCGGCGAGAAGGCCGCCGGGGGCCACCTGGTAGGTCTTGCCCGTGGTGGCGGCGAGATTGCTGACGATCGGGAGAGCGCTGGCTGCGATGACGCCGTCTACTGACGTGCCATCGGTTGGTGCGCTAGGTGCTTGGTCGGCGCAGGCCGTGAGGATGGAGCCGGTGAGAGCGATGGCGGCCGAGAGAGCGGCGCGCGCGATCGCCCGCGGTGAGACGCAGGCAGGCATGGTTAGGCATCGGCAAAGAGACTTCGCGGCTGCCCCGACTGGCGTGGCACGCAGGAGCGTGCGGTAGCCTCGTGGCTTTGCGTCACCGGCTTTCGCCGACTTTGCCTTTGTCGCAGCACCCCGAAGTGCTGCAATCCTGCCGGGCGACTCCGTGACGGAACATCGAATGCCGTCACTAGAAGAGCCGCTGAGATCCGATTCTACTCTCCGACGTGCATCACGACAGAAGAGATCCGCCACGACTCGACGCCTTGACTGCGTGGCCAGTCAAGGCGCTCGCATTTCGAGCGAGCTGAGGACTAGCGCAACTTCATCCGACGATATCCACCGAATTTTCTTTCGCGCAGATGCCAACTACCGGGCACATCCGCTGGACTCGACCAGCGTCAGCGGATAGTATCTCCCCCGTGGAGCGAGCATCGCTTCACACAGCCCGCCAGAGCGCACTCCTTAGTCTCTCCGCCGAGATCGCCTCCGCGCTCGAGGAGGACGAGGTGTGCCGCCGCGTCGTTCAAGGCCTCCACGAACAGGCCCTCGGCTACAACTTCCTCGGGATCTTCCTCCTCGACGAGAACTCGGGGGATCGCGTGCTCCGCGCGTCAGTGGGCTGGGATGGCGCCGAGCCGGGGATACGCATTCCGCCGGGGCACGGTCTCACCGAGCGCGCCCTGGTCGAGGCCAAGCTTCGCTATACCCCGGACGTCGCATCGGCGCCAGAGTACGTCCCGACCTTTGCCGGGGGGAGCGAAGTCGATGTTCCCCTCGTGATCGACGGCCGTTCGGTGGGAGTCCTCTGCGTCCAGAGCGAGCAGCGCGATGCCTTCAGCCAGTCCGACTTCGAGATCCTCACCGCCGCCGCCAATCAAGCGAGCATCGCGATCGCCCGCGCTCGGCTTCTCGTCAACGAGAGAAGGCGCGCCGATGAGCAGCAGGCGCTCCTCGACACGATGGCCGACCTCTCGAGCGCGCTGGAGCTCGAGCACGTGCTCCAGGCTGTGCTCAGCCGCGCCGTCACCCTGCTGGGCGTGACCGGCGGCGAGGTGGCAATCTATGAAGAGGACAGCAAGGAGCTGGTGATCGCAGCCAGCCACAACATCGGCAAGGATTCGACGGGCACGCGTCTCAAGCTCGGCGAAGGAGCGATGGGGGTGGCGGCTGCCACCCGAAAGCCGATCCTCATTCCGTCGTACTCGGAATGGACTGGTCGATCGACCGCGTACACCGATCTCCAGGTGCACGCGGTGATGGCGGCGCCGCTCCTCATCGGCCAGCGGCTCGTGGGCGTGATCGCGAGCATCCACTCGGACCCCCAGCGGATCTTCGGCGCCGAGGACCTTCGTCGGCTCAACCTCTTCGCTCCTCAGGCGGCGATCGCCATCGAGAACGCCCGGCTCTTCACCAACGCCACTCGGCAGAAGCAGTTCTTCGAGGCGGTGGTCGAGAACAGTCCGGTGGCCATCGTCACGCTCGATCTCGCCGGCGACATCATGCAGGCGAACCCCGCCTTCGAGCGCCTCTTCGGGTACACGCGTGCCGAGGCGCTCGGACGCAATCTCGACTCACTCATTACCACGCCTGAGACGCTGGCCGAGGCGCGGGCCTACACCGAGCAAGCGTCGGCGGCCCCGGCGGCGGGCATCTGCCGCCGACGCCGAAAGGACGGATCCTTTCTCGATCTGGAGATGGGCGGCGTCCCCGTGTTCGTCGGCGGGGAGCGCTACGGTGTGATGGCGCAGTATCACGACATCACCGAGCTGCTCCGCGCCAAGCAGGACGCGGAGTCGGCGAGCCGCGCCAAGAGTCAGTTTCTCGCCTCGATGAGCCACGAGCTGCGGACGCCTCTCAACGCGATCATCGGCTACAGCGAGATGCTCGAGGAAGACGCGCGCGATCGCGGCGATGCGACGAGCATCGAGGACCTGGAGAAGATCCGCTCGGCGGGGAAGCATCTGCTCTCTCTCATCAACGACATCCTCGACCTCTCGAAGATCGAGGCGGGGCGGATGGAGCTGTTGATCGAGACAGTCGACGTGGAGAAGGCGATCGCCGACGTGCGCGCTACCGTCGAGCCCCTCGTCGCCCGAAATGGGAATAGGCTCGTGGTCAAGAGCGCCGAGCAGCTCGGCACCATGCAGACCGATGCGACCAAGCTCCGCCAGATGCTCCTCAACCTGCTCTCGAACGCAGCCAAGTTCACCGAGAAGGGCACCGTCACGCTGGAGGTCGAGCGCGTGCACGATGGCGATGGCGATCAGATGATCTTTCGCGTCAGCGATACCGGGATCGGCATCACACCGGAGCAGATGGCGCGTCTCTTCGAGGCGTTTGCCCAGGCCGATGCGTCGACGACGCGCCGCTACGGAGGCACCGGGCTCGGCCTGGCGATTACGCGGCGGTTCTGTCAGCTGATGGGAGGGGAGGTGACGGGCGCCAGCACCCCTGGGTCGGGCAGCACTTTCACGATACGGCTGCCCGTCAACTCGCGAGGCGCGAGAGCCAATCGCCCGATGCCCCAGTGAGCGCGCGGCCCCGCATCCTGCTGGTCGAGGACAACGAGATGAACCGCGACATGTTGTCGCGCCGGCTCACCCGGCGTGGCTTCGAGGTCGATGTGGCGGTGGATGGCAAGACCGGCGTCGAGATGGCCCTCTCCGGCTCCTTCGACGTGGTCCTCATGGACATGAACCTCCCCGAGATCGACGGGTGGGAGGCCGCTCGTCAGGTTCGGGCGGGGGAGAAGGGCGATGCGCATCGGCGAGTGGCGATCATCGCACTCACCGCGCACGCCATGCAGGGTGACCGCGAGCGGGCGTTGGCGGCGGGGTGCGACGAGTACGATACGAAGCCCGTCGACTTCGAGCGGCTGCTGGGCAAGATCGATGCGGTGCTGAGGGGGCCGTCGTGAGCGGCCGCTCCACCGCCATCGGTGAGCTTCGCCATCTCTTCCGCACTCCGGTCAACCACATCGTCGGCTACACCGAGATGCTCCTCGAGGATCTCCCGGCGGGCGATGAGGAGCACCGGGCGCCACTCCGGACAATCCTGGACGCGGCGCACGACGCCCTCGCGCACATCAGCGCGGTGCTCGTGCCCTCGGAGACACCAGCCACCGATGCGCTGCGCCGCCTCTACGCGGAGCTCGAGGAGCCGCAAGCGCGCATAGTCCGGGCCGTCAGCTCGCTCATTGCTGCTCACGACCTGGGCGACGAAGCCGCGGAGGATCTCCGCCGAATCCTCAAAGCGGCCGAGCACCTCCGGCCCGCGACGACGGAGCCGGAAGCGGAGCCGGCGGCGAAGGAGGCGCCCCCCGACCATCCGGCGCGGATCCTGGTGGTCGATGACATCGAGGACAATCGCCAACTCCTGCGTCGTCGCCTGGAGAAACAGGGACACCAGGTGGTGTGCGCGGAGGACGGGCGGCGGGCCCTCGACATCGTGCACGATCAGGCGATCGACCTCGTCCTTCTCGATATCATGATGCCGGAGCTGGACGGCTTCGCCGTCTTGCAGCGGCTCAAGTCGAGCGCGGCGACGCGGGATATTCCGGTGATCGTGATCTCGGCGCTCGACGACGTGGAGAGCGCGGTGCGATGCATCGAGCAAGGCGCCGAGGACTTTCTCTCGAAGCCCTTCGACCCGGTTCTCCTCAAGGCGCGCGTTGGCGCGAGCCTGGGCAAGAAGCGCTCGCGGGATCGGGAGGTCGCGTACCTGCGGGCCGCGGAGACGGTGGCCGGGGCGGCGGCCGCCGTCGAATCGGGCACCTACCGGCCCGGGATGCTGGCCGAGGTGTCGCGGCGCGACGACGCGGTCGGGAAGCTGGCGGCGGTGTTCGATGCCATGGCATCCAGCGTTAGGCAGCGCGAGCAACAGCTGCACGAGCGGGTGCGCGCGCTAAAGCTCGACATCGCCAAGGCGCGGGAGAGCGCCGCTCCGGGACGTGCCGCCGCGGAAGCGCCCCACACCGGGGAGCGCATCGCGGGTCGCTACGAAGTGCTGGACACGCTGGGACGGGGCGGAATGGGCGCCGTCTATCGCGTGCTGGACACGGAGCTCGGCGAGCAGATCGCGCTCAAGACGCTGCTCAAGGAGCGGGTGGCCGGCGCCGATGTCATCGAGCGGTTCAAGACCGAGATCCGTCTGGCGCGGCGGATCACCCACCGCAACGTCGTCCGTACCCACGATCTGGGCGAGTGGGCCGGAGGCTACTTCCTCACGATGGAGCTGGTGCGCGGCATCACGCTGCGGGAGCTCCTCGACACACGTGGCCGGCTGGGCGTGTCAAGCGCCCTGGCCATCGGCTCGCAACTGGTCGCCGCCCTGGGGGCCGCCCACGCCGAGGGCGTCATCCACCGGGACGTGAAGCCACACAATCTGCTCCTCGATGCGGAGGGGACGCTCAAGGTCATGGACTTCGGCGTCGCCCGGCTCTCGGAGCGGGGCGACGCGAAGCTGACCGAGGTCGGGCTCGTCGTCGGGACCCCCGCCTACATGCCGCCGGAGCAGCTGCTGGGGGAGGAGGTGGAGGCACGCGCCGACCTCTACTCCACGGGGGTCGTGCTCTTCGAGGCGCTCGCCGGCTGCCTCCCCTTTGCGGCCGTCTCACCGATGGCCCTGATTGCGCGGCTGCTGCAGGACGAGCCTCCGCGGGTGAGCACTCTGAACCCCGAGGTATCGGAGCCGCTGGACGATCTGGTTGCCGAGCTCCTGGCGAAGCGGCCGGAGGGGCGTCCCGCTTCCGCCGCCGAAGTAGGGGAAAGACTCGCCGCCCTGATGTAGCTCTCGACCGATCACCGCACGCATCTGGCGTGGGCCCAAGTGGTTGGCAGGGTCGCCGATCGCCCGCGCCACGCGGTGGCGCCGCGCCTCCACCGCCGAGGTCACCCGAAGGGTCGAGCGATTGGGGAGACTAGCCAGCAGTGCGGACCCCTGGCACTGTACCCTCCCCTTATCTTTCGCTCTATGAACATCGACGTCACGGCCAAGAAGTCGGACGGTCTCCAGCGTCTGCTCTCGGTCTCCGTCCCGGCAGACGAAGTGCACACCGCCGAGGAGCGCGCGGCGCGCCGGTATGCATCGCAGGTTCGGCTCCCGGGCTTCCGCCCTGGAAAGGCGCCGGCGGCGGTTGTGCGCAGGAAGTTCGCCGACGCGATCCGCAAAGAGGCGATCGAGAGCGTCGTTCAGGAGGCGTTCAAGGAGATCGTCGACCGCGAGAAGATCGACCTGGCGACACAGCCGCACGTGCACGATCTGAAGTTCGACGACGGGCAGCCGCTCACCTTCGATATTCACCTCGAGGTGCGGCCGAAGATCGAGCTTCCGCGCACGAGCGGCTTCCGCGTGACGCGCACGGAGAGGCCGGTGACCGACGACCGGCTGAAGGAGCAGCTCGAGGACCTGCGGGAGCAACGGGCCAGCTGGGCACCGGTGGAGGAGCGCGCAGCGCCGGGAGACATGGTGACGGTGCTCCTCGCCACGGCCGGCGAGAGCGAGGAGGTGGGAGAGGGGAAGGAGTATCGCCTGGTGATCGGCGGCGGTCAGGCGATTCCGGGGATCGAGGAGCTGATCATGGAGGCAGCGCCCGGCGAGCCGGTCGAGCGCTCGGTGCGGTGGCCCGACGATTTCCCCGACGAGACGCAGCGTGGCGCGACAAAGCAGGTACGCGTCACAGTGAGGGACGTGAAGAGGAAGGTGCTTCCATTGCTCGACGATGCCTTTGCTCGCGAGGTAGGCGACTTCGATTCGCTCGACTCGTTGAGGCAGAGTGTCCGCGAGGACCTGGTACGTCTCTCCGAGCGGGAGGCCGATGCGGAGGTGCGGCAGAAGCTGATCGACGAGGTCCTGGCGGCAAATCCGTTCGACGTGCCGCCCAGCTGGGTCGCTCAGCTCGTACGCGCCTACGCGGAGACCTATCAAATCCCCGAAAGCGAGCGGGAGAGGTTCGCGAGCCAGTTCCGGCCGATGGCGGAGCGTCAAGTGAGGCGGGATCTGGTGATCGACACGATCGCCGAGCGTGAATCGCTCACCGCGACCGAGGCCGACATCGATGGCCGTGTGGCGGAGATCGCAGCGAGGAGCAACTCGCAGCCTGGCCAGGTTTACGCGTCGCTACAGAAGGCCGGGCGGATCAAGGAGATCGAGCGGAGCCTGACGGAAGACAAGGTCTTCGCTTGGCTGCTGGAAAAGAACGAGGTCGAGCGGTCGGGGTGAGGCTCCGCCGTTCCGACGGACCCAAGCACCTGGTCACAACCTGCGCATACGAGAGAACCGCAGACACAGTGAGAAACCAGATGTCGACGATTTATCCCCCTTATGTGATCGAGCGGTCGAGCCGCGGCGAGCGGACCTACGACATCTTCTCGCGGCTGCTCATGGACCGAATCATCTTCCTCGGCACGCCCATCAACGACGACGTGGCGAACATCGTGATCGCGCAGCTGCTCTTCCTGGCGGCGGACAATCCGGAGCGCGACATCAACCTGTACATCAACTCCCCAGGCGGGAGCGTGTCGGCAGGCATGGCGATCTACGACACCATGCAGTTCCTCGACGCTCCGATCCGGACGATTTGCATGGGGATGGCGGCGAGCATGGGCGCGTTCTTGCTTGCGGCGGGAACATCGGGGAAGCGCTCAGCGCTTCCTCATGCACGTATCATGATCCACCAGCCGTCGGGCGGGACCCAGGGCACGGCGGCCGATATCGAGATTCAGGCGCGGGAAATCCTGTACCTGCGGGCGAAGATGAACGAGTTGATGGCACGGCACACCGGCAGGCCCGTCGAGCAGATCGAGCGCGACATCGACCGCGACCGGTTCATGTCATCGGAAGAGGCGAAGGAGTACGGCATCATCGACAACGTCATTGCCCAGCAGCGGGCCGTTCAGCCGCTGGAGAAGAAGGCGCTCTTGTGAAAATCTTCACGAACTACGTAGCCGGTAGCGCCGCTTGACCGTCTCTCGGGAGGGGTGTTAGTTATCCGGCGCCCCACCCCCCGGCCGCGCGCTCCCCCCGTCGTCCACGCCCCAGCCTCACTGTCTCGCGAATCCCCATGTCGCACGACAAACACCTCCGCTGCTCCTTCTGCGGCAAGTCGAAGGACTCGGTCCGGAAGTTCATCTCCGGTCCGTCCGTCTACATCTGCAACGAGTGCATCTCGCTCTGCAACGAGATACTCGCCGAGGACGAGGAGAGAGAGGTTGCCGAGGCGATCACTCAGGTCCCGACGCCTCAGGAGATCAAGGAGGTGCTCGACCAGTACGTGATCGGGCAAGAGCGAGCGAAGAAGGCACTGTCCGTCGCCGTCTACAACCACTACAAGCGCATCAACTGCGCCTCCAGCCGCGACGACGACGTCGAGCTCGACAAATCGAACATCCTCCTCATCGGTCCCACCGGCGTCGGCAAGACCCTCCTCGCCCAGACGCTCGCCCGAATCCTCGACGTCCCCTTCACCATCGCCGACGCCACGACCCTCACCGAGGCCGGCTATGTCGGTGAGGATGTCGAGAACATCCTCGTCAGGCTCCTGCAGGCCGGCGAGTTCAACGTCGCCGAATGCGAGCGCGGGATCGTCTACATCGACGAGATCGACAAGATCGCGCGGAAGAGCGAGAACCCGAGCATCACGCGCGATGTGTCGGGCGAAGGCGTGCAGCAGGCCCTCCTCAAGATCCTCGAGGGCACCGTGGCATCGGTGCCCCCCCAGGGCGGCCGGAAGCACCCGCAGCAGGAATACATCCAGATAAACACCAAGGACATCCTGTTCATCTGCGGCGGCGCCTTCGACGGGCTGGAGAAGATCATCGAGGCGCGCACTGGTCGCCGGCAGATCGGCTTCACCAAGGAAGAGCTGGTGAGCGGCAAGGCGAACGACCTCGCCAAGAACCCCTTCGCCGAAGTGGAGCCTGACGACCTTCTTCGCTACGGCCTCATCCCAGAGCTGGTTGGGCGCCTGCCGGTCACCGTCGCCCTCGAGGCGCTGGACGAAGATTCGCTCGTCCGCATCCTCAAGGAGCCGAAGAACGCTCTCACCAAGCAGTACTCCAAGCTCTTCGAGCTCGAGGAGGTCAAGATCACCTTCGAGGAGATCGCGCTCCGCGCGGTCGCGCAGAAGGCGCTCAAGCGAGGCACCGGGGCGCGTGGCTTGCGAGCAATTCTCGAGGAGCTCATGACCGACGTGATGTTCGATCTGCCGAGCCGCGACGACATCACGGAGGTGCGGATCACGGAAGGCTGCGTCGTGAATGGTACGCCGCCGCTTCTGGAGATCTCGCCGAAGAGACAGAAGAAGGAAGCCTGAGCGGCGCGGCGCGCTGACGGACGATCGGGGCGTGGCGGCTGGGACGATCCGGCCTCCACGCCCCGGTTGCATCTGCCACCCGTCGTGGCACGGGCGCAGCGTGAGGCGCGCTCTTCCCGTGAGGCGTGATCGCACCTCCCCCGGGGCGCCTTCAGCTTTCCCACGTCATCCCCTAGCTTGACGGTATGCCCCTCACACTCCTGCGCGACGGCGAGACGTACGAGGTGCCGGATCGCCTCCCGGTGCTCCCCCTCAGGGACGTCGTCGTCTTCCCCTACATGGTCATTCCGCTGCTCGTCGGCCGCGCGCCCTCGCTCGCCGCCGTCGAGGCAGCGGCCGAGCAGGACCGGTGGCTCTTTCTGGTGACGCAGCGGAGCGGCGAGGTGCAGGATCCGGCGGCGACCGATCTCTTCCGGATTGGCGTCGCGACGCGCGTCCTCCAAGTCGCGCATCTCGCGAACGGAACGGCTCGCGTATTGGTCGAGGGGATCGGTCGCGCCCGCGTCACACGCTATTCACAAGGCGGGAATCATCTCCGCGCCACGTTGGCGGCGCGCCCCTTCGGCGACCCCGCCCTGGCTGCCGACGATAATGCCAAGGCTCGCCGCGTCGTCTCTCTCTTCGAGGAGTATGTCGGCCTGCATCGGCGCCTCCCCGGCGAGATCGCCACCTACGTCCAGAACACCGAATCGGCGCAGAAGCAGGCGTTCGCGATCGCCGCTCACTTGCTCGTTCGCACGGAACAGCGCCAGGAGCTCCTCGAGTCGTCGACGATGACGTCGCTGCTGGGCAAACTCGCCGACCTCCTCGCCTCCGAGATCGAGATCCTCCGACTCGAGAGGAAAATCGAGAACGACGTGCGCGGCTCGCTCTTCCAGAATCAGCGGGAGTTCTACCTCCAGGAGCAGCTCAAGGCGATCCATCGAGAGCTGGGGCAGGACGACGGCGATGGCAACGACGAGCTCGAGGCGGCGGTCGCGAAGAAGAACCTGCCGGCGCCAGTCCGCGAGCGTGCCGAGCGGGAGCTCAGAAAGCTGCGACGCACCCCGGCTCTGTCGCCCGAGTCGACGGTCGTGCGCAACTACCTCGATTGGATCCTCGCGCTGCCGTGGACGGAACGGAGCGAGGACTCGATCGACGTGGCCCGCGCGCAGGCGGTGCTCGACGAGGATCACTTCGGGCTGCGCGATGTGAAGGATCGCATCCTCGACTACATCGCCGTGCTCGTGCTGGTGGGGAAGCTGGAAGGTCCGATCCTCTGCCTCGTCGGACCGCCGGGCGTCGGGAAGACATCGCTCGGGAGATCGGTGGCCCGCGCCCTCGGCCGGCGGTTCGTCAGGATGTCGCTCGGCGGCGTGCGGGATGAGGCGGAGATCCGCGGCCACCGGCGGACATACATCGGTTCCCTTCCCGGCCGAATTCTCCAGGCGATGCGTCGTGCCGAAGTCGTGAATCCCGTGGTGCTGCTCGATGAGGTGGACAAGATGGGCCAGGATTGGCGCGGCGATCCGAGCGCCGCCCTCCTCGAGGTACTCGATCCGGAGCAGAACCGGGCGTTCAACGATCACTACCTCGAGGTCGACTACGACCTGTCGCAGGTGTTGTTCATCACCACGGCCAATACGCTTGGGGCGATTCCGGAGCCGCTCCGCGACCGGATGGAGATCATCCGGCTGCCGGGCTACGTGGATCATGAGAAGGCGGCGATCGCGACGAACTACCTTCTCCCGAAGCAGCTCCGCGCGCACGGTCTCGATCCGGCGAAGGTCACCTTCGAGCCGGACGTGATCCCGACCATCGCGCGTCGCTACACTCGTGAGGCGGGCGTGCGGGAGCTGGAGCGGCGCTTGGCGCGGGTGGCGCGAAAGTTGGCCCGTGCCGCGACTGCGGGCCCGGCGGGCGCCGCGATGACTCACACCGTGCGGGCGGCCGATCTCGAAGGGCTACTCGGCGTGCCGCCCTTCGACGCGGAGGAGTTCTCGCGCGACGACAAGGTGGGGGTGGCGATCGGACTGGCGTACACGGCGGTCGGGGGAGATCTCCTCGAGATCGAGGTCGCGGTGGTGCGGGGGCGTGGACGGCTGCAACTCACGGGAACGCTCGGCGACGTGCTCAAGGAGTCTGCGGGCGCCGCCCTCACCTATGCACGCTCGCGAGCGACCGCACTCGGCATCGACCCAGAGTTTCCCAAGACGCGCGATGTGCACATCCATATTCCCGCCGGGGCGACGCCGAAGGACGGGCCCTCGGCAGGAATCGCCATCGCGACGGCAGTAGTCAGCGCGCTCACCGGCATCCCGGTGCGCGGCGACACGGCGATGACCGGCGAAGTCACCTTGCGTGGACGCGTTCTGCCGATCGGAGGGCTCAAGGAGAAGCTGGTGGCAGCCCGCCGGGCCGGGATCGCGCGGGTCGTGATCCCGGAGCAGAACGCGCGCGAGCTCCCGGAGATCCCGGAGGATGTGCGCGCGGGTCTGGAGATCCATCCGGTCACGACGATGGACGACGTGCTCGCCCTGACGCTTCGCGCCGAGCGCATGCCGGCGGCCATTCCGGTGGCGCCCGCACTCACGCACTGAGTGGTGAGCGCTCGAGCGGACTCGGGCACGCGGCGAGCGAGCGGCGCAGTGCCGGCAGAGGAGACGAGCGGCGACCCCCTGATCATCCGGCGCCTCGAGTTTCTTGGCGGCATGGCCTCGCCCGGCGGATGGCGCCCCGCCGCCGACCTACCGGAGATCGCCTTCAGTGGGCGGTCGAATGTCGGCAAGTCCTCGCTCATCAACAAGCTCGTCAGGCGGAAGGCGTTGGCGCGGGTGAGCTCGACGCCGGGGAAGACCCGGGAGATCAACTTCTTCCGTGTCAACGACGCCTTCTGCCTGGTCGATCTCCCCGGCTATGGATACGCGCGCGTGTCGAAGGAGGACCGGGCCGCGTGGAGGCCACTCGTGGAGGGATACCTCCGCAAGACTCCGCGCCTTCGCGGCGTCGTCCAGCTCATCGACGCGCGCCACGACCCTTCCCCCGAAGACCGGCAGATGCTCGATTTTCTCGCCGACCTCGGCCTGCCGACCATCGTGGCCCTCACCAAGATCGACAAGTTGCGGTCGCGCGAGTCCGAGCAGCGCGTCGCTGCCCTCGAGCGAACCCTCGCGCTCGACCCCGCGCAGGTCATCCCCTTCAGCGCCACAACCGGCGAGGGGCGCGCAGAGTTGGCGCACGCGATCGTTCGGCTGATTGGAGACGAGAGCCGGACCACGGGCGCATGACCAGTGTCTCGGGGCAGCCGCCGCCCATGACTGTGGAAGCGCCGCGACGGGTCCTCATCATTTCCCTCCGGCGCGTCGGCCTCGGGGATGTGCTCCTCTCGACGCCGATGATCGCTGACCTTCACCGGGTGTTCCCGGCCGCGCGCATCGAGATGCTCGTGAGCCCCGAGGCGACGCCGCTGCTGGAGCACCAGCCCGGGCTGGCAGAGGCCATTCCGTACGACTGGGGACACGGTCTGCGAGCGGCACGACGGCTACGAGCCCGGCATTACGACTGGGTCTTCGACCTGGACTCGAAGGAGCGCACGGTGGCGCTCTGCCTCCTGTCGCGCGCATCGGTTCGTGTGGGGGCAAGCGGCCACTGGTATTCCCGCTTTGCCTACACGCATGGCGTGGTCGACCACAAGCTGCGCAGCGAGTACAACGCACGCGCGCGGCAACGCCTCCTGGAAGCGATCGGTGTTCCCACGACTCCGACTCGCCCGCGACTCCACCTCACGCCTGACGAGCGCAGCACGGGGCGGGAGCTGGCGCGCGCGCTGGGCGTCGGCGATGGCGCCGTCGGCATTCATCTCTCATCGGGCAACCGGGCAAAGGAGTGGCGGGTCGAGGGATTCGCCGAGGTTGCTCGCGGCCTCGCGGCGTCGGGTTTTTCGCCCCTCATCCTCCACGGCCCGGGCGATGAAGGTCTCGTCGCACGGCTGCGCAGCCTGGCCCCTGAGACCCTCGTCGCGCCCGCGCTGCCGCTGCGCCAGTTCCTGGCGCTCCTGGCAACGTGTCAGGCATTCGTCTCCGCCGATAACGGGCCGGCGCACATGGCCCAGGCGCTCGACGTACCGACGATTACCATCTTCGGCCCGTCGAGGCCCGTGCGCTGGACTCCCGGCGACCTGGGTGTGGTCGTGCGCGCGGAGCACGTTCCCTGCCTGGAGTGCGGCCACAGCATCTGCCCGATCGGACACGACTGCATGGTGGAGCTGTCGGGACGAACGGTGCTGGACGCCGTCTTACGGGTGCTGCAGCGTTCGAGTTCGGTGAGCGCTTCCTCCAGCCGTTCCGGCTGGCCCAAGGAGGCGGATGCCGCCGGTTAGATTCCAGAGACAGCGCGCAGCGCACTCGGACGGCCGCCTGTTCGGCGGGCTGCGCGCTGCCCCGTTACCTCCCAACCAACGCGGGGAGTCCGATGGCATTCTATCCACTGCGCAAGCTGACCCCGATGCCCGCGCTCGCCGCGCGCACCACGGACGCCTGGCTCGAGCGACTCGGTGATGAATTGGCCAACCCGGAGGCCGACCGCGCGACGATCTGCCGCCGCACACTCGCGGAGCTGACCTACCCACACTACGCGGCGAGTTGGGAGACGGCGGTGGCCGACGAGAGCATTCCGCTCGGCACGCGCGCGGCACTGCTCGCGCTCGATCCACGGCATGTGACTCTCGAGCCCGAGTACTACGCGGAGTGCGATGACGCGAAGTTCCAGCGAGTGAAGCCGCTCCTCTGGCTCTGGTACAGCTTCGACCGGACGCCGATCGGCGGGCAGAACATCGATCTCGGAGTTCGGCTTCGCCGCCTCCTAGCGCCGCTCATCTTCAAACGCTGCGGCGTGAACTTCAAGGCGTTCCAGCACGTTGAGTTCTCCTTCGGCTACAATCTCGAGGTGGGAGACAACGTCGTCATCCACCGCCACGTTCTGCTCGATGACCGCGGCGGCATCGTGCTCGGGAACCAGGTGTCGGTGTCCGACTACGCGAACATTTACAGCCACACCCATAGCATCATCGACCAGCGCGACGTGACCGATGCGATGACGGTGTTGGAGGATGGCGTGCGCATCACCTACCATGCGACCATCCTCGCCGGCGTGCACGTCGGGTGCCAGGCAATGGTCGGCGCGATGGCGGTCGCCACGAAGGACGTGCGCCCGTATCACGTGAACGTCGGCATTCCGGCGAAGAGCGTGCGCGTGAAACCCAACGCGCCCTCGCAGAGCGAGTGCCTGCCGACGGCTCGGGAGCGGAGCCGCTCCTGACGTCGGCACCGCCGGGATCCGTGGAATAATCGGGCGCGCCTGGCTATCGTTCGAGCCGCCTTACCTTTCGAGGAAATTCATGCGCACTCGGGTTGCGTTGTCCTTTCTTTTCGCCGCGCTGCTGGCATGCAGCCAGAGCATGTGGCCCTCAGCGCAGGTGGCCAGCCCCTTTCCGCACCGCACGGCACTCAAGTGCACGCTCACGATGGCCCACAACCTTGGTTGGAAGGCCGCCGCGCGCAATTCGAACCGCAGCATCTACGGGACGAAGCCGGATTCGGTGCGCCAGATCGACGAGTACCGCCGGTACAGCTTCATCGACGCGGACTTGAGCCCGACGGACGCGGGCGGCACGGAGATCAAGATGCAAGTCGGTGCGAAGGGCATGTATCAGGGGCGCGCCGGCCCGTTCGAGCGCGACGTCGCGCCCTCGGCGGCGGCCCAGGCGGACGCAAAGGAGATTATGCGTCGCTGCGGTATCGGGGACTCGACGGCGCTCATCCGCGATACGACCCTCGACAACCCCTAGGCGGAGTCAGCCCGGCTCGCTCCCCATCACGACGCCGGCTCGCCCCGGCAGCTCTATGGGGACGATGCTCCGTGTCGGAACGGCCGAGCGGTTCTCGAGCGTCTCCTGCGCGATGCGCTCGAGGGTGACGAACTCGACACCGTCCGATTGCCACCCCTCGATCAGTCGCCGGAAGCTTCCGGCGTGGGCGCCTCCCTCAACCTCGGTGTGGATCGAGTGGACGGACGTGCCGCTCGCGAGTGGTCGATAGCGGGCAAGCAGCCCATCCGCGCCTGACGCTCCCGGTCCCAACACCTCGTCCCACGTCGGCAACGTGGTCGGAATCTCGAGGGTGGAGAATCGGCGTCCGGCCGCGACGGGGAAAAAGGGGGCGCCTCCGCGCGTGTTCGAGGAGTAGAGGAGCTGGTAGCGCTCCTGGATCGTGAGCGCTGTCGGCGTCACCTGCCAACCCGGAGCGGCACTGGCGCGTGCCCGGCGTCCGAAGATGCGCGAGAATTCCCGCTGGGCATCGCCATAGTCGCGCGCGACGTCCTCCTCGCTCATCCGGTCGAGCCGATCGTGCCACCGCACATGATCCCACCCGTGCACCCCGACCTCGTGCCCCGCCTCCCCCACCGAGCGAATCAAGGGGGAGAGCTTCTGCCCGATTCGCGGCGCTGGAAGGAGCGTGCCGTAGAGGCCTGTACGCACCCCGTAAAGGGAGAGCGCGCGCGTGCGGATCATTTTGGACAGAAACCCGCGTTGCCTGACGATTCGCCAGATCGCGCGACCCGAGTAGTCGGGGCCAAGGGTGAAGAAGAAGCTCGCCCGGATCTTGAAGTGGTCGAAGAGACGGAGCAGCACGGGAAGCCCGCGCCGTGTCCCCTGGTACGTGTCGCAGTCGACCTTGAGCGCGAGCCGCGCCTCGCTCACGGCACGCTCGGCTGGAGACGCCCGGCGAGATAGTAGTCGAGCGTCAGGCCGATCGCTTCCTCGAGCCCGACCTTCGGCTCCCACCCCAGGCGCTCCTTCGCCCGGCGGATCGACGGGACGCGGGTGAGGATGTCCTGATAGCCGGTTCCGTAGTACACTTCGGACCGGACCTCCTCCGTCCGCGCCGCACGAGCCAGCTCCGCTCCTCCCGGATAGCGCGCCACACCGGCGATCAGGAGCGCAGCCAGCTCCCGGATGCTGACGTCATTCGCCGGATTCCCGATGTTGAAGATGCAGCCGTCGGCGCGCCCGCCGTCATTGATCAGGATCCTCATCAGACAGTCGATCCCGTCGCCGATGTAGGTGAAGGACCGGCGTTGGCTTCCGCCATCGACCAACTTCAGCGGCTCGCCGCGCAGGATGTTGCGGAGGAATTCGGTGAGGACGCGCGATGAGCCCTCCTTGGGCGAGTCGATCCGATCGAGGCGCGGGCCGATCCAGTTGAAGGGGCGAAAGAGGGTGAAGGGGAGCCCCTCCTGCGCTCCGAATGCGTAGATCACGCGATCGAGGAGCTGCTTGCTCGCCGAATAGATCCAGCGCTGCTTGTGGATCGGCCCGTACACGAGCAGTGATTGGTCCTCATCGAACGCCGGGTCGGGACACATCCCGTAGACCTCCGACGTCGAAGGGAAGACGATGCGCCGCCGATGGCGGACACACTGCTTGACGATTCGAAGATTCTCCTCGAAGTCCAGGGTGAAGACCGCCAGCGGATCGGTGACGTAGCTGGCCGGTGTGGCGATGGCGACGAGAGGGAGGACCACGTCGCACGCGTCGATGTGATAGTCCACCCACTCCCGGTCGAGGGCGATGTCGCCCTCGAGGAAGCGGAAGCGACGGTTCCCCAGAAACGGCTCGATCTTGTCGGTCGCGACATCGAGGCCGAAGACGTCCCACTCGGTCGTCGCCAGGATGCGCTCGGTAAGAGCCGTACCGATGAAGCCGTTGACGCCAAGAATCAGCAGACGCATCGGCTCACGCGGTCGGCGCCGGACGACGGGCGAGGCGCTCGGCGAGAATGGCTCCGCGGAGCGGCGCTTCGTCGTTCACCTGCGCGTCGAGGAGCTCGAGCCACTCGCCGTCGCCGCAGGCGACGCAGGCGCGATCCTCCCTCACCACGATCGCCCCGGGGGCCGCCGACCCCACCCGTCCGATGCGCCGCGTGCGCCACAGCGTGAGTCGATCGGCGCCGAGCGGGGTGAAGGCGCCCGGATAGGGGTGGCTCACTGCCCGCACGAGGTCATGGATCGCGGCGGCCGTCCACGTCCACGCGAAGGCGCCATCCTCGGGGCGGCGGCGGCCGAAGCGGGTCGCCAACGATTCATCCTGTGGGCGACGCGGCGCCCGACCGGCGAGAAGCGCGGGGAACTGCCGCTCGAGAACGAGGAGCGCCGCGCGAGTCACGCGACCCTGCACCTCGCCGGCGGTGTCGTCAGGCCCGATGGGGACCGCCTCCTGGTCCACGATGTCGCCGGCGTCAGCGCGGTCGGTCATGACGTGCAGTGTCGCCCCGGTCGCCGCTTCGCCGTTCAGGACCGCCCAGTTCACGGGGGCGCGGCCACGATACCGGGGGAGGAGCGACCCGTGGAGGTTGAAGGCGCCGAGCGGCGGAATCGAGAGCACGGGCGGCGGCAGGATACGGCGGTAGTAGCAGGAGAGGAGGAGGTCCGGGCGCAGGTCGGCGAGCCGCGACACCTCCGTCGCCTCCCGAAAGTCGGCGTCCTCGCGAACAGCAATGCGATGGTCACGCGCCAGCGCGGCAAGCGACGGAAACCAGAGGCGCTCGGAGGGATCGTCGCGGTGGGTGTAGGCCGCCACGACATTCACTCCGCGCTCGAGCAAGAGCGAGAGGCAGGCGTGGCCGACGTCCGAATAGCCGAAGAGAGCGACCCGCGGTGCGGTCATCCCCGTCCCGCGGCGCCCCCGGGCCCCGGATCGGCCACCCGCAGCGGTGCGCCGGCCTGACCGTAGATGCGGCGCACGAGGTAGCGAGGCCTGCCTCGCACTTCGAGGTAGATCCGCCCGACGTACTCGCCGACGATACCGATGGCCGCCATCACCACGCCGAGCACGACGAACGCGAGCGCAAAGAGCGTGAACACCCCCTCGGCCTCCGACACCCGAAGAAGAATGAAGCGCCTGACGAGCAGGTAGATGCCGAAGCCCACCCCGCCGAGCGCCGTGGCGAACCCGAGGAGCGTCACCACTTGCAGGGGGACCATCGAGAAACCGGTCATCAGGTCGAACCCGAGGCGTATCAGTCGATAGGCCGAGTACCGGGACTCGCCCGCCGCGCGGGGGGCGTGCGCCACCACCACCTCGGTCGGACGCCGGGAGAAGGTCTGGGCGAGCGCCGGAAGGAAGGTCGAGTGCTCCTCGGTGCGGTTGATCAAGTCGACGATCTCGCGCGAGTACGCGCGCAGCATGCAGCCGTAGTCGCGCATCCTGATTCCGGTGAGCGCTCCGATCACACGATTCACCGCCGACGACACACCCCGGCGAAAGATCGAATCGTGCCGCTCCGCTCGAACCCCGCCCACGACGTCGAAGCCCTGATCGGTGAGCGCGAGGAGCTTTGGAATCTCCTCCGGCGGATTTTGCAGGTCGGCATCGATCGTCACGATCGCGTCGCCGGAGACGATGCTGAAGCCGGCGAGCAGTGCCGGATGCTGTCCGAAGTTCCGCGAGAGCTCCACCACCCGAATGCGCGAGGGATTCCGGTCAGCCAGCTGGCGCATCAGAGCGAGGGAGCCGTCGCGGCTTCCATCATCGACGAGGATGATCTCGTACGGGCGGGCGGTGCCCTCGAGCACGCGCTCGAGGCGAGCGACGAGGAGAGGAACGGTCACTTCCTCGTTGTAGACCGGGACGACCACGGAGACGGATCCGAGCGACGAGCCGCTCATGGCGCTGAAAGAGGGGTGGAGTCGAAGTTGGCGAACACAAGATACCTGCGGTCGCTCGCCACCGCTCGTGCGGCAACGGTGACGGAATCACGGAACTCGGTCGCCCGCCGCCTCTGCAGCACCACCACCAAGCGCTCACCGCTGTTCCATCGCCGCCAGAGCTCCTCTCTTGTCCAGTCGAGCTGCGGCGGCCGCCCGCCCAGCGAGCCGATCTCGCCGACGTGGCCGGCCGCCGCCACCGGGTGGCCGAGGTGCCACGGGAGAGTGTAGAGGAAGGTGCGATAGGAGACGACCGTCGCGTCCGGAACTCGCCCGGCGGCGACCGCGACGTCGTGGCCGGTGAGATCGTCCGACACCTTCGGCAGCGCCAGGACGAGCGCGAGATAGAGGCCGGCGATTCCCAGCGAGAGTGGCGCGAGCGGCGGCTTGCTCTGCCTGACGCGCCAGACCGATGCCCAGACGCCGGTCAGGACCGACGCCCCCGCGAACAGCGCAAGGTTCGTCACGGAGTACCGGGAGAATTCGCCGCTAGTCACCCCGAAAGCGATTCCCCCGGCGATCGTGATCGACGCCAGAATGGCGAGTCCGATCACCGCCTTGCCGAGAGCGATGTCGCCGCGGACGAGTGAACGGGCGGCCAGCGCCGCCGCCGCCGGCACTGCCGGCAGAACGTACGAGATCAGCTTCGATTGCGAGAGAGAGAAGACGACGAGCACGCTCACCATCCACAGTATGAAGAAGAGCGCGTCCCCGTCGCTCCTGAGCTTCGCCAGCCGACGCCCGGCGCTCGACACGGCGCTCTGGACAACGAACGGCGTCCATGGCAGGAGGCCGGCGAGAAGTATCAGTGTGGGAAAAAGGAACGAGCCGGTCCGGTGCGCCTCCGTCGTCGCGAATCGCTCGAGGTGCTCGTGCAAGAAGAAGAATCGAGCGAAGCCGGGGTTGGCGCGCTCCACCAAAGCGAACCAGGGTGCAGCGACGGCCAGGAAGACGACCGGCGCCGGCGAGAGGATGATCTGGGCGAGCTGCCGCCATCGGCGCATGACGGCGCACCATCCAAGAGCGACCATCATCGGAAAGACGACTCCCGGCAACCCCTTCGCGAGCACGGCGAGGGCCATCCCGCCCCCCAGCGTGGCCGTGACGGCGACTCCGGGACGCTTGCCATCCGGCGCCGCCAACACGCGCCGAAGCGCGAGGAGGGCGAGGGTCAGCGCCGCGGTGAGAAGTCCATCGGTGGCGTTGTATCGGCCGAACGCGAAGCCGAGCGGGCAGGAGAGCACGATCAGGGCGGCGAACCATCCCCAGCCGGCGAGGTCAGCGTCGAGCGCGGCGATCAGCATGACGGCCGTCGCCATCGCGGCCAGTCGGGAGGCAAGACGCGCCGCGAATGGAGTCGGTCCAAGGACCCGGATCGCCGCGCCGTTCAGCCAATAGAGGAGCGGCGGCTTCTCGAGGTACGGCGCTCCATTCAGCCGGGGCGTGATGACATCACCGCTCGCGATCATCTCGCGGGGGATCTCCGCGTACCGCGCCTCGTCAGGCTCCGTCAACCAGCTGCCCGGGAGCTCGACCCAGAGCAGCAGCGCAAAGAGCGCCACGAGGCGCCTGCAGGTGAGTGGTCGCAGGAGCGGCTTCTGTCGGGATCGGGGAGAGGTCCGGCTGTCGGCTGTCGACGGCCCGGAAGCTAGCGCACGCGAGTGACGTCTTCCACCGCGCCGGCGGTGCCGCCGCCGACCAGGGCGCGCGCGTCGGCCAGCATCGCCTTCGACCGGGGCCAGGTCAGTCGGCGAGCAGCCACGTCGACGTCGAGCCACTCGGCGCTGTCGTGCTCATCGCCGAGGCGGATGTCGGCTCCATCGGAGACGAAGGCGGCGAAGGCGACGGCGAGGAGGACTTCCGGGACCGCCGGCAGATAGAAGGGTTGCACGCCGATCGTATACATTCTCAGCGCGCGGAGGCCCGTCTCCTCGGCGAGCTCCCGCTCGGCTGCCTCCTCGGGGCCCTCTTCCGACTCGATTCGCCCGTGAACCACCTCCCACGCACCCGGACATCGCGTGCCGGGCCTCCGTCGCAGCACGAGCAGCTCGAGCGATTCGCGGACTCCTCGCAGCACGTACACATCCACGGCTCCGACTTTCGCCGGCACGCCCCCTTCCCCGCTCACAGAATCGGCCACAACAAACGAGTCACGTCGAACTCGAAGGTCCAGGCGCCGTCGCGCAGTCCACGGGCGATGTCGAAACGGAGGAGGTCGTAGAAGAAGAGCGCGCCGAGACCGACCGAGGGATACCAACCCTCGGCCGGAGCGGCGAAGGGCGCCGAGCGATCGACGTATCCGACGGCGGCGAAGGGCGCGAGCGTCATCGTCGCGGGCGAGCTACCGAACGCCCCGAGAGGCACGGCGAAGAAGGGCACCGGCGCGTGCCACTCGATGCGCTGCGAAGCCGCGAATCGGGACGCGAACCGGCTGTAGTCGAAGCCGGGGAGGGATGTCGGGCCACCGACAAAGATGTATTCCTGCGGCGGGACGTCGGGGCGCGCGGTCACGGCGCCCACGAGCGTGGCCAGCACGAGCCGCTGATCGCCGATCGGCCGCTCCACGTTGACTGCGGCCACGACTCGCGCGAACGTCGGGCTCGCCTCGGAGAACGTCGTATCGTGTCCCGTGAACCACCCACCGCGCACCTCGGCCCGAAGGCGAACCTCGGTGCCGAGGAGAGAAAGGGTGGTGGGGCGGTCGACGAGCAGAGAGAAGCGGGCTTCGTCGATCGACCAGGCCGGAATGGTCGGTTCGTACTCGCCGGTAAAGGGCGTCGCGTGAACGGAGAGCGCCCCTTGCCGCTCCCAGGCTCCGGCCAAGCGGATGCGCGTCCCGGGAATGCGCCCCAACTCGAAACCGACTCCGGCGCCGCGCACATCGTAGGGCTGAGTGAAGTCGCTCCCGAACTCCTGCGAGGCGAAGCTGTTCACCAACAGCGATCGTTCTTGGAAGTCGGACGCGTTGCGGTACTCTCGTTCGGCGAACAGCTCCACCGACCGGCCGGTCGCCCACTGGGCGCGAAAGGCGAGGCGTCCCTTGGCCTGCTCATCATCGAATCCCCAGCGGCCAGAGAGGCCGACCGAGAGGCCCTCCCCGAAGCGCAGCACCGCGCCTCCTCCCACGGCGAGCCCCTCCACTCGATTCACCCGGACGAAATCGGATATCTGCGTGCCGGTGATCGCGGCTCCCGCCGGCCGCGCCAGCGCCTGACGACGCACCAGCTCCCGCGCCTCCTCCTGGACGCGCTGCACATCAGCGTCGGTGACCGCGCGGACATCTGGCGGTAGCGAGTCGAGTATCCGTCCCGTCCACGGGTACCTCGCGAGCTCTCGTGCCGGCGCCTGAACGATCTCCGGACCGGCGAAGATCGCCGGCGAGAGGCCGTTATTGAGCTGATAGCAGCAGACCTCCCAGCGGCCGCGAATGATCCCGCGCACCGGAAAATCCAACCAGGTACCGGTTCGGCGGATCTCGATCTCCTGCTCCCGCGGCAGCCAGAAGCGGCCGCCCACGAGGGCGTTCTCGAGAACGACCGAGATGTCCTCGAGCTGTTCATCGAGATAGGCGGGACGGGTGAAGTTGAAGGCCATCCGGACCACTTCTGCGGTGGCCGTGTCGATGTAGATGGCTCCGACGAGTCGCGGTTGCTCCGGCTGCTTGGGGCGGACCTGCACCTCGTACACGCCGATCGTGCGGTCGGGGAGCTTGATGCTGAGCGAGTCGTGGATTACGAAGTCATACAGGGCGAACCCGACGTCGGAGAGAGGGTGCGGCACATCGCGCACCTCATCCCCTTCACCGAGACGGATGATGTTCGGGAAGTTGTTCTGCACGATGCCGAGGTGGTCGCGGTGATACTGGATGTCGGTCGGCAATGGGAGCGTATCACGCCGGCCGATGATGCGCTGCTTGCTGAGGTTGGGTGAGCGCCAGTACACTTCGAGCACCAGCTCATCCGCCCGTACGACCTTGGGCGGCTCGCGCAACCCCTCACCCACCTGGGCGAGGAACGTTAGGTAGCCGTGCGCCGTCGCGGTGTAGTCGGAGAGGGCCGTGTCGGCCAGTTGCTGGGCGCGCCGCGCCGTGGCACGTGCGACGAGGGCGCGAGTGGTGGAGTCGTTCCACTGCTGTGCCGTTGCGACGTGCGCACCGGCCAGAGCGCACACCACGATGATGCAGCACGCGGCCCGCGACGCCGCGAGGATGCGAGCCATGACCGCGAAATGTCGTCCGGCGTCGTGACCGCGGCAAGCGCGCGTTCGGCGAGCTTCGATCGCTTTCGCCGGCTCGCGCGCGAGCGCACGCTCGTTCCCGTCTGGCGCGATTGTCTTCTCGACGCCGTCACCCCGGTGGCGGCGTTCGCGCGGCTGCGACGCGGCCCATTCGCTTTCCTCCTCGAATCGGCGCCGGCGGGGGGCGAGACGTGGGCGCGATACACCTTTCTCGGCACCGAGCCGCGCGCGGCATGGAGACTCACCGACGGGAAGGTCGAGGACTGGACGCCCGCTCGCGGATGGCACGCCGGGCGCAGCCCGAGCGATCCTCTCGCGGATTTGAGCGAGCGCCTCACGACGTTCGCGCCCGCGGAGGTGCCCGAGCTCGGCGCCTTCTGGGCGGGTGCCGTGGGATACTTCAGCTACGATGTGGTCCGCCTTCTGGAGCACCTCCCGCATACACCGCCGCGCGCGGTTCCGGCGCCCGATGCTCTCTTCGTCTTCACCCGCGCCCTGGTGATCATCGACAATCTCCGGGCACAGGCACGCGTCGTGGTCGCCGTTCCGGTGAGCGACGCCTCGGAGGGTGAGCTGCGCCGTCTCCATAAGGAGGCCGAGCGAGAGATCGACGATGTGATCGGCCGGCTGCGTTCGGGCGTCACCCTGCCGCCGCTCGATCTCGATCCGGACATCGCGCCGGCGGCCGGCAACTCGAGCTATGCGCGCCCCGCCTTCGAGCGCGATGTCGAGCGCATCCGCGAGTACATCTTCGCCGGCGATTGCTTCCAAGCACTCCTGGCGCGGCGCATCAGCGTGCCGCTCGATTTCGATCCCTTCGCGCTCTATCGCGCGCTGCGTGCGTTGAATCCGTCGCCCTACATGTACCACCTGGTGCTCGACGGCGTGGAGCTCGTCGGCAGCTCCCCCGAGCTCCTCGTGCGCGTGGCCGATGGACGCGTGACCGTGCGCCCGATCGCCGGCACGAGGCCGCGCGGTGCCTCGCCGACCGATGACGCCCGTCTGTCGGCCGAGCTGTTGGCGGATGAGAAGGAGCGCGCCGAGCACGTCATGTTGGTCGATCTCGGCCGAAACGACGTCGGGCGGATTGCGCGCTACGGCACGGTGAGGGTGACCGACCTGATGGTCGTCGAGAAGTACAGTCACGTGCTCCATATCGTGAGCCAGGTGGAAGGCCAGCTCGCCGAGAGCGCATCGGCCCTCGACGTCTTCGCGGCGACCTTTCCCGCGGGGACGATGACCGGTGCGCCGAAGGTGCGCGCAATGCAGATCATCGACGAGCTCGAACCGGAGCGGCGCGGCCCCTATGCCGGCGCCGTCGGCTACATCGCCGCCGGTGACCGACGGATGGATCTCGCGATCACCATCAGGACGTGCGTCATCGCCGACGGTGTCGCATCGGTGCAAGCCGGCGCCGGAATCGTGGCCGACTCGGTGCCGGCCCGCGAATGGGAGGAGACCGAGAGCAAGGCGCGGGCCCTGCTCACCGCCATCGCCCAGGTGAGGCGCTCGAGCGCGACGCTCGGCGCCGCCGCGTCGGGCTGAGCCGCGGCCGCCTCACGCGACCCGGAATCCCGACTGCGCTACCCTTCTCGATGCCTCTGAGGCTCCTCAACACCAGCAGCGAGCAGGCGTTCGACCTGCCGACGGGTGGCACGCTCGTCGTCGGACGCTCTCCGGCGAGCGACATTCCGCTCGTCGATCCGACGATCTCCCGACGTCATGCCGAAATCCGCTGCGAGCCGGACGTCGTGCACGTGAGAGACCTCGCCTCGAGCAACGGCACCTTCGTCAACGGCACCCGTGTCGACGATGCGACCGTTCGCGAGGGGGACGTCGTCACCTTCGGCACGGTCGGGTTCCGTTTGGCGCGAGGCCCCGCCGACTCCCTCCTCGCGACCGCCGACGCCACGATCCACCAGCAGCGGAGCCGGGAGGACCCGTCCCCGCTCATCGCCACCGTCTTCGGCCGGCCGTTGGCGTCGATGGATCAAACCGCGGAGTCGGAGAGCACGCCTCCGTCCACCGAGCGCAAGCTGGCGCTGCTCCTCGACGTCTCGAAGGGGCTGTCGCGCGCCATCGGTGTGGACGCCCTGCTCGATGCGATCGCCGGCTTCACCTTTCGCACGATGGACGTCGACCGTGTCGCGATCGAGCTCCTGGATGAGCGCGGAGAGCACACGCTGACAGTGGCTCGGGACCGCCACGGATCGCTCGAGGGGCGAACGGTTCCCAAGTCGATCGCCCGAACGGTCGTCCGCGATAAAGTGGCGGTCCTGACGCACAACGCTCCAGAGGACGAGCGCTTCGGCGGCCAATCTATCGTCATGCAGAGCGTGCGCTCGGCGATGTGCGCTCCACTCATCGGCACCGACGACCGCGTGCTCGGGCTGCTCTACGTCGACAACCTGACGGCCACCCAGCGCTTCGGCGACGAGGACCTGGAGTTTCTTCTCGCCTTCTCGAACATCGCCGCGGTGGCGATCGAGAATGGGGTGTTGGCCGAGCGGAGCCGGCGTGAGGCGACGGTGCGGAGCAACTTCGAGCGCTTTTTCGCGCCGCGGCTGGCAGCGACGATCGCCGGGTCGTCCGGCGACGTCGCGCCTGGCGGCGAGAAGCGCGAGGTGGCCGTCCTCTTCGGCGACATTCGCGGCTTCACGGCGCTCAGCGAGTCGATGCCGCCGGGCGAGGTCGCCTCGATTCTGAGCGAGTACTTTCGCGAGATGGTGGATGTCGTGTTCCGACACCACGGCACCCTCGACAAGTTCATCGGCGACGCGGTCATGGCCCAGTGGGGCGCTCCGATCGGCGCGCCCGATGACGCCGATCGGGCGATGGCCGCGGCGCTCGACATGATACGGGAAATGCGGTTGCTCAACGAGCGTTGGCGCGCGGCGGGACGCCCATCGTTGCAGATCGGGATCGGCCTGAGCTTCGGCGAGAGCTTCGCCGGCTTCATCGGATCGGAGCGGAGGTTGGAGTACACGGTGATCGGCGACACCGTGAACGTCGCCAGCCGTCTCTGCGCGCGCGCGCGGGGGGGCGAAATTCTCCTCACCGAGCCGATGCGGCGAGCGCTGAGCCACCCCCCTGCCCTCGTCGAGCGCGGAACGATGGAGCTCCGGGGGAAGGCGCAACCGGTCCCCGTCTACAGCGTGATGCCATGACCAGCGCCGGGGCGCTCCCCCCCGGCTACCGACGCCTCGCCGACGGCCGGGTGCGCGCAGTGGGGCTCGCCTCGCTCGCTGCGCCACTGGAGTCCGCGCTCGCCGCCGGCCCGTTCTACGACTACGCGGCCAGCCATCCCGAGGCGCGAGAGCTTCGCGGCCGGGGCGTCGCCTACGCCGTGCCGCTCCCCGATGGTGAGACGCCGGTCGTCGTCAGGCGCTCGCGCCGGGGCGGGCTCATCGCTGCGATCACCGCCGACCGGTTCGTCGGGGCGACGCGGGCGCCGCGCGAGCTGGACATCGCCACTCGCCTCGCCAGCCTCGGTGTGCCGACGCCCGAGGTGGTGGCGTACGCGACCTACCGCGCCGGCCCGGGACTCAGGCGCGCCGACGTCGTGACCCGCGAAGTTCCGCGGGCGCGCGACCTCGCGGTGGCGCTCCGGGCGGCCGGATCGGCCGAGAAGCGCCGCGAGCTTCTGGTGGCGACCGCCATCCTGCTCGACGCCCTCGGCACAGCCGGCGCCCGACACCCCGATCTCAACCTCCGTAACGTGCTCATCTCCCGCGACGAGTCGGGGCGAGCGGTCGCCTTCGCCCTCGACGTGGATCGCATCCGCTTCCATCGGCCCGGCGATCCAGCGGTGACGACCGCGAACATCCGGCGATTGGTGCGGTCGGCGCGCAAACTGGCCCGGACGGAGGCCCTCCCGATCGGCGAGCCGGAGCTCGAGATGCTGATCAGCGCGGTGCGGGCCCAGCCGCGGCCCGGGGCGTGAGGGCTCGCCCATGACTCGTCAGGCGGACGTCGTCCTGCCGCCCGCGGCACGCGTCGCCATCGTCATGATGAGCGCGATCGGAGACGCTGTTCACGTGCTCCCGCTTCTCGGCGCGCTCAAACGTCACGATCCGCGCACGACAATCAGCTGGGTGCTCGAGCCCGGTCCGGCGAGCCTCGTCCGTGGGCATCCCCATCTCGACGAGATCCTCCCCTTCGAGAAGCGCCTCGGGTGGCGGGCCCTGCGCTACATCCAGCGGGCGACGGCGGGGCGGACCTTCGACCTGGTGATCGATCTGCAGGTGTACCTCAAGGCAGGGCTGGTCACGAGCATCCTGCGCTCGCCAGTGAAGCTGGGGTTCGACCGGGCGCGGGCCCGCGACCTCAACTGGCTCTTCACCACGCACCGGATCCCGCCCCACGCCCCCCAGCACGTCCAGGATCAATACCTCGAGTTCCTCTCCGCCCTCGGCGTCC
>DASPTK010000020.1:0-93563 GCA_035623475.1 Gemmatimonadaceae bacterium | reverse complement strand
TTGGCGACGCCCTGCAGGATCGATTGGCCGGGGAGAGAAGCGGCGCGGTCAGCGAACAAGGACGGTAACGACGCCGAACGGAGGCGCCTCGAAGGCGATCGCGCCGCGCCGCACCTCCAGCGCCTCCCCCTCCCGCTCGTCGAGCGCGGACACTCGCGCTTCGGTCACCTCGGGGCCGATCACCCACCGGCCACGCACGGCGTGGCCGGTGAGGTTCACCGCCCTCAAGACCATCCACGCGCCGTCCTCGCTCTCCTTCACCGCCGCGCATCGAAGCCCATCCCCCTCGAGTGTCACCCCCGCCTCGGAGTGAGGGGTGTCGATCGCCCAGAGCAGCGTCTCGCCGGTGAGCGGCGCGAGGACATCCTCGGCGAGGCGGTCGATGCGCACCGCCTCCTCTTCCGTTCGCGGGCCGTGGAGGAGGAGCGCCAGGTCGGCGCGAAAGGGCCCGTGCGACTGCGCGTCGGGGGTCGAGGCCGGCCAACCGGCGTGTCCGGGACGCTCGGGGAGGTCCTCGCGAGAGAGCTCGCCGACAGCGCGGAGGAGCGTGACCGCGAGATCGCCATTCGGCATGACCTCGTACTCGGCCAGCCCGTCGCTGAAGAGCGTGACACCTCGGCCGGCGGTGAAGAGCGACACATATCGAGCGAGGGGCGCCGTCGGGGGCACTCGCTCGACGCTCGCCGGCGGCTCCTCTATCGTCAGGCGCTCGACCACGCCGAAGGCCGCGTCGGCGAACACCGATGCCCCGGCGCACCCCGTGGCGAAGACGACGCGCAGGCGATGATCGTTGGCACGATTCGTCCCGCGCACACGCACGCGGAGCAGCGGCGAGCCGGCGTCGACCGCCAGCAGGACGACGAGCGGGAGGGAGACTTCGTTCGATGAGCGGCCGGCGCGCTCGGTCGCGGCCGGGACGTCGATCGCGTAGCGGAGCGCCAGTTCGGCGCGCAGTGGTCCGCCGTGCTCGACGCGCACTCCCTGCGCCTTCGCCGCACGAATCACCGGCTCGATCGGAGAGTGGGTGTAGAGGTCCCCGGCGTCACCCACATCCTCGAAATAGAGGAGCGATGGGATCTTTGCGCCCCCACGCTCGGTGAGGCGGACACGACCGTCCCCGCCGACATCGACGCGCAGCGCTGCGTTCTCGATCCACCGCGGACTAGCTCGCGCGACCGAGGGGGGCCCGGCCGGTTCGGCGCCACGCTCGGTCACCAGGTCGAGGTTCGTCGTCCCGAACCCCGCCACCTCCGGCACCCAGGCCAGCGCCCGGGTAACGTGCACCTCCTCATCTCTGGGGTAGGCGCGCGGCGACTCGAGCCGTAGATGGCGTCGCGATTCGGAGAGCGGTTGGATGGCGATCGGCCGTCCGCCCTCGAGCACGCGCGGCAGCGGAATCACCGGAGGATCGGTGGGCGCGGGGGACGCCGACCCCGGGCCGACGGGAACGTGTCTGACGCGGGAGACGATCTCCACCTGCGCCACGCCGCCGCGCGCCCGGCCGGCGGGATTTCTGACGACGAGCGATCGGTGCCACCGCTGGGGGAGGGCGCGCGCCTTCTCCAAGTCGACACCCGCCAAATCGTGCAGTGCATCCAGTCGAAGGCCGGCCGCCTGCGCCGCCGCATCCTCGAGCCTCGCCGACATGGCGCGCGCCACACCATCGATGCAACAGCCGCAGAGCGTGTCGTGCGGGTAGCAGCGCAACAGGGTCTTCCATGCCTCTCGGGCAAGCGCCGAGCGCGAAGGCCGGCCGCGCCGCGCGGCCAGCGCGACCCAGGGCTCCACATCCCACCGCAGCGTTCGTTCGATGCGCAGCGCCCGCCGCTTGAGAGGCGCGCGGGCGGCGAGTGTCCCCTGGAGCGTCCAGGTGTAGCCGTAGGAGTCGCGCAGCTCGCCGGCGATCTCCGGCAACTGCGCGCGCTCCGATCGCGACAGGAGGTCGATGGCGAAGGCGCTCAACGACGATGCGATGACTCGCGCGGCCCCGGCAGCTCCCGCGAGAGCGGCCACAGCCGCCCCTCGATCGCGCTGCAGAGCGTGATGGTCGGCCCCGTTAGGCAGCAGCGCCACACCGGCGTTCGCGCGGGGCTCGATCACCGTCCGCAGCTGACGCCATCGATCCGCGGCCTCGGCGGCGGTCACCGGCAACGATGCGCCCGCCTCGTATCCCGACGGCGGGAGATGGTGCAGGACGACTGAGCTGCCATCCCCACTTCGCCATCGGACGGAGTCGGCAGCCGGCCAATGCGGACCGCCGAACCCTCGCCAGAGCACGACCAGCGGCAGCTCGAACCCGCGAGCGAGCGTGGGGAGCGACGCCGGGTGTCCGAAAGCGTCCGGCGAGTACAACACCGGCGGCGCCGTCGCGCCTAACCTGTGCAACACCTCGCGACCGGCGAGGAGATTGCGGACGAGAGCCTCGTCGGACGGGATCAACTCGTCCGCCAGCACGTACCAGGGACCCGCCTCGAGCGCCCCCGAGCGGAGCCGGGCGGAGAGCTCCTCGCGGCGCTCGGGGCGGACGGCAAGATAGTCCTCGAGCAACACCGTCTGGCCATCGAGGAGAAAGCTTCCCGCATCCGCCGCCGGCATCGCCAACAGCTCATCGAGCAGAGCCACGAGGCGCTGGCGAAAGCGTCCCTCGAGATGGTACCACTCGCGATCCCAGTGGGTGTGCGACACGACGTGCACGACGAGGGAGGGTCGTGTGGCCGCCGGAGCGCGTGTCATGGCACGGGGAAAGGTGGCGCGGTCAAAGGGGCTCGGGGAAGAGTTCCGCCTGGCGGGCCGGCGGGGGCGGCCCGTCGTAGACGATCCGGTCACCGTCGACTCGTGCGAACGGCGTCAGGCGGTGGGGCGTCACGCGGTCCGCGGTGATGTGCCACACCCCAACGCCGCGGGCGACCAGAGCGTCGGCCATCAGCCACCGGTGGCATCGCCATGGAAGGGCTTCGGCGCACACCACGACCGTGGGCGTCGCCGCCGCATCCCCGACCAGGCGGTCGAGGGCCTCGTGGAACTCGGGGAGTCCCATGTAGTCGGCATAGCCGCGAAAGCCCGCATTGCGCCAGGCAGTGTTCGGCGAATCGGGTCGCGGCACCCGCCGGCCTCCGAGCGCGGGAAGGTGAAAGTACCCGATCCCCCTGGCCGCGAGGCTCGCCGCCAGCGCCTCGCGGCCGAAGTGCGGGTGACGCCGCGACCCGGGAAAACGACGAACGTCGGCGAGCGCGCGGACGCCATGCCTCTCGAGGTGGGCGAGGAATTCTCCGATAGGGAGCGTCGAGTGACCGATTGTGAAGAGATCGATCGATCGTATCGACGGGGAGTCCGACGGTTGACCGCTGAGGACCGACTGTCGAACTTGATCGACGACCCTACCCGGCCCGTCCTCAGTCGGCATGCATAGTCTCCTCGACCTCTGGCACCGCCTCTACGATCTCGAAGGGCTGATCCGCTGGGGGGGCTACATCGCCCTCACTGTCATCATCTTCTCGGAGACGGGACTCCTGGTCGGCTTCTTCCTGCCCGGCGACTCGCTCCTCGTCACGGCCGGACTCCTTTCGTCGCAGGGTTTCCTGAGCATCGCGATCCTCGCGACGATTTTGCCGGCCGCCGCAATCGTCGGGCAAACCCTCGGCTATGCACTCGGCAAGGCCGCCGGCCCGCACTTGTTCAAGCGCGAGGACTCCCTCTTCTTCAAGCGAAGTAACCTGCTCCGGGCCCACGAATTCTACGAGAAGTATGGCGGGGTGACCGTGGTGCTCGCCCGTTTCATGCCTATCGTGAGAACCTTTGTTCCGGTCGTTGCGGGCGCGGCCGTCATGAATTACCGCCGTTTTCAGCTCTACAACATTACCGGCGGGGCCGCGTGGGTATGGAGCATGCTGATGATCGGCTATATCCTCGGGCGCTCGATCCCGGGAATCGAAAAGCACATCGACCTGGTCATCGCCATCGTGATCTTCCTCTCACTCATGCCGGCGGTCATCGGGTGGCTCCGGCGCCGACGGCATCAAGCTGCCCCGAACGTGCCGGTCAGCGACATGCGCACGACACTTACGGAGGAATGACATGCCCTTCACGCTCCCGGCTCTGCCATACGACTACGCCGCGCTCGAGCCTCACATCGACGCACGTACGATGGAGATCCACCATACCAAGCATCACCAGACGTACGTCACGAACCTGAACGCCGCGATCGAGAAGGCGCCCGAGCTGGCGAACAAGAGCCTCGACGAGCTTATCGCCAACCTGAACGCCGTCCCCGAAGCTGTGCGCACCGCCGTCCGCAACAATGGTGGCGGCCACTGGAATCACTCGATGTTCTGGCAGCTGATGTCGCCGAAGGGGGGCGGCGAGCCCAGCGGTGCGCTCGCCGACGCGATCAAGAGCGCCTTCGGCGATGCCGCGAAGCTCAAGGAGCAGGTGAACGCCGCCGGGCTCGGACGCTTCGGTTCCGGATGGGCGTGGGTCGTGGCCGACGTGTCAGGCGCCCTGAAGATCGAGAGCACGCCGAACCAGGACACGCCGGCCATGGAAGGTCGGAAGCCGATCCTCGGCGTCGACGTCTGGGAGCACGCCTACTACTTGAAGTACCAAAATCGCCGCGCCGACTACCTCAGCGCCTGGTGGAACCTGGTCAACTGGCCGGACGTCGCGAAGCGCTACGACGCCGCGCGCGGCAAGTAACGCTTCCGTCAGGGCGGTCGCTTCAGGTCCGGCGAGGCCGCCCAGCGGCGACCGTGGGCGTGGCCTGCAGCGTTAGGCCTCGCCGACTCCCGAACCGGGGCCGGCCGCCTGGCCCGATTCGCGCCGCTTCGCGCCGGGAACCCCCGCTCCGACGACCAACTCCGCGATGTTTCCGCTCCGTGTGCTCGCGCCCGCGGGAACGGCCCGACTGCGCACGAGGTAACCGAGGAGTGGCGGCGCCACGAACGTGGTCGCCATCACGACGAGGGTGATCGCGCTGAACAGGTCGACCCCGATCGACTCGGTCGCCAGGCCGATCTGAGCGAAGATCAGTCCGACTTCGCCGCGCGGGACCATCGCCACGCCAACCAACGCCTTGCTCCCGCGAAACCACCAGGGCGCATAGCCAGCGACGAACTTGGAGAGAATTCCGACGGCCAAGAGCGACGCCATGATTCCCCAGGCACCCGCTCCGCCCATCGCCTTGAGGTTCACCGCCGCGCCGACCGAGGCGAAGAAGAACGGAACGAAGAAGCGTCCGAGCGCGGTCACCTCCGCCTCGATGCGCGGCCGCGCGGGCAGGTCATGGAGGATCAGGCCGGCCGCGAATGCGCCGATGATCATCGCCGAGCCGGCAGTCGCGGCCGCGTAGGCGAGGAGAAGGGCGAAGACCAGACCGACCAGACCAAGTTGGCCGGTCGAGTCGAATCGCTCGACGAGCCGGAAGGCCGGAGGCGCCAGTCGGCCGCCGAGGAGCAAGGCTACCACGACGAATCCGATGGCGATCGCCGCCGTCTTGGCGATGCCGAGGGGCGATACGGTCGCGCCGCCGGCCATCGCCGACACGACGGCGAGAATCACCAGCCCGACGACGTCGTCCAGGACGGCCGCGCCGAGTACCACCTGCCCCTCCATCGTTTGGAGCTGGCCGAGATCTGCCAGCACTCGGGCCGAGATCCCGATCGACGTCGCCGTCAGCGCCGCGCCGCACATGATCGACGCGAGCACATCCAGCCCGAGGGCATGCGAGACGAGGTACCCGGCGGCGAACGGCAGGACCACGCCGACAATGCCGACGACGCCGGCCGTGCTCCCGACGGCGAGGAGGCTGCGCAGGTCGGTGTGGAGGCCGATTTCGAAGAGGAGGACAATGACGCCGAGCTCGGCGAGCGATGCGATGACCGGATCGGCCGGATCGAGCACGCCGAACATCGATGCGCCGAGCACGACGCCGGCGACGAGCTCCCCCAGAACCGCCGGCTGGCCGATCCGCTGTGCGAGATTTCCGAAGAGCTTGGTGGCGAAGATGACGACCGCCACCACCAGCAGGAGATGCGCGATGTCGTGCATGCCTAACGACTCGCGGCGTCGCCCTCGAGGTAGGTGTACCCTTCGAGCCCCGCGACGTACTCGGCGATGAAGGTGTTGGCCTCCTGGCGCGTCAGGTCCTTCGCCGCAGCGACCTTCCGGCGGAAGGTGGCGAGGAGGTCCGAGGCTCGGAACTGCACGTAGTTCAGGACTTCGGTGACCGTGTCGCCGTGGACGAGGTCGCTCACCTCGTAGCCGGTGGGCGAGAGGCGGACGTGGACGGCGTTCGTGTCGCCGAAGAGGTTGTGGAGGTCGCCGAGGATCTCCTGATAGGCACCGGTGAGGAAGATGCCGAGCGTGTACCGTTGGCCGTGGACGTACGGATGGAGCTCGAGGCTCGGCCGGCCGTGCCGTCCGCCGGTGAAGCGGTCGATCTTTCCATCGGAGTCGCAGGTGATGTCCTGGAGCGTGCCGCGGCGGGCCGGCTCTTCATCGAGCCGGTGGATCGGCATGATCGGAAAGAGCTGGTCGATCGCCCAGCTGTCGGGGAGCGATTGGAAGAGGCTGAAGTTGCAGAAGTAGCGATCGACCAGGCGCGCCTCGAGCTCGCCGATGATGTCCTCGTACTCCTCGCGGTCCTTCTGGGCGATCTTGGTGGCGGCGTTCATCGTGGCCGCAAAGAGCTGTTCGGCCAGCGCGCGCTCGCGGAGCGAGAGCACACCGCTGTTGAAGAGCGACTGCGCGCGTTCCTTGAGGAAGGTGGCGTCGTGGTACACTTCGCGCACCGACCGCAGGGAGATCGACTCGTAGCCCTCCTTCAGCTCGTGCAGGATGATGTGGTCGTCGTCGCTCAGCTCCGGCAGCGGGACCTCCTGCTGCGACTCGACGTCGATGACGTTGAGGAGGAGCAGCGCGTGATGCGCCGTGAGCGCCCGGCCCGACTCCGAGATGATGTGCGGCATCGGGAGATTCTGCTCGCGGCACGCCTCGGCGAGTGTGTACACGATGTCGTTCGCGTACTCTTGCACGGAGTAGTTCACGCTCGCCGCCACCGTGCTGCCGCTCCCATCGTAGTCGATCCCCAGTCCGCCGCCGACATCGACGTGGGTGATCTCCACTCCCGCCGCGTGCAGCTCCGCGTAGAAACGCGTGATCTCCTGGAGCGCCGACTTCACGAAGCGGATGTCGGTGATCTGGGAGCCGAGGTGGAAGTGGATGAGCTTGAGCACGTGCAGCTGGTTCGCCGCGCGCAGCGTCTCGATCACCCGAACCAGCTCGCTCGCGTTGAGCCCAAACTTCGACTTCTCCCCACCACTCTCCGCCCAGCGGCCGTGCCCCTCCGAGGCCAGCTTGATCCGCACGCCGGCCGTCGGGACGACGCCGAGATCCGCGGACACCTCGAGCAGGACCTCCACCTCGCTCTCCTGCTCGATGACGACGAAGACGCGATGGCCAAGCTTCTGCCCCATGAGGGCGAGGCGCATGAACTCCTCGTCCTTGTAGCCGTTGCAGACGATCGTGTGCGACGAGTCCTCGCTGAGCGCGAGCACTGCCTGTAGCTCCGGCTTACTCCCGCACTCGAGGCCGACGCCGTGCGGAGCACCGAACTGCAGGATCTCCTCGACCACGTGGCGCTGCTGATTGACCTTGATCGGATAGACGAGCGTGTAAGTGCCGTCGTAGTTGAACTCGCGAATCGCCTGCTCGAAGCGAGTCGCCAGAGTTTCGATGCGAGAGCGCAGGATGTCCGAGAATCTCAGCAGCAGCGGAAGACCGACTCCCTGCTCCGCGAGGTCGGTGGAGAGCTCGTAGAGGTCGAGCGCCCGTTCCGGACGGCTCCGATCGGGACGGACGACGACGTGTCCCTTCTCGTTGATGTCGAAGTAGCCGAGTCCCCACGCCTCGATGTTGTAGAGGAGTCGAGACTCATCGATCGTCCACCCGCGGCCGCGGGGGGCGGCCGGTGAGTCGACTGCGACGTGCGTAGCCATGGGGGCGAAAACTAGGGGTAGAGGCGCCGCACCGTCCACCCTGTGCCGGTGCGCTCGAAGAGCTCGCGCTCGTGCAGCCGGTGCGGGCGGCCGGTCCAGAACTCGATGGACTGCGGGACGACACGGAAGCCCGACCAGTGCGGCGGTCGTGGCACCGCTTGGCCGGCGAAGCGGGCCTCGACCTCCCGGACGCGCTCGACCAGACGAGCCTCGCTCTCGAGGGCGGAGCTCTGAAAGGACGCCCAGGCACCGATCTGGCTGTCGCGCGGCCGTGTCGCGAAGTAGGCGTCGGCTTCGACGTCGGACACGGGTGCCGCGACTCCTTCGACGCGGACCTGCCGCTCGAGAGGTTGCCAGTGGAAACAGAGCGCGGCACGCGGATCGATGAGAAGCTCGCGCCCCTTGCGACTGTCGAAGTTCGTGTAGAACACAAACCCACGCGCGTCGACATCCTTGAGAAGAACGATGCGCACCGACGGTTTCCCGTCATCGGAGACCGTGCCAAGGGCCATCGCGGTCGGCTCGGGAAGGAGCGAACGCGGCACCTCGCGGGCCTCGGCCAACCAGGCTTTGAATCGCTCGATCGGGTCCATCGTTACGCGAATGATACTCGGTTCGGCGCGCGACGTGCCAACGGGAGGCCTCGCTCCCCCCGTTCCGTCGGCTTCGAGATGCGATTGAGATCCCTTCGCGTCGCTCAGGGCATGATGCCGGAGCCTGACGCGAGACCCTGGCGCGAGACGCCCGACCGAGCTATGGCGTGCCGCCCTTCGGCGGCTGCTTGCCGAAGGTCATCGGTTTCACCTGGATCGTCCGGCCCATCGAGTCCATCCGCGCGCGCGCGCTGTCCTCGATGGCGGTCGTGATCGCCTCGACCTTGACGTTCGGGATCGTCGGCGGAGCGACTTTCGGCACGGAGCTCTGCTCCTCCGACTCGGTCGGCGGCGCCTCGTGGGTCTGGGGCTTCGCGGCCGCGCCCTGGGGAGCGGGCTTCACCGGTTGCGCCTGTGGCTTCGCCGGCGGCGGCGCGGGTGCGGCGCCCGCTCCGGCGGAGCTGGGTGTGGCAGTCTCCGTCGGCGCTGGCTTCGGCGGTGCAACCGGAACCGCCGGCTTGCTTGCCGGCGCCGTCGTCTGCGCATTCAAGGCGCCATGACCGGCCGCCTTCGTCGCCGACGCCGGTGCCGCATCGCCGTTGGCAGTGGAGAACGCGCGGCCTGACAAATAGAGCCACCCGCCGAAGCCGATCGCCGATGCGATAAGAATGGCGGCGGCGATTTTAAGCCAGGGGCGGCGCTGCTCGAGCGGCCAGTCGAGGCTGATCTCCCGCCGCTCCTCGTGCGCGTGTGCGCGCCCCTTCGACACGGTGCCTTGGGCTCCCGTCGGCGTACCGAGAAGCTGCGCGTACTTGTCCGAGAACTGCGGAGTGGAGCTGCCCGAGCCAGCGTGCGCTCCATCCGCCGCTGCGGGGACGCCTGGGACGTCCCCCGAATGCCACGGCGGCGGCGCCGGCGCCTTGGGAGCCGCCACGGGAGGGGTGGGCTTCTTGGTCTTGAGCGACGGGGACGACGGCGGCTCGATCCAGTTGAGCGACGTCGATCGCGTGGTCGCCACCGGCGGCGGCACCTCCGCAGCCGACCCCGGCCGACGCATCGGTCCCGTGTTAGGCTCGGGTCCCCGAGGCGGACGGTCGAGCGTGCCCGTGGCCACCTTCGCCTGCGGCGGCTCGGCGTGCGGCGCCACGCTCTTCTCACCCGAGGCGACGGCGCGCGAACCGCCGACCGGAGGAACCTCGATCCGGATGTCGGCGTCGGTACCCGAGGGAGACGCGGCGACAGGTGACGTCGTCGCGGACGCGGCGATGCCGACGCCCGAGTCGGGGCGCGACGGCCGCGGCCCGGACACCTCGTCGCGCCGGATGATCGACCGTTCCACCGTCGTCCGCGCCGGGTCGAGGGAAGGCCCCTCGTTTTCCCCCTTCGCGATGCCGGTGATGGCGGGAAGCGTCTCGAGCTTCGGGAGCTCGGCGCTGAACTCGCCCGTCTGCGTTTGCTCCATCTGTGCTCGACGCATCGCGATCGCGGCGCGAGCCGCGGCGACGCTCGGATGGTCCGCGCCCATGGTGCCTTCGCGGATCCCCAGCGCGCGCTCGCGCAGCTGCATCTCCTCGTCGTGCTTCCCTCTGGCCCCGCAGATCTCGGCGAGCGTTTCGAGAGCCGTCGCGATCGCCGGATCGTTCGGCACGTGGATCTTCTCCCGCACCCCGAGCGCCCGCCGGGCGAGCTGCTCGCCGGCGTCGTACTGCCCCTCCGCCAGCCGCACCTTGGCGAGGCTGGTGAGGATGGTGGCAACTTCGGGGTGGCTCGCGCCGAGCGATTCCTGCTTGATCGTCAGCAGCCGCGTGAGCAGCGGTGCCGCCGCGGTGTAGTCGGCGCGACGGAAATACAGCCTCGCGAGATTGTTCAGCGTGACCGCGACCTCGGGGTGCCCCTCGCCAAGGTGCTTCTCGCTGATCGCCAGTGCGCGCAGGAAGAGCGGCTCGGCCTGCTCGAGCTCTCCGCGGGCGTAGTGCAACGCCGCGAGGTTGTTGATGTTCTGTACCAGGCCGAAGTGTTCCGGCCCGAGGACGCGCTCACGAATGCTGAGGGCGCGCCGGAAGAGCGCCTCCGCCTGCGGCAGATCTTTCTGCTTGTACTTGAGCTGACCGAGATTACTGAGGCTCGAGGCGAGGCGGACATTGTCGGCACCGAGATGCGTCGCTTCTCTTATCGCGGCGATGAACGCCTGTTCGGCGCCGGCGAAGTCGCCTTGGCTGAACAGCTTCCGCCCCGCTTCGTTTTGACTCTCCCACCGCGCCTCGATCGTCTCGCTCATGCGGTCTCCTCCTGTACCACAGGACGCGCTCGCAGGGAGGTTGTAACCCTGAAAAGCGAGGCGAAGAGGCTGCGTATGCGCCACGAATTTTCATTCGGTGGAACCGGCATGATCGACCGGCGACGCGTGCCGGGACGCTCGCCGGTGCGGTGCGATGCGCCCGTCATCCTGACCGGCCACGACGTATCGCATTTTCAGAGGGAACGAGGCCGGTGGTCGGTCAATCGGCCCGCAGGGTGTGAATTTTGTTCCGATCGACGCGCCGATCTCGCACGGGCGCGCACGCCGATGTTACGGCCGATAGACGATCGTGAGGTACGCTCCGAGCCGATGAGCGACCGGGGGATCGAAGGAGTAGCCCGCGCCGGCTTGGAACCTCACCGTCGGAAGTCGCACGAGCCAGAGACCGGTCGCCGCATAGTCCGCCTCCACTCCCAGGACGCGGTGCCAGGGCCCGACGCCGGAGGCGGCGCTCGCCCAGGTGAAGTACGGCCGGAAGATCGACGCAGCGAGCCAGAGCTTCCACATCGCGAGGGTCGTCCCCGACGCCACGCCAGCGGGAAGCGCGGCAAGCGCGGCCCGCTGCGACAGCAGTGCGGGATCGTAGAGTGGCGGCGACGTTCCCCCGATGGCGAAGAGCTCGAGCGGGATGCCCCCGCGCTCGACCAACCCATACGCGGCGTCGACTCCCACGCCGATTCCGCTCGTCGCGGCGGAGAGCGAGACATCCGCCACGCCACGACTCCACCCCTCGCCCGAGGTCTCTCCGATCGCGCCATAGAGTCCGACGCGCTCGGCGACGCGCCAGTCTCCGGGGCTCTGACCGAAGGAGCCGCGATACTCGGCGAAGGCGAGCCCCCGTCCGTCATCGTCGTAGCGCGTGTTGTCCACGGCGCCTAACGACAGCCCCACCCGATACGTATGGCTGCTGGAGAGAAAGCTCCGGTGGAGCGAAGCGATCAGGGCGGCGCCGGCGTACGTGGCGTCGAGCTCCGGGGACGCAGCGTATCCACCCCCTTGCCGCGACGGCGCGTCCTCCGTGTAGAACACCTCCGCGCTGAGAGTCGGCGGCCAGCCCCGCCAGGCGGCGCCGGCGCTCGCACCGCGCCAGGTTCCCGCCGTTCCGATGATTCCTTGCGCGAGCCAGGTGAGCCGTCCCACCGGATCGGTGCTCGCGAACATGGCCCCCGCGGCGATGCCTTCGGGCGCGGCCGTGAGCGAGGGGAGGATGCGGTATTCGCGGGGACCCGCTCCGTACGCATGGCTGGGCGCCATCGGCGAGCGCGCGAGCGTGTCCGCCCGGCCGCGTGAGGAATGCACGGTGAGCAGCGCGTCGACACCCGTGGTGCGCAAAGTATCCGCGTCGGAGACCGGCGTCGCACCGAGGTCCCGCGAAATTTCGTCGCCGGGAACGCGGACGAGGTCGAGACCTCGGGCATGGAGGTCGAGGAAGTAGAGGTCTCCGTCGCCGGCCGCCGGCTCCGGCGCGAGCACGGCGCCGCCCACGCGCGTCACGGGCCGCCCACGGCCGCCATCGATTCCGGCGATCTCGATGTTCGCCGTGCCGCTCGCCTCCGACACGACGACCAGCGAGTCGCCTGACGAGAGGAATGCCGGCGCGTAACGATTCGCGCCGTCGCCGGCGGCGATATCCCGCACCGCCTTCCCCTGGGCGTCGAGAAGGGACACGCGCCAGGTGCCGGCGCGTTGAACGGCGACGGCGATCCAGCGGCCGTCGCTCGAGATTCGCGGGCGATCGAAGACCACATCGGGAGCCCCGGCGGCAATCACCGCCAACGTCCCCGTCACGAGATCGATCCGGACGAGATCGCACACGCCCCCCAGGCAGCGGTCGCCGACCGCGAACGTCCCGTCCGGCGTTGGGTCGGCATGCCGGATCCCTGCGCCGTGCGTGACACGACGCAGTCGGTCACGTCGCCAGCGCCACACGTAGAGGTCCTGTCGAATCTCCCCGCGCCCCGTGCCACTCGCGTGGACGACCAGGATGTCCTCTCCCCCGGGGAGGAAGCGCGGTTGGGTGAAGGGAGTGCCGCCGCGCGCCCCGAGCACAGCGAGCGGTCGTTTGGGCGGGGGCCGCCACCGCACCGCAGGGACATCCTCGGGATCGCGAGCTTCTTCCTCGCGCCGGCGGGCCAGAGTCGCCGAGTCCTCGGCCTCGACGGCCGTCTTCCACACCACGAGGCGCGGCGGCTCCGTGCGCGAGCCGATGGTGAGCGCGAGCAGTCGCCCATCGGGCGAGACGGCGGGCGCCCCGGTCGTCCAGTAGAGGCGCTGCACGAGGCGGATGCGTCCCGAATCGAGGCTAGGCGCCTCCGCCGGGTGGGCGCGGCGGTCGGCCATCGCCCTCGCCGCCACCTCGGCGGTGAACTGCCCGTACAACTCGTCAGGCGGAGCGCCGAAAACTCCGGCGAAGGCGCTCTCGAAGCTCCGATCGTCACGCGCGCTCATCCGCCGCCAGAGATGCACCAGGCTGGAGTCCCCCGCCCGCTGCACCAGCCACTCCAAGAACGCCGACCCCACGAGGTAGGCCATCGCCCCGCCCTGATAGCGCCCGCTGCCATCGAGCTCTGCGTAGGTCGGAAGCTCCCCCTCCACCGCCCAGGTGCGAAGAAGCGTCGCCCGCCAGATGCCGTTAGGCCGCCCGACGCCGCTCACCACACCCTCCACGTACGTCGCGTACCCCTCCACCACCCAGCGCGGGGCCTTGAGGGCCAGAGGCCCCAGCTTCGCCGGCGACCACCGCATGAGCCGAAGCTGCCATGCATTTCGCGACGGCCGCGTCAGGTGCGCGATGTGCGCGTACTCGTGCACCGACAGGAGCTCCCCCCAGTCGCCATCCTCGCCGAACCCGGCAGCCGGACTCGGCGGCGTCGGCCAGAAGAAGATCGCCGGCTTGTCGAGGAAGGGGAGCGCGAAGCCGTTCGAGAGGTTGTTGGGGTCCGCGATGATCGCGGTGATGCGCTCGGTCGGCGCGCTTCCGACGAGGGCGCTCACTGCGCCGTACGCGGCATCGAGCCGCGACGCGGCGGCGAGCGCCCACGGCTCCGCCTCGCGCGGGAAGAGGACGCGAAAGTGTTGGGTCTCCACCCTGCGCCACTCGAGACTCGGCACTGTGAGCGACTGGCCGGCGAGCGATGTCGACACGCTGGCCACCGCGACGAGCACACACACCCCTCGCGCCATCGGGCGCGCGCGCTCGGCGCGGGCTCCCGCCCGGCGTGCGGCCCACCGGTTCTCTTGGCCGGCACCAGGCGACATCATTCAGGCATACCGAGTCGAGAGGTCGAGCGGTGGCAGACGACAACACCCTCCGCGAGGCGGCCAGTGCCCTTCCCTACGGCGACTATCCCGTTGCCGGCGTGGCGACGGCCGGGCAGCCGCCATCGTCGGCGTGGAGGACACTCGCCGAGGCCGGATTCCGCACGGTTCTCGATCTTCGCCCGTCGGCAGAGCCGCGGGGCTACGACGAGCCGGCGGCGGTCGCGGCGGCGGGCCTCGAATACGTCCAGGTTCCGGTCACGCCTGTGACGCTGGGCGACGCCGACTTCGATCGGGTGAGAGAGGTCCTTCGCGAGTCGGACACCAAGCCGGTGGTTTTCCACTGCGCCAGCGCGAATCGCGTGGGTGGGCTCCTCATCCCCTACCTCGTTCTCGACGAGAAGAGGCCGCTCAACGAGGCGATCGAGATTGCCCAACGGGTCGGCCTCCGCGCGCCGCAGTACGCCAGCATGGCCCTCGACTACGTCAAGCGTCACGGCGGCGAGGGGCGGGCGCCCTGATGATCAGCTGATGGCCCGCTTGGTGAAGGAGCGGAAGCCGAGCGTCCAGAAGAGAGCGGTGATCGCGATCAGCGCGAGCATGACCGCCGCCAGCGGCATGTGCGGCAGGTCCGGCGTCAGCACGGCGCGCATCCCCTCGGCCACGTAGACGAGAGGATTGATCAGCACCGCGTACTTGATGACCGGCGCCACCGCCAGCGCCTGCCACGGATAGTACGCGCAGCCGAAAAAGATCATCGGCGCTACGATGACGCTGAACATGAGACCGATCTGCTGGGGGCTGATCGCCGTTCCCATGAGCAGACCGAGGGTGGAGAAGGCGGAGGCGCTCAGCAGCGTCACCAGGAGCACCAGGCCGAAGTTGGAAACGCTGAGCGCCGGGATCGGCCCCATGATCAAGCGTGCCACCGGGAGGATGAAGAGCGCGGCGATGAGCCCCTGAACGATTCCGACGACGACCTTCTCGATCACGATCAGCTGCATCGGGACGGGAGCGAGCAACCGGTCCTCGATCTCGCGTGTCCAGCCGAAGTCCTGCACCATCGGCAGCGCGACCGACTGCACGCTCGAGAACGCGAGGCCCACCGCCAGCACGCCGGGCAGGAGTGCCGACCCGTAGTTCGCGCGCACGAAGCCCATCCGTGGCAGCAGCGCGCCGAACACCACGATGAACATGAGGGGCTGGAGGGTCGTGCGGACCAGGAAGTAGGGGAGCTCCCGGCGCGCGACGTAGATGTCGCGTAGGAGAAGGGCGCGGAAGATCCGCCCCACGCTCGCCCGATCGGGCACGGTGGCGACGTCGGTCAATCGAGCTTTCGTCCGGTGAGAGAGATGAAGAGTGTCTCCAGGCTGGGTGGCGAGAGATGGATGTTCTGCACCGCTCGCCCGTGCGTCTGCGCCGCTCGAAGGAGAGGCTCGATCACCTCTCCCCCGCGCTCGCTGAAGACGCGCAACACGTTCCCCGCCGCCTCCGCCCGAAGAACGCCGGGCGCCGATCGAACCGCCTCCGCAACCGCGGCGGCGGCGCCATCGAGCGTCAGCTCGACGAGCGTTCCACCCGGCGCCTCCGCCTTGAGCGCAGCCGTCGTTCCGAGGGTGAGCAGTCGCCCGTGATCGACGATCGCCACACGTTCGCAGAGCCGGTCCGCTTCCTCCATGTAGTGCGTCGTCATCACGATCGTGCGGCCGCGGCTATGCTGATCACGAAGGATGTCCCAGAGCGCGTGGCGCGCCTGCGGGTCGAGGCCGACCGTCGGCTCATCGAGGAAGAGAATGCGCGGCTCATGGATCAGAGCGCGGGCGATCATCAGGCGCTGCTGCTGTCCCCCCGAGAGTTGGTCCACCTTCGACTCGCCGCGATCGCCGATGCCGAGCTGCTCGAGCAGCTCGACCGCGCGCGCTGACGCGGTCTCGCGCGGAATGCCGAAGTACGCGGCGTGGAAGACGAGATTCTCCCGGACGTTGAGACTGCGATCCGGATTCGGGCGCTGCGGAACGACGCCGATGCGCTGGCGCACCGCCACATCCTCGGTCCGCACGTCGGCCCCCGCGACGATGGCCGTTCCGGAGGTCGCGCGCACGCGGGTGGTCATGATCCCGATGCAGGTCGTCTTACCGGCGCCGTTGGGACCGAGCAAGCCGAAGAACTCTCCCTCGTTCACCTCGAGGTCGAGTCCCTGCAACGCCACGATCTCTCCTGATGTCGTGGAAGTCGTGGCCGATGCCATCATTCCTCGGCCGAGCTCGCCGCGAGGACCGGCGCCGCCGCGCCGCTTACCATTGGGCGCGGGATAAACCTTGCGCAACGCGATCGCGCGAATGGCAGCTGACACGCGCCGAATCTTACCGCCGCGTCACGACAAGGGTAGTGCCTGCGCTCGCCCGAGGAAGAGGAGCGACGGCCGCCTCGACCTCTCGTATCGTGAGGGACGCGGCCACATATTCGCCGCGCCACCACTCTCCCCCACTCCCTCCCGTGCGATTCTCCTCCCTCATCGTGACGACGCTCGCCACCGCGCTCAGTGCCGGTGCGCAAAGCCAGGTTCCAGCCCCGCCCTCACATCCCGTTCTCCTCAAGCCCGCTCGCGTCTTCGACGCTCTCTCGTCGCAGACGCACGAGGGCTGGGTCGTTCTCGTCCAGGGAGACCGGATCGCCGCCGTGGGCCCGGCGTCATCGGTCAGTGCTCCGGCCGACGCCACGTCGATCGCTCTCCCGGGTGCGACCCTCCTCCCGGGCCTGATCGAGGCCCACGCGCACCTCTTTCTCCATCCGTACGACGAGACGCCGTGGGATACCCAGGTGCTGCTCGAGCCCCTCGCGCTGCGAGTGGCGCGCGCGACGAACCACGCGCGCGTCACGCTGCTGGCGGGCTTCACGACCGTGCGCGACCTCGGCACCGAGGGCGCCGGCTACAGCGACGTCGGACTCAAGCAGGCGATCGATCAGAACATCATTCCCGGCCCGCGACTGATCGTCGTCACCCGGGCGATCGTCGCCACGGGCAGTTATGGGCCGAAGGGTTTCGATCCTCGCTGGAATGTCCCACAGGGTGCGGAGGAGGCGAGCGGGGCGGACGACCTGGCGCGCGTCGTGCGCGACCAGATCGGGAAGGGCGCCGACTGGATCAAGGTGTACGCGGACTACCGGTGGGGTCCGAATGGGGAGACGCGGCCGACCTTCACGCTCGATGAGCTCAAGGTGATCGTCGACGTGGCGAAGAGCAGCGGTCGACCCGTCGCTGCTCACGCCTACTCCCCTGAGGGGATTCGACGCGCGGTTCTGGCGGGAGTCGAGACGATCGAGCACGCTGACGACGCCACGCCCGAAACGTTCAAGTTGATGGCGCAGCACGGCGTCGCACTCTGCCCGACGATCGAAGCGGGGGAGGCGGTCGAGCGCTATCGCGGATGGCGTAAGGGGGTCGATCCAGTGCCGGAGCGCCTCAAGCAGAAGCGGGCGAGTATGCGCGCGGCCCTCGACGCCGGCGTGACCATCTGTAATGGGAGCGACGTGGGTGTCTTCTCGCACGGCACCAACGAGCTCGAGCTCGAGCGCCTGGTCGAATACGGGTTGACGCCCGCTCAAGCCCTGCTCGCGGCGACCGCCACCGACGCGCGCGTCCTGCACGTGGACGATCGCGTCGGCGCGGTGAAGACCGGCTTGCTCGCCGATCTGATCGCCGTCCAAGGAGATCCGACGAAGGACATCACCGCCCTCCGCAACGTGATCTTCGTTATGAAGGGCGGGACGACCTATCGACTGGAAGCGCCGAAGTGACGTTGGGCGAGCGCGCCCGGTGGGCTATTGGGCGGCCGCGTAGGTGAGCGAGTTCGTGTTCACATCCCAGTTCACGCCCGCCAGGTTGATGAGCGAGAACGACGGCGAGGTGATCGTCCGCCCTCCCGTCACCTGCCCCTGCAGGCGGAACTGATCCGAGGCCGAGACGGGCTGGTACTTCAGCGTCTCGGTCCGATTCGGCCCGACCGATCCGAGCAGCTGTCGCCCGCCGGCCTCGGATCGGATGTAGATCGAGAGCACGTTCGGCGGGATCAGGTTGTTGTTGATGCTGATCTCCACCACAGGACTCAACGTCGTCGGCTGTTTGGGTGGGTGGGTGCACGATACGGCACTGAGCACCACTACGCCGAGGAGCGCCGCCGCCCTCATTCGCGTATTCATACTCCCTCCTCCTCCTTCCAGCCGTAGGTTGCCATTTCTTTGCGCGTTCCTACGGCGAAGCTTGCGGCGCACCACCCGCTATTGCAAGCGCTGGATCAGCCGCGGGGCTGAGAGATGATTCGCGCGCGAGATCGACTGCCGTCCGCGCGCCGCGACCGATCGCTGCCACCACCGCCTGGGCTTCACCCGGCGCCAACTCGAACACGAACCCGCCATAACTGCGGTTGGCCACGAAGACGCGGTACGTCGCCTCACCATTCGTCACCGAACGGATGAGCGTGAATGCCGCCCCATCTTGGGCTTCATCCTCGAGAGCGCTGCGCCGATCGGCCGAGGCCGTGCGTCGCGTCGCCTCGTGGACGAGCCGGGTGGTCGAATCGGCCCATCGCTGAGCATCAGCGGCGAGAAATGTGAGTTGCAGCGTGCTGTCGCGTCCCGCCACTGCTAACTCTACGCGCCCATCACTCCGAGCGTTGACGATCATGGCGCCCGCCGACAGGCTGAGTGTGGCCACCGGCCGGGTGTTAGGCGTCGCCTGTGCGCGAGCGCACAGACTCGATGCGAGTGCGAGTGGAAGGGCGAGCCGGCGCAGCCCGCGGGACATGGGGCGCCCCCTGAGCGAATCTCGGGCGGCGGGAGAGCCGCCGCCCGCGCGGTGTTCTCAGCGCGAGGAGGACGCGCTGCGCTGCGCGGTAACGAAGAGGTCCTGCTGCGTCGTGGTCTTGCGGATGATATCGAGGGCGTGCGAGAGCTGCTCGTCATCGGCGATTTCGCGCCGCTTGGCCGTCGAGTCGCCGAAGGCGAATCGCGCCACCCGATCGCCGAGCAGGCGATTGACTTCCGGGGTCGCCCCGTCGTAGAGCTGCCGATCGACCGGCACGCCGGCGGCGATCAACCGGCGATAGAGCTCGTCGCGCCATGTCGGAAGGACGGTGAACTCGGGGCGCACCGTCCCCTTCAGCTCCATCGCGTAATTGTAGAGCGTAACGTAGAAGTCCTGCGACTTGGGTGTCACGGCCTTCAGGAATTGCTGCTCGGCAGTCGTCAGGGTGTCAGGCTGCACCACCACGTCCGGCGTGATCGCTCCGCCGCCGTACACGACGCGTCCGGCATCGCTCTTATACGCCGGGCGGCTCAACTTCACGCTGTCCGTCTCCAGCGAGTCGACCGTCTCGACCAGCTTCCCGTCGACGAACTTGCGGTCCTTCTGAATCGAGCGGCCGCTCGGTGTATACCACTTGGCGGTCGTCAGCTTGAGCGCCCACCCGCCATCCAGCTGGAAGAGCGATTGCACGAGCCCCTTGCCGAAGGAGGTCGTCCCGACGACGAGAGCGCGATCGTGGTCCTGGAGCGCGCCCGTCACGATCTCGCTCGCCGACGCCGTGTAGCCGTCCTGGAGCACCACCAACGGGACAGAGGGAGCGACCGGCTTCTCGCGAGCGACGTAGCGCTGCACGTCGCCGCCGCGTCCGCGGACGCTGGCGATCTCCTGCCCTTCGTGCAGGAAGAGGTTGCTCATCGAGATCGCTTGATCGACGATTCCGCCACCGTTCCCGCGTAGGTCGATCACCAGCCCGCGAGCGCCTTCCTTCGTCAGGCGCCGCACCGCCGCCTCCGTCTCGTCGCCCGACGTCTCGTTGAACTGGAGCACCGGGATGTAGCCGATCTTGCCATCGAGCATGATCGCGTACGGGACGGCCGGGATGTGGATCACCGCCCGGGTGAAGCGCACGGCGATCGGCGCCGCGACACCGCTGCGGGCGAAGGTGACGTTCACCTGCGTGCCCGGCGAGCCCTTCAAGGCATCGGTCACCTGCGGCAGCTTCCAGCCGCGCACCGACTGGGTCTCGACCGCGATGATGTGGTCACCCTCCATCACGCCGGCATTCTCGGCGGGCGTGTGCGGGTAGACCCGGCTCACCACCGTGGTCCCCTGTTGATCTTCCACCAGCATGCCCAAACCGCCGTAGCGGCCCCCCGTCGTCGCAGTGAACTCGGCCAGCTGCTTCGGGGAGTAGAGCGCGGCGTAGGGGTCCTGGAGCTCCCGCACCAAGCCGCGCGCCGCCTTCTCGTAGAGCGCCCCGTTCCCCACCGTGTCCACGAACTTGTCCGAGACGAGCGTCAGCACCTGATCGAAGAGCCGGGCGCTGTCGCGGGTGGCGCGCTGTTCGTGCAGGAAGGCGCCCGCCAGGGTCGGGAGGGCGACGGCGGAGACGATTGCGGCGTGACGGAGGCGCAGCATGACTGGCTCGGGTGAGGCGTGACGGCGGAGGCGCGGACCCAACAGTGTAGCGCTCTCGCCGGTTGCGCGGAATCGTCTAAAGGGCGAAGGGACAATTTATTGACAGGTGGCGAGCGCCTCCGTCACCTCCTCACTGGCACATAACGGGCTTCTCGGATGCGGTCGGGGGCACTATGCTCCGCCGATGCCCGAAGGGTCTCCGGCCGCGCGGGGGACCACCCCGGTCCCTTCCATCCAGCGCTGTCTCCGATGTGGCCACACGCTGCCTGAGCTGGACGCGCGCAGCGTCTGCCCGCAGTGCGGGGGACTCCTGGAGCTCGTCCACTCACCCCCCGAGCTGCGGGGCGCCGCGCTCGCCGAGTCGTTTCGCCGGTCCACATCGCCGTCCGGGGTCTGGCGCTTCGGCGCTCTGGTCCTCCCCGGCAGTGAGCGCGACCGGGTGAGCTTCCCGGAAGGGAACACGCCGGCGCTCGAAAGCGACCGCGTGCGGCGCTGGACCGGTGCCACCTGGTTGCGCCTCAAACACGAAGGGCTCAACCCAACCGGGTCGTTCAAGGACCGAGGGATGGCCGTCGGGGTGACCCAGGCCCTTCGCATCGGCGCCCGAGGAGTCGTGTGCGCGTCGACCGGAAACACCGGAGCATCGCTCGCCTCCTACGCGGCACGCGCGGGGTTGCCGGCCCTCGTCCTCGTCCCTGCCGGACGCATCGCGGTCGGGAAGCTGACGCAGACGATGGCCTACGGGGCGAGGATCCTCGCGGTGCGAGGGGATTTCGACGACTGCCTCCGGCTGGTGCGCGAGGCGAGCGATGAGCTTGGCCTCTACCTGCTCAACTCCGTCAATCCATTCCGCATCGAAGGGCAGAAGACGATCGTGCTGGAGCTTCTCGAGCAGCTAGGGTGGGACCCCCCTGACTGGCTGGCACTCCCCGCCGGTAACCTGGGGAATACCGCCGCGTTCGGCGCCGCGCTGCGCGAGGCGCTCGCCTTCGGCCTGATTCCCCGGGCGCCCCGACTACTCGCCGTGCAGTCGTCAGGCGCTGCGCCCTTTGCCGCCAGCTTCGACGACGATTTCCGAACGTTGAAACCGGTGAAGGCGTGCACGATCGCGACGGCGATCAACATCGGGAATCCGGCGTCCTTCGAGCGCGCGGTGCCGGCGATTCGCGAGACTCGAGGCATCGTGCGGGCCGTGAGCGACGAGGAGATCCTGGATGCGAAGGGGGAAGTCGACGCCGCGGGGATCGGCTGCGAGCCAGCCAGCGCGGCGAGCGTCGCCGGTGTGCGACGCCTCGTGCACGAAGGGTTCATCTCTCCCGGCGAGCGGGTCGTGGCGGTGCTCACCGGACACGTTCTCAAGGACCCGGACATCATACTGAGCGAGGCTGAGTCCCGGCGCGGCGCGTCGCGCCCCTCGCGTCCGGCGGAGGTGGAGCCGACGATCGCTGCGGTCGCTGCTGCCGCTCGCCTCTCCTAGGAGCGGTGGGGGGGCGCGAGGGGGCGCGGGACTGTCATGGAGGTATTGAGGGTCAGCCCCGAGAGCTCGAGCGCTCGCGCCGCGCTGCGCCGTGCTGCGCCGTGCTACGCCGCGCTACGCCGCGCTACGCCGCGAACGCGGGGGTCGGCTTACTGGGCGCCTTCCGTCAGTAACCCTCTAATGTGAAGATTGATAGATAGTCCAGGCATGGCGTTGAGCCATGACAGTTCATACATACGTCTGGCAAACTGTCTAACTTGTGATATGACAGTTACTCAGGCCGCCGTCTTAGCACTCAGTCAGCTCGCAAGGATACCCTTGTGGGTCGCAGCCACGCCCCTGACGGACGCCAACTACCGCGGCTCGGCCAATCGGTCTATCTTCCCCTCCCAGCAAATGATGGCGTACGCCCAACGCGCCGGAACGCATCTTAATGAGGTCCGGCGTCGAGCGGAGCGTGTGCCGAGAATGTGACGCACCGTGCGGCCGTGGCCGCCCCGCCACAGGCCCGACTTCCTCAACCAATGGACGGTTTCGTGACGCACGTCGAGTCACCCATTTGGACTGCAGGCACCAGATCACGCGAACTCTTCGAGGCTGAGCAGGAATACCTCGCCCCAGGCGCTCAGAGCTTCGCCCTCTTCAGCCAGATCACGATCGACCGCGGCCAGGGGGCTCTTCTCTACGATGTCGACGGAAATCGCTACATCGACCTGATGGCGGGCATCGGTGTCGCGAGCCTCGGCTACGCGCATCCCAAGTACGTCGCCGCCCTTCAACGTCAGCTCTCCCGCATCCATGTCGGGAGCTTCACGTCGGAGAACCGCGCCGCACTCGTCAAGCTGCTCGCTGACTTGGCCCCCGGTGACGTCAATCGGTCGCAGTTCTACTCGAGCGGCGCCGAGGCGGTTGAGTCCGCCCTTCGACTGGCGAAGGCGTATACCGGCAAGGATGAGTTTATCGGCTTCTGGGGTGGCTTTCACGGAAAGACGGCGGGCGTGCTCCCCCTGCTCGGCAACGCGTTCAAGCACGATCTCGGACCACTCATGCCCGGGCGCTACCTCACACCGTACGCGTCGTGCGCGCGGTGCCCCTTCGAGAAGACCTTCCCGGCCTGTGACTGGACCTGTGTCGAGTTCCTGAAAAAGAAGATCGCCATCGAGACGGCGAACAATATCGCGGCGATCATCGTCGAGCCGATCCAGGGTACCGCGGGCAACATCGTTCCACCGCTGGGCTTCCTCAAGGCGATACGCGAGGTCTGCGACGAGATCGGCGCCGTGATGATCGCCGATGAGATGATCACGGGCTTCGGCCGCACCGGAAAAATGTTCGGGGTCGAACACGAGCCCGGCGTCGTGCCGGACATCATCAGCTGCGGCAAGGGATTCGGTGGTGGATTCCCGATGAGCGGCCTCCTCATCCGCGAGGAGGTGGCATTCTCCAAGCCCTGGGCGAACCCGAGCGGCAGCTCGTCGAGCTACGGGGGGAACCCGATGGCCGCTGCCGCCGCCCGCGTCACCATCGAGACGATCCTCGAGGAAGGTCTCGTCGAGCGCAGCCGAGCCCTGGGTGAGATCATGCTGGCTGAGCTCCAGCGTTGGGAGGACGAGGTCCCGATCGTCAGCGACGTTCGCGGCCGCGGCCTCATGATCGGCATGGATCTCGTGCAGCCCGGCACGCGCACGCTGCTCGACAAGAAGGTGACGCGTCGCATCTTCGATCAGTGCCTCTCGCGCGGTGTGCTGTCGATGATCTACAGCCCCGAAGTGCGCATCAACCCTCCGCTCGTGATCACCGAGGACCAGGCGATGAGCGCCCTGGCGATCACGAAGGAGGTCCTCATCGAGACGACGCACTGGCTGCTGACGACATGAAGCCTCTCGGCGCGCCGGCGCCGGAGGCGCGGTCACGCTCCCCGGTGCAGCCGTCCGTGGCTGGTCCCTTGCGCGGCGCCTTGATCGGTTTCGGTGGGGTGGCTCGTCAGGCGCACCTCCCGGGGTTTCGTCGTGACGCCGCGCTGGCCCGCCGCCTCACCGTCGTCGCGGCGGTCGACTTCGCCAGCCACCTCCCGCCGGTGGATGGGCTCCCGCTCCTCTCGACACTCGAGGAGCTCGAGCAGTTCGGACCGCTCGACTTCGTGGACATCTGCACACCGACCTCGTCGCACCTCGAGCTTTCCCTCTGGGCGCTCGAGCGGGGCTACCACGTCCTCTGCGAGAAACCGGTGGCGCTCGATCGGTCGGAGTACGACCGCCTGGCGGCGGCCGCCCGTGCCGCGCAGCGGGTCGTCCTTCCCTGTCACCAGTATCGCTACAACCCCGTCTGGCAACGCCTCGGTCAGTGGCTTTCGTCAGGCAAGATCGGCGCGTGGCACTTGGCCGAGTTCCACACCTATCGGGCGATGGCCGATCGCGGCTCCGGCACGGCGCAGACCCCCTGGCGCGGACTGCAGGCGGACGCGCGCGGCGGCGTGCTCCTCGATCACGGAACCCACCTGATCTACCAGCTGCTCGACGCCGCCGGGGTCCCCGACCGCGTGCGAGCGTGGACGGGGAAGCTCCGGCATGCCGACTACGATGTCGAGGACTCCGCGCAGCTGCTCTTCGAGTACCCCAATCGGATTGCCACGATGTTCCTCACCTGGGGCGCGCGACACCGCGAGAATCGGATCCGCTTCATCGGGAGCGAGGGATCGATCGAGTGGGTCGGTGGCGTGCTACGGCTCGAGCACGGGGGCCAGACCGAGGCGTTCGATTACACGGCGGAGCTGGACAAGGCCGCCTATCCCGGCTGGTTCGGAGCCCTCTTCGGCGAGTTCGCCGACGCCATCGAGCGCTCCGACATCGAGGCCGGCCTGGCCGACATCCGCACCGTCGCGACGGTGCTCGAGTGCGCCTACGCGTCGGCCCGCAGCACCTGCGCCGTTCGCGTCCCCGATGTCGGCTGACGCCGACTGCCTCGCGTCCCAGCGATTCATCGCCACCCCGCGCCGGCGCGACGCGGAGGTGAGCGCCGAATGCCCCGCCTGATCGCGGCCCCGAGCCTCATCAAGGCGGCGGGCACGAAGCCGAAGGTGATCGAGGAATTCGCCGGTCGGGTGAACAGCGGGCACGAGAGTGTGAGCGTCGCCCGCATGACGTCCCCCGAAGGGTGGGCCGAGCCCGGACAGCGCCCGGAGTTCGAGGAAGTCACCGTCGTCCTCACGGGGATGCTGCGCGTGGAGCACCGGGGCGGCGCCCTCGACGTGCGCGCCGGGCAAGCCGTGGTCACCGCACCCGGCGAGTGGATCCGCTACAGTACGCCGGAGGCCGGCGGCGCCACCTACGTGGCCATCTGCATCCCGGCTTTCTCTCCCGCCACGGTGCATCGGGACGCCTGACGCGGGTGGCGGCAAGGGCCGGAGCGCCTCGTCAGGCGTGGTCCAGAGGCCGCCTCGTCAATGATCGTGCTGGTGCATCGCGCCGAACGCGACGTAGGGATCGTCGCTGTCGAACGGCCGTACGTGCACCATCCACCCGAACAATTGCTCGACGAACCGCCCCCCGGCCGCCTCGCAGTCGGCGCGCGTCGAGACCCCCTGTGGACCGAAGATCGGCTTGCCGTTCCGGGTCGCCCGCCAGAGCGTGCTGTCCCGCCGCGGGGGAATGCAGAAGTTGATGTGTCGGTGCCAGCGCGCGACCGAGAGGGGAACCCGGCTGTCGAGGCTGTCGATCGGGAGGTCCGCTCCGGCCGTATACATCGCGCCGACGAGAGTGAAGGCGCCGCTCTTCTCCTTTCGATAGAGGAGCGCTGAGGGCCTCGTCGGATCGAAGTAGCCCTCGCTCGCCAGAGCGTAGGCGAAGTTGTTGAAGTGGTAGACCGTCTGGCCGGGCAGGCGAGGCGCGAAGATCTGGTATCCCTGGTGTTCGGCGAACGAGACGTCCTTGAACGGCGCCAGCGCCTCGCGAAGAGCGCGGACTGTCGCGGCGGCGCGTGCGCTGTCGGCGGCTGTCCGGGGACGGAGGGGAGTGAGAGCGATGTGCGCCGGGTCCATGAAGGGATCGTCCCGGCTCATCGCCTCGGTCACCTCCGCCGCCCCTTCGGGCGCGGGAGGTGGGCGCGATGTCCCCGACGACTGGGCCGCAGCCGGCGCGACGACGGCCACGACGAGGGCGCCGACGAGAGCCACGACGAGAGCGCCGCCGAAGATCGCTCGGTTTCCTACTCGCCGCCCCCGCCCGGTGCGAGGCGCATTCACCGCGAGCGCCGCTTGCCCGCGCGGCGACCCGTCGCCGGAACGAGCATCGCCGCCGGGACGAGGGTGGGATTCTTCCAGATGCGCTCACCGCCGACGAAGGCCTGGGAGTTGTCCCCCCGACGCACCCCCTTCGGGAGCCGCTTGAGAAGGCGCGCGTTCCCGCCCCCCACCACGACATAGTCAGCGGACAGCGCCCGCTCCAACATCGTGATCACATGGCCCACGTGCTCGCGCCAGCGTCGCTTTCCCAGACGCTCGAGTCCGCGCATGCCAAGGTAGTCCTCGAAGGTCTTCCCTTTGCGATACGGCATGTGGGCGATCTCGAGCGCCTCGAGCACGCCGTCGGCGATGAGCGCCGAGCCGAGGCCCGTGCCGAGGCCGAGGAAGAGCATCACCCCCCCCTCATAGCTCCCGATCGCCTGCATCGCCGCGTCGTTGATCATCTTGACCGGCCGTCCGAACGCCCGCGCGTAGGAGAACTGCACCCAGCCGCTCCCGAGGTTCGCGGGCTCGAGAAGGGGCCGACCGCGCACGACGATCCCCGGGTAGCCGATCGAGACGACGTCGTACGTCCATCCCTGCGCTTCCTCGAGGACCTTCCGCGTCATCTCCTGGGGTGTCATCGAGCGCCCCGAGGGAATCTTGATCGGATCCTGGCGGTTGCTCGCCAGAATCTTGACGTTCGTTCCGCCGACGTCGATGACGAGGACCTTCATTGGGGGGCGTTCCAGCCGCCGACGTCGCTCGTCAGGCGCGCCGCCTCCGGCGGTCCCCAGGTGGCGGGCGCGTACGGCCGGACGACGATCGGCGCGGTGAGCGCCGGCGCCACCACCTGCCAGGCGGCCTCCACCGCGTCCTGCCGCGCGAACAGCGTGGCGTCGCCGTCCATCGCATCGCCGAGCAAGCGCTCGTAGGCATCCATCTCGTCACGCCGATTCTTGGCGAAGATCGAGAGCTCGACCGGCTGCCCCACGAACTCCTCGCCAGGCTTCTTGGCGCGCGCACCGATGGCGATCCCCACGTCCGGGCCCAGGCGCAGCCGGAGGTAGTTCCCCATATCCCCGGTCTGCTCGTGGAACACGACCTGAGGCGGCTTGTTCAGCTCCACAATGACCTCGGTGACCGTTTGCGCCAGGTTCTTTCCCGTCCGGATGAAGAATGGGACGCCCGCCCAGCGCCAGGAGGGAATCTCCAAGCGGAGCGCCGCGAACGTCGGGACATTCGACTTCGGATCGACACCCGGCTCGTCGCGGTATCCGATGAACTGACCGAGCTCCACCTGCGCCGGATCGAGCGGCCGTACGGTGCGGAGCACCTTCGCCTGCTCATCCCGAATAGCCTCGGCGTAGGTGCTCGACGGCGCCTCCATCGCGAGAAAACCGACGACCTGCAGCAAGTGATTCTGCACGACGTCCCGGATGACCCCGGTCTCCTCGTAAAATTTCCCGCGCCCCTGAACCCCGAACGACTCGGCGAGCGTGATCTGAACGGACTCGACGAAGTGCCGGTTCCAGATCGGCTCGAACATCGAGTTGGCGAACCGGAAGTACAGGATGTTCTGGACCGCCTCCTTGCCGAGGTAGTGATCGATCCGGAAGATCTGCGACTCGCCGAAGACGCGGTGCAGCGTCTCATTCAGCTCCCGCGCCGACGCGAGGTCGCGCCCGAACGGCTTCTCGATGATGACGCGCCCGTGGGTGACACAGCCAGCGACCGCGAGGCCGTCGACGACGGTGGCGAACAGGCTCGGTGGAATCGCCAGATAATGCGCCGGCCGGGTGGCTGCGCCGAGCTGCTTGCGGATGGCGCTGTACGTCGCCGGATTGTTGTAGTCGCCCTCGACATATCGCATCAGCGACGCGAGCGTGGCGAACGCCGCGGGGTCCACGCCGCCACCATGCTCCTCGACGCTCGCGCGGGCGCGCTCGACCAAGCGCTCGAGAGACCACCCAGACCGAGCCACGCCGATCACGGGCACGCTGAGCCTCCCCCGTTTCACCATCGAGTGAAGAGCCGGGAAGATCTTCTTGTAGGCGAGATCACCGGTCGCACCGAAGAAGACGAGCGCATCCGATTTCTGCGGCGTTCCGTCGCTCATGACGCCTCCCATCCGCCTCGCGACCCAACCACACTGTCCAGCGTGGAAGTGACAACAGCCGTTTTAGCGGCAGCCGACTTCACGTGCCTCATGGCCGCGCCGGCTCCGCCGAGCGCGACGCGCTGCGCAGGGTATGAAAATCGAGCTCCAAGAGCGCGCCGATCCGCTCGACCGCGATGTCAGGCTCCGGGTACTTCGCCAGGTCCGCGAGATCGTGGGCGTAGTGCCCCTGCCGTGGAAAGATAGTCGTGACGCGCGTTCCCCAATGCCGCTTGATCGCCGCGAGAAGCCGCACCTTGTCGTCGATCACCACGTAGTGCGAGGCCGGGTAGCGCTGCTCGACGTCGTCGAGCTCCTCCTCCTTGTGGACGTAGATGAGCACCCGCCCGTCGACGGCGTCCATGAGCCCGGATCGCTCCACCTTCCGCGGCTGAAAGACAACGTCGCCGTCGGATAGAATGACGACCTCTCCCCATTGTCCGAGATGCTCGATCACGTCGAGCGATTGCGGGTACAGGCGGTTGGCGAACGGGTAGTTGGTGAGGAAGAGCGAGGCGCGAAAGACTCCCACATCGCGCGGCCTCTCGAGGCGATAGCGCTGGAGCGCACCGAGATAATCCGCATACCCCATCTCGGTGCGCAGTTGCTCGAAGATCTCCCAGTATCGCCGTTCGGCCTCGGCACCGATATCGTGCTCGAGACGGCGCCGCATGTCCGCGACGACTCGATCGTTGTCGAGCAATGTATTGTCGACATCGACCAGAAAGACGACCTCGCGGCGCTTCATACATGCCCGATAGCACGCCACACCTGCCGACGCAAGTATGTTCGATGTATCGGCTTCGTCGAAAAAAAACCCGACGGGCCGCCGCCCGTCGGGAGACCACTGCTCGGGTCGAGAGTCGTTACTTCGCCAGCGCGGCCTCGCGGAGCTGTGGGACCGACTGCGGCGGGATCGCGATCGTGTGATCGCACTCGGTGCACACCGCCACGAGCAGATCGCGAATGGCAAGGCGCGTCCTGGCGAGTTGAACCGTGCGAAGCTCGAAGCGACTGCGAACCATCTTGCGGCAGCGTGGGCACCGGCCGGCTGCATGATCGCCGATCTTCCAGACCGTCTTCATAACGTCCTCCCTCATCGTGCCGGGCGCGCCTCGTGCGCGCCTCGCACCTCTCTCTACGACGGCGGCCCGGACAAGTTTCAACCCGTCCGTTGCACATTGACCGTCCGCACGGCCACGTCGCCGCACCGCGGGCCGATACGCGCAAAGACTCCGATGGCTCGCGCAGGTGACGGGACTCGTGCGGCGCCTAGCGCCACCGACACCTGACGTGCGACACCTGGCGCCTGGACAATCGGATTAGCATCTTCTAACCCGCTCGCGCCGCTAGGCGCGGCCCTCAATCGACTTCTGCTGCCCTGGCCGCCACCCGCAACCCGAGGAACGCTCTCTTGCCCAAGACCATTCGCCGCGGTCGCAGACGCGCCGCTGCCACCGCACGCCGCGCAACCAAGCGGTCGTCTTCCCGTTCGCTCAGCTCGGGCATCTGTCGCGTGGATCAGCCGAGCACCAGGACGCATGGATTCGTGGTGCGCGTCGACTATCGCCGGACGCCCAAAGGCTGGCGCCCGCGCCACACGGCGTTCTTCGGCGACGTGAGACACGGCGGGAAGAAGAAGGCACTCGGCGCCGCCGAGAACTGGCTCAAGGTCCTCCGCAAGACCGGAAAGCCTCCGCGTAAGCGCTGACCCCTCCGCGTTCGTGGCCGCACGCCGATCACACGCGTGCGGCCACGAATGGGGGACGGCGAGGCGGCCCGCGTGCGTCCGTGCTGAGTGCGGTAGTCCTGGTGTTGGCGGCCCGAGGTCAGGTGGGATCCGATCCTCGCGCCTGCGCGCTCCCGTCGCATGTTCTCCCATCGGCGGCCGACACCGCGGCGTACTGCGCTGAGGAGTTCGTCGAGCGCAACGGGTACACCGACGTGATTGCGGCGACCGATCCCGATCGCATCGCGATCGAGCCACTCGACCGGGGACAGACCCTGCAGCAGGTGCTCGAGCTTCGGCGCAACACGATCGCTCGCGGCGCGCGCCTCGTCTGCCGCGTCGACGGGGGCTACAACGTGCTCTTTCGCACGAGTGATCCGCGCGAGCGGGTGTTCGGCAAGGAGGTGAGTATGGGTGAGCGATTCGCCGGGCTGCGCGTCGTCACCTACTACGTGCGGGTGCCGGGTCCCACCGCGCCTCACAACTGCACGGTACCCGCGCCCCCAGACTGAGCGCCGGGGCCAGCTCGGCAATGTTCGGCATTCCCCTCTTCCGTCGCGCCACCTCGCGGGTGGATTGCGAGGAGTGTCGCCGCTCCTTCCCGGTGACCGAGGGCGGGGTGTGCTCCGCCTGCGGGCGCATCCTCTGCCCCGAGCACCTCCACGGCCATTCCTGGTTCAGGCGCGCCCTGGTGGAGCTCGGCCAGCAACCCGTCTGTGCGCGCTGCCGCTCGGGCGGCGCCACGCTCGGCTAGACGACTCGCCAGTCGAGGACCCGGCGCCGGCCAGGCTCCCGAAAGGGTTAGGCTCCCCCCATCAGCGCGCGACGCCGGCGGCCGGCTCTCGCGGCGTCCCACCGTCCACAGGGGTTGCCGCGGTGGTCGCGGCACCGCGCCGCACGAACTCGGCCCGCGCCCGCGCCAGCATGTCGAGCACGCTCGTCCGCTCGGCCTCGGTGTGATAGTCCGGGTGCACCCGGGCAGCAGCCGTCAGGCGATCGATCCAGCGCACGAAGTATTGAGCGTCGCTGCTCGACCGGATCGGCGCTCCGGCAACGGTCACGTAGATCGGGCTCGTGGTGGCGAAGGGATAGATGTCCAGAATCGGCGGAGTTCCGTGGTCGCTCCACGCCCGGAGCGTGACCCACGAGCTCTTGTCGACCGTGATCGCCGTCGTGGCGGTCGCCGATGTGTGCGTACTGTCCATCGGTAGCGACGCGATCACCGTGCCGTTCACGACCAACTCGAGGTGATCCACCGGCACGATCGAGCGGAGCTCGGCCTTCACCGACAAGCGCCGCGGCCCGGATGGGATGGCGATGTCGTCGCCGATGTCGTGGCCGTCGATCGTCAGGCGGAGGAGTGGCCCGTTGGTCGCGAAGGTGCGTCCGGCTCGCAAGGCCGCGAGGAAGCGCCGGTGATCGAGCACCGGGCCAGACTTGACGAAGACCCGCGTCAGCCCGACGGGACCGCGCAATGAGGCGTAATTCGTCATGGCGTCGGTGCCGGCGCCCGCCGGAAGCCGGAAACCACAGTTCAGCAGCTTGTACCACACCTCGGCGGTGGAGCGGTGGTCGCTGAAGGCGACGATCTCCATGTAGTCGGCCTTTCCGAGGGCGACGTCGGCCGGAAGCTCGTTGCTGAGCGGAACCGTGGTGTCGGCCGGGTCGGGTACGCCCTCGAAGGGGTGCACGTAGCCCCCTACCGCACCCTGCGCGTGCCCCGCGTCGAGGACGTCGGCGTTGGCCGGCGAGAGGCTGGCGGCCGGCGTGTTCACATAGGCGGCGTAGCCGGGAAGGACGAGGTGGCTCCCGAGCCCGAGGAGCGCGGTGTGGCCCCAATAGCTCGTGTGGAATTCCTGGCCATGCGCGATGAGCGTCTCCTTCGTCGACACCGCGTCCGGGCGCGACGAGAAGTAGGCCACATCGGGGATCCGCTGCTCCTTGTTGACGATGAGATTCTCCACCACGTGGAGATCTTCGCTTCGGGCTTGGAACGCCAGCCGCTTCGGGGTGATCAGGTAGTGGCCGGCATAGTTCATGTGCACATGGAGGTCCCCGCTCTGCCAGCCGAGTGACGGGAAATCGATCAGCCTGACGAGGGCTGCCGTGACGGTCGTCCCCTTCCCTGCCGAGACGCGCACCTCCCGGTGCACCGGGCGATATTCGAGCCCCCGGGTCACATCGACGGTGTAGCTCCCCTCGGGTAGCCTCATTGTCGCTCGTCCGGCGGCGTGGAAGTAGCCGACCTCCATCGGGCGCTGCGACCGGTCGAACGAATCGTCGGCGCGGCGAAGCGCGTCGTCGGGCGTCCAGCTGCGGCCGTCGACGCCGGTCACGGAGATGCGCGCGTCGGCACGTCGGCCGGACACCGCATCCGTCACCACCACCGTGAGCTCGGCGGTCGGACGAAGGTAGTGGCGAACGGCCGGCGTCACGGGCGAGCGGTCGCCGCCGGGGACGGAGACGACCCAGAGCGAGGTGTTCCCGCCTTCGTTCGAGACGTAGGCGATCCGTCGCGAGTCGGGAGACCAGCGGGGCACGGTCGCGTCGAAGTCGCCGTAGGTGAGCTGGAAGGGGTCGCCCCCGTCGGCCGTCATGAGCCAGAGCTGGTGTCGCTGCCGCCCCGCGTAAGAAGCGTAGACCACCCGCTTCCCGTCGCGCGCCCAGTCGGGCCTCGCCTGCCACGTCGTCTCCTCATCGTGGATGAGGCGCATCGAGTCGCCCGGCTCGGCTCCCATCCGCCAGAACGCACCGGAACCCCAGATGTGCCCCCGGTTCGAGATGAGGATCAGCTCGCGCCCGTCAGGCGACCAGGTCGGTGACAGGTATTGATCGAAGACGCTGTAGTAGTAGCGTGGGAGGTGGCTGTCGCGGTCCTCGGTGATGCGCCGCATCTCGCCCGCCTTCCCCTTCTCCACCGGCATCACGAACACGTGCCACCGCCCCTCGAAGGCGGTGGACACGAAGACCAGTCGATCCCCCAGCGGGGACCACCGCGGCTCGAGGTTCACCGCGCCATTGGTGGTGAGCGGCGCGACGGTCCCGGTCGACAGCGTCAGGAGCTCGAGCTCGATTGCTTTGCCGTCGTAGCGGACGAAGGCGACGGTGCGGCCGTCGGGCGACCAATCGGGCTGATAGTCGTATCCCGGACCGTCGGTGAGCTGCCGGGCGACGGTGCTGCCGATCTCTTGGCGCCAGAGCGTCCCCTGCATCGAGTAGATCAGCTCCCGTCCGTCGGGCGACCAGGCGGCGCCATTCGGCCCGCTCGTCGCCTGCGGGATGTACATCTCCCGGTAGTAGTAGTCGTGCGGCTCGCGGATCTGCTTCAACACGGGCTCGCGCTGCGCGAGCAGGGCTGATGAAGCCACGCTCACGCTCGCTAACGCGGCCGTCAGGCAGCGGGAAGTCCTCACCGGCCCCTCACGTCGCAAGGAGTAGGATGTCGTAAAGGGCGTGGGTCCAGGCGTCGATCCCGAAGCCGCGCCACACGTACAGGAGGCTGAATCCCAGTCCGGCGATCCAGCGAAAGACGAACGATTGCAGGTGCAAGGTGTCGCCGTAGGGCCCGATGTAGTGAAAGGCGGAGAAGATGAGGGCGGCGGTGATGACTGAAAAGGCCACCGACACCCTCGGCCTCCAGCCGAAGACTCTCGTGGCGAGCGCCCCCAACGCGCCGACGAGGAGAACGCGAAAGAGGAGCTCTTCGTAGAGGCCGGCCCCGAGCGACACCATGATCCGCGTGGCCCAGCTCAATCGCTCCACCGGAGCGATCGCCAGGGCGCCGAACGCGCCGAGGAGTCGCGCCGTGATCACTCCGACGATGACGCCGAACGCCATCGCCAGGAGAATCGACTCGCCGAGCATCCCGGCGAAGATCGCTCCCTGGAGCTGCCCACCGCTCGAGCGCATGTCCCGCCTGACGATGTACACGCACGCGGCGAGCAGAACGACACCGAAAACGATCGGCCCGCTCGGCCCGAACGCAGAGGCGAAGGCCGACTTCAGGAGCACGTCGGCGCCATTTCGCACCCCGCGCGTCGCCGTGCGCGGGAGGAGCGCCGCCAGCGTCTCGTAGAGCACGAGCAAGGGGAAGGCGAAGAGCACGCTGTACCGCGGGGTCCGCGAGAGACGCCAGTAGCGATCGAGCGCGGCGATCGGCACGTTCAGCCGCCCTTGAGGTACAGGCGTCCCGGATCGAGCACCTCGCGGAGCAGGCGCAGCTCCGCCACGGAGGGCGGTCGGATCTCGTCGAGTCGTGCGGCGCACCGGAGGGGCCAGCCCACCGCTCCGCGCACTTCATCGACGGCCACGCCGGGATAGAGCGCGCCGAGCACCAGCTCCCCTGTCTCCGGCTCGGCGACGAGGATCCCCTTGTCGGTGATCACCTTCACCGGGCCCGCGCCTGGCATCCCGAGCTCGGCGCGCGTGCGCCCGCCCGACCGGTGTCCCGGACTCGTGATGAAGTCGACCCGCTCCGGGAAGGCGCGACGGCTCAATCGGCTGATGATGAGCGTGCGCCGTGCATGAACGGCGATCTCCGCCGCGCCGCCGCTCCCGGGAAGCCTCACTTTCGGGTGCGCATAGTCTCCGACGACGGTCGTGTTGATGTTCCCGAAGCGATCGATCTGCGCTCCGCCCAGGAAGCCAACCTCGATCCGTCCGTTCTGGAGGAAGAACTGGAAGACGTCGGCCATCCCGCAGACCATGAGCGATCCGGTCACGAGGGAGGGATCGCCGATCGATACCGGGAGGCGCTCCGGCGCCGCCCCGACGGCTCCGGACTCGTAGATCAGCACGAGGTTCGGCGCCTGCAGCGCGCGGGCCAGGTTGCAGGCGAGATTCGGAAGCCCGATGCCAACGAACACGACCTCTCCATCGCGAAGCTCGCGCGCCGCGACAGCCGTCATCATCTCTTCGGCAGAATACGCGGACATCGACTCAGAAACCGTAGTTCACCCCGCTGCATATCATCGGCCGGGCTGCCAAGCGCTCCGTGAGGCCTGGCTGTTTGGCCAGATATGCCTGACGATCCGTCACGCCGATGACGAACTCGTCGAGGTACGCGGCGAGGTGTACCGGATCGCGCGAGATCCCCTCCCAGGCGACATAGAAGTCGTTGTCGCGATCGTAGTGTCCCTGTGCGTAGGAGGGGTGAGCGCCCCATGGCTCTACCACCACGGCGTCGACGATCACACCGGGGACGACCGTTCGATTCGGATCCGCCCGCACGACGGCCGTGTCGACCAGCTCCTCGACGACCACCACGACGCGACGCGAGGCGAAGGCGGCCTCCTTTTGCACGCCGAGGAGACCCCACATCTGCGTGTTCCCCTCGGCGTCGGAGCGCTGTGCGTGAACGATCGTCACGTCGGGATTGAGCGCGGGAACGGTCGCCAGGCGCTCGCCGGTATACGGACACTCGACGGTGCGGACCCGGTCGTTCACCGCCGGCAGGTCCGTTCCCATGTAGTCCCGCAAGGGCCAGAAGGGGAGGCGGGCCGCACCGGCGTTGAATCGCGCCACCATGCCGAAGTGCGAGTATTCCTCGATCTCGAGCGGCGCACTCGGGTCGGGGCTCTCCACAGCGCGACGGAAGGCATGCAGCGAGCCGACCCCCGGGTTCCCCGCCCAGGAGAAGACCAGCTTCGAGGCGCATCCGGCCGCGATCATCTGGTCGTAGATGAGATCCGGCGTCAGCCGGCAGAGCGTCAGATTCCGTCGACGCTGCCGAATGATCTCATGACCTGCCGCAAAGCAGATGAGGTGCGTGAACCCCTCGATCACCACCGTGTCGCCGTCGTGCACGTGGGCGGCGATCGCCTCCCGCATGCTGACGACCTTGCTCATGTCACGGCCGTGATGCACTCGTCGAGCATGCGCAGCCCGGTGTCCACGTCCACGTCATCGATCACCAGTGGTGGCGCGAGACGCAGCGAGCTCTTTCCGCAGCCGAGGAGCAGGAGTCCGCGCCGGAACGCCTCCTGTACGAGGTTCTCCACCAGCTCCGGTGCGGGCTCGCGCGTGACCCGGTCCTTCACGAACTCGACGCCGATCATGAGGCCCAGACCGCGCACATCGCCAATGCAGGTGTGCTTGCCGGCGAGATGGCGCACGCCGGTGATCAGGCGCTCGCCCATCCGCTTGGCATTCGCCATCAGCCCATTCTCGACGAGATCGAGCGTGGCCAGAGCCGCCGCGCAGCACACCGGGTTGCCGCCGAAGGTGGAGCCGTGCGCCCCCGTCTCCCAGCGCATGATCGACTCCTTGGCGATGATGGCGCCGATCGGCATCCCCGACCCGAGCCCCTTCGCCGTGAGGAGAATGTCCGGTTCGATACCGTCGTGCTCGCAGGCGAACATCTTCCCCGTACGTCCGACGCCGCTCTGGATCTCATCGAGCACGAGCAGGATGCCGTGCCGGTCGCAGAGGGCACGCAGCTCCCGCAGATAGCCGGGGGGTGGGACTACATAGCCCCCCTCGCCCTGTACCGGCTCGATGAAGATCGCCGCGACATCGCTGGGCGCCACGTGGCGGGCGAAGAGGTCGTTCTCGATCGCCCGCACGCAGGTGAAGTCGCAGGAGCAGTCGCGACGGTAATCGCACCGATATTCGTAGGCGTACGGGACGTGGTACACCTCCGGAATCATCGGGCCGAACCCAGCGCGCTGGCGCACCGAGCGAGAGGTGAGGCTCATCCCTCCGTAGGTGCGGCCATGGAAGGCCCCCTTGAAGGCGATGATCCCCGCGCGACGCGTGGAGTGGCGCGCCAGCTTGATCGCTCCGTCGACCGCTTCCGTGCCGGAATTGGTGAGAAAGACGCGCTTCTTGCTCTGACCGGGGGCGAGCCAGGCGAGCCGCTCGCAGAGCGCCGCCATCCCCTCGTAGTAGAAGTCCGAGCCGCAGATATGCAGGAACTTCTCGGCCGCATCCTTGATGGCAGCCACGACTTTCGGGTGGCCGTAGCCGGTCGAAGCGACGGCGATCCCCGCCATGAAGTCGAGGAAGCGGTTTCCATCCACATCCTCGACCATCACTCCCTGCCCGCGCGCGACGACAAGAGGATACTCCTTGATGTAGGACGTGGACGTCCAGGTCGCGTCCTGGTCGACGATTGCCCGCGCCTTCGGTCCAGGCGGGGCGACGACGATGCGCGGATAGGTGCGCGCGGTGGGGGGTGCGGACGTTGTTGCCATAGGAATCTGATATGGGTTCGGGGTTCTCACTGTCGGTCCTGCGAACGACGTGCAACGGGGCCGGCTTCAGCCTTCGATCACCGTGCGACTCTGCTCTCTCATGAATTGACTGACGTAGTACGGGCCACACCCTCCCTTTCCCGTCGACCCGGAGCCCTTCCAGCCACAGAAGGGCTGAGCGCCCGGCCACGCGCCCGTCGTGGCGCCGCTGCGCTTGTTGGCATAGCAAACCCCCGCTTCCACCTGGTCGAAGAATCGCTCGACCTCATCCGGCCGCTGAGAGAAGATGCCGGCTGTCAGGCCGAACTCGGTCTTGTTCGACTCGGCGATCGCTTCATCGAGGCTGCCCACTTCTCCGACGGCGATCACGGGAACGAAGAGCTCGCGCAGGAAGAGCGAGCTGTCGAGGGGCAGCGAGAGGAGCGTCGGCTCGACGAAGTATCCCCGGCCCAGCGCGCCCTGGGAAAGGCGCTGGCCTCCGATGAGGATCTTACCGTCCTTGGCCCCCTGCGCGACGGCCGCCTCGAACGTCGTGACGGCGTTGGCGTTGATCACCGGCCCGAAAAAGACATCCCGCTGCGACGGGTCACCAATGGTGAGTGCGCGCGTCTTGGCGAGCACCAGCTCCACGAACGGCGCTGCCACCGCGCGATGGACGTAGACGCGGGACGTGGCGCTGCACTTCTGGTTCTGCAGTCCGAACGCCGAGCGCGTTACTCCTTCGGCCGCCGCCTCGAGGTCGGCGCTCTCCATGATGACGGCGGCGTTCTTGCCGCCCATCTCGAGGAGGCACGGGCGCGCATACCGGGTGCTGAACTCATGCAGGATGCGCATCCCCACCTCCTTCGAGCCGGTGAAGACGACGCCATCCACGCCGGGGTGCCGCCAGATCGCATCGCCGATCAGCTCTCCGCGCCCGTGCAAGAGGTTGAAGACACCGTTCGGCAGTCCCGCATCGCGATAGATCTCGTAGAGCTTGAAGCCCGTCCATGGCGTATCTTCGGCGGGCTTATAGACGACCGCGTTCCCGGCCACGAGCGCCGCCGACGACATGCCCGCGGAAAGCGCGAGGGGGAAGTTGAAGGGCGCGATGCAGGCGAAGACGCCGTAGGGCCGAAGGATGTCGGTGTTGCGCTCGATAGGCGTGAGCCGCGCCATGTCGCGACGATAACCTTCGGCCGCTTCCATCTGGGAGCAGTAGTAGTCGATGAGATCCGCCGACTCCTCGGCGTCACCCATCGCCTCGAGTCGGCTCTTGCCGACCTCGATGCTCATGATGGCGGCCAGCTCGAACTTGCGCTCGCGAATGAGGGCCGCGGCGCGACGAAGCGCCTCCACCCGTTCGCGCCAGGGACGAGCCCCCCAGTCCTTCTGCGCGCGGCGGGCCGCCGTCACCGCGAGATCGACTTGCTCGGGGCGCGCGGTGGCGAAGGTCCCGAGTACCCACGACGTGTCGATCGGAGATGTGTCGGTGAGCGGCGCCCAGGGTGTGGGAACGGCCTTGCCGTCGATGTAGAGCGGATACTGCTTCCCGCTCGCTCCGCGCACACGCGCCAGCGCCTCATCGAAGTGCTGGTGAAACTGCTCCAGGTCGACGTTGGCGGTGGTGTAGGTGATCTTGAATTGAGGCGGCGCGCTAGTGGCCATGCACAGCCTCCGATGTGAGCGTGGCGACGGTCTCCTCGAGCGCCTCGGTGAAGCGCGCGAGGATCTCGCCGATCTGCGCCTCCGTGATGATGAAAGGGGGCGCGATCATCACGAGGTCGCCGTTGGTGCCGTCGGCATGGCCGACGTTGGGCCAGAGGTTCAACCCCGCGCGCAGCGCGGCATCCGTGAAGCGCTCGGCGAACCGGGCGCTCCGTGGGAAGGGGGCGCGGGTCTCGACATCTTCGACGAACTCGACGCCGGCGAAGAGCCCGCGCCCACGGACGTCGCCGATGTGCGGGAGTGCGCGCAGGGTCGAGAGTTGGCGATGCAGAACGGCACCCATCGCCGCCGACCGCTCGACGAGACCACGCTCGCGCAACACGCGCAGCGTGGCCAACCCGGCGGCGCAGGAGACGGCGTGGTGGGAGAAGGTCTGCGCGTGCAGGAGGGCGCCGGAGCCGCGCGCGAGGACGTCCACGATCCGGCGGGGCGCGGCCACCGCGGCCAACGGCACGTAACCACCGGCGATGCCCTTCCCCAACGTCATGATGTCGGGGGTGACCCCGCTCTGCTCGATCGCGGTGAAGGTTCCGGTGCGTCCGGCGCCGCAGGCGATCTCGTCGGCGATGAAGAGGACATCGAACTGGTCGCAGATCTCGCGGACGCGGGGAAAGTAGGAGGGCCGCGGGACAGCGGCGCCGGTCGAAGACCCGCCGACGGGTTCGGCGATGAACGCCGCCACCGTCTCCGCGCCCTCGTCGCGAATCGCGCGCTCAAGCATCTCACCGGAGCAGCGCGCACAGTCGGCGGCGCCGCCGCAGTCGCAGCGATAGGCATAGGGCGCCGGGATCCGGCGCACCTCCACCAGCCAATCGGCGAAGTACGTCGAGTAGTGGGCGCGGGCTCCCGCCGAGAGGGCGAGCAGCGTATTGCCGTGATAGCCAGGCGCGAGGGCGATGATCTTGTGCTTCCGCGGCCGGCCCCGCTCGACCCAATACTGCCGCGCGAGCTTGAGCGCCGCCTCGACCGCCTCCGACCCGCTCGAGAGGAAGTAGATCTTGTCGAGCCCCTCCGGCAGATGGGAGGCCAGCTCGACGGCCATGCGCTCGACCGGCTCGGTCGTGAACGCCGTGCCGTTGACGTACGCCACCTGCTTGGCTTGGGCGGCGATCGCATCGGCGATCTCGGCCACGCCGTGACCGACATTTACCACGAACGCGCCCCCCGAGGCGTCGAGGTATTGCTTCCCCTCGTCGTCGTAGAGGTAGCAGCCCTCGCCCCTCGCGATGCGCGGGTACGCACGCGTGAGCTTGCGGTAGAATACCGCGCTCTCGGGATAGCGAATTGGAGGCACGTGGCCGCGGATGAGGATCGGGCGGACCGGTGACCACCGGTGATTGGCCGCCGCCTCAAGATATCGGGACGGCTGCGCGCACGGGAGAGTGCACGGACCGCTCTCACATCGTCCCGATCGCCACTTGCCGCGCTCTCGCTGCCCCGTGATCGTACGGACCATGCCAGCCGCGCGTCTCGGGCGCACATCCGCCGGCCTCACCGCTCTTGCCCTCCTGGCTGCGACGCGCGCCGGCGCTCAGCGCACGCTCACCCTGGCCGACGTCGGCCGTCTGCGAAGCGTGGAAGATGTGCGACTCTCGCCCTCTGGCGAGTGGCTCGCGTACACGGTCACCTCCGTCGACAGCGCTGCCGACCGATCCGAGACGCACATCTGGCTAGCCAGTTGGACGGGCGCCGTCGATACCTTGCTCACCGGCAGCTCCTCGAGCGAACGACAGCCTCGATGGCGTCCCGATGGCGACGCCCTGGCCTACCTCTCGGCGGGTGAGGATCCGCGCGGCGTCGAGCAGGTGTGGGCGATCGATCGCGACGGTGGCACGCCGCGCCGCCTGACGGCGGCTCCCGGCGGCGTATCGGACTTCGCGTGGTCTCCGGATGGACGGCACCTCGCGTACGTCGCCACCGACCCGACGCCTGACGACACACTCCAGGACAGCTCCAAACGCGGTCGCCCCCGACCGATCGTGATCGACCGCCTGCAGTTCAAGAAAGACTACGTCGGCTATCTCGATCACCGGCGCTCGCACATCTACGTCGTCGACCTCGAAGGGGGTGCGCCCCGCCAACTCACCGTGGGGGATGTGGACGACGCCCTCCCCGCCTGGTCGCCCGATGGCCGGCAGATTGCATTCGTGAGCAAGCGGAGCGGCGAGGGGGATCGCACCGACAACTGGGATGTCTATGTCGTGGACGCCGGCGGGGGCGAGCCGCGGCGCCTCACGACCTACGCGGGAGATGACAACGATCCGGAGTGGGGGAGCGCGCTGGCGTGGAGTCCGGATGGGACGCAGATCGCCTATCTCCGGGCAGGGCCGCAGCGCCTCATCTACTACGCGCTCTGGAAGCTGGCCGTCGTCAGCGTCGCCACCGGATCTTCACGCGTCCTGACCGCGGCGCTCGACCGATGGGTGAGCGACCCACAGTGGTCGCCCGACGGAGCGGCGATCTGGGTGCTGCTCGAGGACGACCGCGCGATGCAGCTGGCGCGAGTGTCGGTGGCCGGCGGCGCGGTGGAACGCGTCATCGCGGGACGCCAGGTGGTGAGCGGCTTCAGCGCCGCCGGTGGGCGCCTGGCGTTCATCTCGAGCACACCGCTCCAACCGCCGGAAGTCTTCGTCCTCGACGGGCAGACGCCACGGCGGCTGAGTCATCAGAACGATGAGTGGCTCCGCGGCGTGACTCTCGGGAGGGTCGAAGAGTTCTCCTTCCGCGCCAGGGACGGCCTCGGGATTCATGGCTTGCTCGTGAAGCCGCCGAACTACCAGCCGGGGCGCCGCTACCCCATGGTGGTCCGGGTGCACGGTGGACCCGACGAGCAGTGGCAGACGGAGTTCGATCTGGAGTTTCAGATCTTCGCCGCCCAAGGCTGGGTCGTGCTCGCTCCGAATCCGCGCGGGGGTACGGGGCGCGGAGAGGCCTTCTCCACCGCCATCTACCGTCACTGGGGGGAGAAGGACGCGCGTGACATCCTCGGCGCCGTCGACTGGGCCGTTGGCAAGGGCCTCGCCGATCAGACGCGACTCGGCATCGCCGGATGGAGCTACGGCGCGATGCTGGTCAACTACATCATCGTCGAGGACACGCGCTTTGCGGCCGCAATCGCCGGCGGAGGGAGCGGAAACCCGCTGGCCGGGTACGGGGCCGACCAATACGTGCGCGAGTACGAGTCGGAGATCGGGCCGCCGTGGAAGAACACCGAGGTCTGGATACGGCTCGCACGCCCCTTCCTGCACGCCGACCGAATCGTCACGCCCACACTGTTCATCCACGGAGAGAAGGATGCCAACCTGTCGGTCACGAACTCCGAGCAGATGTACCAAGCGCTTCGGAGCCTGGGGCGTGACACGCAGCTGGTGATCTACCCGGACGAATACCACATCCCCGGGCGTCCCAGCTTTCTACGCGACCGGATGTCGCGCTATGTGGATTGGTTTTCCCGCCACTTTGCCGCCGTGCGGTCGGCGACCAAGTGACCGTGGGCGCGGTCAGCTCTTGACGCGCAGGACCGTCAGCTGCCAGCCGTCCTTCCACTCGGCGAGCGAGATCTGCTCGCCGCTGGGACCATCCAGCGACCGCCGGTCGGCGCGCAGAAGCCCCCGCGCCACCAGGCGCTTGCGCTCGTCCGTTATAAGGATTTCGGTGCCCGGAGCGATCTGACGAAGCTCCCACGGCACGCCCTTGATGATCATTGTACCCTCGGCCCGCGGCCTGCTCTCAGTGAGCCGACGCGGCGAAGCGGCAGAGGGTAACGCCCCCGGAAGGCCGGAACGCCCCCCGCGGCCGGAAAGAGTTATTCCTCCATCCTCACGCCTGAGCCCTCCGTTGTCACCTCTCGCGCGCCGGCCCCTGCGACAGCGGCGCACCCGGCGCTCTTCCGGCCGGTTGGCTCCGGCTACTGCGGATTCACGAAGATCGTGGCGTAGTTCTTCCCCGACATCACCACCATCTTCAAGTAGAGGACCCCCGCGTCCGAATCGTAGAAGTACTTGTCGCCGGTGCTGGCGTTCAGCTCATCGAGCGACGCAGCCGCGTTGACATGGTTCCCCGTGTAGTAGTCGCGCCACACGACGGGCGTCGCCACCGGATACGGGAACGAGATGAGGAGGTTGTCGCCGGGGTTCACGTTGTTGAAGTAGAGCCGCGGCTGGCTCGGCGCTCCACTGAACTGCAGGGTGTAGGAGCGCGTCGTGATCAGCGACATCGAAATCTGCGTGGGATCCCCGCCGACGCCGGTCATCGACACGTTCGCGCCGTCGTCGCGCGTGATCACGACCGGCGCCACGCTCTCTCCGCCGGCGCTGTTGAACGAGAAGCGCGTGTACGTGCCTGGGCAGACGTACGAGTTCCACTCCGGATGGCTGGTGCACGAGCTCGTGAACAGGATCGGCTCGTTGTTGACGACGTAGACGCCCGTCGAGCCGGTGACGCTTCCATCGCTGTCGAGGAAGACGGCCGCCTTGTCGCCGTCCTTGTCCGGCATCGCGTTCTCGAGATACGCTTGATTGGCGTTGGTGAAGGTGAGCGCCTGGGCGAAGTTCGCCGTGCTGATGCCGAAGGCGTTCTGCCGGTTGTATCCGAGCCCGCTCGCCTCGCGCGTTCCGTTGGGCACGAAGTTGACGAACGTCGTGCGCTGCGCACCCACGGTACCGTCGTAGAACTCGTAGCCGCGGATCGGGAAGCCGTTGGTGATCTGCTGCGCCGTATTCCCGCTCTCGCCGATGATCACGCCGTCCTGCAGGTAGGTCTGGTTGGCCGCGAAGGTCGCTCCGATCGCGTTGTCGGCGAGGGTGGGACTCGACAGCACGAGATTCGCGCCGCGCAGCCACACGCCGCGAGCGTTCTGCTTGTACGCGGTGAAGTGATCGAAGGAGGCGACGACCGCCGGCGAATTGGTGTTCGATGGGTCCTGGTGCGGATTGTAGTTGGTGGTCTCAGTCGTGAGGTTGGCCGTCGGGCCGTCATCCACGTGCAGAGCGTCGTTGCGGTTCGAGTGGGCGACGTTGTTCGAGAACTTCCGGAGCGGAGTCGTCCGCGGATACACGGTAGTGGTGGCCGACAGCCCGGTCGGATGCAGTGGGAGAGCGAACCAGAATCCGAATCCCTTCCCGCCGGCCGAGACGTTGTTCGTGTACGTGTTGTCCGGATTGGTGATCCAGAAGGTCGCCGGGCGCGTGTCCGACGGAATCACCTCCTGCCCCGACACGGGGATCTGCTGCATCAACCCGAGATTGTGATCGAAGGTGTTTCCGTGCTCGATCCCGTCCTCGAGGAAGTAGCCGTGGCCGATGTCGTTGTAGCAGACGTTGTCCTGAACCGTGGCATTGTGTGTCCCGTGGACGGTCACGCACCGGTTGAAGCTCTTCCAGATCGAGTTGTGTCGCGCATACTGGCCGGTCACATCGGCCGCCAGGTGCCAGTGAATCGGATACTTCGCCAGGCGAGCCTTCTGCCCCATCTGATAGAACTCGGCGTTCTCCAGGTGCATCGTGCCGCCTTGGTACGTGATGATGACACCACAGTAGCCGGTCGAGGTGCAGGCGTCGGCACCCTGGATGGTGATGTTGCGCGACAGAATGCCGACCTCGCCCCGCTCATCCAACGTGTGTCCGGCGATCGTCTGCACCAGTCCGTAGTGTCCGCGGGTCAGACCCTTCTGGAGGGTGACCGTCGTTCCCGACACCGACTGCACGAGCGCCTCTTCGGCGTGTGTCGGATCGAGGTCGGTGGAGGCGATGATGAGGCGATCCCCCGGCACCCAGTTGGTGGGCGCTGTCTCGAGCACCAGCTGCGTGGCCCCGGCCGCGACGCTGCCGCTGAGATGGGCCCAACTCAGCTTCGAGGCACCGTGGACCTCCAGGATTCCGCCGGACTGCACCGATATCGCGTTGCTCGACAGTCCGAGGCTGCCTTCCGTGGAGACATCGCCGTCGATGGTGATGATGGCGCGATGCGTGTACGGCGAGCTCTCGCTGCCGATCAGCATCTGCCCGTATACCATGATGTACTTCGCCGTCAGGGCGAGATCCTTGCTGTCGAACATCAACGAGCCGTTGATCGTGAGGCTGTTGAGATCGGGCGGCGTCGTATCGAGGAGGATCTTCTTGTCGGCAGGCACGACCACATCGGTACCGGCGGTCGGGAGCGTGTTCCCCGGCCATGTAGACGGCTCCGACCAGCGCACGAACCCGGGGGGCGTGGACGGTCCCTTCGGCCCGGAGTGGTCGAACAGGCTGCACGACGCGACCGACACCGCGCTCGCGAGACTCAGGGCGATCGACGTCCACTGACGGGAGCTTCTCATGACTGAACCTCCGGCGAGAACCGGCCTCCTGCCACGCCCACGCGCGGCAGCGTGACACTATCGCCGAACCCCGATTCGCCGCGCCAGAGGCCAAAGCATCGCGAGGCCTCGTCAGGCGCGCGCTCGCCGTCACGTTTCGTATCGAGGAACGGTCGAAACGTCCGATCGATGTACACGTCTGGAACAGGAGGCAGCGACCCGAGTGGGGCGCTCCCAGGAGTCTCCGGGCGATGCGACACCGGCGTCGAGATGCCGAGGGGCGCCGGCGATCGGAGCGCCGGACACGCGCGAACGCTCTGACCTCGACAGGGTTCGCTCGTCTCTTCATCGAGAGCGAATGTCGTGAGCGCCGGCGAATCGACGACCTCGACGCGGCGCGGGGCCACAGAGCGGACGAAGACCTATGCAGAAAGCCCTCCAGACGTTCGAGAGGGAATTCGAACGGTGGCGGCTCACGATCCCCGCCGCGGATGTCGAATCGCGGAGCGCCGGCCGCCTGCAGCAAGAGGGCTGGACCGTCCTCTACGACTTCGGCGAGGACAGCGACGGCGGATACCTCGATTACTACGCCTCGCGCCGGGGAGCCGCCGACGGCGACATGGTCGCCGACCAGCACGTGCGACTCTACGAGTCGGGCGGTCGTGATCTCCTCCCGCCGGTGCTCGAGGCGTATCTCTACTCGCGGGACCCGTCGCCGGAGGAGTTGTCGCGGGCGCGTCAGCAGTTCGCGGCCAAGCGCGCGCAACAGCCGCGGCGCGGCGCCGATTTTTCCGCGCCCGATCTTGCCAACGTCACGATCGCGGCGCCGCCCCCGAGTCCTCCGCCACCGCGTGTCACTCCTCCGCCGCCGCCGGCCCCCGCGGTTGTCGCCGCGTCGGCTCCCGGCGCCACCGCGTCGCCGCACGGCATGCCGCCGAAGGCCGCGCCACCCATGCCGAGCGCGACACTCCCCGACTGGGAGGCACTGCTCGGCGTTCGCGCCGATCCGGCGGGAAGTGATCGGCTGATGCCTGACGAGCCACTCGCGAGGTCGACCTCCGACGAAGAGCTTCCTGCGCTCCGGACCGAGGGGCATCCGACGCCGATCGCACCGGCCGCGGTGCGGCGCCCTCCGGCGCCGGAGCGACCCGTGCGCCCCGTCTCGGGTCGCCCGATCCAGGCGGTCGAGGACGTCGTCGACGACCACGAGGAGCAGTGGATCGAGCAGGAGAAGGAATCGCTCACGCCGCAGAGGCCGACGCCGGCGATGACCTACGCCCGTCGCCGCGGTGGACTGGGCGAGGCGAATCGCGCAGCCGTCTCCTTCGGGATCGGCCTGGGCGTCGCGGCGGTGATCGCGATCGTCTTCGCGCTCGCCGGCGGATTCTCACGAAAGAGCCATGGCAAGTCGGCGGCCGGCGCGCCTCGGAAGGCGGGTGCGGCGGTCGCGAGTGTGGCCGACTCGGCGGCGAGCGATTCGGCAGCCGCCCCGACCTCGGCCGCCACGGTCGCGCGACCCGTCGCGCCGGAGAAACCCGGGATGATCGTCTCGGGCGCTCGACTCGCCCCCCTGCCGATAACACTTCCGACGCCGCCCCGCGACGCGGGTCAGGCGGAAGTGGTCCACTACGATCATGGGATGACCCCGATCATCCCCTCCGACTCGGTCGCCCCCCGCGCGCGGTACAGCGGCAGTCGAAAGAAATTCCACGTCCCGTAACCGGGCGACAGGATCGACCCACGCGCCTAACGAACGAGGCCGCGCCCCCTTCGAGGGAGCGCGGCCTCGCGATCATCGACCCCTCGCTGAGCGTCAGCGAGGGTCGAGAGCTACTTCGTTCCGTCCAGCCACTGCGCCACGCCACCGTGGTTGGAGCAGGCGCCGGAGTGACTCTTCGCATGCGAATACTCGCCGTCTTTGCACTTGGCGATCGCACCGGCCGGATTGTTGTCGACGCCCTCACCCGAGCCGCCCTTCGAGGCCGTGGCGTTCTTCGGGGCAGCCGCCGGTGCCGCAGCCGGAGCTGCCGCGGGCGCCGCCGCGGGGGCCGGCTTCGCCGGCGCTGGCGCGGGCGCCGGAGCCGCCGCCGGAGCGGCCGCCGTCGACTTGGCGATTCCACCGTGACCCGAGCAGGCCCCCTTTCCGCCCTTCGACTGCGACCCGTCGGAGCACGTGACCATCGCCGTCGTTCCTGACGATGTCGACGCCTTCGACGTTGACGTCGAGGCCGTCGACTTGCTGGCGGCCGCCGTCTTGTCCTTGTCTACGCCGCCGTGCGACGAGCACGCACCCTTACCTGACGACGTCGAGGTCGTTCCGTCCTTACAGATCGTCGTCGCTGCGGCTTGGGCGCGCGCGCCGAGCGGGATGCCAAGCGCGACGAGTGCAGCAGCTACCGTAAAGAATCTCTGAATGCGCATCGGGTCTCCGGGAGGGAAGGTTACTTGATGAGGATGGCGGCGAAGGGATGATAAGGCAAGCCACTGCACCTGCAGGAGAAAGCCTACGTTAAGAGAAACCTCATGCCGTGTCGTCTCGGTCGACGGCGCCGCCGCCTCCGGTCCAAGCATCGATGCCGCCGACCAGATTGAATACGCGCTCGAAGCCTCGTGCGGCGAGCAGGCTCGAGGCGATCGCCGAGCGGCTTCCGCTCTGGCATTGCACGACTGTCGGTCGAGTGTTGTCGAGCTCGCTAATGCGATGCTCGAGCTCGACCAGTGGGACGTGAACAGCGCCCGGGATGTGACCCGTCTGCCACTCCGCCAGCGTCCGCACGTCGAGCACACGGATTCCATTTGACGCGAGACGACTGGCCAGATCGCGAGCGCTCATCTGAGGGATGGTCGCCATCGCTCCGCGCAGAGCGGAGACGGCCTCGGGGCCGAAGTAGCCGCCAAGCTTGTCGAGCCCGATCAAGGCCAGGCTCCTCGCCGCCTTCGAAATGGCGCGATCATCGTCGTCGCTGGCGATCAGGTAGAAGGGCCGGTCGTAGGGAATGAGCGATCCGGCCCAGGTGGTGAAGGACCGGTTGAGCGGGATGTTGATCGTCCGCCTAACGAATCCCTCGGCGAAGTCGCCCGCGTGACGGGTGTCGACGATGAGCGCGTTCTGATCGAGAAGCGGGGCGAGACGCGACGCCGGGAGGCGCGGGGGAGGGTCGAGCCTTCCGAGGAGCGCCGGCCCATCGCGATTGATGCGCTTCATCTGGGCGAAGTATCGGGGCGGCTCGGGCTGCCCCTCGAGCACGTCGCGCACGAAGGCCGTCTCGTCGCTCACCTGGAAGGCCCAGTTGGTGAGCTTCTCGTAGCCAAGCGTCGTCTGCGGCACAGCGCCGAGCGACTTCCCGCACGCCGACCCAGCTCCGTGCCCCGGCCAGATCTGGAGGTAGTCGGGGAGGCCAGCAAAGGCACGGAGCGAGCGAAAGAGCGTGCGCGCATGAACCGCCATCGTCCCCGTCTCGCCCGCGGCGCGCTCCAGCAGGTCAGGCCGCCCTACGTCTCCCACGAAGAGAAAGTCGCCGGTCAGGACTCCCATCGGCCGGTCGCTCGCGGCGCCGTCGGTAACGCTGAGGGCCAGGTGTTCCGGCGTGTGCCCCGGCGTGTGCATGACCCCGAAGCGAACGCGTCCGACGGAAAAACTCTCCCCATCCGTGAGCAGACGCGCGCCCGCCTCCGCAGCGAAGCGATACGACCAGTCGGCGCCCCCCTCCGCGGAGAGAAGCAGACGTGCGCCGGTCCGGTCGGCCAGCTCACGGCTCCCGGAGACGAAGTCGGCGTGAATGTGCGTCTCGGTGACGTAACTGATGCGGAGGCCATCGACCTCGGCCGCTCGTACGTACTGGTCGACGTCACGGTTCGGGTCGACTACCACCGCGTCGCCGGTAGCCTGACAGGCGATCAGGTAACTCGCCTGGGCGAGCCCATCATCATAGAAGCGCTGAAGAAGCATGTGTGGAGCGAAATGTCGCCTGCCAGGCGGGTTGCCGGTAGCGGTCGCCTGGGCGCCGCGCGCGGGCAACGAGGGATCGAGGAGTTGGCGGTAACCTGACCATGCCCCCGCTTTTCGGGGGAGCGATCGCATGCGAGATTCTCGCGGTGCGCCCTTCCCTGCTCACCGCACTCCTCGCGCCTTACCTGGCAGTCGCGCCCAGCGCCTCGCCTCAGGCCGTACGGTACGGCGTCGTCATGGCCGACGCCCGCGATTCACTCGAGCACACATGGACTGACAGCGTTCGGCAGGTCGAGCGGGCGTATTGCGTCGTCGGGTGGTCGATCGGCGTGCATCACGTGACGCGCCAGCCCCCCTACATGGACGACTCCCTCTTTCGCGTCTACCTCGTGTCGCCGGCTGCGGTGCGCTCGGCCGGCACATCGACCGTCGACTTCGACTGCCCGGAGGGGGTGCCGGAGCTTCACACGCACACACCGACGACCTGCTTGCGAGGCGACCCGCGCGAGTGCGTGCTCGGTGGCCCCGATGCGTTCAGCTGCCAGCCGAGCAGGGCGGACCTCGAGAAACTGCAGATGCGGAACGATCGCTTCGGTGTCATTCAGTGCGACCGGCGCGTTTTCCGCTTCTACTTCGTCGACGACTATCGGCGACCTCCGCCGGTGGTGGCCCAACCAGGCGCGTCGAAGCCTCCTTCGAGCACGCCCGACACGGCCACTCGAGGCGGCACGCCACCGACGCGGAGTTGACACTCGGCGGCGAGCGAACCGGAGTTACACCGGGCGCTCAGCCCTGCCTGACGGCGGCCAAGAGACGCTCGGCGTTCAGCACCCCCTCCGGCGTCTCCTCGTGCTTGAAGAAGACGTAGAGGTCGCCCCGCACGGCGAGGGATGCTACCTGCGGCATCAGCGATGCGATGTCGTACGTCTCCTTTCGCAGGCGGAGATACGTGTAGTCGGCGGTCTGGACGTCGGGAGTCTCCAGCGTCTCCGACTCGGCCTGGCAGAGGGCGGCGTTCACGGAGCGGAGGAGGTCGTACACCTCGGGGGTGAACCAGGAGGCGTGGCGAAACTCGAAGGTCGTCCTCACACCGTGCGGGAGCTGCGCGAGGAAGTCGCGCAGCAGAGCGACATCGGCTCTCAGATACGGCGGAAGCTGGAAGAGCACGGGTCCGAGCTTGCCGGCTTCCCGGAGCGGCGTGAGCGCGCCGATGAAGTCCATTGTGTACTGGCCAGCATCCTTCAGCCGTTTGACGTGCGTGATGTTCTGATGGGCCTTGACGGCGAATTGGAAGCCGGCGGGGGTCGCCTCGATCCAGCCTCCCATGAGCTTCTGCGCCGGGAATCGCCGGAACGTGTAGTTGAGCTCGACCGCGTTCACGCGCGTCGCGTAGAAGGCGAGAAACTTGGCGGAGGGTGTCTTGGGAGGGTAGAAATCGGGCTTCCAGTTGGGGTAGGCCCACCCGGATGTACCCGCGTAGATCGTCGCCATGAGTCGTGCGGTAGAGGATCCGGCCTGTCCGGCCGCGATCGCCAACTAAACGCACGAGATGCCGATGCGGAAGTCTGGATCTCGGGCGGCTTAGGCGTCCCGAGTCCGCTTTCTCTTCGAGCGCCGATCGAGCTGCCGCATCTTCTCCTCGATCAGGTCGCGCGGGCTTTCCGGGGTCCCGCCCTCTGGTGGGGAGTCGTCAGGCGCCGTCTCGCGGCCCGTCCGCTTGGGGCGAGTCAGCTCGGCAATCTGCTTTCGCAGCCGGTCGGCGCGGGCGCGCCGCGCCGCCGCATCATCCTGGGCCATTCTCCACCCCCGCTCTCAGCTGAGCGATCTGCGCCCGCCACATCTCGGCCTTGGAGTCGGACGCCGCCGACGCGTCGACCCGCGCGGCCAGCGTCGTGATGCGACGGCGCGTCGACTCACTCAGCCGCTTCGCGCTCAGAGGACTGTGCGTCAGCCGGTCGATCTCGGAACGCAGGCTCCCCTCGGCCAGCCGCCCGAGCACGCCGAGGTCGCGAAACTCGGGCTTGGTTCCGAAATAGATCTCCTGCCACCAGTGATTCGTCGGAGGGTGATGCCAGCTCAAATACCCCTCCTTCAGCACCTGACGGGGTGCGGTGATCGCTCCGCCAAAGCTATAGCGCACGCCCGGCGCCGCCACAGGATCGAAGTAGTGTGGCGTATAGAAGTCGGACACCACCACGCCGTTCACCGTATAGGCGAACTCCGAGCCTTCGCACGGGTCGCAGCACTCGACGAGAAACTCGACGCGCCCTTGCTTCGGTTTGGGCGACGGGCCGGCGATGAGCCGGTTGCCGAAGGGGTCGGCGAGCATCTCCAACGTCTCGTGGCTCGCCGTGAGTGTCCAGGCGTCATCGTACTCGACGAGGGCGAAGGGCTGCCCATCCTTGTCCTCGTGGATTCCGGCCGCGCCGCTCTGCTTGATGTCCTTCATGACGATGACCGGCCAATACCCGAGGGGTACATCGTCGAGCTTCGCGAACGCGGCCACCGTCGCCGAGATCCTCCAGATCGGCTCGAAGTCCCGAACGACCTGCTTCTGCAGCGCCGCGCCGGTCGTGGTGAGCTCTCGAGCGCTCACGTCTCGGATCTCGGAGACGAGCGCCACCTGATGGGTCAACATGGCGTACCTCGGATGGCGGGAGAACCCGACGAGCTCAGCGCCCCGTCTTGTCGGCGGTGTCGATGGCGGCCGCGACGGCCGCGGCGATGGCCGCGGCGTTGGCGGTGAGCACGGCGGCGGCGAGCGAGGCCGCCGTCGTGGCGATGCCGATGGCGTCCCGCGGCGTGCGGAGGCGGTCGACGGCACGGGTGAGACGGACGGTGCCATCGCGCACGCTATCGAGCGCGGGCTGAATGTCGTCGACGTCGAGTTGGATCGACTGCGTGGAGAAGTCCGAGGAGTAGCTCAGCAGCCTCCATTCCATGGACTCCAATCGGTCACGCTCGGCGCGCGGAGTGTCTTCCCAGTGCTCGAACCGGTACTCCCCCAGCTGCGTGGCCAACCGGAAGAAGGCCAACGCGAGGTCGCGCGCCTGAGCGGAGGAGAGCTTGGTGGGAGGGGCGACGGACATGGCGAGATGCCTCAGAAGGCCTGCCGCAGCGCGGCAAGGATGTCGTCGATCGTCGTGACGTACCCGGCCAGCTCGTTGGCGAGAGCCGGGGCGTCCAGCTCCTCGCGAGCATCGTAGAGTGCCTGGTGCCCCGCGCGCACGCGCGCGAGCGCACGCGCATAGCTCCGGAGCGCGGACTCCTTCGTGGCGATAGTCGCGATCTGGTCGTCGCGAAGGTTCTTGACGAGCATGGCGGCGAGGGGCTCGCGCGCGCCGTCGGTGGCCACGGCCGTGTGGAAGTAGTCGTTCACCGCCTGTCGCTCGATCTCGAGCTCCAGCCGGTAATCCTCCGTGACGATCGCGTGGAGGCCATCGACCACGGCGAGCACGCTCTCGTTCTCGGTCTCAACGACCTGCGCCAGCTCGCGTCGCCGGTACTGGCCGGTGGCGGCATCGGCGAGGAAGGCGGCGAGATCCCCGACCGCTCGTGCCCGCGCCGGGTCGACGCCGGCATCGCCGACGTCCTGGGCAAGCGCCCGCACGTCGGCGTCGTAGTGCACCAATTGGTTCGCGGCCAGGTTGGCGAGGGCGGCGAAGTACTCGCGCAGGACGAGGCTCGCCACCACCGCATTCTTGACGGCGCTGTCGCGCCCCGCGCACCGCCGACGAAGGGCCGCATCATCGTCCCAGCCGCCGCCATCGCGCTCGGCCTTGTACCGCTCGAAGCGCACACAGCTCGCCGTCATCTCCCCCGCCACGCCGGAGAATGCCTGTGTGGTTCGATCCGCGGCGCGGGCATACTTGGCCACCGCCACCGGCTGCGTGCACGCGACGAGGAGCGCCACGGCGGGGAGGGTCGTTCGGACATGGGCAGGTGGAGGCGCGAGGGGGCGGCGGCGACCGAGCATGACGCGAGATGTGCTCGTGGAGGGGCGGGTCGTGCGACGCTAATACCGTCAGGCAACATGAGCAACCTCTAATGTGAGAGCGCGCTAATGTGAGAGCTTTCTAACTCCGCCGCGGCCCGATCTGGTATGCCTGACGACTCTCCCTATCTTGAGGCACTCCTCGCGCCGCTGGCCTCTTGCCCATCGAGCCGCCATGACGCACGCTCCTTCCACCATTCCGCCCGACCGCATCGCCGTCGCGGCACCGGTGGAGGTCGCCACCGTGAGCGACGATCTGACGCGGGCCGTCGCCGACGGAATTCCTCTCGCGCGCGCCCTCCGGCCTCGGGGGGCTCCGCCGTCTCCTCCTCCGCTCACCGCGCTCGGTGCGCGCGAGCCCGAGTACGTCGCAGCGGGCGGGAGTCGCACGGTGGCCGTGATCGTCGTGCACGGCATGGGGCAGCAGGTGCCCTTCGAGACGCTCCACTCCGTGGCCGATGCCCTCTGGCGCGAGCACACCGGCGCCGACCTCACCGCCACCGACCTGCGCGTCAGGTACGCGCGTTTCGGAACCGAGTGGGTGCCGCGGGCCGAGCTGGAGCTCACCAACGGCAAGCGGCGCACGGTTCACCTTTACGAGGCATACTGGGCACCGCTCACCGAAGGCCGAGCGACAGCGCTCGATGTGGTGCGATTCCTGCTCAACGCCGCCTATCGAGGGTTCCGCGAGCAGCGAGGCGGCTTTGAGCGCTGGATGTTCGGGCGCACCATTGTGACCCCGGTGAGTCGAGTGGAGCTGATCGGACTCGCGCTCGCCGCCCTTGCCGTCGCCCTCTCCCCCCTGCTCTACTTCCTCTTCTGGATCCTCGCCGGCGCGACAGCGGTGGGTGAGCTGGCAACGCCGACTGCCCGCGCCCTCGTCGTGCCGCTCGTGGGGGCGCTCGCGATCGGCGCGTCTCTGCTGCTCATCACGACTCTCGCCGCCGGCTACTCGCTCGCCATCGGCACCTGGCTGGTGCGTCGCGTCCTTCCGTCGACGGTGCGTCGAAAGGCGTGGGGGGTCTTGGCGCTGATGCTCGCCGCGGCCATCGCGGCTCCCGGGATCGCCGCGTCATTCTGGCGGGAGCGGCTCGACCTCGGCGGCCCGTGGCACGTCCTCCTCGTGTGCGCCGTGCTTCTCGCGCTCGCTTTCCTTCTCGACACGCTGCGCGGCTGGACGGCGCAGTACGTGGGCGATGTCGTCGTCTACGTATCGGCGCATACCGTGAGCAAGTTCGCCGAGACGCGGGCGCGCATCCTACAGGTGGGGCGGAGCCTCGCCCGGAGCGTCTATGGCGCGCACGTGGCACCCGCCGACGGCGGCGCCCCAGAGCTCGTCTACGATGACGTGATCGTCGTCGGTCACTCCCTCGGATCGGTGATCGCGTACGACATGCTCAACGACTCGATCCAGCGCGACCTCGCACTGGCTGCGCAGCGGAGCGCCACCCTGCACGTGGTGGATCGTACGCGTCTCTTTCTGACCTGTGGGTCGCCGCTCGACAAGACGGCCTTCTTCTTTCGGTGTCAGGCCGATTCGCTGCCGACTCGTGAGGCACTGGCCGCCGCGACACAACCGATGATTCTCGACTATGGCAACCGGCCGGAAGCATGGGTCAACCTCTGGTCGCCTTGGGACTGGATCGGGGGGCCGATCGACTTCTACGATGCGATGCCGGTACATCCGGCGCGCCTCGACCCCTCCCATCCTCCAGATCCACGCTCGGTCATCAACCTGGTGGACGAGGAGGCGTCGGCCTGGCTGGCGAGCGCCCATACCGAGTACTGGAGTCGCTCGGAGTTCCGGCGTCGCCTGCACCAGGCGGTGTGGACGTAGCAGCCGCGCCAGTCGCCGACGGCCACATCAGCGCCACCACACCGATGGCGAGCGCGGCGGCCACGACGACGTCGCTCAGGAAGTGGGCGTGCGCCAGCACCCGCGTGATCCCGCACCCTGCGGCCAGGACGTACCAGACGACCCGCGCCTCCGGAAAGAGCCGCGCCAACGTCGCCGCCGCGCCGAACGCCACTACCGTGTGACTGCTCGGCATACCGAGCCCTCCGGTGGCGAAGGGGTGATCGGACCACGGCCGAAAGATGTACTCGGCGCCCTGCGCCGGCGGGCGCTCCCGCCTGACGACGAGCTTCAGGAGCTCGCCGGCGATCCCCGACAGCGTCGGGCCCAGAGCGAGCAGAGTGCCACGCAGCCACCAACGCTCCCCACCCCGCGCGCGGTCCGTGAGCCCCAGCGCGAGCGCCACCGCGAACCAGGTCGGGAGGAACCCCATCACGCGCAGAAAGCGACCCCAGTCGTGCTCGTAGACCTCGGGATAGGTCAGGTGCTGCGCCACCCACGGATCGGCCAGCGTCGAGACCGCGATGGCGACGGCGGCCGCCGCCACTCCCCGCACCGTGCCTGACGGGAGGCCCGTCACCGGGGCCACCGGAGCGCCTGGCGGTCGACGTACGGAAAGTCGTCGCCGGCATCGATCTCGATCGTCGTGATCGCCGGCTGCGACGGGACGGTGACCGTGCCGCGCCGCGCACCCCGCAGCCAGACGTCGACCGGAACCTCCAGCTTCTGCTCCGACCCGTCGGCGCGCCGGACGCGGATGCGCGCCGGCATCGGCACAAGGCCGGAGTCCTCGACGACGATCGTCGTGCGCGAGCCGCTCCTCGTTGCGCTGAGACGCTGGTCGAGCGTCCACGTCTCGAAGAACCAGGAGCGCCAGAACCACCAGAGATCCTTGCCAATGCCGGTGTTCATGGCATTGAAGAAGTCCTCCGGTTGCGGATGCTTCTCCCGCCACTGTTCACCGTAGGCGCGGAGCGCGCGATGAAAGATCGAGTCGCCGACCAGCGCTCGCAGCGCGGCGAGAACGGTGGTCGTCTTCTGGTATTCGATGACGAAGTAGTCCGGGCCATCGGGGAAGTGATTTCCGTGACGCATGATCTCGACGTCCGATCCGTCGCGCGCGAGCGCAAGATACGCCTGCCGTGCGCTCCGCTCTCCCCGTCCGACTCGATCCGCCAACGGATACGTCTGCGCCGCCGCAAATTCGGCGAGCCCCTCGTCCATCCACGGATAGCGCGTCTCGTCGGAGCCCACCTGCATCGGAAACCACATGTGCGCAATCTCGTGCATGAGATTGCGCGCCAATCGAGTCGTATCGGCGTAGCTCTGAATGATGGTGAGCATGGGATACTCCATCCCGCCATTCTGGAGCACCCCTTCCACAGCTGACATCTGGGAGTACGGGTACGGCCAGAGGTACCGGGAGAGTCCCTCCACGGCGGCGCGGGCGGCGGTAGCACAGCTGCTCCACGCCGCCGCGGCAGACGTCTGCCGATACAAGCAGTTGATGGCGACCGTGTCCCCGGGTGCGACGACCGCGCGCGTGGCATCCCACACGTACTTGTTGCTGGCGGCCCAGGCGAAGTCCCGAACGCCCTTCGCCCGGAAGTGCCACACTCGTTGCACCGGTGGAGCGCCCGCGGTGGTGGCGCCGCCGGGAGAGGCACCCGTTGACACTGCGATCACTTGGTCCGTCCGGCGGGCCTCGGCCAACCGCCGACGGGCATCCGCGCTCAGCACGTCATCGGGGTTTCGCAATTCGCCGGTGGCTGCGACCAGCCATCCGTCGGGGAGGGTGAGCGCGACCTCGTAGTCGGCATACCCCATGTAGTGCTCGGCCGCACCGAGGTAAGGATCGGTCTCCCAGCCGCTCACATCGTCGTAGACGGCCATCTGCGGATACCAGTACCCCATCATGAAGACCTCGCCCTTGTCATCGCCCTCTCGCCCATCGGAGGGAGAAGGCGGCGGGGTATACGCCCAGTCGAAGGCGAGATCGACGCTTCCCCCCTTCGGGGGGATCGGGCGCGGGAGTGTGATCCACGCGATCGTCCCATCGACCCGGTAGCCCGGTGCGGTGCCGGCAGCGGGCGCGCCGAGTGGTTGGCTGTCCACGAGCACGCGTCGGAGATCCATCCCGCTCGTCACGACACCCGGTGAGCTCCGGGCTGCACCCGGCGCGAACATGTTTTGCCGTAGATAGACAGCCACGGCGCGCAGGGTATCGGGCGACGCGTTCACATAGTGAACGGCCTCACTCCCCACAAGGCGCTTCGTTCCGGGATCGAGCCAGGCGTGGATGTCGTATGTGGCTCGTTGCTGCCAGTATCGCGCGCCCGGGGCTCCGGAGCGTGTTCTCGTCCCTCGGTCGACCGCTCGCGCGAAGGCGCGGCTCTCGAGCACTGGGTATGGCTCGGGACGCGACGGTCTCTGCGCGTGCGCCGCGGCGGGAATGAGGGCGACGACGAGGCCGAGCGGCAGCGATCTCACGACGAGGGCGTGGTGCACGTTGTCTCAGCCGCGGGTGAGGGCGACGGAAGATACGCCCGGACCAGCGCAGGTGTCATCCGGTCCACCAGCGCAGTCGCCGCGGACTCCAGTCGTGGCTAAGATTCCTGCACCGCAATGCCCACCCGTCACCTCCTCCTCCTCAGCACTTCCCGAAACGCGGAGGGCCAATTCTTCGGCCATGCCGTGGAGCCCGTGCGCGCGCTCATCGACACTGGCGTCCGGGAAGCGACCTTCATCCCTTACGCTGCGGTGACAGTCGGGCCTGACGACTACACCGCACGGGTCAGAGACTCCTTCGCGCAGTGGGGAGTACGCGTCACGTCAACGCATGAGGTGCCGGATCCGATCAAGTCGGTGGAGCGAGCCGATGCGATCATCATCGGCGGCGGCAATACCTTCCGACTGTTGGAGCGCCTCCAGGCGATGTCGCTCCTGGCGCCCGTGAGAGCGCGGGTGAATTCGGGCGCCCCGTATCTCGGTTGGAGCGCGGGCTCCGTCGTCGCCTGCCCGACGATACGTACGACCAACGACATGCCGATCATTCGACCGACCGATTTCACAGCTCTGGGGCTCATCCCCTTCCAGATCAACGCCCACTACAACGATTGGCACCCGCCGAACTTTCAGGGCGAAACGCGCGCCGAGCGGATCACCGAGCTTCTGGCCCTCGATCCGACGGTGTGCGTGCTCGGACTTCGTGAAGGGAGCATGGTGAGCGTCGAAGGGGAGGAGGTGACCCTCCTCGGTGTCGAGGGCGCGCGCCTCTTCCGCCCGGGCGTGGCGCCGATCGACCTGCGACCCGGGTCCTCGCTCACCTTCCTGCTCGAACAGCGGCGCTGACGCCGGACCGGGACCGTGCACCCGGCGCCATCTCTACGCGCGCCGTGGTGCGCGCTCGGTCAGTCGGCTATGCGCGGATCGTGGTCAGCGCCCGGCGCAGCTTGGAGAGCCCCTCGGCAATCTCCTCTTCGGTCACCAGCATCGACGGCGCCATGCGTATCACGTTGCCATAGAGGCCGCCGCGCCCCACCAAGAGACCCTCCCGCTTCGCCGCCTCGAGCACCACCAGCGTCTCGGCAGGAGCCGGCGTCTTCGATTGGCGGTCGCGCACGAGCTCCATAGCGTGCATGAGCCCCAGGCCGCGAACATCGCCGATCAACGTGAATTCGTCCTTGAGTGCGTCGAGACCGGAGCGCAACTGGCGGCCGCGCGCCGCGCATCGCGCCCGAACGTCCTCGCGCTCCATCACATCGAGCGTGGCCTCTGCCGCGGCCATCGAGATGGGATTTCCGCCGAAGGTCGAGATGCTGCTCCCCTTCGCCGCTGCCGCCACCTCATCGGTCGCCACTGTGGCCCCGACCGGGAATCCGCTGGCGATGCTCTTGGCGAAGGTCATGATCTCCGGCTCCACCCCCCAATGCTCGATGCCGCACCAGTGATCGCCGGTGCGCCCGAATCCCGTTTGCACCTCGTCGCAGATGAAGATCCCGCCGTACTTCCGGATGATGGCGACGGCGATCTGGAAGTACTCCGGCGGCGGAACGATAAACCCACCGACGCCCTGGATCGGCTCGGCCATGAATGCGGCGGGACGCCCCGTCGTCTCGGTGAGGATCACCTCCTCGAGGTCGCGCGCACAGCGCACCTCACACGACGGGTAGGTCAGGCCGAAGGGACAGCGGTAGCAGTACGGGGCGACGCCGTGGGAGACGCCGGCCATCTGCGTCGGCAGGAGCCGCCAGGGCGAGTGCCCGGTGATCGATTGAGCGGCGATGCCTCGTCCGGCGTAGCTGTGGCGCAAGGCGATGATCTCCTCGCGACCGGTGAAGATCTTGGCGAGAACGATCGCCGTCTCGTTCGCCTCGGTGCCGCTCGTGGTGAAGAAGCTCTTCTTCAGCTTCCCCGGAGTGATGTGCGCCAAGTGCTCGGCCACCGACACCATGCCCTCGGTGGCGTAGAGCGTGCTGGTGTGTCCCAGGCGCGCCATCTGCTCCGCCACTCGGCGCGTGACTTCGGGATGGCAATGGCCGAGGCCCAGCGTGACGATGCCGCCGAAGAAGTCGAGATAGTCGCGCCCCTCCGCGTCGCGCACGCGCGCCCCGCAGCCTTCGGTGAGGACGACCGGCTCCTCGTAGTACGTCGCAACGCACGGAAAGAGAAACTCGCGCTGCTTGCTGCGGACGGTCGCGGCATCCATGGCGGTGGGCGGTTGAGGGACAGGGAGGTGGCGGTGGTCGAGATGGCGCCCGGCAGCGCCCTGCTCAGAGAAGAAGATTGGGCGGCGAGAGACCTCGAACAAGGGCGTCCTCGACGCCCGCGCCTCAGTCTCGTCGACGCTTCGACTTTCCCGCAGCGCGCTCTGCCGGTGCCCGCCAGGTAGAGCTGGGACGCCGCCGACTCGCACCCGCCAGAGCCGCGCGCCGGCGACGCAATGCCGCCTCCTCGTCGGCGTCGATCGGGTAGCAAAGCTCCGGCGAGGGGAACCGCCCCTCTCGCACGTCAGCCGCATACTCGCGGAAGACTCGCTCCGTTTCCGTTCCGAGCTCGGCGTAGCGCCTCACGAAGCGCGGGGAGATCGAGCCGACGAAGGTGCCGAGGATGTCGTGCGAGATGACGAGCTGGCCGTCGAGGTGGGGGCCCGCTCCGATTCCATAGACCAGCATGTCGACGCTGTCCCGCACGTACGCGGCCGCCTCGGCCGGCATCGCCTCGAGGAGGACGCCAAAGGCTCCGGCCTCCTGGAGCGCGAGCGCGTCGTCGACTACACGCTGCGCGGCCGCCACCGACTTCCCTTGAACACGGTACCCGCCGAGCTGGACGAGATTCTGCGGCGTGAGGCCAAGGTGCCCCATCACCGCGATGCCGGCATCGACCATCGCCTTCACCCGACCGGCAACCCGCTGCCCTCCCTCACACTTTACCGCGTCGCAGCCGGCCCTGATGAACGCACCGGCGCTCAGGATCGCCCGCTCATCCGATGGTTGATACGAGAGGAAGGGCATGTCGCCGATGACGAAGGCACGCTTCGCACCCCGGCAGACGGCGCCGGCAAAGACGAGCATCTCATCCATCGTGATGTGGATGGTGGATGAATGCCCGAGCACGGTCATGGCCGCCGAATCGCCCACCAGAATCATGTCGACGCCGGCGCGGTCGGCGAAGCACGCCGTCGGGTAGTCGTAGGCGGTCACGAAGGACACCCGGGTGCCGTCACGTCGACGGGCCTGGAGTGTAGCGAGGGTGACTTTCTTCTCTTCTGAGGTAGCCATGGCCGGCTCGGTGAGAGTAGCGGGTCCCGAATCAGGAAACGGTGGGCAGTGCCGCCACCGCACCCCGGAGTCGGTTGAGCGCTTCCGTGAGCTGAGCGCGCGAGGCGGCGTAGGAGAAGCGCACGTGTCCACGCCCGCGCTCGCCGAAGGCGGTCCCCGCCAGGCAGGCGACGCCATGCTCATGCAGCAACCGGTGCGCCAGCGTTTCGGTCGTCAGGCCCGTTCGCGAGAGCACAGCACTGAAATCCGGAAAGGCGTAGAAGGCGCCGGACGGGAGGGTGCACGAGACGCCATCGAGCGCCGACAGCCCTCGAACCAGCAGGTCGCGGCGTCCCCGGAACTCTGCCACCATCGTGGCCACCGGCTCCTGCGGTCCGGTAAGGGCGGCGACCCCCGCGTGCTGAACGAACGCCGCCGTGCACGAGGTGCTGTTCACGATCAGTTTCGTCACCCGCTCGGCGATCGGCTCCGGCATCACCCCGTAGCCGAGGCGCCACCCGGTCATGGCGAAGGTCTTCGAGAATCCATCCACGATGACAGTGCGGTCCGCCATTCCCTCGAGAGCGGCGATGCTGGCGTGCGAGACATCGTGGACGTGTCGCGAATAGATCTCATCGGCGAGCACGACGAGGTCGTGCCGCTGAGCAAGGTCGGCCACTGCCTCGAGCTCCCGCGCTCTCGCCACGCCGCCCGTCGGGTTGTGAGGCGAGTTGAGCATGATCGCTCTCGTCCGCGGTCCGATGAGGGACGCGATGCTCTCGAGATCCGGGGCAAAGCCGCGGTCGGCACGCAGCGAGTAGAAGCGCGGAGTGGCTTCGGCGAATCGCACCACGGACTCGTAGATCGGAAAGCCCGGATCGGGAACCAACACTTCGTCGCCGCGCCTGACGAGCGTGAGCATCGAGTAGAACAGGATCGGCTTGGCGCCGGGCGTGACCACCACCCGCTCCGGACGCGCCGTCACTCCGCGCTGGGCCATGTGCTCGGCGATCGCGGTTCGAAGCTCAGGAATCCCCGCCGGCTGGGTGTACTTGGTCTTTCCCTCGCGCAGGGCGCGCGCCGCTGCATCGACAATGTGCTCGGGGGTCGGGAAGTCCGGCTCCCCGATCTCGAGGTGAATGACGTCGCGGCCCGCTGCCTCCAACCGGCGCGCGGCGACCAGCACATCGAATGCTCCTTCGGTACCGAGGGATGCGGTTCGCGTCGTAAGGCGAAGCGCGGGTGAGGAGACGGGAGTGGTGGCCATGGTCGCTCGGCGAGGCGCCGTCGGTTCGAGTGAAGCTGCGATCGGGCTGACGTGAATCCCGGAAAAACAAACAGCCGCTCGGCGAAGGAGCGGCTGGGATCGGATCACATCGTTACAGGGACCTACATCGTCACACCGTACGCGCGAGCCTCCCCAGCCGCCGCATAGCGGTGAGAATAAGCGTCCGCGTGAACGTGATTCGGTGGAGATCCATGGTCATTGGCCTAAGCTAGGTCGTAGACGCATTCCGTCAAGTGCCAGCAACGCTGCGTGGGCTCCCTTGGGGACCTCGACAGCCTCGCACGTGAGTCGGAAGGCCGAGGCGAGAGGGAGGGCGGCGACCACACGGCATTTGGCGTGCGCCTAACCGTAGATGCCACCCCACCCTCCACCTCCACCTCCCCGCGCGCTAGGGATCAGGACTTGTGAAGGTCGCCGCAGGCGACGCTCACGCCCATCTCACTACTCGACTTGTGCACGTTCACGTAATAGCTGCCGCTGTCCGGAGCGGCGAACGGCATGGAGGCCGAGGCGCTCCCGGTCCCGTCCTTCCCCACCTTCATGACCGGGTAGTTGGTGGGCGATCCGGCCACGCCGCCCGTCTTGGCGCAGCTCCCGGTGTGGACATGCCACGGGTACTCGGCGTTCGGGGTGCCGCCCGTGATCTTGATCTCCGCCTTTGCCTGATTGTCACCCGCCGGCTCCAGGCTGGCGGTGCCGGAGATCTTGCTTCCAGCTCCCGGCTTCAGCGTGGCCGTCCATTTGGCAGCGACCGTCGTCCCGCCCGCGGCCGCCGCGACCAGCAGCACACCGGCGGCAGCAAACACCAGCGCTTTCACCATTTTTCCTCCCTGGCCGGCAGGCCATTCAGCTACAGAGACTAAGGATCCGCGCCCCTCGCTCTCCCTTCCGGCGCGCTCGGCCTGAGGGCAGTGCACGCTTCGTGCCGGGGGGGGCAGGGCGCCCGGTCCATCAGGGCGACGCGAGCTCGCCGGGCGCAAGACTCGGTGCGGGATAGAGGAAACGCAACACATCCTCCATCTGCGCTCCCCACGCCTGCTCGTTGTGTCGGGCTCCGGCGTATTCGCGGAAGTCGAGATCCACGCCCAGCCGCCACCCCTTCGCCACCAGAGCATCGCGGACGCGCCGGGCGGCATCGGCCACGCCTTCGCCTTCGGCGCTGCCGGTGCTCAGCCAGATCCGTAGGTCCCGCTTCTGTCGCATGATCCGAATGCGGCGCAGGATGAACCGGTTGTCCCACCAGACTGACGGCGAGAGCGCCGCCACGCGCCCGAACGTCTGCGGATAGCAGAGCGCGAGAAAGAGTGAGACGAGGGCACCTAACGAGGACCCGCCGATCCCGGTGTACGCGGGAGCCGGATCGGTGCGGAACTCGCCGTCGATGAGTGGCTTGAGCTCCTCGACGATCATGCGGCCGTAGCGGTGCGCCGAGCCCCCCATCTTCTTGGCGCCATCGCGCGTCGGCGTGTATTCCTCGATCCGGTACGCCCCGGCATTGGCGATCCCGACGACGATCAGCGGCTCGATCGCCCCCGACGTCACCAAACGCTGTGCCGTCTCATCGACGTGCCACTCGCCGGCGAAGGCCGTCGCATCGTCGAACAGGTTCTGCCCATCGTGCAGGTAGAGCACCGGATAGCGGCGGGGCGACCGGGCGTCGTACCCCGGCGGGAGCCAGATCAGGACGTCGTGCTCCGCCGCCAGAAAGCGCGAGCGGAAGCTCGGAATCATTCGGAAATTGCCGGTTCGCGTGTGCGGCCTGGTTGGGGCGTCGGCCATCGTGTGGTAGGTTAGGGGCACCCGGCGCCCGGCGGCGACGGCGTCCCGCCGCAAGCTAATCTTTCCCCGCCCGTTACGAGCACGTCGAATGCTGCGCGAGCATCACCGCTGGCACAGTCCGTCTCTCGGGCGCGACATGGAGCTCCTCCTCTTCGGCCATGCGGGAGCACGTGTGCTCGTCTTCCCGACCTCGATGGGACGCTTTTTCGAGTGGGAAGACCGCGGGATGATCGCCGCCCTGGCCCACCATCTCGAGCAGGGCTGGATCCAACTCTTCTGTGTCGACAGCGTCGATTCGGAGAGTTGGTACGCCAAGGGACGCCACCCGGCCGAGCGCGCGTGGCGGCACTCGCAGTACGAGCGCTATCTGATAGACGAGGTTCTCCCCTTTACGCGGAACAATCCGAATCCCTACCTGATGACGACGGGCGCGAGCTTCGGCGCCTATCACGCGGTCAACCTCACCTTCCGGCACCCGGAGTTGGTGGGTCGCGTCATCGGGATGAGCGGTCTCTACGACATCAAACAGATGACGGATGGCTACTCCGATGACACGGTGTACTTCAACAACCCGTGCGACTTCCTGGTGCACGAGCACGATGCCTGGCGCCTCGATCGGCTGCGGCGGGTAGAGATCATCCTGGCGACCGGGCGAGATGACGGTGGACGCGCCAACAACGAGTACCTATCGGGAGTGCTGTGGAGTAAACAGATTCCGCACGCCCTCCATCTCTGGGACGGCTGGGCGCACGACTGGCCGTACTGGCAGCAAATGATCGTGCGGTACATTGGGGGAGCGTGACCCCGCTATCGCGCTCCAGCGCCATCCTACCCTCCCGGGCCTGTTATGACGACCCCCCAACTTTCCCATCGCGAGGCGCTGGTCGGCCTCCTCGTCGGCCGCGAGTGGTCATTTCCGCCGGCATTTCTCGACGCCGTCAACACTCGCCAGGCCGGGGTCCACGCCGAGTATGTGTCGCTCGATGCGGCACGCATCGACGATCCCTGCCCGTATGCCGTGATCGTGGACCGCATCTCCCACGAGGTGCCGTACTACCGCTCCTACCTCAAGTTCGCTGCGCTGCACGGCACCACCGTCGTCAACAATCCCTTCATGTGGACGGCCGACGACAAGTTCTTCGGTGCCACGCTGGCGAGGCGGCTCGGTGTCGCCACTCCGAAGACTGTCGCACTCCCCAATAAGGAATACGTCCCGGGGATCAAGCACGACGAGAGCTTGCGCAACCTGCGCTATCCGCTCGACTGGAAGGGACTCATCCAGTACGTCGGGCTCCCCTGCGTTCTCAAGGACGCCCACGGTGGCGGCTGGAAGGATGTGTACGTCTGCCGATCACTGGACGAGTTGATTCATCGCTACGACGAGTCCGGCCGGCTCACGATGATCGCCCAGGAGTTCATCGAGTGGGAGCAGTTCGTGCGATGCATCGCGATCGGGCAGGAGGATGTGCTGCCGATCAAGTACGACCCGAAGGAGCGGCGCTATCACCTTGAGCATGAGCATCTCTCTCCCGGACTCGGCGCGCGCATCGTCCACGACTCGCTTGCCCTCGTCCGCGCCCTCGGCTACGACATGGATTCTCTCGAGTGGGCGGTGAGGGATGGCGTCCCCTACGCGATCGACTTCATGAACCCGGCGCCGGACATGGACGTCAACTCACTCACCCCCTTCTACTTCGACTGGGCGGTGCAGCACATGGCGGACATGGTGATCCGGCTGGCGCTCCAGCCACGCGGCGGGGCCCGCGAGCCGCGCTGGGATTCGCTGTTCGCCGGGCGGCGCGCCTCCGCCGCAGTCGCGATCTGAGGCGGACGCGATGGCGGTGAGCCGCGCCGCGGCCGAGTACCACGACGCCCTCTCCGATGCGTTAGGTGAGGAGACGCAGGCCGCGCTCGACGCACAGCTCCGACGGCGCGGGCTCTTCTTCGGCGACCGACCGCTCTGCACCGTGCTCCGCCCCCGCTTTCTGCAGCCCGGGGAATACCGGCTGCTCCAGCAGCGGTGCGCCCTTCTGCTCTCCGCCTTTCGCCAAGCGTACGACGCCGCGATGCGGGATGCGGCACTCCGCGCGCAGTTCGGGCTTGCGGCCTGGGAGGAGGAGCTGCTCGGCGTCGATCCGGGGTTCGCCGATCCGAGCCCGACGTCGCGCCTCGACGCCTTCTGGGACGGCAGCCCCGGGGGACTCTGGTTCACCGAATACAACGCCGAGACGCCGGCGGGGATCGCATACGGCGATGCACTGTCGGAGGTCTTTCTGGGGCTCCCGGCGATGGGAGCCTTTCTGCGCCGCTGGGACGTACGTACCCTTCCCGCGCGGCCGGGACTCCTGCATCCACTCCTCGACGCCTTCCGCCAGTGGCGTGGAACGCGCGAGACGCCTCGCGTCGCGATCCTCGACTGGCGCGAGGTGCCGACCTACAGCGAGTTCGTTCTCGTGGAGCGCTATCTCGCGGAGCTGGGCATTCCGTGCACGATCGCCGACCCGCGCGAGGCGGAATACCGTGGCGGACGTCTTTTCTGTGGAGACTTTCACGCCACACTCATCTACAAGCGCGTATTGCTGAGCGAGCTCGTGGAGCGAGGGGGCATCGACCACCCGGTGGTCCGGGCCGTGCGCGAGCGAGCCGTGTGCATGGTGAACCCCTTCCGCTGCAAGCTCCTCCACAAGAAGGCGAGCCTGGCGGTGCTGAGCGACGAGTGCCACGGCGAGCTGTTCACAGGTGAGCAGCGCGCGGCGATCGCCGCGCACATTCCATGGACCAGAAATGTCGCGGAGCGGCGGACCACCCACGGCGGTGAGACCATCGACCTCGTTCCGTGGGCCGCCCGAAACCGCGAGCGATTGGTGCTCAAGCCTAACGACGAATACGGTGGGAAGGGGATCGTCCTCGGCTGGGAAGTGGACGAGGCGGCGTGGGGGTCGGCGCTCCGGACGGCGCTCGCCGAGCCGCACATCGTACAGGAGCGGATCCCGATCCCCGCCGAGCCGTACCCGAGCCTGGTGAATGGCCGCGTAGAGCTGTTCGACCGGATGCTCGACACTGCTCCCTTCGTTTCGTACGGCACCCTGGTCGACGGGTGCATGACGCGCCTCAGCACAGCGTCACTGCTCAATGTCACCGCCGGCGGCGGCTCCACCGTGCCGGTCTTCCTCGCCGAGCCCCGGTCGTGAGTCGTCCGCCCGCCCTGCGCACGCTCGTACTCGCTCCACCGGAGGGAGGATGAAGGCACCGTCACTCACGCTCGGCATCGAGGAGGAATATCAAATCATCGATCCGGTGACTCGCGAGCTCCGCTCGTACATCACCGAGATCCTCGCCGGCGAGCACTTGATGCTCGAGGAAGTGAAGCCCGAGCTGCACCAGTCGATGGTGGAGATCGGCACCAAGGTCTGTCAGACTCCCTCGGAGGCGAGAGCGGAGCTCGTTCGTCTGCGGGGAGCGGTGATGCGGATCGCCGGGCAGAATGGACTCAAGATCGCCGCCGCCGGCACGCACCCGTTCTCGTCGTGGATGCAGCAGGAGATCACGCCACTCGAGCGATACATGGGCGTCCGGCAGGATCTGGCCGAGCTGGCGCAGCGCCTCCTCATCTTCGGGACCCATGTCCATGTCGGCATCGAAGATCGGGACTTCCTGATCGATGCGATGAACGTCGCACGCTACTTCGTGCCGCACGTCCTGGCGCTCTCCACCAGCTCTCCCTTCTGGATGGGGCGTCTGACGGGACTCAAGTCGTATCGGAGCGTCGTCTTCCGGAACTTCCCGCGCACCGGCACGCCTCCGCTGCTCAAGGCCTGGTCCGACTACCAGGAGCTGCTCGAGGCTCTCGTGCAGACCAACTCGATCCCCGATGGATCGAAGATCTGGTGGGATGTTCGCCCGAACTGGAGCTACCCGACGCTCGAGTTTCGCGTCTGCGACGTCTGCACGCGGGTGGAGGAGGCGGTGTGCATCGCCGCGATCCTTCAAGCGATCATCGCGAAGCTCTGGAAGCTCCGCCGCGACAACATGACCTTCCGGATCTATCCCGAATCGCTGATCGACGAGAACAAGTGGCGGGCGGTCCGCTACGGGCTGAGCGGAAAGCTGATCGACTTCGGCAAGCGTCAGGAGTTGCCCGCCTCCGAGCTCATTCGTGAGCTGGTGGGCTGGTTCGTCGACGACGTGGTGGACGAGTTGGGGACGAGGCGCGAAGTCGAGTACGCGTATACCATTCTAGAGCGAGGGACGAGCGCCGACCGGCAGCTCGCCACCTTCGCGCGCACGAACGATCTCAAGGCCGTCGTCGACCAGTTGATCGCGGAGACGGAGGAAGGCGTCGCCTAGAGGGACAATGAGGATGAGACGTCCGATCATCGGGATTCCTACGCAGACACTCGAGGCCATCCCCAACGAGCTTCCGCGCTGTTGGGTGATGAGTCAGCGCTACGTCCTTGCGCTCGTCGAGTGCGGCGGAATTCCATGGGTCCTCCCCCTCCTCCCCGATGATCCGGAGACGATGCGCGCGATGTACGACCGGGTCGACGGCGTCCTGCTCCCGGGCGGGGCGGACATCGACCCCGCGTCGTACGGCGAGGTTCGCGGCCCGCACTGCGGGCGCACCGACGCCGAGCGCGATCGGTCGGAGGTCATGCTCACGCGATGGGCGCTGGCCGAGGGAAAGCCGCTCCTCGGAATCTGCCGCGGCGTCCAGATCATCAACATCGCCGCGGGGGGTACGCTCTATCAGGACATCGCCGCCGAGCGTGCCGGCGCGACGAAGCACGACTACTTCCCGCGCGGCAACCGGAATCCGCGCAGCCAGCTCGTACACGACGTCTCCATCACTCCCGGCACACGGCTCGCTGCGATTCTCGATGAGCCGAGGGCTCGGGTCAATTCGATGCACCACCAGGGAATCAAGACTCTCGGTGCCGGACTGGTCGCGGCCGCGATCGCCACCGATGGCGTGGTCGAGGGCGTCGAAAAAGCCGGCGACGATTTCCTCCTCGGAGTGCAATGGCACCCGGAGGATCTCACGCATAGCGAGCAGCATATGCAGCGGCTCTTCGGCGCGCTGCTCGACGCGGCCAACGATTGCGCGGAGCGCGCCGCCGCGCGGTAGCTCTCTGCTGGTGAGTCCGCTAGTCACACCCGCGAGACGTACTTCCCGAGCGAGCCTCTGGGGCGTAGGCTATGCCTCAACTTGCATCGACTGCTTATTCGGGAGGGACCATGGCAATCTTAGACGACCTCAAGACGGCGGTGGATTCGGCGTTAGGCGCGGACTCGACCCATCGCGGGATGATCGACCACGCCATCGACATGGTGAAGAACCACCCTGGCGGTCTCCAGGGGTTGTGCAATGACTTCAAGGCGAAGGGCCTTGGCGACGCCGTCAACTCGTGGATCGCTCAGGGGAAGAACATGACGATCACGCCCCAGCAGATTCAGAGTGTGATGGGGAACGAGAAGGTGAAGGCGATGGCGGCCAAGGCCGGGGTCACCCCCGAACAGGCGAGCAGCGCGCTGTCCGCAGTCCTCCCCCATATCGTCGACAAGCTCTGCCCCAACGGGCAGCTCCCGGCGGGGGCGAGCGATCTCCTTGCTCAGGCCACGAGCGCGCTCAAGGGCTCTCAGACGCCGAGGCCGTCCGCCTAACGCCTCCGCAGGCCCGCAAAAGAAAAGGGAGGAGCGAGAACGATTGACCTCGCTCCTCCCTTCCTGCATCACGTCCCCTCTGATGTGCGGAGCGCGATGCGACTTCCTCGCCGCTCACTTCCCTGCCGCCTTGGCGTGCAACGCGAACATCGCGCCCTGCGGATCCGTGCACTGCGCGATGCGGCCGCCGCCGGGAACGTCCATCGGCCCGTTCACCACCTTCCCGCCGAGCTTCTTGACGTCTTCGGCCACCTTGTCGACGTCCTTCACGTTGATGTAGTGCAGCCATGCGGAGGCGGGCATCTGGGGCGGCTTGTCGAACATGCCACCGTATTGGTCCCCCTTCTGGCCGTAGATCATGTAGATGCCCATCGCGCCCATGTCCGTCTCACTGACCTCTTCCCAGCCGAAGAGCGCGCGATAGAAGTCGAAGGCCTTCTTGTAGTCGGTGGCCGCGAGCTCGTTCCACGACACGTCGAGCAACTTCGGAGGACCGTCGGGCCGAGGCGTCGATGATGGGAGCGGCTGGAATCCGGCGAACTTCGCCCCCTGCGGATCGAGGAAGACGGCGAACCGACCGACGGTGGGAATGTCCGTGGCCGGGACGATGACCTGTCCGCCGAGCTTCGTCACTTGCGCGACGGTGGCGTCGAGGTCCGGCGTCGAGATGTGCGCCATCCAATGAGGAGGAACTCCGCTCTTCGCCGCCGCCTCGGGGAGAGTCATCACCCCGCCCAATCCTGCTCCGCTGACAGTGAAGACCGTGTAGGGAGCCTGCCCGCCCTCGAACTGCTGCGTTCCCCAGCCGATGAGTTTGGTGTAGAAGGCGATGGCCGCCTTGGTGTCGGTCGTTAGGAGGTCGTACCAAACGAAGCGACCACGAGTGATGAGCGTGGTCACTGGAGTTGTGGTGGCTGTCATTCTGGGCTCCGGACTTTTCGGGCCCGCAGTATCACTCTGCTATGTGAGCGACGCAAGCTGATGTGACAGAGCCCTGACACTTCCGACGCGAACCAGCTACCCGCCGGAGACCGCAGCCAGAACGTGCACCTCGGCACCGTCTGCGAGCGGAGCGTCGAGCCCGCCGAGGTCCCGGATGTGCAAGCTGCCGACAAAGAGGTTTACGTGTGGTCTGATTTCGCCCCTCTCCGTGACGACGCGATCGTAGAGGCCCGGGTGGCGCTGAGCGAGCGTGTGGAGGAGGTCGGCAACCGTCGGCGGAGTCTCGGCCAGACGCAACTGTGCCGCGCCGCCGGCGAAGGGGCGCAGGTACGAGTGCAAGAGAATTTGAACGGCCACGTCAGGCGCCGATGGTGGCGCTCTTCACGCACACGATGGGCGGGAGTCCGCCGGCGAGGAGCGACCACGTGTCCCCGCTCGTCCGTGAGCCATAGAGCTTTCCCGATCGGGTTCCGAAATAGACGCCGGCAGGCTGCAAGGTGTCGGTCGACATCCCATCGCGCAGAACTGTCTCGAAGGCGGCGCGCTGCGGGAGGCCTCGAGTGAGTGGCTCCCAGCTGCGTCCTGCGTTACGGGTGCGATAGACCCGCAGTTTCGCCTCGGGCACGCAACGAAAGGCGTCCGACTCGATCGGCACGATGAAGACCGTGTCGGGGTCGTGCGGGTGGATCGACATCGCGAATCCGAAATCGGAGGGGACGCCGTTGGCGATGTCGGTCCAGCTGTCTCCCCAGTCATCGCTGCGATAGAGCCCCCAATGATTCTGCAGGAAGAGGCGGCTCGGGCGCGTCGGATGATTGACGACCTTGTGCACGCACTGGCCGAAGACGGGGTAGTGGTCGGGAAGAAAGACCGCGCGCACCCCCTTGTTTCGCGGCGTCCAAGAGCGCCCGCCATCGTCGGTGCGGTAGACGCCGGCGGTGGAGATGGCCACCAGCAGGCGGCGATGATCGCTCGGGTCCCGGACGATCGTGTGGAGACAGAGCCCGCCCCCGCCTGGCATCCACTTGCTCCGGTCCGGATGCTCGAGCAGGCCGCGCACGGGAGCCCATGTCGCGCCGGCGTCGCGGGATTCGAAGAGTGCCGCCGGCTCCACGCCGCAGTGAAGGACGTTCGGCTCGTCAGGCAGTCCGGGCGAGATCTGCCAGACCTGCTTGAGCGCGAGGCCACTCTCCTGAGGGAAGCGAATGTTGGCCGCCTCAGGGACCACCCAGCTCTCTCCCCAGTCGTCGCTCCACTGGAGCACGGTGCCGAAGTGCGCACTTTCTGTGGCCGCCCAGATCCGATTCTGGCCGCCCCGCGTGTCGGCCGCGGCCGCGTACACCGCGTGCCCACGGCAGAACGGCCCGCTTATGGTCCATCGCTGCCTGTTGGCTGGCGAGCGAAAGACGAAGAGACCCTTCGTCGTGCCGACAAGAATGACGACTTCCGGGGTGCGCTTCACCTGGTGATGCCGAGCGCGCGCGGATCTCCTGGAGCGGCGCGCGCTGCGGCGGGGGCGGGGGCGGCGCGAGTGGGGGCGGGCGGCGGGCATTTGTCAGACCGTAATGCGAGCGGGTGCCTGCATTGTGCCCTCACGTCGCGGCGCAGGCAATGGTGAACAGGTCGCCCCGAGTGGGCGGCCGCTTCCCAGTGCTTCACCCCGGCCCACTGGCGGACTAGCTTTGCCTGCCAACCTCCCCACTCTCCATCCCCACCGCTCTACTCTTATGACTCGGCTCCGGGGCCGCCTCCATGCCGTCGCGGCCGTCACCGCGCTGGCCCTCACCGCCACACCCACCTGGGCGCAGCAGTCCGACAGCGCCACCGCCAAAGCGCTCTACCGCCTCGAGGACGAGTGGCCGGTGGCGCTCGTACGCCGCGACGCGAGGACCTTCAACCGGCTGATCGACAATGGCTACGTGTACACCGACGAGGAAGGCGTTCGCGGGAAGAAGGAGGTCATCGCCGAGTCGACGTCCGGGTCGGACACGGTGACCGCTGCGCATAACGAGTCGATGGCCGCCCACCTCTTCGGGGCCACGGCGGTCGTGACCGGCATCCTCGTCATGGACGGGCGCGGCGTCGATGGCGCCTTTCACCGCCGGTATCGCTTTACCGACACTTGGCAGCAACGCGGGTCGAGCTGGGTGATGATCGCGTCGCAGGACGCGCTCATGGGCCCCGATTCCCCCGGCCACTGAGCGCACGAGGGTGGTGACGGCAGGCACGCCGGGGGCGCCGCGCCCCCGCCCTCCGCGTTGGCTCGTGTTGGCAGCATTTGCGGCGATCTACTTCGTCTGGGGCTCGACCTACCTCGCGATCCGATTCGCGGTCGAGAGCATCCCGCCGCTCCTCATGATCGGCGCGCGGTTTTTGGTGGCGGGGGTGGTGCTCTACCTCTGGGCGCGGGTGCGAGGCGCCCCGCGACCGGCCTGGCCCATCTGGCGCGCCGCCCTCATCGCCGGAACGCTTCTCCTCGTTTGCGGAACGGCCGTCGTCTCGTGGACCGAGCAGTGGCTCGCGTCAAGCGTCGCGTCACTCTTTGGATCCTCCGATGCGCTCTGGATGATGATCGGCGAGCGCGTCGGTCCGGAGAAGGTCCCGTTGACCGGCCGCCGGCTTGCCGGCGTCGCGCTCGGATTCTCCGCGCTCTCCGTACTCTTCGCCGGGCCGACGATTCCGGGACTGCACGGCGACATCGCCCACCAATCGATCGGCGCCGCGATGCTCATGACGTCCTCACTGCTCTGGACGGTGGGCTCGATCTACTCGCGGCACTCCGCCCTTCCGCACGACGCAGCGCTCTCGACCGGGATGCAGATGCTGGTGGGCGGGGCCTTCTGCCTCTTGATCGGGCTCGCGACGGGCGAGGGAGCACGATTCGACCCGAGCGCGGTGACCGCACGGTCCGCGGCCGCATTCGCCTACATGGTGACCGCCGGCTCCTTCATCGGATTCACCTCGTACGTCTGGCTCCTCCGTGTCTCCACGCCGACCAAGGTCGCCACGCACGCCTTCGTGAACCCGTTGGTGGCGGTGCTGCTCGGCTGGTCACTCGGACACGAGATGCTCACCGGCCGGATGGTTCTCGCCGCGATCGCCATCATCGCCGCCGTCGCGCTCATCACGACGTCCCCCACCACCGGCGGCGCCGCCGAAGGATTGCAGCGGGTGGAGTGAGCCTGCTTTCCGTGAGTCGCCCGAGCGACCGCAGCGCGCGCCACGCCGGGCCAAGTACACGCGCCGCCTCAGTGTCCGGTCCGCTCGACGGTCTCCCCCTCGAAGTTGTCGGTCGAGACGTCGGCGGTCGGCGTCAGCGATCGCACGTAGGACACGAGCGCCCAGATCTGATCGTCGGGGAGCCGGCCGCCCCACGACGGCATCCCGTCGGGCCGACCCTCGGCGATCGACTCGTACACCTCTGCCGCCGAGCCGCCGAAGTGCCAGCGGCCGTCGTTGAGCGCGGGGCCCATCGCTCCCGACCCGCCGGCACCATGGCAATCGGCGCAATTGTACGCGACAAAGAGCTTCGCCCCTTGCGCCACCGCGTTGGGGTCACCCTCCCGTGGGTTGCGAACCGATTGCAGCGGATGCTCGAGCGGGAGCCCCGGCTGGACGTTCTCCGGATGGCTGATCACTTGTGGGCCGGTGAGCGCCGCGATCGGCATGGCCCGATGGGCGACGCCACGGTCCGGGGCGGCGTTCAACAAGCGGATGCGCGCCGCGCTCGCGGCGGACATGGCAATCGTGAGGCAGAACGCGATGCGGAGATCGATGGTTGCGTGGCGGTTGCGCATGAGAGCTCCGATGTTAGCCCGCATCCGATGGCCGATTCACGCCGGCCACGGGGGCGACACAAAGTTTTGTGCACCAAGTTAACGGCCACCCGCGCTTCCTCGTCCATCGCACGATTGGCCCGCGCCTCTCCTGCGGGCCAGCGGCGCCTTCAAGCGGAGGTGGGAGATGCTCGGACGATCGTCGAAGTTCGCGTGCCTGTGTGTCGGCGTGTGGGCGGCAGTGGCGTGCAGCGGTAACACGGGTCCAGCCGGCCCGAAGCTCTCCGGCAACTGGCACGGGTATGTGAGCCTCCACGATGAATACGGCGTCAACCTCACCGACAACAGCGGGATCACCGTCACCGCGCTCCCGACCACGACCAACAGCACCTCGTCGACCGCCGGACTGTACACCCTCAACAACCTGATGACCGGCGTGTACACGCTCAGCTATTCCGGCACCGGCTACGGCACCTTCCTGCGCCCGCAAGTCGCGTTCGTTGGCGGCGGCGATCAACTCATCGGGACGACCACCTTAGGGAAGGGTTCTACGGCGACGATCGTGAACCTCGCTGTCGCAACCGCTCCGGACCACCTCACCATCACCGGTACAGTCTCCGCACCGCCAACCGGCCTCCAACGCACCATCCGGCTCTTCTATGGCTCCGCGAACACTGTGACGGCTGTCCCACCGGGCTATCTCCTTTCGACAAGCTTCCGCAGCAGCGTCGCGGACTTCACCCTTCGCGTTTCCGGGCTCGACCTGCAGAACATTCGCTCGATCGTTGCGTCCGGCTCCACGGCATATGTGGTCGCCTACGGCGATGGATTCGACGCCAACTCCTACACCGACAGCACCACTGGCCAGGTCATCTACCCGAACGTGAGCTCGACGGCGTCCAACGTCGTCTCGTTCACGGTGCCGTGAGCGCGAGGCGAAGGATTCAGGGGTGGATCAGAGGCCGAAGACGAAGAGGGTGCCGCCCCAGCTCGTGTGCTGCCCCAGGTCCGGGAGCGTCGTGCCGCGCTGCCTAACGTCGTAGGGCATGTTGACACTCACGTCTCCGGCGATGAGCAACCCCATGTCGCCGCCGATCCCGGCGTAGACCGCCACATACTGCTTCCCGTCGGGGCCGGTGTAGGTCATCGGATTCCCGACGACACCGGAGCTCACCTTGAACTGCCAGAGGGGAGCTCCGGTTCTCGCATCGACTGCCTTGAACCATCCGTCGAGCGTCCCGTAGAACGCGACGTTCCCGGCGGTGACGAGCGCGCCGCTCCAGACCGGGTAGGGCTCCTTGACCCCCCACACCTTCTTCCCGAGCGCCGCGTCCCACGCCATGAACTCGCCCCGGTAGCCTCCCGGGCCGCCCTTCTCCGGCGCGTCGGCGCCGATGTACGGCGTGCCGGCGATGTAGGTCGGCTGCCGCCCGGTGAAGTCCATGCAGAGGTTGTTCGTCGGGACATAGAAGAGCCCCGTGCCCGGTGAGAAAGCCGCCGGCTGCTCGTTCTTCCCTCCTTCGAGGCTCGGACAGATGTCGGTGACGCTCACGCCGATCTTCGTCACCTTCTCCGGATTCACGTTAGGCCTGCCCGACGCGCGGTCGACGCCGTTCGCCCAGTTCATTGGGACATAGGCTTCGGCGACCAGCACCTCTCCTGTCGCTCGATCGAGGGTGTACGCGAATCCGTTGCGATCGAAGTGGACGAGCACCTTGCGCGTGGCGCCGGCGATCGGGATGTCGGCAAGGATGTTCTCGTTCACCGCGTCGTAGTCCCACACATCGTGCGGCGTCACCTGATACGCCCACCGGAGCTCGCCGGTGTCCGGGTCGCGCGCCAGGATCGAGCAGGTGTACTTGTTGTCCCCCTGTCGCAGCTCGCCATTCCACGGTCCCGGATTGCTCGTACCATGGTAGAGGAGGTTCAGCTCGGGATCGTAGCTGAGCCATCCCCAGACGGTGCCGCCGCCATGCTTCCAGGTGTCCGCCGGCCAAGTGGTGACGGCGAGGTTCGTCCCCCGCTCGGTCGCATAGTGCGGGGAGAAGTGCGGACCGATCTTGACCTCACTGTCCGGGCCGACGCTGTAGGCGCGCCACAATTCCCTCCCCGTCTTCTCGTCGAGCGCTGCGATCCAGCCTCGCACTCCCATCTCCCCGCCGCTCGGGCCCACGATCACCTTTCCGCGCACGACGAGGGGGGCCATGGTCATCGTCTCGCCGCGATACGGGTCGGCCATCTGCGTCCGCCACCGCTCGCGACCGGTGGTCACGTCCACCGCGACCGTGTGCCCATCGAGGAGATTGTAGAAAATCATCCCGTCGGCATATGCGGCGCCGCGATTCACCACGTCGCAGCACGCCTCCCCGATCGCTGCCTGCGCATTCTCCGGCCGGTACTTCCATCGAAGCGGCGCTCCGGGCTTCGACAGGTCGAGCGCGTAGGCGACGTTCGGGTAGGGCGTGACGACGTACATCGTGTTGCCGACGACGAGCGGGGATCCCTCGTGCCCGCGCAGGACACCGGTGGAGAAGGTCCAGGCGACCTTGAGCTCGCGAACGTTCTCGGATGTGATCTGGCTGAGCGAGCTGAATCGTGAGGCGGCGTAGTCTCGCGCCGGCATCGCCCACTCGCCAGGCGCGCCCGATGCCGGCACGCCGATGGCGCTTCCGCGTCGAGTTCCGGCATCGCGGGAGCGCGAGCAGGCAAACAGCGCGGTGGCGACCAGCGCCCACGAGATCGGCGGAGGGAAGCGCACACCACATCTTGCACGCGCGGTGGAGCCCGAGGCAACCGGGCAGCGGAAGATCGGCGCCGTGCCCTCCCATTTTCAGCGCGACGTCAGCCACCCCCGTGCGTCACTCCTGCCTGAGCGCCTCCAGCGGCGCCACCCGTGCCGCGCGGACCGCCGGAACGAGACCGGCCGTGAGCGCGCAAAGGGCAATGACGATGAGCGCACCGACGATCGTCACCGGATCAGCTGGCGTGACACCGAAGAGCTGGCTGGCGAGAAACCGAGTGGCCGCGAGAGAGACGGCGAGACCGATGACGACGCCGATCGCCGCCAGGCCGAGAGTCTCGCGCAGCACGAGACGCCTCACATCACGCGGCTCCGCTCCGAGTGCCATGCGGAGTCCGAACTCGCCCGTTCGACGCGCGATGGTGTAGGCCATGACGCCGTAGAGTCCGAGCGCGGCGAGCGAGAGCGCCAGCGCACCGAAGACGCTGGCGAGAGTCGCCAGAAGTCGCTCTTCCGCTACCGAGTCGCGTACGAGACTCGAGAGCGGGTCGATCGCGTCGATCGGCATCGTCGGGTTGACCTCGAGCAGCGCCCGCTTGATCGGCGCCACGAGCGCTGCCGGGTCCCCGTGCGTGCGGACCTCGAATCGCAGCGACCCGATCGCGTTTGGGTTCTGCATGAAGGCGAGGTAGAAGCGACGCACGGGCGCTGCCTGCACCTCGTGGTCCTGGGCGTCGGTCGCTATCCCCACGATCTCGTATGCCGTGCTGTCGATGTGGAAGGTGTGGCCGACCGCGTCCCCTTTGGGGAAGTAATGCTTCGCCATCGTCTCGTTCAGAATCGCCACGCGCTGACTGCCCGTGGCGTCCGACGGAAGGAAGTCGCGCCCCTGGAGTATCCGGCTGCCGATGGTGTGGAAGTAGCCGGGACCAACCTGGTCGTACCGAGCCAACGAGTCGTCCGACGAGCGCGCGGGCACCCCGTCCATGGCCAGCGACGACTCGGATTCCGTGCCGCTGAAGATGCCGTTCTCCGATGCTGACACCGCGGCGACGCCGGGCACCTGCACCACGCGATCGAGGCACTGCCGGATGAAGACAGCGCGTGCCTCGTCCTTGATCCCCATGCGCTCGAGATCCACCTCGGCGATGACCAACTCGTCGCGCGCGAGCCCGAGATCCGCCACCAGCAGGTTGCGAATGCTTCGCGCGAGAAGTCCAGCGCCGACGAGGAGCAGCAGTGATAGCGCCACCTGCGCCATCACCAACCCCTTCCCCAGTCCGAAGCGGGCGCCGCCTCCCAAGGCCACTCCCGCCAGCGCACGCGAGTTCGCCTTGAGCGTCGCCGCCAGCTCGACCCGCGTCGCCCGGAGCGCGGGCGCAAGGCCGAAGAGCACCGCCGCACCGAGCGTGAGCAGCGAGACGAAGCCAAGGACGCGCACGTCGAGATGCGTGTCGAGCGGGAGCGGGCTCGGGCCGCGTGAGGCGAGCCGGAGGAGGAACGCGGTTCCCCACTGCGCCACGAGGAGGCCGAGCGCACCTCCGGCGGCGCCGAGCACCAGGCTCTCGGTGAGGAGCTGCCTGGCGAGTCGCGTCCGACCGGCTCCCAAGGCCATCCGCACACCGATCTCCTTCTCGCGCGCTGCCGCGCGCGCCAGGAGCAGATTGGCGACGTTGGCGCAGACGATGAGCAGAATGAGGCCGACAGCCACCATCAGAACCATGAGTGGCGCGCGGAACGCCACCCGTGTGCGCGAGAAGCCCTTGCTTCCGTCGCCGATCGGCACCGGCATCGTCGGAGCGTCGGCCGCCGTGCGGGTGTTGCCGTTGAGCTTCGCCTCGGCCTCCACCCAGCGTCTCACGCGGGGGGTGAGGCCCGCCTGCACCTGCTCGACGGTCACACCCGGGGCGCGGCGACCGAGTAGCAGGAGGAAGCTCGTCGTCGGATCGCGTAGCCAGTCGCGATGCAGCATGACCATCGGCTGCGTCGAGAGTGGAAGCCAGAGGTCGATCGACTGTCCGACGATCTCTCCCTGGAAGCCCGCCGCGGCCACGCCGACGATCGTGAACGGCGTGGAGTTGACGGAGAGCGTCCGGCCGAGGACTCCCCGGTCGCGCCCGAACCGACGCTCCCAGTAGCCGTCGCTGATCACCATCGCCGGCTCTGCGCCGGGCGCGTCGTCGTCGGGCCGAAGCGGCCGACCGATTTGAGCCCGCACGCCGAGGACGTCGAAGTAGTTTCCCGACACCAGTCTCCCTCGCGGGTGCTCGGCCTCGGCGGCGGACCCATCGGTCTTCGCCGCCGCGGATGTGGAGGAGATGACGTCGAGCCGGTACGGGCTCCCCGATGCGAGGAGGCCCGAGACGAACGGATTGCTGTCGCGGACCGCCAGGTAGAGCAGGTTCGAATAGAGATCCGCGCGGGGCGATCCCTGCGAGCTCGAGTTGACGCGCCCCGGATCGCCGAGCGCGACCAACTCCATCGGGTGGGCGACGGGCAGCCGGCGCAGCATCACCGCATCGATCAGCGTGAAGATCGCGGTGTTGGCGCCGATCCCGAGGGCGAGGGTCAGAACGATGATCGCGGTGAAGCCGGGGCGCGCGGCGAGCGTACGGAAGGCGTAGGCGACGTCGCCGCGGAATTCTTCCCAGAGCTGCGCGCGTCGCGCGTGCCGGTCGATGTCGGCATCGATCGTCAGGCACTCGTCGCGCACCGTCGAGAGGTTGCCGAACTGCCGCATCGCCTCGGCCCGCGCCGCTTCCGGCGCGAGGCCCTGGCTCACCAGCCGCTCGGTGCGCTTCTCGATGTGGAACTCGAGCTCGTCGTCCAGCGCCCGCGCCCGGCCCCGGCGCCCTTCCCCCAGGCGCATGATGCGGCGGATCCCGCCGGCGGACATCAGGCCACCTGAGGAGCAGCCGCCCGGAGCGCCTTCGCCACCGCGATCGCATAGCGCTCCCAGGCCGACGTCTCCTCCCTCAACTGCGCTCGACCGCTCCGCGTCAGGCGGTAGTACTTGGCGCGCCGGTTGTTGTCGGAGAGTCCCCACTCGGTCTCCACCCAGCCGCGCCGCTCCATCCGGTGGAGCGCGGGATAGAGCGTCCCCTCCTCCACCAACACCGCAGCATCCGTGACGTGAGCGATCCACTCCGCCGCCGCGTATCCGTGCATCGGGCCCCAGCTGAGTGCCTTGAGAATGAGTAGATCGAGCGTCCCCCGCAGAACGCCGAGGTCGGTGTCCGCCATCGTTTCCCCTGTGATTCCTATGGGAGAATAGAAGTGCCCTCCCCTAGAGACACAAGGGGACGCAGTGTGCGAGGACTGTTAGACGCGGCGGCGCCGCTGGGGCTGGCGCTGCGCACCGTCCGGGCGGGAGCCGGGCGCACTCCGCACGCCTCCGGGATTCACACGGACGCTGGGCGAGCGGCCGGGCGAGACAGGCGGCGACTCGCTCGCCGCGCCGCGCGAGCAGCGAAAATCCCGGCCGCTGCTACGAGGAGGAAGCCGCGGAGCAGCCAGGTGCGAGCAACGTCGACGCGTGCCTCGGGCGGACGGAGCGCAGTGCCGTCGTAGCGAAGGACCGGGTTGAGAAAGAGCCGACGGCGTCCGTCGGCGACTGTCACCCGGACGTATGGCTCGTCGGAAGGGAGCCGGTACGTGGCAAGAGCGACGCCGCTCTCGGATGCGAGCACTCTCCCCCCCTGCCCCACGAAGTCGATGCGGTCCGCTTGCGTGTCGAGACGAACGATCACTGTGTCGCCGCTGACGTCGAGCGACTCGAGATGCACGCGTGGGAGCCCACCGCAGGTCGTGACGGCGTACATGCGCCCGGCGCGAAGGGCCTCGATCACCTCGCGCGGATCTGCTGACGGCGCATTCACCATCGTCCAGCTCTGCTCGAGGTCCCAGCTGTCTCGCAAATGGTGCAGATCATCGTCGCCGATCGCCCACACCGGGTGCCCCGTGGAGAGCGCAACGTCCCACCACACGGTCGCCGTGTCCCGCTGATGCGCGACCTCCAGGGCGTCGTACCCGGTGAGCCAGCGCATCTCGTCCTTGGGCAGGTGGGCCATGAGCGGATGCGCAAGCGCGATGATCGCCGTCGAGCGCCGAAGACGGTCGATCACGTATTGGGTCTGCTGGCGCCCCTGCACCAACGGGAAATCGAGCCACTCGACGCGGCTCGCTCCGATCGCGATCTCGTGAACCTTCCGGAGGTTGTAGCCGTGCTCGTAGATGGCGAGCTCGGTGGAGTCGGGGGGCGGGATGTACTGATAGTCGCTCACGCCGGCGATAGCGTAGCCGAGTTGCCGATAGCGCTCGACGATCGCGCGCCGCGTGTCGAGTCCGTCGGTCACCCCCAGCCAGGCACGGGCGTGGGCGTGAAAGTTGGCCCGGAGCCATCCGTGAGTCGCGCCGGCGTATGGGTTGTAGAGCACCGGCCCGTGGAAGGCTTGGGGCTCGGGGAAATCGTAGATGGGCGCGATGGCGTACGGGATGGCGACCAGTGTCGCGACAAGCGCCAGGACAGCCCCGATCATGCGTCCGGCCACGCCCGCGGCTCGCGCCAACGGTCGTGGCCGGACGTTCTCTGGCATTCGCGCTGCTAGTTCCGCGAGCGGCTCAACAGTCGCAGGATCTCGAGGTACATCCAGACGAGGGTCACCAGAAGCGAGAAGCCGGCGTACCACTCGAACGCCTTCGGCGCCCCGGCCTGTGCGCTCTTCTCGATGAGATCGAAGTCGAGCACGAGGTTGAGCGCGGCCAGCCCGCACGCGAGGAGGCTCAGAATGATCCCGAGCGGGCTCGAGTCGTACATGAAGCCCATGTTGACGTGGAACAGGCTCAGGATGATCGCCACGAAGTAGAAGAGCGCGAATCCGAGCGTGCCAGCAACCACTATGCGCCGGAAGTTGGGCGTCGCACGGATCCAGCCCACGCGGTAGGCGAAGAGCATCGCCAGGAGCGTGAGGCAGGTGAGCGCCACCGCCTGCGCCGGCAAGCCGTGGTAGCGCGCGTTGTAGATCTGCGAGATCGCGCCGAGGAAGAGCCCCTCGAGCACCGCGTAGAGCGGCGCCGTAATGGGTGCCGTCTGCGGGCGGAAGCTCGCGATCATGGCGACCACGAAGCCCCCCAGCGCGCCGACGAGGGTCGCGGGAAGGACCAGCTCCGGCCGGCCGGGCATCGCCTGCCAGACGACACCGGCGGAGAAGATCGTGAGAAGAACGAGGATGGCGCTCTTGGTCGCAGCGCCCGTCATCGTCATGCGCTCCCCGGTCACATGGCCGAGGGCATCACGGAAGGCGGCTGAACGAAGCGCGGGGTTCGAGCGGTCCATGTGAAGCAATCCGTTTGAAGAAAGGGTTTCGCGTCCGCCAGCGGCGGCGCGACCTGTAAAAGATAATGTCGAGGGGGGCGGCGGAAGGCGCCGCCCGCACTTTCAGGGGGTGACCGCCGGAGGCGTACCCTCGGCCGTCACCCGGCCGTCCCGCTCGACCTGGAAGCGGGCCGAGGGGCCGCCGGTCAGAAAGACCCGGTAGCACCCGGGGCTGAGCGGCAGGGGTCCGACGCTGGTCGTGTACCCCTTCGGCACGTCGCCGTATGTGATGCTCATCGGCGGCGCCGCCGCGCTTCCGGTCGTGCCAAGGGACCAGTAGACCACGGCGCCGGAGCATGACATCACGGAGATCCCGTACAGGTAGCCGCCATGAGGTCCCGTCATGACGAAGAGGTTGAACGTCGGGCGCACGGCTTCCGCAGGCGACACATCCGTTATCGCCCGCTCCGACGCGCAGGCGCCGAGGATGACCCCAGCAGCGACCATCGTCGCCGTTCGTGCGATCCGTCTCTGGGACAAGAAAATCTCCATGATGTGTAATACCCCGATGCGACTCCCAGGTCGCCGTCCGGCGTGCGGAGCCGCTCGCACTTGGCGGTCGAGCGCCCGGCCACTCTGCCGGGGCGGGCCCGCTCCGCCCACTAGCGATGAAGACGAATGGCGTCAGCCGACGCGGACTGATTGCCGACCTGCGTCCACTCGGTGGAGCCCGGACGCTCCACTCTCTGGCGACAGGAAAGGGCTCAGGGCATCTTTAACGTGCTCTAACCCATTAGGGTAAATGGTAGTCAGCTCGATCGATAAGCTGCAGGTCGCAGTCAGCGAGCGCTATCAGGTCGAGCGGGAGCTCGGTCGCGGTGGGATGGCGACCGTCTACCTTGCGCGGGACCTCAAGCACAACCGGCAAGTCGCGATCAAGGTCCTCCTTCCCGAGGTCGCGGTCGCCATCGGCGCCGAGCGATTCCGGCGCGAGATCGAGCTGGCGACCAAGTTCAGCCACCCGCACATCCTCCCGCTCTACGATTCGGGGGAGTTCGAGGGGGGCCTCTACTACGTGATGCCCTTCGTCGAAGGGGAGTCGCTGCGCGCGCGACTCGACCGCGAGGGGCAGCTCGGCATCGACGAAGCGACGAGAATCGCGGCCGAGGTGGCGGATGCGCTCGACTACGCGCATCGGCAGGGGATCGTGCACCGCGACATCAAGCCCGAGAACGTCCTCCTCGAGGATGGGCACGCGCTCGTGGCCGACTTCGGCATCGCCCGCGCGGCCGCGGCGGCTGGAGACGAGAAGCTCACTCAGACCGGCGTGACGCTCGGCACTCCGACGTACATGAGTCCCGAACAGGCGATGGCCGACAAGAACATCGATGGTCGCGCCGATATTTACAGCCTGGGCTGCGTTCTCTACGAGATGTTAGGCGGGCAGCCGCCCTTCGTCGGGCCGACGGCGCACGCGATCATCGCCCGCCACGCGATGGATACGGCGCCATCGCTCACGATCGTGCGGAACACGATCCCGGACGAGCTCGAAGCGACGGTCATGATGGCGCTGTCGAAAGTGCCCGCTGACCGCTTTCAGACAGCGCGCGAATTCGCCGATGCGCTCAGGCAACCACATGGCCCGGCGGCGAGGCGGGCGACCACTCGCACGCGTCCGGTCAAGGCTCGCCCGAGTCGGCGGACGTGGCTGATCGCCGCGGCGATCGCCGTTCCATTACTCGCCGTTGGTGGGTGGTTCCTCGCTCGGCAGCGCCGCGCTCCAAGCTCCGCCGGCGCCGTCGCCGGGGGGCTCGATCCGCGGCACATCGCCGTTCTCTACTTCGACGACAACAGCTCGGCGCACGACCTAGGGTTTGTCGCCGACGGACTGACGGACGCCCTCATCGGCCAGCTCGCCGAGGTGCAGGGCTTGACCGTCGTGTCGAAGGGAGGCGTGGCGCCCTTCCGGTTAAGCACGGCACCGGTCGACAGCATCGCCCGCGTGCTCGAGGCCGGAACGCTCGTGCGGGGCGGCGTAGAGCGACAGGGGGACAAGATGCGCGTGTCGGTGCGCCTCGTGGATGGATCGAGTGGCGCTGACTTCCAGCGCGCGAGCTTCGACCAACCTGCCGGTAACTTCCTGGCGATGCGCGATTCGTTGGCGGAGGATGTCGCGCGGATGATTCGCGCCCGGCTCGGCGAGGAGGTGCGCCTGCGGGAATCCCGCGAAGGAACGAAGAGCCCCGACGCCTGGGCGCTGGTTCAGCGCGCGGAACAGGCGCGGCGACGGGGTGACGATCGCTTCAAGGCGGGGGACACGGCGGGCGTTCTGGCGGCCTTTGGCGAGGCCGACTCGCTGCTCGGTGCCGCCGAGCAACTGGACCATATGTGGGCAGAACCGCCAGCAACGCGCGCGTTCGTACAGGCACGGGTTGCCAAATTCCTCCGTGATGATCCGCTCAAAGCCGCTCCGTGGATCGACCGAGGTCTCGCAGATGCGGAGCGGGCGCTGGCAATCGCGCCCCAGGATGCGGAGGCGCTCGAGAGCCGCGGGACCGTACGATACTGGAAATATTTGATCGGTCTGGAGACTGACCCCGCGAAATCCGACGCCCTCTTTGAGGGTGCGCGCCAGGATCTCGAGGCGTCTGTGAAGCTCGCGCCATCGCGCGCGAGTGCCTGGGCTCTCCTTTCACACAGATACGCGCGCGGCGGAGATCCGACGGCGGCCAAGCTCGCGGCTCGACGGGCCTACGAGGAGGATGCATATCTCGACAACGCCGATGTCGTTGTCTGGCGACTGTTTACGATCTCGTTCGACCTCGAGCAGTTCGCCGAGGCTACAAACTGGTGCGATGTCGGGGCGAAACGTTTTGCGACACAGACACGCTTCGTCGAGTGCCGACTCTGGATCTTAGGCTCTCCGGCGGTTCCTCCTGATGTTCCCCGCGCCTGGAGGCTCGCTGACTCGCTGGTGGCCTTGGCGGAGAGTAATAAGCGCAGTTATGGGAAGGTGAACGGCCAGGTGCTCGCCGCCGCGGTGGTCGCGCGGGCCGGGCTCGGTGATAGCGCGCGTCGCGTGCTGCAGCGCAATCAGGACACGCCAGATATCGATCCGATTCGCGATATCGAGGAGTGGAAGGCCTACGTTTGGTCCCTCATCGGCGACAAGGACGAGGCCATCAAATCTTTGAGAGCGTATCTTGCGGCGAATCCCGATTTAGCTCACGGTTACAACTCCGATAACAACTGGAGGTGGAGGAGCTTGAAGGACGATCCGCGCTTTCAAGCCATGATTCGCTAGGGGCGGTTGATTCGGTCCTGCCGTCCGAAGCGCCGCGTCGACTGGGTCGAGCGCGGCGCAGCAGCGTTGAGATCACGACCAAGAGAAGCGAGCTCGCACATACTCGTAGGCGGAGGAGGAGGTCCCATGCGGCGTTTGACCCTGCTCGGAACGATGGCGGCGCTCACACTATTCATCGCGGCGTGCGAAGGCGGCGGCGGGTCCTCCTCGACGCCGACGGAGCCACAGGTGTCCGGCCCGATGATGAGAATCACGCCGGCCAATTGCCCCACCGCGATCCAAACGGAGAAGTTGATACTCGCCGTCTACCCTGTTCCGCTCAGAATAATTTCGAGTGCCGCCTGGGCCTTGATCCTTGTGAAGTTGGCCAAGGGGGACGTGGCAGGCGCGCAAGCAGCGATGTTCCAGTTCTGGAACGTCACGCTCCAGAAATTCTACGCAGGCCAACTGATCGGCGGCACGAGCGCCACGACACAAGCGAATGTGCTGGCCCTCGGCCAAGCGCTCTATTGCACCGTCGGGCTCGACGGCTCGAACCTGGCTCTCTCTCTTGGCGGCAGCGACGTCACCCAGGTCGTGTTCCCGTCGACCAATACACAGACGGTCACGCGTCCCGACGGTCAAGCCGCGCTGCAGATCCCGCCCGGTGCGTTCGGCAATCAGCCGACGACTATCCAGATCGCCCTCGACACGACTCCCGGCGATCATCTCAACACGAACCTCGATCGCTACGCCCCTCTTTACAACTTCAACGCCGTGCCTGAGCCCGCCCCGGGACAGTTCATCGTTATCGCCGAGTGCATCCCTCTGACCGTCGCGCCCCCAACATCAGGCGCGCTGAGGATTGGGCACAACACGAGCAGCACAGGATTCGAGATCTTGCCGCCCGTGGACGTCACGACGGTACTCAACTGTCCGACCCAGAGCAGCATGCTCGACGGGCCGGGGGTTATGGACCTGGCGATGAAAGGCGAGTGGAAGCACGCGGCTGAGCGTCTCGGCTCCCTGGCGCTGGATGCCATCTCCCCGACTCCTCTCTACGCTGGGGGATCAGGAACAAAGGGCGGCGGCACAGCTGGCAAAGGCGGCGGTGCGAGCCCGATCAGCATCGTCGACATTCAGACCTACGTCGACGCGAACTCGTCGACCTCGCAGAGCGCTCCTGCCGGGTCCGCGGTCCCGCAGGCACCGTCGGTGAAGGTCCACACGCTCAACGGAACCGGCCTTCCTGGCGCGAGCGTCGTCTTCACCGTGACCGCAGGCGGTGGGCAGCTCACCGATGGCACGGCAGGATCCACGGTGACTGAGACGAGCAATGCGTCTGGCATCGCGACCGTCGGAAGCTGGACGATCAACACGGGCGCGAACACGGTGACGGCGAACTACTCCTTCCCGGCGCCGGCGTCAGGCGATCCGGTGCTGCTCAACGGCAACCCGGTGACCTTCAATGCCACGGGGACGGACATTATTCCGTACCTCGGCACGGGCTACAAGTACCTCCTCGGCGCGGCCGGGCATGACGCCGGCTTCCAGGCGCCGGGCTTCAACGACTCGCAGTGGTCGACCGGGAACGCAGCCTTCGGCAGCGGCTCTGTGCCGGGGACGTCGTGTCCGCTCGACGTCACGGTGGCGACGCTCTGGAACAACGCCAATCCGCCCACCGACATGCTGCTGCGTCACACCTTCTCACTGGCACCGTGGTGGACGAGCGGTCTCACGGTGAACGTGGCGATCGACAACGACATCCAGGTGTTCGTGAACGGCAACGACGTGACGTCCACGGCGTCGTCTGGCTACAACTCACAGACCGACTTCGTCACGCACGAAGGGTGCGCGACGCTCGATAGCTTCTCGTTCACCGTCACTCCGAGCCAGCTCGTGATCGGCGGAACGAACGTAATCGCGATTCGGGCGCGCGACCGTGGAGTGGTGGCGTTCGTCGACATCCGAGTCTTCCCCACCCCGCCCGTCCAGCTTCAATAGCACGGCGGAGCAGTAGCAAGGTCGAAGGGGCGGTCCGATCCGGACCGCCCCTTCGCTTTCTCGGCTGGCTCAGCTACGCGCGTTGCGCCTTTCCCGCCCCGGGCGGCACGGCGCCGCGCAGGCTTCCTCAGCGCGCCGGCGAGACGACCACCGCCGTGCCGTAGCAGAGCACCTCGGTCACGCCGCCCATGATCTCCGTGGCGTCGTACCGGACTGCGATCACCGCGTTCGCACCGAGTTGCTGGGCATGCTCGATCATGAGATCGTAGGCGTCACTGCGCGTCTTCTCGCAGAGCGCCGTGAGGAGGGAGATGTTGCCACCAACCATCGTTTGTAGCGCTGCGCCAAGCGTGCCGACGATCGACCGCGACCGCACGACGATGCCGCGGACGACGCCGAGGGTCTTCGTAACGGAGTAGCCCTCGATTCCCGGAGCGGTGGTGACGAATGCGTGGTCCATGGAGCGCATAAGAAAGAGTGGTAGAGCGACGTCACCGACCCGCGCGTGGAGGCTCGCGCGACGCCGCGTGGATGTACGATGCGACCTGGTCTCGAAGCACCGACAGCGTCACGACGCCGTGTCGGAGCACCACATCGTGGAATTCCCGCACGTCGAAGCGCGTCCCCAGTGCCTCCTCCGCCTGACGCCGGAGGGCGCGGATCTCGAGCTCGCCCATCTTGTAGGCGAGCGCTTGGCCCGGCCACGCGATGTAGCGGTCGGTCTCCGTCTCCACTTCGTGCAGGGAGAGTGCCGTGTGCTGCGCCATGTAGTCGAGCGCCTGCTGGCGCGTCCACCCCATCGAGTGGATGCCGGTGTCCACCACCAGGCGGCAGGCGCGCCACATCTCGTAGGTGAGGCGCCCGAAGTTCGAGTACGGATCGGTGTAGAAGCCGGCCTCGAGGCCGAGCCGCTCGGAGTAGAGTCCCCAGCCCTCGGAGTAGGCGTCCACGCCCACGAACCGCCGGAATGCCGGGAGCCCCGTGAGCTCCTGGGCGAGAGCGAATTGGAGGTGGTGACCCGGCACGGCCTCGTGCAGCGTTAGGCTTTCGAGTGCGTAGAAGGGCCGGCTGGACAAGGCGTAGACGTTCACCCAGTACATCCCCGCTCGCGTGCTCCCTACCGGCGCAGGGATGTAGCGCCCGGCCGTGTACTTCGGGGCCAGCTCGTCCGGCACGGGTTCGATGCCGTAGGGGAGTCGCGGGAGAGTCTTGAAGAGCGACGGGAGCTTCCCATCCATCCGCTTGGCAATCCACGACGCGCGCTCGAGCAATTCCTCCGGGGTCTTCGGGTAGAAGCGGGGATCGGTGCGCAGCATCTGCAGGAAAGCGGGAAAGTCGCCGGCGAACCCGGTCTGCTTGATGGCGGCGTCCATCTCTCCCTGGATGCGCGCCACCTCGGAGAGCCCGATCTTGTGGATGCTGTCGGGTCCGATGTCGAGCGTCGTATAGTGCCGGACACGATACGCGTAGTAACGCTGCCCGTCAGGCAGCGCCGACGCGCCGATCGTCTCCCGGGCGTGCGGGATGTACTCGGTCGTCATGAAGTCGAGAAACGCCTTGTAGCCCGGGATCACGGCGTCGCGCACGGCGGCGAGCCCCGCCTCGCGCAGCCGCGCGCGGTCCTTCTCCGGCACCGTATTGGGGAAGGACACGAAGGGCTTGTAGAAGACGCTTGTCGTAGGGTCGGTCACGACATGCGCCGATATCGTCCCCTCGTAGCCGGTGAGCGACACGCGCGGCATGGTGAAGCCCCGCGCCAGTCCGGCCCGCATGTTTGCGATGTGCTGGTTGACGTACGTCGGCCAGGCTCGGAGCCGGGCGATGTAGTGCTCGTAGTCGGCCGGCGTGGCGAGAGGCACTCGCGTCGGCAGCCGGGCGAAGTCGATGTGGAAGCCCTCGTCGGCGGTGATCGGAATCTGGTAGGCGCCGAAATCGACGTCCGTAATGTCGTCGCGAAGTTGGCGCTCCATCATGTCGAGGCTGACTCGATCCTCGGCGCCGAGCGACGAGCGTGGAATCGCCTCGAACCGATCCAGGAATTGCTTCCGCGCCTTCGCCCGCCGCTCCTCGTCCGCTCGGGAGACCGACGGGAGGCGATCATCGTAGCGGTGATCTCCGACGTAGGTGGCGAAGAGCGGCTCCTCGCGCATCTCGAACTGCCACTCCTCATCGAAGAGCGCGTGGAGGGTCGACGTCGCCCCAGCGGTCGGCTTGGCAGAGGATTTCTGCTGCGCCTGACTGCCCGGCGCGCTGAGCAGCGAGAGCACCAGCAGGAGGATCGCCGATCGAGGCGTGAGAAGAGGGCTCATGGGAGGAGAAGGGGCATCGCCGGTTGAAGGTCCGGCAACAGAAGGAGGAGGGCACGCGTCATGCACGCCGGTGATGATATGGGTGAGCACTCTGTTCGTCGATGTCGCGCCGACGGCGGCATCCAAGAATCGTGTGGCTATCTTCAAGGGTCTGCGATAGCGACCACGCTCCGAGGAGACACACGAATGACCTCGTGCCGCTCCCTGTCATGAACCAACCTACTCCGCTCCCCACACGGCCCCTCGGCCGGAGCGGCCTGGCGATTACGACGGTAGGATTCGGTGCCTGGGCCATCGGCGGTGGTGGCTGGGCCTTCGGCTGGGGCCCGCAGGACGATCAGGCATCGCTCGCCGCGATGCGGCACGCGGTCGAGCGTGGCGTCAACTGGATCGATACCGCCGCCATCTACGGTCTCGGCCACTCCGAGGAGCTGGTTGGGCGCCTTCTCCGCGACTTGCCCGCGGCGTCGTGTCCGCTGGTCTTTACGAAGTGTGGGCTCACCTGGGACCCCAACGCCCCGATGGGCGAAGCCGTGCGAGACCTCCATCCCAAGGTTATTCGCGCCGAGTGCGAAGCGTCGCTGCGCCGACTCGGCGTCGACCGGATCGACCTCTATCAGTTCCATTGGCCGGACGAGACGGGGACTCCAGTCGAGGAATCGTGGCGGGAGATGGGCCGGCTGATCGATGAGGGGAAGGTGCGCTTCGGAGGCGTGTCCAACTTCAGCCGATCCCTCCTCGAGCGCTGCGATCGCGTGCGGCACGTCGACGCCTCACAACCTCCCTTCTCTCTCATCCGCCGTCAATTCGCCGAGTCGGAGCTTCCGTGGTGCGCCAGCCACGGCACCGGCGTCATCGCCTACAGCCCCATGCAGTCGGGACTTCTCGCCGACGACTTCACGGCGAGCAGAGTGCAGAACCTGCCCGCCGACGACTGGCGACGTCGCGCCGTGGAGTTCCGGTCGCCGAACCTCGAGCGCAATCTGGTCTTGCGAGATGCGCTTCGACCGATCGCCCAGCGTCACGGCACGACGGTGGCGTCGATCTCCGTCGCCTGGGTGCTGTCATGGCCCGGGGTCACCGGTGCGATCGTCGGCGCGCGAAGCGCCGCCCAGGTGGACGGGTGGATCGGGGCCTCATCGATTGTCCTGACGCCACAAGATCTCGACGAAATCGCGAGGGCGATCGACCGCAGCGGTGCGGGAAACGGCCCGCCGCGAGCCGCCGTGCCTGTCCGCTAGCGCGCGCTCCCGGGCCCGGAGAGCCCGACCCAGCGCGGATAGGTGCCGAGCACGCGGCAGACCGTGGACGCGCGCTTCACCGCCTCGATCGCCCGTTGCGCGCGGGGATCATCGGACTGGTGCTCGAACTCGATGAAGAAGTGATAGCGCCAGGGCTCGCGCGTCGGGCGTGAGACGAGGTGGCTCACGTAGAGCTCGTGGGCGGCGAAGGGCTGGACGAGGCTGAGGAGGGCGGTCGTCGTCGACGGGAGTGCAGCGAGCAGCGTCGTGCGCGACGGCGTGCCGGGGGGAAGCGCGGCGGGCTCCGGCGCCACCGCGAGGAAGCGCAGCATCGTGTCCGGCCGATCCTCGATGTGCTCGGCCAGCGTCACCAATCCGAAGCGCTCGGCGGCCAGCGGACCTGCAGCGGCGGCGCGCGTGGGGTCGCCGCGCTCCATTACCTCGCGCGCCGCTCCGGCGGTGTCCCAGGCCGGTTCCGGCGTGATGTTCTTGTGCCGGTCGAGGAAGTACGTGCACTGCGCCAGCATGATCGGGTGGCTCGCGAGTGTCTTCAGCCCCGCAATCGTCGCACCGGGCAGACCGAGAGCGCTCAGCTGGATCTCGACCACCGTCTCTGCCGTCACCCAGAGTCTGTCGTGCAGGGTGAGAAGGTCGTATGCCACCTCCACGCCGCCAATGAGGGTGCTCTCGATCGGGAGGAGGCCGTAATCGACCTGTCGCTCCTCGGCCGCGTCCATCACATCGTCGAAGCTCTTCATCGGGACCGCCTCGGCGGCTCCGCGCCAGAGCTTCAGGATCGCCTCCTCACTGAAGGCGCCCGGCTCGCCCTGAAAGGCCACGCGCAGAGAGGACGTCGTCTCGACTACTGGAGCCGGCTGGGGGAGCGGCGTCGATTCCTCGTTGGGCCGCCACGCTTCCGTCATTCGGTCGCCAGGCCAGGGATGGCGAATAATGCGCCGTCCGGGGAGCGGACGACAGCACCACCGACGTCGGCGCCGCTGGCCGCATTCGCCTAGCGCCGGTAACTTCACCCCGGCGCGACGGCGGTGGATCGCCACTGCGTGCGCGTCGTCGGGCGAATGCGCCCCTCAACTCGACCCCATCTGAATGAGTATTACCCGCTCGCTCCTTCTTCGCGCATCACGCAGCGACTGGCTCGCCGATCAGCTGAGGCAACGCGCCTTCTTCCGGCGGGCGACTCAGCGCTTCATGCCCGGCGAGGATTTGCCGTCGGCCCTCGACGCCGCAACGTCTTTCGCGCGCGACGGGTTGGGCTCCGTGCTCACCGAGCTTGGGGAGCAGGTGCGCAGCCCGGCCGAAGCGGCGGCGGTTCGCGATCGGTATCTCGAGGCTCTCGCGCAGATTCACCTCCGCTCCCTGCCCGCCCACATATCGGTCAAGCTCACACACCTCGGGATCGACACGGACCGCGATGCCTGCGCGGCGCACGTTCAGGCGATCGCTCGGCGCGCGGCGGCCTTGGGCACCTTCGTCTGGATCGACATGGAAGAGTCGCGCTATGTCGACGCCACGATCGCGGTCTATCGGGATGTCCGCGCGGAGGCGGCGCGCGTCGGCATCTGCCTGCAAGCGTACCTGCGGCGCACCCCCGCCGATCTGGGCTCCCTTCTACCGCTCGCCCCATCCATTCGCCTGGTGAAGGGCGCCTATCGCGAGCCGCCCGACGTCGCGTATACGACCAAGGACCAGGTAGACGCGCAGTATCTGTCCCTCGCCGGCCAGCTCCTGGCGAGCGCCCGGGAGGGGAGCGGCACGCTCCCCGTCTTCGGAACCCACGACCTGGGGCTCGTCAAGCGCATCAGCCGACGCGCCGATGAGCTCGGGGTCGCCCAACGCCAGTACGAGATCCACATGCTGTACGGCATCCGCACCGCCGACCAACGCGCGCTGGCGGCGAGCGGGCACGTCGTGCGCGTGCTGATCAGCTACGGCACGGCGTGGTTCGCCTGGTACATGCGGAGGCTGGCGGAGCGCCCAGCCAACTTGTGGTTCGTGGTGCGGAGCATCTTCTAAGGGACGGTCGTGCCCGGCCGGAGCCCCGCGCGCCTGGCGAGGCGGCGCGGTCAGGGCTGGGGATCGGCGACCCCGAGACGATAGCCGTGGGCGTAGACATTCGCCGACTTGCCCCGCAATAGCCCAACGAGCGTCAGGCCTGACGCTTCAGCAAGCCGGATGGCGAGCCCCGTCGGCCGCGAAATGGCCGCGAGCAGAGGAACGCTCGCAATCGCGGCCTTCTGCACCAACTCGTAGCTCGCTCGGCTGGTCATCACCAGGAAGCCGTCCTCGG